>SVTK01000017.1 GCA_015063805.1 Oscillospiraceae bacterium
TCATATCGAATCAAACTATCGGTACACTCGGCAAGGATTCGATTGCAAAGATCAAACACCTCGTCATATTCCTTAATGCCTTTTCGAGAATACTCACACACCAACGAATCGGCAAGACTTTGCATGATCTTATAATCGCGCGGGAATTTTTTGTTTGCTTCGCGGAGAAGCTCTGTACGTTCAGTGCCTTTCCCTTGATAGCCCAATTGAGCCGCATCGCTCAAATATTTCTTTATTTCCTCATTGTTCTTCTCGATATCGATTCCGAGCAAAACATCTGACGAAACATCGAAAATATGACAGAGTGCGGGGAGTTGGGAAATGTCTGGGGCGGTCCTATCGCATTCCCATTGAGAAATCGCACGCGAAGTGATCCCAAGATACTCTGCAAGCTGTTCCTGCGTAATATCCTTCTCGCGACGCAGGCGTTTTATGGTTGAACCAATAGACATAATAGTGTCCTCCGAAAAGTATTCAAAAGCGCTTTTTTGATTTTATTATATCAAATTTCAAAAATAATTCCACGAAGTGTTTGTTGAGGCAAAGTATAGTTTTACTTTGATTTTCAAAGATATTATATCATAAACGGTATAATAATGCAAGAAAAAAGACATGCTCAAAATGAACATGTCTTTCTCAATATAACCTGCTTTATCGCAGGTACGCCAAGCAGAGCTTTTCTTGATTTATTCCGGATGCCCCTCATCGGTGTCCGAGGCCAGGGTGATTCCCTCCTCGCCGGTCACGGGGAGCGAGAGGATATCGGTTCCCTTCCACTGCAGGAACACCGCCCTGGCGTGGTTTTTCACCATTTCCCGGGTGATGGGACTCCAGTTGGGGTCGCAGTAGCGGTCGTGTCCGTTTCTGGGATTGATCAGCGGGCAGGGCCAGAAGACGATAGGGGCCGCGATGGTATCGTAGACCTCTTTGGTGCCGCCCCAGAAGCCATGGTGGGCAACCTGCACGATGTCGCTGCGCAAAAGCTCACCGAACCGCTCCACTATGATTCCGTTGGTAGTGGAGTCGGCGTCACCCAGGAACATATAGGTCTGTCCCGCCGTGGTCAGGCGGAAGATCAGGGAGGTTGCGTTGAAATTATCGGGGAAGAAGGGATGCTTGAAATCGTCCAGGGTGAAGAGCATATCCACCGACAGGCCGGGGAAATCAAACCGCTGTCCCGTGTGGGCGCGAATAACCTGCGGACGGGGAGACAGCTTCTCCAGCGCCGTCTCAACGCTGCCCACAAGATTTTTGCACCAGCTACGATGACCGCTGCCCAGCTGCATGAGATACCCCGGGAAATTGCAGATCACCCGGCGAATATCCAGCTGATCGGCAAACAGATCAGCCAGCCGCACAAACACGCGGATATGGTCATGGTGGGCGTGGGTGAGGAACCAGGCAGAGATCACGATCTTCCCCTCCCCATTCATCTCCCGCAGGCGGTTGAAGAAACAGATGGGCAGCTCATCCGGATCATACATCCCGCCGTCGATGACCACAAATGTGCCGTCATGGAGGCGGTAAATATAGCCCATGCCGCAGTCATGGCAATCGTAGAGATGGTCGCCGAACAGGCAAAGCTTGGGCTCCGCCGACTCCGGCGTGCCATCGCAGATCGGCTCGAGGGGGGGCAGAACAACCTCTTCCCGGGGTTCCACCACAACCCGCAGAACACCGTCAGAGGAGGCATAGGTCACGTTCAGCACGGCGGCATCGTTGTAGTAGCAGGCATAGAGCAGCTTGCCCACCTCTCCGGTGTAATGGCGGATAAAGCCTGCCGCCTCCAGATTAGCTAAATATGCGCTGTACTCGCCCTTGCCCGATCGTTCGTGGTAGAGGACATAAGCGTTTCCGCCGGCACCGTAGTAGGCGTAGTACCCCGGAGGCGTGGGGATGCCGTCTATCACCCACTTTTTCTTTTCCTCGGGCATATACACCGTCTCCATCTGTGCCGCAATCATGGCATGGCGGGCGCGGGTGGCCTCCCGATGCGCCTCTTCGCGGTATCGCTTGGCCTCGTCCCGCAGTTGGCGCATTTCCTCCAGCAGTTCGGCAGATCCTTCGCGGATAATGTCTTCCATTGTTCCGTCCGTCCTTTCGGCAGCAATTACTCCGTTCATTATACCCGTGTTTTTTTCGTTTGTCAACCGTTTGACATCAAAAATCAACCCCAAATCTCATGACAGAATCACATTTTCATGACGGATAGCATGGCGACTGGTTTTCGGCAATATAGCGGGATATCTCATAAATTCGGTTGGTAAAAATATATTTCGCCCCGTTTCGGAACTGCTTGGCCCAACCTTCCTCCCCATCGCCATAGGACTCAAACTTCGAGAAGGAACGCACACGGAAGCTGTGCCCGGGAAGGGTCAGATACTTTGCAACCCGCTTCACCGCTTCGACAAATTCAGTATCTCCGGGATCCTTCTTCACCCAACCGTTGACAATTGCCATGCTGCCCCGCCAGGCGAAGAAACATTGCTTGGCATCCAGCTCCTCGGCCATCAGATAGATATCGGTATCTACTTCAATGCCTTCAATCTTGATGTCAAAGGCCACCTGCGTGCGGTTTCGGCAAAGCACCAGCGCCTCATAGGCCGTAGGGATCTTATACTCGGTAACCTTGCCATCAAAGACAAGGTTCAGCTGCCGTAGCTCGGCATAGGTCCAATCGGCAACATTGACCGAGTTGGGAAGACCGTTTTTCCCCTTCATTGCATTGACATTGGTGGTTCTGGTCAGGGTAGGATCATGCATCAATACCATGATGTTGTCCTTGGTCAGCCGCAGATCCATTTCAATGGCATCCGCCCCCAGCATCAGCGCACTGAGTATTCCCTCCAGCGAATTCCAGGGATAGTTTTGGATATCTCCCCCCATATGTGCCACCGAGGTATATCGACCGGATGAAGAAGTCATGGCGTGAAGCTTTTCCTCAAAATCGGTCATCCAGGCAGGCGGGGTGAATTGATCCGCCCAAACAGGGACAAAGGAATCGGCGTGATAGGCCAGCGAATCGGCAAGGTAGGTGCCGTGGAAGTCCATGTGGTACTCGTAGCCATCCTCCAGCGAGGTGATCCTGTTCTCCTTGACAGCATCGACAAAATGGGCAATGGCAGACATGGTGGACAGGGCACTCCCCCCCAGGATCAGCACTTTATCACCGTCCACCTTCACACGGTAATCCATATAATGCAGATCTGCACTGCCCTCCACTGAGGCAGCACGGGTAGTTTTTCCGATCAGGATCTCCTTCTGCGTTTCAGCCGCCGCATCGGTCACGGGGTGAATCTCCCGCCCTGCGATACCGCCCAGCATCGCACAAAGCTCCTGCACCGGAGCTGACAATTTGCTCGACAGCAATGCGGGATAGACCACCGCATATTGGTTAACCAGCAAAGTAATGGGGCTGTCTGCCGCCAGAAGGTCGCTGATGTACAGGTATCCCTCTTCCACCGTCGGAGCATCTCCGATAAGGATATGGCTCATGAAATATTCCATGCCGCGGACAGTCTGTTCGGCATCACTGCCCCAAATGACAATCTTGCCGTTTTCTTCCTTGATCAGAAATCCGTAGGTCACCTGTTCAGGGGTTACGTTTCGGCTTTCGGCCCGGTTGGTGGCACCGATGAGGATCTCTTTCACCGAGCTGTCCGAGGTGACGGTATTGTTTGCTTTGTTATCCGCCGTCCAGTCGGAGAACAGCTGAACAGAAACACCGTAGCGGTTTTCAAACGTTTTCCACAGCGTTGTCGCCGCTTTCACCACTTCGGCATCAGCCGTATCCGCACGAATAATGGTGTATGCGGTTTGACCGTCCTGAACGATATAGCACATCTGCTTGGGTGCCACATTGCTCTCGGTTGTATCGACGGGGGGAGTATCCGTGTCAGAATTGCAGGCAGTAGACAAGATACAGATCAGCACCAAAGCAAGCACCGCAAAAAAACGCCCGATTCGCGCATCAAAAATATGAATTGTATGGGTCATAGCACTCTCCTTTTGCACTCGATACGATCATTCGTCCGTCTCGGCAGACTCGGCGGTGAGCCAGGCATAATTGCACACAGCGAGATGATCGGTAATGCCGTATTGATCCTCATAGAGCAGATAGATCAATCCGTTTCGGCTGTCGACCGCGATCTCGGCATATCCGCCCCGTTCAGTATCCACCGTGCGAGTATAGGGAAAACTTTGCCCATCATCCACGCTGACCCGAACGGTAATGTTCTTACGTCCCGTCTTGCTGGCGCAATTGACAAAGATCAGGGAATAGGGATTGACACCGTCATCATAGGCCGCCACGCTGCCAAAGCACCGTGGATCCCACAGCGCCCGGTCTGGACCGTATTCCCGCCATCCCGAGCAACCGTCGGCGCTGTAGGCCCGCGCCCGATGGGATGCCTGATGACGGATATTCAGGTAAATCTCCCCTGCGGAGGTCACTGCCGCCACGCTTTCGTTGGGACAGATCACATCCGGGTTCGTATCCAAAATTTCACCGAGTGACCAGGTTTCTCCGCCGTCACGGCTGAAAAACGTGCTGACCACCGAGGGAGAATGTCGGGTCAGGGGCTCTTCGTAGCGGCGGGGTACCATCCAAATGGGAACCAGAAGAGTACCATCGGGCGTGACGATGCCATGCCCCGGCCCCAGGGCAAAGGCATTATGGAACTCCGACATGGCAAAATGCGTGATATCGATAGGCTCGCTCCAGGTCAGGCCGTCATCGTCGCTGTATCGGCGCAGGATACGCCCGCCGCGGATCGTGTAGTCTTCACAGTATAAAAAGTGGATCCGCCCGCTCCTCTCCTGCAGCATGACCGGATTGTTGACGGTGTTGTGTTCCTCGTTTCCCTCGGCAAGGATGATGTTCGGGCCAAAGGTCTCACCGCAATCCTCCGAGCGCTGCATGAGAATATCCATCATCGCCCAGTCCCCCGCACTGCGGCGGGCTTCGCAATACACAAGCAAAGTACCCCGATCAGTAACCAGCATACCGGGGATCCGATGGTTGGTATAAGTATCGTCCGGTGCCCAAAGATCCAAACGGCGGATATAGGGCTCCCGGGCTGAATATTGTTTCTGCATGGCCGTCATCTCCTGAATAGAATGTACTTTCCCATTACGTTGCGGCAGGATACTCGTTGCACAGAAGCCGATAAGGAGGCTCATCCTCCTCGATGGCCGGGAAACGCCCCACCGGAGGATTGAAACGGTTGTCGGTATTGTCGTCGTTGCATTGGCTGACCTCACCCAGCAAAACCGCTCCGGTCCCCGGCTCCACTTCAAAATCGTGGTAGAGATACTGGGGAATATAAATACTCTCCCCCGGGGTCAGGCGGATCTGGGTGCCCGCCGGCACGGTGTAAGTCCTTCCGTCGGTGTGCACCGTCACATCCGACACCCGATCAACTTCGTCATCAGGCAGGCGGTTGTGCACGCGAATGAGCACATTCCCGCCCCCACGATTGATGATGTCCTCGGTCTTGTACCAATGAAAATGGTTGGGCGCATACTGCCCTTCCTTGAGGTACAGCAGCTTTTCCGCATACACTTTGGGATAGCGGTCAGGCATGGCACGGCTGCCATTGCGGATGGTGATCAGCGAGAAACCGAATCGGTCAAAATCACCCATACCGTAATCGGTGATATCCCATCCCAGCATACAATCCCGAACCTCATCATACTCATGGCCCAGATTCTGCCACGCCTCCGGCGTGATATGACAGAAAGGCGGCAGGTAGCAATGATGCTTTTCACATATGGCCTCAAGTTCGCGCAGCGCGCGGTTGATTTCAGAGCGTTTCATTTCTTCTCCTCATATTACAGCGCAGTGATGTAGGGAATGATCTCTTTGGCAATCAGCGCCTTCTGCTCTGCCGAGGGCTCCCCAAAGGGCTTTCGGCAGGTGCCGAAGGGAATTCCCAGCTGATTGAGCACTTCTTTCTCGGCCTGCATCACACTGATCCGGCAAAGGATGGCGATGATGCGGTTGGCCTCACGCTGCAGTGCCTGCGCCTCTGCAATCCTGCTCTCCCAGAACAGCGTCTGAATTCTGACAAATTTATCCGCCATAAAGTTATAGGTACTGCCCACACCGCCGTCAGCGCCCATGGCAAGTCCGGCGAGAAACATTTCATCATAGCCGTTGTAGATGAGCTTATCGGGAAAGGCCGCCCTCACCTGCTCCAGGGTAAAGAAATCGTTAGAGGTGAACTTCATGCCGATGAATTCCGCTCGATCGAGGAAGGTACCGATCTCCTTCATCCCCATACTTACCCCGGTAAAGGCGGGGAAATGGTAGATGATCATCGGCATCCCGCTATGCTCGGCCAAGCGGAAATAATAGTCGCGGATCTCCGCAAACGTGAACTTATAGTAAAAAGGAGACACCGAAGAGATGGCATCATACCCCAACGCTCGGGCATGGAGACTCAGTGCCAGCGCTTCTGCCTCATTGAGCGAGCCGATATGCGCGATCAGTCGATGATTGGGTGCAACAGCGCGGCAAATATCCATCACCTGTTTCCGCTCATCGGTGGACAGCAGAAACGCCTCCGCGGTACTTCCTCCCACATAAAATCCCTGCACCCCCATTTTGATGTTGTGCAGGATCAGCTGTTCCAGTGCCTTCTCATGGATGCGATTATTTTCGTCAAACGGAGTAAGCAGTGCAGTGTAAATTCCCTTCATCTCGGTTATATCTCCTCTCGGGTCGATTTTTCTTAGTATACTACAAATTTCCCGGTAAATAAAGTCAAATATTGCTTGATTTTTTACTCTGATTGCTGTATCATAAGGTGGGGTGATCGAAAAAATGAACAAGGATATCTACATTCACCAGATCGGCATGGATTCCTATTACAAGATCTGGCACACCTCCGGAAAAAGTATGATCATGTATATGCACACCTCCGGGGGAAGCATTGTCAGCACGCAACAGAACTATCCCATTCAAAAAGGCGGCCTTTGCTTTATCGGCGGGAACCATTTCCATTACACCATGCCGGACGATCCCGCAAATTATGACCGGAGCAAAATTTTCCTTCACAACGAGGACCTGGAGGCACTGCTTACGCTGTTTCCGTCGGAGCTGCAAATGCAGGATTTCTTCAATCCCAATGCCCTGATATATACCCGACTGCCCGAGCGGGATCAGCAATTTGCGGAAAACATTCTGGACAATATCCGACAGTATGACGGCAATCCCCGCTATCTGCCGCCGGTGCTGAAAAGCGGATTTATGTCTCTGCTTGTCTTCCTGCGAAAAAATCAAACCCACATCTCCTCTGCCTCCTCCAATGTAATCCAAAAGGCAGTGGAATTCATCAACGCGCATGTTACCGAGGACATTGACCTGGACAGCATTTGCCGGGACATTCACATCAGCAAATACCACTTCTGCCGTCAATTCAAAACCGTGACAGGATTTACCGTAATGGAATATCTGCTGAAAACCAGGATCGTCACCGCCCGCCGACTTCTGACCGAAACCGCGCTCCCCATCAGCGAGATCAGCAATCGCTGCGGATTCAGCTCTCTCTCCTATTTCTGCCGTGTGTTCAAAGCGCAGACCCAAAGCACCCCCCTCCAATTCCGCAAGGCTGCACGGCTTTCCCCGGGCACCGGCAATGATGCAGGAGAGAATTGAGCACAGCGTTTTCTCAAATCCCCCCAAACGGGAAAAATCTTCAAAATTTTTCCGTGAACCGCTTGAGAAAACAGGGATTGTATGGTATAATTATTGTGTATGGATATGCCCCCTGCGGGTATGCACGGGAATGCGGCACCGGCTTCTTCCGGCCGAAGCATTCTCCGGAACTGTCAATCAATGTTTTTAAGGAGAACCAAATAAACATGAAACTCGGTATCGTAGGTCTGCCCAACGTGGGCAAGAGTACCCTTTTCAACGCCATCACCAATGCAGGTGCCGAATCGGCCAACTACCCCTTCTGCACCATTGAGCCCAACGTGGGCATTGTCACCGTCCCCGATGCCCGGCTGGACGTGCTGGCCGAAATGTACAACCCCGAAAAATACACCCCTGCCATCATCGAATTTGTGGACATCGCGGGTTTGGTCCGCGGTGCCTCCAAGGGTGAGGGCCTGGGCAACAAATTCCTCTCCCACATCCGCGAGGTGGATGCCATTGTGCACGTGATCCGCTGTTTTGTGGACGACAACATCATCCACGTGGACGGCAAGGTGGATCCCCTGCGCGACCTGGAAACCATCAACCTTGAGCTGATTTTCTCCGACATGGAGCTGATCGAGCGCCGCATCGACCGCACCCGCAAGGCCATGAAGGGGGACAAGTCCCTGGCCGAGGAGCTGGCTCTGCTGGAGCGGGTACAGGCTGCGCTGGAAGAAGGGAAATCCGCCCGCGCTCTGGAATACACCCCCGAAGAACTGACCATGCTCTCCGAAACGCCCCTGCTTTCTCTCAAGCCTATCATTTATGTGGCCAATGTCAGCGAGGACGAGGCCGGCACCGAACCGGTGGACAACCCCCTCTACATGGCCCTCAAGGCCCATGCCGAGGAGGAAAAGGCAGGCATCCTTCCCATCTGCGCTTCCCTCGAGGCGGAGATTGCTGAGCTGGATGCCGAGGAAAAGGCTGTGTTCCTTGAGGATCTGGGCATTGCCGAGTCGGGCCTTGACCGTCTCATCAAGGCAAGCTATTCCCTGCTGGGCTTGATCAGCTACCTCACCGCCGGTCCCAAGGAGGTCCGCGCCTGGACCATCACCCGGGGCACCAAGGCGCCCCAGGCAGCGGGTAAGATCCACTCTGACTTCGAGCGTGGCTTTATCCGCGCCGAGATCGTGGCTTACGACGACCTCATCGCCTGCGGCAGCATGAACGCTGCCAAGGAGAAGGGGCTTGTTCGCAGCGAGGGCAAGGAATACGTCATCGCCGACGGTGATGTGGTGCTCTTCCGCTTTAATGTCTGATTCTGCCAATAAAAAAGGATGCCGCGCTCTGCGCGGCATCCTTTTTTATTCTACGGTTATATTGCCATTTTTCGTTTCAAGGTGGAAGGTACGGGTCTCATCCTCGGTGCTGTCCACCGCGTAGCTGCTGCCCACCGACTCGCCGAAGTAGCTGACTCTGCCGGCAGGGGCGTCCAGCTTCACCCGATAGCCGTTAAGCTCTCTGCGGCTGGGGAAGAAGCTCACGCTTCCCTCGGTCAGCTTCACCTCCATGCTCTGCTCAGCACAGAAGGTGTCCAGGTCCACCTCTGCTGATGCCGCCTCCAGCTTGAGGGCACGGCAGAGCACATCCTCGGTCTTCACACTCCCAGTTCCAAGGGTCAGCTTTATATCCGAGGTGGTGGAGATGTTCTCCAGCACCACATCCCCCGTCTCCAGCTTGCCGTAAAGGTCAAAAGGACGGTCGATGTTCTGCACCGTAAGATTTCCCGTCTCCAGCGCAATGTCAAGCAGTGTGACTGCGCTGTCTTCGGTGAGATAGATATTCACCGTGCGGGTCTTATCCGAAAAATCAAGAGAGTGGAAGAAATGACGGAAACCGTGAAAATTGAATCCGTTCTGTCCAAGGGAGAAAATCTTGAGCAGACTGGAGTTGTCCACCAGGGAGAGTGTCAGGTTGGTGGCAGAGAGATCATACACCCCCTGAGGAAAATTGATCAGCTCGATGTAATCCGCATCACTTCCGCCGTAGACATTCACATCGGCATCGCCAATGTTAACGGCAATCTTCTTGATGCCCTCACCGGCATAATTGTAAGTATAAATAAGGTTATTATCGGCATCGGACACCGTATCAAACAGTTCAATGCCCTGCTCCTCGGCAAGCGTGGCACCAACGGTACAGGTCACAATGCCCACCAGCACAAGCACCACCGCAACAATGAGAAAAATAACAGAGGTTGCTCTCACAGCTTAGCGCACGCTCCTTTCAGGTAAATAAACAAAACCTTGCCCCGCTTGACCGTAAAACCAAGGAATCTGGCCAGCTGCTTCATGGTGAAGGGCAACAGGCGAACACCCAGGTTGTAGAGCAGAATGCTGCAGAACAGAACGGCGCCTCCGGCCGCTACGCCGATACCAAGCTCAAACAAGCCCACCGGAAGGGTGCTCAGCATCTGAACAACACCGTAAATCAGGGCTACCAGGGTGAAGGCGGTGCCCACTGCCGCCACAGCCGCAAGGGCAACAAAAGCACCCACCTGCAAAACTGCCAGTGCGGCAAAAGCTGCGACAAACAGCGCAAGCACCAAAGCACAGATTGCCACCACAAAGGGAAGTGCCGCAATGAACATGACCCAAAACATGGGACCACCCTTTTCTCCGGAATACTCCTCGGCCCGGGACTCCACCTCATCCACCTCAAGCACCTCACGTTTTGCCTGCTTAGGCTGCCTGCGGTTTTTCCGGGAGGGTTCTTCATCAAACGCCTCTTCCATGGGCGGAACATAGATGGATTCCGGAGAAATCTCTTCTGCGGGAAGACTTGTTTTCCCATCTCCCGCGGGCAGATCTACCACATCAAAGTTCTCATTGACCTCTACGGTGGCCACTGCCTCAACCGCCGGCGCAGGAGCAGGCTCCGCCTCTGCTTCCGGTTCAATCACAGCCGCGGCGGCACGGCGGGCCGCATTCCGCTTCAGAATGGCACAAATCTCGTCGGCCAGCAGGACGGGATCCTCTTCTTCCAGCATGGCCTCGGTATTGCTGCCGCCTTCTTCATCGATAAATTGACTGAGCTTGGCAATCTGACGCGCCGTCACCTCTTCGGCAACACCGCGCTCCAGAAGAGTCTGCCGCACCCGATCAAGAAAAACTTGTTTTTCCATAGACCGATCTTCTTCCTTTCCTCGATAATCTCCGCAAATTCGGCTTGCAAGTCACAGCAAAATATGGTACAATAAAGAGCAGATAAGCCCCCTCAAACCGCATATACATATATTTTACCAAATTAAGGAGCAAATAGCAAGATGAGAATGCGAAAAAAGAAGCACAGAGCGGAAAGAATTGCCGCCTGTTCCCATCTTTTGATCTCTGATCCCGCCATTTTGCGGGAAAACCCTCAGCTTCCCTTCCCCGAGGCACGTCCTCTCTGTCTGGAGATCGGCTGCGGAAAGGGCGGCTTCGCCATCGGCACCGCCGCCGCAGACCCCGGATACAACCTCATTGCCTTGGAGCGCATCTCCGATGTGATGGTGGTCGCGCTGGAAGCGGCCGTAGCCGCCGCCGACACCCGTCCGGATAATCTTCGGTTCCTCATCGGCAATGCCCAGGAGCTGGGCGAATGGCTGCCCCCCCATTGCCTGTCCCGTATCTACCTCAACTTCAGCGACCCCTGGCCAAAGAAGGGCTATGCCAAGCGCCGCCTGACCCATCGAAATTTTTTGGAAATCTATCGGGGGCTTTTGGCCGAAGGCGGCGAGATCCGTTTCAAAACCGACAATGTGAGCCTCTTCGACTTCACCCTGGAGGAGGCCGAGGCCATGGGCTGGACCCTCTCCCGCCTCACCCGCGATCTCCACGCCAGCGAATGGGCCGAGGGAAACATCATGACCGAATATGAGCGCAACTTCTCATCCCAGGGTGTTCCCATCAATGCCGTCACCCTGACCCCGCCCCAAAACAAGGAGGAAGAATAATGCTCCAGGATCTGATTCTTGCCAACCGAAGCTACCGAAGCTTTGATATGTCCGTACCCGTCCCCCACAGCGTGCTCACCGCCGCGGTGGAAGCGGCCCGTTTCTCCCCCTCCAGCATCAATCTGCAGCCCCTGTGCTTCTATCTGGTGGAGGGCGCTGAGGCCTGTGCCAAGCTGCTTCCTCTCACCGGATGGGCGCGAAACCTGCCCGACCTTAAGCTTCCCCCCGAGGGGCACGTCCCCACCGCCTATATCGTCATCTGCCAGGATCTGACCATTGCCGAAAATCCCACCCGCTTCAATCGGGATGTGGGCATCGTAGCCCAGTCCATGATGCTTGCCGCGGTAGAGGCAGGTTTCGGGGGATGCATGATCGGGAACTTCCGTCCCGATGCCGTAGCCTCCGCCCTGTCCCTGGACATGGCCCGCTACCTGCCCCAGCTTATCCTTGCCCTGGGCAAGCCCGACGAGAAGATCTATCTCACCGATCTTGCCCCGGGGGAAAAATCCGCATACTACAGAGACGAAGAAAACCGTCATTTTGTTCCCAAAAGACGGCTTGAGGATTTGATTATTTCATGATGGCTAAATTACAGGAAGATCCTAATCTTTCGGGCGTTCTGCTGCTGGATAAACCCGCCGGTCCCACATCCCATGACATGGTGGGACTGGTGCGCCGCCTTTACGGCACCCGCCGCGTGGGGCATACCGGCACCCTTGATCCCCTTGCCACCGGCCTTTTGGTGGTCCTGGTGGGACGCGCCGCCAAGGCAGCCGAATATTTAGTCAGCGACGAAAAGCACTACACCGCCACCCTCCGCCTGGGTATGACCACCGACACCGAGGATATCACGGGGGAGGTACTGACCCACACCGATATCCTGCCTGATGCCGCGGAAGTGGCCTCGGTCTGCGCCGCCATGGTGGGCAAGAGCGAACAAATCCCCCCCATGTACAGCGCGCTGAAGGTGGGCGGCCGCAAGCTGGTGGACATTGCCCGCGCCGGGGGCGAGGTGGAGCGGAAGGCCCGCCCCATTGAGATCTATTCCCTCACCTGCTCCCCTACTGATGTTCCTTCCGACTATCTATTGGATGTGCATTGCTCCAAGGGAACCTATATCCGCACCCTCTGCGCCGACATCGGTGCAAAGCTGGGCTGCGGCGGGGTCATGGCCACCCTGCGCCGTACCGGATCGGGGGAATTTTCCCTCGCCCATGCCTATACCCCCGAACAGCTGGGGGCCATGTCCTCCGAGGAACGCCGTGGATGCCTCACCCCCCCGGAAATGCTCTTTGCCTCCCTTCCCGCTTTGCGGGTAGGCGAGTTCCACGAAAAGCTCCTGCGGGGCGGCTGTGCGGTAGCGGCAAGGAAACTGGGCTTCCATCACCCCCTCCGCACCAGGGTCCGTCTCTGCGGCAAGGATGGATTTTTCGCGTTGGGTGAGGTCGTCGAAGCCGAGAATGAACCCGCTGTGAAAATGGTCAAGCTCTTCACCCTGTAACCATACCGAGGGGGTGTCGTGCGATTCGCACGACACCCCTTTTCGGTTAATCACATCCCCATGGAAGTGGCTTCGCCAAAATTTCCCCAACCAACAGTTGAGTGAATTCAAAGAATGCTCGCTTGTCTCTCTCTTCCGAATCGGGTATAATGAAAGCATAGACAACAACAAATGGAGGTTTGCAGCACCATGAAACAAAAAATTAACGATATCATTGCCCAACAGCGTCGGGCCCTTGGGATCACCCAGGAGCAGCTCGGTGCACAGTTGGGGGTCTCCGGTCAGGCTGTCTCCAAATGGGAAAATGGCGACAGTATGCCCGATATCCTGCTTCTGTCCGACCTATGCGACATCTTCGGCATCTCGGCAGACAAGCTGCTGGGCCGCACAAACAGCGACAACCGCCATGCCATGCAGGACTTCTGCGCGCTCGCCCGGCGTGAAGGACGCTCCGGCACTTTGCTGAAAGCGCTGGATACCCTTTTCCATGACAGTAACACAAATTTTGGCGGCAGCAACGCTGCCATCAGTTCCGATGACATCCGTATCTGCGATACGAAGGATCCCTCCGCTATGGAAGGCATGGGCTTTATTCTGGCCGGCCGAGCCATGCAGGAGACGCTGTGCAGCCTGTCAGCCACCGATGCAGCCTACTTTCTGCGTCCGCTGTGCGATGAGACTGTCCTGGCCGTGCTCAGCAAAACCTCCTTTGATCACGCTGTGACCGAAGCTGAAATCTGTGACGCGGTGGGCATTGATGAAGACACCGCCGATCGCATTCTGCTCGGTCTGATGAAACGGAATATTCTCTGCTGTGATACCGACAGCAGTGGGCGGAGAGGTTATCTGCAGTCAGCAAATATGGTGGGCGTTTACCTGGCACTTGCCGGCTGTCATCAGACCAACTGCGGCGGCGAACTGATGGGCAATATCTGGTTCAGCCGCCGCTAACTGTCCCCCAATTCCCGACGCAGATACTCGATGATTTTCTTCTCCTCCCGGGACACCTTCACCTGGGTCAGCCCCAGCAGTTCTGCGGTCCGCTGTTGGGTGCAGTCCCGGAAATAACGCAGGAGGACGATCTTCCGCCAAAGGGGGGGCAACGCCGCCACGGCCTGACTCAGAGCGATGCGGTCAAAAAGTCGGTCGATGCCGTTCTCCCCGTCGGCCAGGGTGGACTCCAGCGTCGGGCCGTCCTCCTCTCCCGTGGGGGCCGAGAGAGAGCTCACCGGGGTGATGGCATCCAGGGCCTCCGCCGCCTCCATGACGCTGACCCCGCACCGCCCTGCCAGCTCCTCCAGCCGCGGCTCGCGGCCTTCCTCGGCCACAATGGCGGCGCGGGCGCCCATGAGATCCATCCCCAGCTTTTTTGTGGTTCGGCTGACGTGGATCAGCCCGTCATCCCGCAGAAAGCGGCGGATCTCTCCGATGATCAGCGGCACCGCGTAGGTGGAGAAGGCAAAGCCCCGGGTCAGATCAAAACTGCGCACTGCCCGCAGCATTCCGATGGCACCGATCTGGAGCAAATCCTCCATCTCGGCCCCCCGATCCCGGAAACGCAGGGCAGCTTTGCGCACCAGACCCATGTTCTGCTGCATCACCGCCTCCACCGCCGCCTCGTCCCCAGCCTGCGCCCGGGCGATCAGCTCGGCTGTACCCGCCGATAGGTTCCCCTCCTGCGGCACAGTGTATTCTGCGCGGTATTCATTCACGGCCGCTCATCTTCTTGTACAGGGTCACAGTGGTTCCTTTCCCCACCGCAGACTTCACCCGCATCCGGTCGGTGAAGCTCTCCATCACCGCAAACCCCATGCCGCTCCGCTCTCCCTGGGGATCGGTGGTATAAAGGGGCACCCGGGCCGCCTCGACGTCGGGAATCCCGCACCCCTGATCCTTAATCTCGATCCGCAGGACCCGGTTGGCACAGATCCGGAAGTTGATGCGGATCACCCCAATGCGATCCCGATAGGCGTGGACAATGCAGTTGGTCACCGCCTCGGAAACTGCGCATTTGATGTCGGCCAGCTCATCGATGGTGGGGTTGAACTGTGCGGTAAAGGCCGCCGCCGCTGCGCGGGCAATCCCCTCATTGATCGACAGCGAGGGAAAAGTGATCTGCATTTCATTCTCAACCCCCGCCGCAAGACCTCGTTTGTTCATATGTATCTCCTTTCCCGGGACGGCTTAATGCGAGCCGTCCCGCGTTGTTTTGGTGATGGGCAGGATTCGCTCAAGCCCTGCCAGATGCAGGATTCGCTCCACCCGGGGCGTGGGGGAGGACAGACGGAGCTCTCCCCCGAGCTCCTGCATCAGGTTCAGCCGGCCTAAGATCAGCCCCAGCCCCGAGCTGTCCATAAATTCCACCGATGACAGATCCAGAATCAGACGGGCAGGACGCTCCGCATAGAGTAGGCGGTCAAGCTCACGGCGCAGATCTACCGCGCTGTGATGGTCGATATCCCCCAGCAGAGTTACCGTCAGCTCGTCCCCCTTGGATTGATGAACGAAAGAACTGTTTTGTTTGATCATGGCTTGTCCTCCTTCTGTGCCCATGAAGTCGGGCGCGAAGACACCTCTGCCGCCCTTTGTCCCCAGTATAACACATCCAAACCGCGAAAGCTGTCACAATCGGCGGGGGATGAAAAAAAGCCGATCCCGGCTTTTTTTGTATTCCGCTTGACAAGAGGGCGGCGCGGAGTCTATAATAAAGATAGATTTTGATACTTCCTCATAAAAGGAGGCCGCCATGCTCATCGAATTCCGCTGTTCCAACCACAAATCAATCCGGGAGGAAATCCTCTTCTCCATGCTTGCCGGGGCCGACTCAGCCCATGGGGAGCAGATCCTGCCGGCGGAGGATCTCCGCCTGCTGCACACCGCAGTGATCTACGGTGCCAACGGATCGGGAAAAAGCAATCTGCTGGATGCCCTGGAGCAGCTTCGCGCCTGGATCCTGGGCCTGCGCCCTCTGCGCCAAACGCCCCACAAACTGGCAGCAGGAACGCCCAGCCGTTATATCGTCCAGTTCCTTTGGGAAGAAGTACGCTATGTCTTCACCTGCGCGCTGTGTGGGGAAACGGTCATCGAGGAGTCTCTCCTCGCTTTCCCCGGTGGGCGTCGCACCACCGTTTATACCCGCACCCCGGAAGGACTTCATGTATGCAGCCGCTTCCGCGACGAGCTTGCCCAAGCCGACCTCTCCCCCTCTGCCCTGCTGGCATCTACTGCAGCGCCCATCCCCCCCATTGCCGCACTTCGCCGCTTTTTCGGGGAATGTCTTGTCCCCTACCATCTGACCGCACCGGGAGAACGGATGAAGGATGCCCTGAACCTCCTTCGCCGCGATCGGGTCAGAGGTGCGGTATTGGCCCTGCTGGATACGCTTGATACCGGAATTGTCGATCTCCGGATCACCGGCCCGGAAGAGGCCCCCCGTGGTGAAACCGTCTACACAGGCTTCTCCACCGATCTGCTGGAGGAGGAATCCAGCGGTATCCGACGGATGATCGAATTTCTCTGTCCCTTGGTGGATATGCTCTGCACCCACCGCGTTCTGCTCTGCGACGAGCCTGAAGCCCACCTCCATGAGCTACTCCTTCCGCGGCTGATCCGGGGCATTCGCCAGGTCATCCCCGAGTCCCGCTCCCAGCTGATCTTCTCTACCCACAGCACGGGCCTCCTGGATCTCGCCCTCTTCCGCCGGGATCAGATCTGGTTCACCGAGCTGCGCACCGAGGATCGCTCCACCGAGCTTTATTCCCTGGCCGAAATCCGGGGTGTGCACCCCAATGAAAACATCAGACTGGGCTATCTTGCAGGCGAATACGGGGCGGTCCCCCTCTGCCGGGAAGGAGGGAACGGCCGTGGCTAACACAACCTACACCCCCTCCCCACGACGGGAAAACAGCCGTGATAAACGCCCCGTCCGCGCAGCGATCAGTTTCACCCTGGCGCAAATCATGGGTCATTTCACCCAAAACATTGACGCCATCCGTGCCCAGTCCACAGTAGCCGAGGACATGGTACGGGAGGGAAATCGAAGCGAGGCAGAGTTCATCTGGCGTACCCAAATCCTCTACCTGGTCAGTGCTCTTGACTTCTATATGCACGAACTGACCACCTACGGTATGGTAGCCATGTACCGCCGCCAATGGAAGCGCACCCCCGATTACGAAAAGATCCGCCTGCCCATCTCCGCCATTGATGAGGGGACGCGGGCATCGGGCTCGTCGGAGTGGCTGGTGGAGTACATCAACGACGCCTTCGGGCGGGACACCATGACCTCCTACCCCCGCATCAAGGACCAGGCCGACCTGCTGGGCATCGATATCCGCCGATGCATGGAGGAGGCCTTCCCCAATGTGTCCAAGAAGCACCGGGCCGTAGCCGAGGGAAGCGAGATCCTGGGGGAAATTTCCTCCCGCCGCAACCGCATCGCCCATCAGACCGACCGCGACCCCGATAACGCCCGTCAAGCCTCGATCAGCGCACGGTATGTCGCGCAATCCATTTCCCACATAGAGGGGCTTGTCCTCGCTCTGCACCGGGCAGCCGAGGAGAAGGACCGCGCCCGCGGCAATTGACAAACCGCCCGTTCTTCGGTATAATATACTTAATCAACACTTCGGAGGTATGCTATGCTCCACGACAACAAAATTCTCATGGCGGTGGGTGATCGCCCCGTCTATCTGCTTCCCCACCAGGCCAACCGCCACGGCATGATCGCCGGTGCCAGCGGTACCGGTAAGACCATCACCCTTAAAGTTATGGCTGAATCCTTCAGTTCTCTTGGTGTCCCGGTATTCCTTGCCGACATCAAAAGTGACCTTGCCGGTATGTGCCTGCCCGGCGAGGATAATGCGGCCATGCAGGAACGCATTGCCCGCCTCGGCATTGGAGAAAGCTTCCGCTACACCGATTTCCCCACCCGCTTCTGGGATATTTGGGGAGAGTTTGGCCATACCGTCAAGACCACCGTCACCGACATGGGGCCCTATCTCCTCGCCCGCCTGCTGGACTTGACCCAGGTGCAGTCGGATGCCCTGCAGGTGATCTTCCGCATTGCCGACGAGCAGGGACTTCTCCTGCTGGATCTCAAGGATCTGCGCGCCATGGTGCGCTTCGTGGGCGAGAACCGCAAGGATTATGCCAACGAATACGGCACGATCGCTCCCCAGACCATCGGAGCCATCCAGCGTTCGCTCCTTGCTCTGGAGGACAGCGGCGGTGACATCTTCTTCGGCGAGCCCGCCCTCGACATTTTCGACTGGATCCGCACCGATTCCACCGGCCGCGGTTACATCAACATTCTGCACAGCGTCAAGCTGGCGCAGAATCCCACCCTGTATACCACCTTCATGCTGTGGATGCTCTCCGAGCTTTACGAGCGGATGCCCGAGGCCGGCGACCTGGAGAAGCCCCGCATCGTCTTCTTCTTCGACGAGGCCCATATGCTCTTCACCGATGCCCCCAAGGCGCTTCTGCAGAAGGTGGAGCAGATCATCAAGCTCATTCGCTCCAAGGGCGTGGGTATCTACTTCATTTCCCAAAGCCCCTCCGACCTGCCTGATCCCGTTCTCGCACAGCTGAGCAACCGAGTCCAGCACGCCCTCCGGGCATATACCCCCGCCGAGCAGAAGGCTGTCCGCACCGCCGCCGATACCTTCCGTCCCAACCCCAACTTTGACACCAAGGATGTGATCACCGAACTCTCCACCGGTGAGGCGCTGGTATCCTTCCTGGACGAAAAAGGTGCTCCCGGCGTTGTGGAGCGGGCATGGATTCTGCCGCCGCAGAGCAAAATGGGCACCATCACCGACGATGTGCGCAAAAAAGTAATCAACAACAGCGATCTCTTCATCAAGTACCACCAGGAGATCGACCGGGAATCGGCCTACGAGCTCCTTGCCCGCGACGAGGAGGCCAAGCTGGCCGCTGCCGAGAAGGCGGCGCAAGAGAAGGCCGAAGCCGAAGCCGCCGCCCTGGCCGAGAAGGAAGCGGCAAAGGCCGCCAAGGAAGCCGAAAAAGCCGCCAAAGCCAAGAAAAAGGAAAAAAGCTTTGTTACCAAAGCCGTGGAACGCACCGCCAGCAGTGCCATGAGCGCCATCGGCCGCGAGCTTGGTCGCTCCATCTTCCGCGGGCTCTTCGGCAGCTCGAAATAAATCACCGCAAAGGAGTGATGCACCAATGCCGCAGCCCAAACCCCTCACTACTAAACGATGCACTTCTCTCCTCAATCGAATCATCTGCACAATTATCCATCTGCAGCGCACCGAGAACAGCATCATTCTCACCATTGAAGAAATGCACTCCTATCGACGTTCTCTAGTACTGACACAGGCTGAATTTTCCGGGGACCTTTTCCCATACATCTACATCACCAACTATACCCTTACCCAAGCACAGGAAAACAGTGTCCTCCAGCTTCAAGCCGTTTATGGTACTGACCCTAACGAACACTGCTTGCGCATTGAATTCGCCCAAGCGTATCTCAAAGATGAAATTTTTTCAGCGATGGAAGTCCCCGAGTTTCAAAATCCGTGGCATTATCTCGCCGCAATTGCGCGCGAACTGGAAGTCAAAGACGAAAACAAGGTTGCACTAACGCCAAAAGAATCTGCTCTTCTTCCCCTCTGTCGCGCTTTAGTGATGCTGGTCGCATATGGAAACTGGCGGGTCGATATTGATTTCGAAGTACTCGCACCGCTCTTCGACGAATTCACCTGGCCTGACCGTGACAAAATCCAACGCCGCCTGACCGGAATCGCGAAAGTTAGGTCCACCGACACCGCCCGTCGCTGGCTGTCATGTCTCATCATCGAGTTGATTGATCAAAAGTTTGAACCCGTATGGCGGGAGATTTACACCCGTTTGGCCGATTCTCAAGCCGGCCTTCCCCCGCGTACGGCTGAACCGGATGCCTTCCGCCAGCGAATCCGCCAGCAAATCACCGACGGCCTCTATGCGCAAGGCTTTCAGGGCGAATATCCCGAATTCCATCGCGCAGATTCTCCGCGAAAAGTGCTACACATTCGCTGTGCAGAGGAATATGACAGAGAAGCAGAACTATACCGCACACTATTTCTCTGCGGGCGTTCAGCAGACACCACCCCCGATTCCCGCGCTTGGCTGTTCAGCGGTTCTCTTCGTCCGCCGGCAGAAAGCTTCACTATATGGCTTTCCCCCGATCAACCAGACCTCGATAACCAGCTGCAGAAAATCCCCGGCATTGCTGCCAAGAAGGCTGCCGGCAAAGAACTGTCACGCAAAGAAAAAGCCTATTTGACGTTTGGCAATCGACAGGTGGATAGCCGAACGTGCTTTGCACTTGCCTGCTGGCTTGGATTGCTCGCCGGGCTGATTATGACCGTGGGTATGATTCTGGTAAGCGTTCTCATATTCGGTCTGTTTTCCGGTTCGTTGGTTGGCCTGCTTGACCCAGTGATAATCCTAATGTACCTGTTGGCTTTTGCCGCAACCACGATCATCTTTACCGTTTTATTCTATTTCTTTTTTAAGTTTGGTAAGAATCCGCTATAATACTCACCGCAAAGGAGAAACCACATGAAACTTCTGCTCGTTTTGGTGGACGGAATGCGCCCCGATGCACTGGCGGATATCCCCCAGGCACAGCGCATGATGACCGAGTCCACCTATAGCCTGGACGTTCGCACCGTCATGCCCTCGGTCACCCTGCCCTGCCATATGTCCCTCTTCCACAGCGTGGATCCCGATCGCCACGGCATCACCACCAACACCTACACCCCCCAGGTCCGCCCCATCGCCGGCCTGTGTGAGCAGCTCAAGGCAGCGGGCAAGCAGTGCGCCTTCTTCTACAACTGGCACCAGCTCCGCGACCTCTGCCGCCCCGGCTCCCTCTCCTACGAGTGCTTTGCTTCAGGCAAGCTCCACACCTGGGAGAAGTCCAACCGAATGCTCACCGATGCCGCCATGGCGCACATCGCCGAGTATGCCCCCGATTTTGTCTTCCTCTACCTGGGCTGGGTGGATGAAGCAGGCCACGGCTACGGCTGGATGGGCGAGGAGTATATGCGCGCCGTCGGGAGCTCCTGGGACGACATTGAGCGCATCACCGCCTCTCTTCCCGAGGAATACACTGTCATCGTCACCGCCGACCATGGCGGCCATGGCCGTTCCCACGGCACCGATTGCGCCGAGGATATGACCATTCCCCTCTTCCTCAAGGGAGCCCCTTTCATGGCAGGCAAGGTACTGGAGGGTGCAAATATTAAGGACATCGCCCCCACCGTCGCCGCCCTGCTGGGCGCCGAGCCCGCTCCCGAATGGGAGGGCAGGAATCTGCTGTAAACCAACATCCGCGCTTAAATTTGAGAAAGGAGAAAAACACATGACGAAATTTTTGGCATTGATTTTCGCCTTGCTCTGCATACTGGCGCTGGCCGGATGTACCTCCGATGCCGATCAGCCCCCCGCGCAGGATTCCGCTGCCACCTCGGGCAGCGGCGCGCAAACCGAGCAAACCAACGGTGCTACCCCCGCCGACTGGGGCATTACCTTGAAGGCCGAAAATGTCACCCCCACCGGCTTGACCATCGTATGTGAGCAGTCGGGCGGTGAAAACGTGGCTGAACTGAATACAGGCAGTTATTTTGTCATCCAGGCGCAGAAAGACGGCGTATGGGTCAACGTGGAATACCTTCCCCAGGAATATGATCTTGCCTGGACCCAAGAGGCATGGGGAATCCTGAAAGACAGCACAACCACTTGGAATGTAAAATGGGGGAGTCTTTACGGCGAACTTCCTTCCGGCACATACCGCATCGGAAAAGAAATCATGAATTTCAGAGGCACCGGTGACTACGACAAAGCAATGGCCTATGCCGAATTTGTGATTGAGTAAAATCCATTGCCACGGGAGATCAAATCCATGTACAAATACGAATATGAAACCGTAAGCTGCGATTTCGGCGGCTGGGGTCTCGGCTCCGGCAACGTCTACTGCATCGAGGACTACCGTTCCGTCATCGACCGGAGAGCCGCAAACGGCTGGCGCTATGTGGGATGCATCCCCACCAAACAGCGCGGAACCGGCCACACCCAGGAAATGGACCTCATCTTCGAGAAAGAGGTGTAATTCCCGCCCAAAAACGAAAAAGCCAAGCTGAACATTCAGCTTGGCTTTTTTGCCGGAAAGCTTTTGGGGATCCCCAAGGGGCTTTTTCTCGGAGCTGGGCTCCCAGCCCCTTGGGTGGGGTCTGGGGCAACGCCCCAAGCAAACAAAAAGGGAGGAAGCCGAAGCTTCCTCCCTGAAGTTTTTCTTACATACCACGCTTGACGTAGTGGGTGTGCAGAATCTCGTGTGCCTTGTGGCTGCCGGGCTTGCCGAGGAACTCCTCGTACAGGCGGTTGACAGCGGGGTTGTCCTGGGACTTACGCAGCTCCATGTTGGCATCTGCGTTGTACAGGACGGACGCACGGAGCTCGCGCAGGTTGACGTTGTTGCGGACAACTGCGGGCTGGTAGGGCTGACCGCCGCCGTTGACGCAGCCGCCGGGACAAGCCATGATCTCGATGAACTGAACATCAAGCTCACCGGCCTCAACAGCCTCAAGCAGCTTCTTGGCGTTTGCGGTGCCGCTGGCAACCGCAACCTTAACTTCCATATCGCCCAGCTTGTAAGCGGCAGTCTTAATGCCTGCGATACCGCGGACATCGTTGAACTCGACCTTCTCAAGCTTCTCGCCGAGGATAACCTCAGCAGCCATACGGAGAGCAGCCTCCATAACGCCGCCGGTAGCGCCGAAGATGGCACCTGCACCGGAACCGATCTCGAAGGGAGCGTCAAACTTCTCGTCATCCAGAGCGCAGAAGTCGATGCCGGCCTTCTGGATCATGCGGGCAAGCTCGCGGGTGGTGATGGCAACGTCCACATCGGGAACGCCTGCAGCGGACTGACCGTCGCGGCCAACCTCAAACTTCTTTGCGGTGCAGGGGATGGCCGATACGAAGACGATGTCCTTGGGATCAAGGCCCATCTTCTGTGCGTAGTAGGTCTTATACATTGCACCGAACATCTGCTGAGGAGACTTGCAGGTGGAGAGGTTGTCAGTGAACTGCGGGAAGTAGTGCTCGCAGTACTTGATCCAGCCGGGAGAGCAGGAGGTGATGAGGGGCAGCTTGCCGCCGTTGTTGACACGGTCAAGCAGCTCGGTGGCCTCTTCCATGATGGTGAGGTCAGCGGTGAGGTTCATGTCGTAAACGCCGTCAAAGCCAAGAGCCTTCATTGCGGCGACCATCTTGCCCTCAACATCGGTACCGGGAGCGTAGCCGAAGCTCTCGCCGATGGTAGCGCGGATGGAGGGAGCAGCGCAAATAGCCACATGCTTGGTGGGATCAGCGATGGCATCCATGATCTTCTGGGTGTCATCCTTCTCGTAGAGTGCACCAACGGGGCAGGCAACGATACACTGACCGCAGTTGATACAGGTGGTATCTGCCAGCTTAACCTCGAATGCGCAGCCGATGTGGGTGTCAAATCCGCGGTCGTTGGGGCCGATTACGCCGATGCCCTGCATCTTGTGGCAGGCAGCAACGCAGCGGCGGCAGAGGATACACTTGTTGTTGTCGCGCACGATGGAGGGAGAGGAATCGTCGATCTCGTACTGGGTACGGGTACCGCCGAAATGGGTCTCCTCAACGCCGTAGTCGCGGCAGAGCTTCTGCAGTTCGCAGTCGGTGCTGCGGACGCAGGAGAGGCACTTCTTCTCATGATTGGACAGGAGCAACTCAAGGTTGAGCTTGCGGGCTTGCTGTACCTTGGGGGTGTTGGTGAACACTTCCATGCCCTCGTTGACGGGGTATACGCAGGAGGTAACCAGACCGCGTGCGCCCTTTACCTCAACCAGGCAGAGACGGCATGCACCGATCTCGTTGATGTCCTTGAGGTAGCAGAGGGTAGGAATATCGATCTTCGCTGCTCTGGCAGCTTCCAGAACCGTGGAATTCTTCGGCACGTCGTATTCGCGGCCGTTAATTTTAATCTTTACCGTTTCCATTATCCACAATTCTCCTTTCTTACTTCTTCAGAATGGCATTGAACTTACACTTGCTCTCACAAGCGCCGCACTTGATACACTTGGCGGTGTCAATGACGTGAGGCTGCTTCACTGCGCCGCTGATTGCGCCAACAGGGCAAACACGAGCACAAGCGGTACAACCCTTACACTTGTCGGCATCAACCACATAAGAGAGCAGGCTCTTGCAGACGCCGGCGGGGCACTTCTTGTCCACAACGTGTGCGATGTACTCGTCGCGGAAGTAGCGGAGAGTGGAAAGAACGGGGTTAGGCGCAGTCTGGCCCAAGCCGCAGAGAGATGCGGACTTGATGTACTCAGCCAGCTCCTCCAGGCGGTCGATATCCTCAAGCTCACCGTTACCGGAAATGATCTTGTCCAGGATCTCGAGCATACGTCTGGTACCAACGCGGCAGGGGGTACACTTACCGCAGGACTCGTCGACGGTGAAGTCGAGGAAGAAGCGGGCGATGTCAACCATGCAGTTGTCCTCGTCCATGACGATCAGACCGCCGGAGCCCATCATGGAGCCGATGGCGAGCAGGTTATCATAGTCGATGGGGGTATCGATAAGATGTGCGGGGATGCATCCGCCGGAAGGACCACCGGTCTGGGCAGCCTTGAACTTCTTGCCGTTGGGGATGCCGCCGCCGATTTCCTCGACAACTTCACGCAGGGTAGTACCCATGGGGATCTCCACCAGACCGGTGTTGGTAATCTTACCGCCAAGGGCGAATACCTTGGTACCGGCAGACTTCTCAGTACCCATGGACTTGAACCACTCGGGACCGTTGAGGATGATCTGGGCGATATTGGCATAGGTCTCTACGTTGTTCAGAACGGTAGGACGCTCGAACAGACCCTTGACTGCAGGGAACGGAGGACGGGGACGGGGCTCACCGCGGTTACCCTCAATGGAGGTCATCAGAGCGGTCTCCTCGCCGCAGACGAATGCGCCGGCGCCGAGACGGAGCTCAATGTCAAAGTTGAAGCCGGTGCCGAAGATGTCCTTGCCCAGCAGACCGTACTCACGAGCCTGCTTGATGGCGATCTCAAGACGCTGGATCGCGATGGGATACTCAGCGCGGACATAAACGAAGCCTTCGTCAGCACCGATGGCATAGCCTGCAATGGCCATGGCCTCGATGAGGGCATGAGGGTCACCCTCGAGGATGGAACGGTCCATGAATGCACCGGGGTCACCCTCGTCAGCGTTACAAGCAACATACTTCTTGCCGCCGTCCTGAACCAGGTTGCGGGCAAGCTGCCACTTCTTACCGGTGGGGAAGCCCGCACCGCCGCGGCCGCGGAGACCGGAGGCAAGGATGGTATCGATTACCTGATCGGGGGTCATCTCGGTCAGTACCTTACCCAATGCTGAGTAACCGTCCATTGCGATGTACTCGTCGATCACCTCAGGGTTAATCACACCGCAGTTGCGGAGTGCAACACGCTTCTGCTTCTTGTAGAAGGTGGTATCGGAGAGGGAGGTGGTGACGTGATGGTCACCGGTCTGCTCGTGGTAGATCAGGCGCTCAACCGGGCGGCCCTTGAGCAGGTGCTCCTCAACGATTTCGGGAATATCCTCGGGCTTGACCATGCTGTAGAAGGTGCCTTCGGGATAAACGATCATAACCGGGCCCAGGGCGCAAAGACCGAAGCAGCCGGTGAGAACGATCTTAATTTCTTTGGTCAGTTCCTTGGCTTCCAGCTCCTTCTCCAGGGCATTGCGCAGAGCAATGCTGCCCGAGGAGGTACAGCCGGTACCGCCGCAGATCAAAACATGTGAGCGAATCATAGTAACTTATTCCTCCTGCTTATTTGTTGCCGATGGTGAATTCTTCTACAACGCGGCCGCCCTTGATGTGCTCGGCGACGACGCGGGCAGCCTTCTCGGCGGTCATCTTTACATAGGTGACCTTTTCCTTGCCCTCTTCGAAGATCTCTACAACAGGCTCATACTGGCAGATGCCGATGCATCCGGTCTGGGTAACGGTAACCTTCTCGGCCAGGCCGGCCTGGTTGACTTCATCAACAAACGCACTCAGCACGGGACGTGCACCGGCAGCGATACCGCAGGTAGCCATACCAACGACGACACGGATGGAGCCCGAACCCTCGCGGATAGCAACCTTGTCTTTCATTTTTGCCTTAATGGCAGCAAGTTCAGCTAAACTCTTCATGTGCTATCGATCCTCCGAATTTTATTTCTTGAAAATATCAGACAGTTTCAGCTTCGCCTCCGTCCCCGCCGCTGTACTGTTCGCGCAGATAGGATTCGATCCACTGCATGACCTCGTATTCGGCAAGCGAAACGTCCTCCCCTAACACCTCACGCAGCTCGGAAGTCTCCAGGCTGACCGTGCGGGTCGGAGTAATGTGACGGAAGCTGTAATCGATTTCGGGATGCCCCTGAATGATGACGCTGAGTGTTTCCACCATGTCCCCCAGCGGCGGGAAATCGATGCTTCGGGTATCGAAGGTGGCGGTCAGGGTCGTTCCGTGCCCCACGGGGTCAACCGACTCATGTACCGAGGTGATGGTCACACCTCCCCCGGTCTGCTCGGCAGCCAGGGTCAGAAGAGAGATGCCCATCCCCACCTTGCGGGTTGTACGGGTGGTATAGAAGGGGTCGCTGACCCGGCGCAGCACTTCCTCGGTCATGCCGCAGCCATTGTCTGCGATGACCAGGGTCAGGCGGCCGTTTTCCTCCTCAGTCAGAGCGATGGTAATATGGGTCGCCCCCGCCGAGATGGAATTCTGCGTAATATCCAGAATATTAAGCGACAGCTCCTTCATGGCTTACATATACTTTTCGAGAATACCGTCCAGGTCGGCGGTGGTCAGACGGCCGTAAACATCATTGTTGATGGTGAGAACGGGAGCCAGACCGCAGGCACCGATGCAGCGGGTAGCCTCAAGGGTGTACTTACCGTCGGGGGTGGTGCTGCCGGGCTCAACACCCAGCTTCTCTTCGATCTTCTTGATCAGATCTCCAGAGCCCTTAACGTAGCAGGCAGTACCGAGGCACACAGCGATGGCAACATCACCCTTGGGATTGAGGGCAAACTGTGCGTAGAAGGACACGATGCCAAAGATCTCCTCCAGCGGGGTCCCGGTCTTCTCGGCAATGATCTTCTGCACCTCAATGGGCAGATAGCCGTAGATCTCCTGCGCTTCCTGCAGGATGGGCATCATGGCACCCTTGGTCCCCTGATGCTTTGCGATCACCTCAAGCAGTTTTTCCTCCTGCTCTTTGGTACCGCGAAATTGAACCGTTGTCAATTTCTTTTTCATGGTTGCAAAATACCTCCTGTAAAATTGATCAAGTGATTTACATGGAATTTGGGAAATATGATATGCGGCAAAAGCCTAAACCGACTTTCATCGGCCTTATCCAAATAATTATACAACAAATTTCGAAAAAAAGCTATAGAAATTCGTCATTTTCTAAAAAATTTACATTTTTTCATAGATTGCCGTCACGCTGTGTGAAATTTTTGTCGATTTCGACAACGTGGTTTTCCGCCCTCACCTATCCCCGCGCAAACAGGCAAATAAGCGCTCCAGCAAAACGTCATCTTCCTCCTCGGGATCCCCGATGGGCAGAGCATTGACGGCATCGTAAATCGACTCCAGCCGGTGGGCATCGGAGTTTGTCAGGGTAATCAGCGAAGACAGAGCGGGATGCGCCTCGCGCAGTGCGGGTATATTCGCCGAATCGTTGAATTCCACGCAGGTAAACCCCGGTTCAGGCGGAAATCCGCCGAGGATTTCGATGAGCCCATTGGATGGACGGTCCACGTGCGCGGGGAACGGAACCCCTCCGGCACGCCGTGCCGCATCGGCCACCTCATCCAGGGTGAGCACGGTGGAGTTGATCAGCAAAATCGGCTCTTCCCCCACCACCTCGTCATCGGCGTTCATAAATTGCTGATCCCCGAAGATTGCAGGCTTATTTTTGATGGGGGGCAGCGCGGGCCGGACGGTATCCTGCCAAAAGGCCATGGCCAGCTCGATCTGCGGGAAAAGGCAGACGATATGTACCGCTTCCGCCGACTCCACCTCGATCCCCGCCACGGGAAGCACACCGTAGGCCCGGCAGGCCTCGAAGAAAGCGGGAAGATTGCCGCAGGAATTATGGTCGGTGAGGGCCGCCATGCGCAGGCCGTTCAGGGCTGCCATACCGGCAATGGTGGCGGGGGTCATCTCGTTCTCCGCGCAGGGGGACAGGCAGGAGTGAATATGAAAATCGTAGAAGCAGGCCATCTTATGCCAACAGCTTACCCAGCTCGACACAAAGGGCATACGCCGACTTGGGGCTGCGCAAAAGCGTGATCTCCTGCTCCTTCGCCTTGGCAATCACAGCCTCATCCAGCTCCGCCGCTTCAGCAATCAGCACTGCCGGCAGATCCCGCAGGGATGCCACCGCCAGGATGTTCACATTGGTCATGATGGTGATCCAGAGCATCTCGCTCTCAGCGCGACCCATCACCCAGCTGAGCAGGTCGCCGGTGTATCCCCCCAGCACTTCCCTGTCCTCTGTCATAGGGGTCAGCACTTCAAGCTCCAAGGCTTCGATAATTTTGGTCAGTTGCATTGCGTTTTCCTCCCCTTCGGAGTTTTTCGGTTCACCTGCGGGCGGCACGAAATCAGTCGCCCTCATGTACCATGCGGCCCATGGTTCGCCAAATATCTTCAATCTGCTGCCGCATCCGGATCACACAGTCCGACTCATCTGCTTCGCCGCGGACAATATCCTCGGCCAGTGCCGAGCAGCTGGGCGCACCGCAGGAGCCGCAGTCCAGGTTGGGCAGCGTGTCATCGATCTGCTGCATCCGCTGCATCTTCCGCAGGGCCTCGGCACGGTCGGTGTCAAGCTGCATAATGGGCAGATAATCCACAGTATCGCTCCAGAACAGTTCCTCGGGAATATCGTCCTCCCCCTCGTAGCCGGGATAGTGCATCCGGTTCTGGGACACAGGCAGATAGCGGCGCAGATTCTGCAGGCGGGCTTTGGCGATGAAGGGATTTTCCATATTCATAGCTCCGCCCACGCAGCCGCCGCTGCAGGCATTGAGCTCGATAAATTCAAGCCCGGCGAAGTTTTCTTTTTCAATTTCATCCAGCACCTTGATCACATTTTCAATCCCGTCAGCTGCCAGATACTTATCATTGAGCAGTGCCGAGGATTCTCCGCCGGAGCCTGCCCAGCTGATGCCGATAATGCCCGAGCGCGAGGTCACGGTGGGCACCTCGATCTTCTTGAGCGCGGGCACCAGGCGGAAGAAAATGTCGCTGATGGACAGCACGCCGTCCACCGCGCTTTTTTCCACGCCGATGGGATTGCGGGCATAACTCACCTTGGCAGGGCAAGGGGAGATGAAAAGGGCGCAGATATCCTTTTCCTTCAGATTGGGGTGCCGACGCATGGCTTCCTGCTTGGCCATCCGTGCCGCCAGCTCCACAGGGGGAAGAATAGGAAGCACATTGTCCAGCAAATAAGGGAAGCGCACGCTGATCAGCCGCACAACCGCCGGGCACGCGGAGGAGATCACAGGCTTGGTGATATCGGGACGGTGGAGATAGTGGCGGGTGTACTCCGACACGATCTCGGCGGCGCGGGCCACCTCAAACACATCGTCAAAACCGATCTGCAGAAGCCCGGTGAGGATATAGTCAAGGTCATCCAGCTCGGCAAACTGCCCATAGAGGGCGGGAGCGGGGATGGCAATTTTCCATTTGTAATGCGAGAAATCGTCCAATCGGTCGCACTTGGCCAGCTTGGCCCGATAAGGACAGACACGGATGCACTCACCGCAATCAATGCAGCGTTCGGACTTGATCACCGCATGGCCGCCGCGGATGCGGATAGCCTCGGTGGGACAGCGCTTAAGACAGTTGGTGCAGCCTTTGCATTTTTCCAAATCCAGCGAAACCGAATGACGGCGGATATCGTTGTTCTCCAAACCAGTCACTCCTTTCTCATCGGGTTGCGGGAAATCATGTAATATTCACCCGCATGGTCACGGTGGTCCCAACTCCCACCTCGGTGTCGATCTGCATATCGTCGGTATACCGCTTCATGTTGGGCAGGCCCATACCGGCGCCGAAGCCCAGGGAGCGAATATTGTCGGGGGCGGTGGAGAAGCCCTCCTGCATGGCAAGATCAATATTGGGAATACCCGGACCGGTATCGGCCAGGATGATTTTGATGTAATCGGGATAGATCTCCAGATCTGCGGAGCCGCCGTTGGCGTGAATCACCATGTTGATCTCGCCTTCGTACATGGCAATGGCCACGCGGCGAATCGCATCGGGGGAAATCCCCAGCTGGCGTAGCAGCTTCTTCACCTGCACCGAGGCCTTACCCGCCGAAGTAAAATCCCCCCCGCTCACGGGAAAATGGAACTTCAAGGGCTCGCTCATACGTCTCCCTCCTCCCCACCGCCAAGACCTGCCGCATAAAGCTTGCCGCAGGCGCCGTACATTCTTTCCTCGGTGGAAAGCAAAACAATGCCGCTCTCCTCAGCTAGCGCGATCATTTCTTCAGTGGGCGTTTTTCCCCGGACAAATACGATGCAGTGCATATCCATCATCATTGCCGTACGGATCACCTGGGGATTAACCAGGCCGGTCAGCAGTACAGCCTGTTCCTTGACATAGGCAAGGACATCGCTCATCATATCGCTTCCGCAGGCCGACTGTACATTGCCGTCAAGCAAGTCAGCACCGCAGAGCACATCTGCACCAAGCAGGTCAACAAGGGTTTGAATTTTCATAGGTCCTCCTGGCGGGGGGCGCCGCAGCACCTGCCCCAGTGATGAGAAATGATTTCCGGCTAATCTCCGGAGTATATTTTTATTATACATGAAATCAACAAAAAAAGCCATAGTTTTTTGAAAAATTTTCGCACTTTTTTCAAAAAACCATAGGTGCGTATTTCCTTCCCCTGCCTTGACAAATCGGCATTTTTATGGTATTCTATTACATACGCGGGTATGGCGGAATTGGCAGACGCGCAAGATTTAGGATCTTGTGTTCATTCGTGCAGGTTCGACCCCTGTTACCCGCACCAAACCGTAGAAATCCGAACCTATGGCCGGTAGGCGAAGGGTTCGGATTTCTTTTTGGAGAACAAATTGAAGGATAAAACATTGCCCGCCGTCAACAAACAGTTGACGGCGGGTAAAATTTATGTGATAATTTTCAGCGCATGGGGAACAGCGTGGATCACCGCGCGGGTATCCCCCGCCTCATACTCCCCATCCAGCGACCAGGGCAGCCGCTCCTCGGTGGTCACCGTAAGGCTGCGGGCACGGGTCAGCTGAAACGACGGAGATGCGGTGTAGTCCCGGGCGGTGAGGGCGTAGAGAATACGGTTCAGCTCCCCAAGATTCTGGGGCATTTTGATCAGCAGGATTTCAAAAAAGCCGTCGGCCAGATCCACCAGGGAGGCATCCAGCTTCACCATACCCCCGATAGAGGTGGAGTTGCTCACCGCACCAAAGATGAAGCTTCCCTCGAATTGCCGACCGTCATCGGTCACAGCGGAAAGAGTCACGGGCTGCAGGGCGGGCAGATCCTTGATCCCCTCCAGCACATAGGCCAGGTGTCCCAGGGCGTTCTTGGCGGATTGAGGGGCGGTGTAAGAGCTAGAGGTAAACGCACCGAAGGAGGCGATATAGCTGAAATAGCGATTCCCGTTAAAGCAGCCCACATCCAGGTTATGAGGCTCCCCCTCCACCTGCAGGCGGGCCGCCGCGCCAAGGTCGGCGGGCAGGCCAAGCGTAGCGGCAAAATCGTTGGTACTCCCTGCGGGGATATAGCCCAGGGGGCATTTCACGCCGCCGTTCAACATCCCGTCGATGACTTCATTGAGGGTGCCATCCCCGCCGCAGCAAATAACGCGATCAAATTCCTGCCCATGGCAGCGGGCCATCTCGGCGGCCTCTCCCCGGGCAGAGGTAGTGTAAACTGTCACCCGCATCCCGGCCGCACAAAGTGGGGCAATGATCTCGTGCAGCCCGCTCCGCGCCCGCAGCTTCCCCGCGGCAGGATTCACCAGCAAAAGTACACGTTCCCGGTCAAACATAGCAATCCCTCCCCGTTTTTCTTCAGTATAGCACAAACATATGAATATTTTTATCGAAAAAAAGAAACCGGCGGCAAACATTTTGCCGTCGGTTTCGGTTTTACTTGGCATAGGCACGCCAAAGGAAAGTCACAATCTGTCCGCGGGTACATACGCGGTAGGGGGAGAAGGTCACGGCTGTGGTGCCGTTGGTAATCTCCTGCGCCACCGCCCAGCGCACCGCACGTTCTGTCTCGCTGTTCGGGTTCACATCGTAAAAGGAAATCTTCCCCTCGGTTTCGGGGGAGCCCGCACAACGCCACATGAAGACCACCGTCTGTCCGCGGGTGCAGGGATCGTTGGGCCCGAACCGCTCCCCGGTGGGGACAATCCCCTCCTCCACAGCCCAAAGCACCGCATCGGTATAGTACTGTCCTTCTGCCACATCGTGGAAGGGATTATTCCGACTGACCGGCACGGGAGAACCGGATGCCCGCCACAGGAAGGTGATGATCTGTGCCTTGGTACAGTCGCTCTCAGGGGAGAAGGTGGTGGGAGAGGTGCCGTTGGTGATGCTCCGCCGCACTGCCCAATCAACCGGCTCGGCATAATAAGCATCCTCGGCCACGTCGTCAAAGTGGAGAAGCTCACCGTAACGGAGGAAGCCCCACTTTCCGTCCTCGGCGTAAGCCATCAGCTCGCCGGGCTCGTAGGTCAGACCGAGGCAGGGCTCGCCCTCGATGTAATCGGGGAAGTAAACCTCCCGGGCAATCTCAGGGCCGTCCTTGATGGCGGGAAGCACTCCGCCCTTTGCCTCGGCAGAAATACAGTAGGCCCGACGGCTCTTACGATCGTAAACACAGGCGATCCCATCCCCGTTGAAGGTGGATGCGGCACCCAGCTCAGCCATACTGCCGTCGGGGCCTTCTACGGTGTACGCCCGCCCTGCGGTATCCAGGTAGAACATCTCTCCGTTTCGGGACGCTCCGCTCAAGCCGGCGGAAAAGACCCCCATGAAATCATAGGCAAAGGGAATCACACGGTTCCCTTCCCGGTCGATGGCCCCGTATTTGCCGCCGTCCACCACCACCCAAAGGCCGTCGTGGAAGAATGTTCCGTCCAGGGTCCAGCGGAAATCGGTATAAATGGGGAGAACAATCCATTCCCCATCCTTGTCCATCAAGCCGTAGCGGATCTCTGTCCCCGTTTCCGCGGTGCGCGTCGCCTCCGCGACAATCAGCCCGTCCTGGGGAGCGTACACCCCCGTCAGCTGCAGGCCGGCAAGCACCGCGGGAAAAACACGGATGATCTCCCCGTGGTGGTTCATGTAAAAGCATTGGGTATAGGTGGCCCCATCATTCCCCTGCACATAGGCGGCCATGGGAATCACCCCCGCCACCGAGGGACCGATCATGGCGTAGTGGGTGACCACAGCGCCGCCCAGGGCTTCAGTCAGCCCCTGAGGGCGGATCTGCTCGCCGTCCCGCAGGTAGGCGATCCCTCTGACATTGATCACGCCGTCGTAGCAGACGAAGTGGTGTCCGCTCACCGCCAGCTGCTCGGCGGTGGCGGTCATGTCGGTTTCCTGCTGCCCGTCAAAAAAGGCATAAGTCAGCTTCCGCGCGGCACCGCTCTCGGCTGAAACCAGGAAGAGACGATGATCTTCCCTGTCATTCTGCTTTGCCGCCAGCACCACGCCGTCGGAGGGAGAGCCCATCCAGCTGTAGATGAAGGGCACCACCGTCTCACCGCGGGCATCGATGAGTCCCCACTTGCCGTCAAGCTTGGCGGGGGCGCGATCGCCCCAAAAAGCGCGAACCGCCTCATACTGGGGCTCGATTTCCACCAGAGCCGAGAGCTTTTCTCCCGCCGCAAAGGCAGGCACCGACGCCCCGACGGCAAGCAAAACAAGCAAAAGGCAGCATAAGATCCGTCTGCGCATTTCGATGCCTCCTCTTCCTGTGATTTTCCGACATATTCCGAGAAAATTATACCATATCTCCCTGCCCGCTGTCAATGGAAAATCCTGCGCAAACGCCTTCTCCCGCCGCTTCGTCAAACGCCTTGCTGTCGGCCCATGTAATCTTGCCCATGGCAAAGCCCATATCGCTTGCCGCCTTCTTCTGCGCCCGGTCAAATCCATCTTTCGCAATACCGTTGAGCATATCCCGGGTAAAAGCGTTTGCATCCGACTCTGCCGCACCTTCGGAGAACGCAATCTTTCCCCTCGCGCTTTCTTCCTTCGCCATCATCTCTGCCTCGGTGATCTCCCGCTCGCTGGCAAGAAACGCCGGTAGATCCTCCATGCCCGTTTTGTTGCCCCACTCTGCCGCAAGCTCGTCCGACTCATCCGTAAACGCATTCTGCCGCTTCGATTGTTGCAACTGTGTTACATTTTCACCGGAAGGGTTGCTATTTGGATCAGTTTGGGGTATACTGCTCGTAGAAGCAGCAACACCCGTACGAGCGCCGGTCATTGTATCGGAAGAGCCATTAAAACTGGGTTTGCTGCTTTCTCTTATTTGTCCGATATTGTAAACAATTTTTCCATCATCATTTTTGGCAATGGAAATTGTTATTTTATAATATCTTCCGTCGAAATCTTCAAAAAAGCCGTCCGGTAGTCCCATCCGTATTTTGCAAACTCCCCATGAACTCCAAACTCATCAGGTACATCCTGTTTTTTAATCTCCGATATTTTAGCTAATTCGTCTATATGAGTTTCTGCATTAAGTTTTGTCTCATATTCCTTGTCGGTAAGCGGTCGCAACACACCATTCTTATCTCGCACATAATACCTAAATGATGCCTTTCCTTCTGTGTCACCAGTCAGCAGCAAGATATCTCCGTCGTCTGTAGGTAGTGCGACATTTTCTCCGTTTCTAATTTTTCGATTAATATATATCTCAACTTGCTTTCCCCATGATTTGGGGTTGTTTCCCATAATCACCTGTCGGTCAGCTTTTACATACTTTCGTCCATCCGGCAAAGTCTCAATGATATTCTGCCGCTCACTCTCCCCCGCCGTCCCTCGCGTCTCCCGCAGAGCCTTCTCATACAGCCGCTGCGCCCGCAGAAGAAATTCCTTCTCACTGTCCCCCGTCACCTTGGCTGACCACTCGCGAATGCGGTCATATACCCGCAGAGCCGCGTTGCGGTTCCGCTTAGCCAGCTGCGTGATCTCCGCCTCGTTGGTAAACAGATTCTTTGCCACATAGTCGGCCATACCCCTTGACATAACCTCGAAAATCTGCTACACTATAAGCAGAAGATGCTGAAGGGTACGTTCCTGCGGTTCGCCGCGTGGCCGTGCTAAACTGGATGCATCTTCTTTCTTTTTGCGCCACACCAACCTCGGCAATTGTTGCAGTTCGGTTACAGTTTCGCCCAAGGGATTGCTATTTGCGTCGGTAGCGCGTATACTGTAGGTGTGGGGTGCACGCAGTGTTCGTCAGAGGCCGGAAACGGCCGTATGGCTGATGTCGTGCACCTCACTTTCTTTTTACCGTTCAAACATTTTCCCGGTTGTCTTTACCGGGCACTACACTAAAAAGCTGCCGCAGATGCGGCAGCTTTTTTCTCTTACCCTTAGATCTTATAATAATCCACAGCCGAAGCGAACATACCGATGTCGTAGAGTCCGTCCACGTTACGGTAGAGCCCATCGCCGATACGCTCGCTGTGACCCATCTTACCGAAGACACGGCCGTCGGGGGAAGTGATGCCCTCGATGGCGGCAATGGAACCGTTGGGGTTGGAGCGAATATCCATGGTGGGATTACCTGCCAGGTCGACGTACTGGGTAGCGATCTGTCCGTTTGCGGCCAGCTGTGCCACCACCTCGTCGGAGGCCAGGAAGCGGCCCTCACCGTGAGAAATCGGCACGGTGTAGATCTCGCCCACCTTGGTGCGGGCAAGCCAGGGCGACTTGTTGGAGGCGATGCGGGTGCGCACCATGCAGGACTGGTGGCGGCCGATGGTGTTGTAGGTCAGGGTCGGGCAGGCAGCATCGGTGTCGATGATCTCGCCGAAGGGTACCAGGCCCAGCTTGATCAGTGCCTGGAAACCGTTGCAGATACCGGCCATCAGACCGTCGCGCTGGCCAAGCAGGCGGGAAACGCCCTCCTTGATCTGGGGATTGCGGAAGAATGCGGTGATGAACTTACCCGAACCGTCGGGCTCGTCGCCGCCGGAGAAGCCGCCGGGAACAAAGATGATCTGGGACTCCTCGATGAGCTTGGCAAAACGCTCAACCGATGCGGCAACGCCGGCAGGAGTCAGGTTGTTGAGCACCATGATCTCGGCCACGCCGCCTGCGCGCTCCACCGCACGGGCGGTGTCGAACTCGCAGTTGGTGCCGGGGAAGACGGGGATCAGCACGCGAGGCTTAGCCACGCCAACCTTGGGGGCGGGACGGGTCTCGGCGGTAAAGCTGTAGGCCTCGATCTTCTGCTCGGGCATCTTGATGTTGCAGGCAAAGATGTCCTCAAGGCGATTCTCGTAGATCGCCTGAAGCTCGGCCATATCCAGGGTCTCCCCACCGCGGGTGAGGTTGTAGGCAAGGGTAGTTTCGCCCAGCAGAATGCCCACATCTTCATTCCCGGCCAGCTCCAGAATGAAGGCACCGGCGTGACGGTCATAAAGGAGAGCATCATCCAGGCCATCGGCGAAGCGGAAGCCGAGGCGGTTGCCCAGGCACATCTTGAGGATACCCTCGGCAACACCGCCGCCCGTGGGTGTCCATGCGGAGATGGCAGCACCGGTGGAGAGCAGCTTGTGCACCAGGTCATAGTTGGCCTTCAGCGAAGCGGTTACGGGAATGCCCTGCTCGTCATATTCGGGCAGAAGCAGAACCACGCGGGAAATGGGCAGCTTGAACTCGGGGGAACGGATCTTGTCGGTCTTGGCCGTAGTGATGGCGAAGGAGACCAGCGTAGGCGGCACATCGAGATCATCGAAGGAGCCACTCATGGAGTCCTTACCGCCGATGGCGGCAAAGCCGAGGTCCAGCTGAGCCGACATGGCACCCAGCAGAGCCGCGAAGGGCTTGCCCCAGCGGGTGGGGTTGGTGCCGGGCTTCTCGAAGTACTCCTGGAAGGTAAGGTAGCAGTCATCCAGGGGGGCACCGGAGGCAACCAGCTTGGACACAGACTCCACCACAGCCAGGTAGGAACCGGTGAAGGGATCGGCCTCGGTGACGAAGGGATCGTAGCCCCAGCTCATGACCGAGCAGGTCTTGGTCTCGCCGCCCAGAACAGGAAGCTTGGCCGCCATGACCTGGGTGGGAGTCAGCTGGTGCTTGCCGCCGAAGGGCATCAGCACGCTGCCCGCACCGATGGTGGAGTCAAAGCGCTCGGACAGGCCCTTCTTGGAGCAGACGTTGAGGTCTGCGCAGAGTGCCTTCATGGCCTCGGCAAAGGAAGCGGGCTTCTTTGCCGCAACACGGCTTCCCACAGGAACAGCAACCTTCGTTGCCTTGGGCGCACCGTTGGAGTTGAGGAAGTCGCGGGAAATATCGCAGATGGTCACGCCGTTCCAGTGCATACGGAGGCGGTTGGTATCGGTAACGGTGGCAACAATGGCAGACTCCAGGTTCTCACCGGACGCCAGGGCGCGGAAGGTTTCCACATCCTCGGGGGCAAGCACCACAGCCATGCGCTCCTGGGACTCACTGATGGCAAGCTCGGTGCCGTCAAGGCCCTCGTACTTCTTGGGTACGGCATTGAGGTCGATCTCCAGGCCGTCGGCCAGCTCGCCGACAGCAACCGAAACACCGCCTGCACCGAAGTCATTGCAGCGCTTGATCAGGCGGGTTGCCTCGGGATTGCGGAAGAGACGCTGAAGCTTGCGCTCCTCGGGAGCATTACCCTTCTGCACCTCAGCACCGCAAACCGAGAGAGACTCAGCGGTGTGGGACTTGGAGGAACCGGTAGCACCGCCGCAGCCGTCGCGGCCGGTGCGGCCGCCCAGCAGGATCACGATGTCCCCGGGTGCGGGAACCTCGCGGCGGACATTCTTGGCGGGAGCGGCACCCACAACGGCACCGATCTCCATGCGCTTGGCCACATATCCGTCGTGGTAGATTTCATCCACAAGGCCGGTGGCAAGACCGATCTGGTTACCGTAGGAGGAATAACCCGCAGCGGCAGTGGTCACCAGCTTGCGCTGGGGCAGCTTGCCGGGCAGGGTTTCAGCGATGGGCTTAGTGGGATCGGCCGCGCCGGTGACACGCATAGCCTGGTAGACGTAGGAACGTCCCGACAGGGGGTCACGAATGGCACCGCCGATACAGGTGGCGGCACCGCCGAAGGGCTCGATCTCGGTGGGATGGTTATGGGTCTCGTTCTTGAAGAGAAGCAGCCAGTCCTCGTCCACGCCGTTTACGTCAACCTTGATGCGAACAGTGCAGGCGTTGATCTCCTCCGAGACATCCATGCCGTCCAGCATACCCTTGGCGCGGAGATACTTTGCGCCGATGGTGGCGATGTCCATGAGGTTGATGGGCTTGGTGCGGCCCAGCTCGTCGCGGATGGCGATGTAGCGGTCATACGCCGCGGCCACGCGGGGATCGGCAAGGTCTGCCGCCTCGATGGTGGTGTTGAAGGTGGTATGCCGGCAGTGGTCGGACCAGTAGGTATCCAGCATACGGATCTCGGTAATGGTGGGTTCACGGCCCTCGGTACGGAAATAGTCGCGGCAGAAGCGGACATCGTCCAGGTCCATGGCAAGAGAATACTTGCGCAGGAACTCCTTCAGACCATCCTCCTCCAGCGCGCAGAAGCCCTCCAGGGTATCCACGGTGGTGGGGATATCGTAAACGGTCTTCAGGGTCTCAGGCTTGTCCAGGGACGCCAGGCGTGCCTCCACGGGGTTGATGACGTACTTCTGTGCGGCGGCGATGTCGGCATCGGAGAGCTTGCCCTCCAGCACATAGACCTTGGCCGAGCGAACAAGGGGACGCTCGCCCTGGGACACCAGCTGTACGCACTGCGCAGCAGAGTCTGCACGCTGATCGTACTGACCGGGCAGGAACTCCACGGCAAAAACTGCGCCCTCGGTGATGGGAAGCTCGTCATAGGTATTGTCCAGCTGGGGCTCGGAGAAGATGGTGCTGCAGCACTGACGGAAGAGTGCCTCGTCCATATTTTCCACATCGTAGCGGTTGAAGAGGCGGACATTCTCCAAGGCAGTCATGCCCAGCAGGGTACGCAGGTCGGAGCAAAGGGAGGAAGCCTCACCCGCCAGACCCGGCTTTTTTTCCACAAATATGCGATAAACCATTGCGGTACTCCTTACTGATAGATATTCTTGGCCTCGCGCAGAGCGCGGGCACCGATGTCGGAGCGGTGATATGCACCGTCAAAAGAAACGGCATCCACAGCGGCGTAAGCGGCGGCGATGGCCGACTCCAGGTCGGCGCCCTTGGCCGTCACGCCCAGCACACGGCCGCCGGAGGTAACCAGCTGACCGTCGGAGAGCTTGGTGCCGGCGTGGTAGAGCACGGCATCCCCCAGCTTGGCTTCGTCCACCGTAAGGGGACAGCCGGTGGCATACTTACCGGGGTAACCGCCGGAGGCCACCACGACACAGCAAGCTGCGCCGTCCTCAAACTCCACCTCGATCTCACCCAGGCGGCCTTCTTCCACGGCACGCATCACGGTGAGCAGGTCGGTCTTGAGCAGAGGAAGCACTACCTGAGTCTCGGGATCGCCGAAACGGCAGTTGTACTCAATCACCTTGGGACCCTTGGGCGTGAGCATCAGACCGAAGTAGAGGCACCCGCGGAAGGTACGCCCCTCGGCCTTCATAGCACGGACGGTAGGGATCATGATCTGCTCCATGCACACCCATGCCTGGGGGGTGGTGTAGCAGGGGTTGGGGGCAATGGTACCCATGCCGCCGGTGTTCAGCCCCTGATCGCCGTCAAGGGCACGCTTGTGGTCCATGGAGGAAACCATGGGCACGATGCTTTCACCGTCGGTGAAGGCAAGCACCGACACCTCGGGACCGGTGAGGAACTCCTCGATGACGATCTGGTTGCCGCTGGCACCGAACACCTTGTCCTCCATGATAGAACGCACGGCATCCTCGGCCTCAGCGCGAGTCTGGGCAATGATCACGCCCTTGCCCAGGGCAAGACCGTCCGCCTTGATGACGATGGGGTACTCGGCGGAGGCAAGATATTCCAGCGCCTGCTCGGGTGCATCAAACACCTCGTAGGCGGCGGTGGGAATGTTGTACTTCTTCATGAGATTCTTGGAGAAGACCTTGCTGCCCTCAATGATGGCCGCCTTGGCCTCGGGGCCGAAGCATGGGATCCCCACCGCGTGCAGGCGGTCAACCGCACCCATGACCAGGGGATCGTCGGGAGCGACCACGGCAAAGTCGATCTTCTCTGCCACGGCAAACTCCACGATTTTGTCAATTTCCTTTGCGCCGATGGGCACGCAGGTGGCATCAGCGGCAATACCGCCGTTACCGGGAAGCGCGAAAATTTCGCTGACTTCGGGATTTTCTTTCAGCTTCTTGATGATGGCGTGCTCCCGACCGCCGCCACCGACTACCATCAGTTTCATAGCTAATCCTTTCTGAGGTCATGGGGCGCCGCCCCAAACCCCGGCGGGGGAGCTTTTTGAAAAAAGCTCCCCCACACCCCCACAAAAACTTCCCAACACACTCATTTTGAAAGTTTTTGAGGATTCCCAAGGGACTTTTTTCAAAAAGTCCCTTGGGTGGGGTTTGGGGCAAAGCCCCAAAGTCTTTTAATGGTGGAACAGGCGAATGCCGGTGAAGGCCATTGCGATGTCGTACTTGTTGCAGGTTTCGATGACCTGGTCGTCGCGGATGGAACCACCGGGCTCGGCGATGTAGCTGACACCGCTGCGGCGGGCGCGCTCGATGTTGTCACCGAAGGGGAAGAATGCGTCGGAGCCAAGGGCTACGCCGGTAACCTTGGAGAGCCACTCGGCCTTTTCGGCGGCGGTCAGCGGCTCGGGGCGAGTGGTGAAGTAGTTCTGCCAAACATCGTCGCCCAGTACATCCTCGCACTGCTCGGAGATGTACACATCCACAGTGTTGTCGCGATCGGGGCGGCCAAGCTCGGGCTTGAAGGGCAGTGCGAGCACCTTCGGGTGCTGGCGAAGCTGCCAGATGTCGGCCTTGTTGCCGGCGAGGCGGGTGCAATGGATACGAGACTGCTGGCCCGCGCCCACACCGATGGTCTGACCGTCTACGGCATAGCAGACCGAGTTGGACTGGGTATACTTGAGGGCGATCAGGGCGATCACCAGGTCACGCTTAGCGGAATCGGGCAGATTCTTGTTGGCGGTGACCACGTTCTGCAGCATATCGTTGTCGATCTTCAGCTCGTTGCGGCCCTGCTCGAAGGTGATGCCGAAGACCTGCTTGCGCTCGATGGGATCGGGGATGTAGTTCTCGTCAATCTGCACCACGTTGTAGCCGCCCTTGCGCTTGGACTTGAGCACCTCAAGTGCCTCGGGAGTGTAGCCGGGGGCGATGATACCGTCGGACACCTCACGCTTGATGATCATGGCGGTGGTCAGGTCGCAGACGTCGCTCAGTGCTATCCAGTCGCCGAAGGAGGACATCCGGTCGGCACCGCGGGCGCGGGCATAGGCACAGGCCAGGGGAGAATCGTTGAGCCCTTCGATATCGTCCACAAAGTAGATCTTCTTGAGGGTGTCGGAGAGGGGCTCGCCCACAGCGGCACCGGCGGGGCTGACGTGCTTGAAAGAGGTAGCGGCGGGAAGACCGGTAGCGGCCTTCAGTTCACGCACCAGCTGCCAGCCGTTGAGGGCATCGAGGAAGTTGATGTAGCCGGGACGGCCGTTGAGCACGGTGATGGGCAGCTCGCCCTTTTCCATAAAAATGCGGGAAGGCTTCTGATTGGGGTTACAGCCGTATTTCAGTTCGAGTTCAGTCATGATTGTTCTCCTTTCCTGCGCTCAGACGTTCTTGTTGACGATCACGGTATCCGCCTCGCCGGTGGCAAGATCCACGTAGGAGACGTACAGGGACACCTTGTTGTCCTCGTTGAGGTTTGCCCACAGCAGATCGGCCATGGCCTGTGCATTCGGCGCGTCGCAGATCACCCGGCGGGGCTCACCCTCAAAGGAGGGCAGCGGATCGAGATTTTCCTGATAAGTGTGGATGAAGTGACCGAAGCCGGCGATGGGCGCATCGTACTCGTAGAAGAAACGATGGTTGCAGGCGGGATCGCCATCAGCCGACTTGAGGATGGACAGCTTGTAGCTGCCGTCTGCGGCCAGCAGGCCGGAGATGCGGGGGGTGTAGTTGGGGGGATCGGGCTCGAAGCAGCGGGTGCGCAGGCCGTCGGCAAAGGACTTCCCTGCCACCATGAAGTCACGGATGGTATCGGTCTGATCACCGTTGGTGACGATCAGTCCGGCATCGATCTTGCGGACGGGATGGTAGATGATCAGCGAGGGATCCACCATCTTGGACTCGTCAAAGGCGCGGGTACGGATGCCGTCATCGGTGGTCTCGAAGACGCGGTTGCGGCTGTTGCCGCTGCGGCCCATGATGAAGTAGGCCACGACGCCGTATTTGTTGTCAGCCGAGCGGCCGAGAATAATACCGCGGCCGGGATATGCGTGGGTGGCAAGGATGCCGTCGATTTTCTTTGCGTTCATGTTCGTATCTCCTTTATTGATCTGCCATCAGCTCTGCGCTGACCAGCTCTGCCGCACGGGGAAGCAGATACCACTCGGCCTGCTCCATGACGCGGCGCTGAAGGATCTCGGGCGTGTCGCCCGGCTCGATCTCCACGGCGCGCTGGAGGATGATCCGTCCGCCGTCACAGATCTCGTTGACAAAATGTACCGTTGCCCCCGTCACCTTGACCCCGTATTCCAGGGCCGCCTCATGCACGCGCAGGCCGTAGAAGCCCTTGCCGCAGAAGGAAGGAATCAGGGAGGGGTGAACGTTGATGATGCGCTCGGGCCAGCGGGAAACGAAGTCGGCACTGAGGATGGAGAGGAAGCCGGCCAGTACAATGATGTCGATCTTGTACTCGGCAAGAGCCGCCGAGATGCCGGCCTCGAATTCAGACAGGTCGGCGCAAGCCTTGCGGTCAACCACCACGGAAGGAACACCGTGCTTGGCGGCGCGCTCCAGGGCGTAAACACCGGGCTTGCTGGACACCACCAGCTCGATTTTTCCGCTGTGGATCAGTCCCGCATCCTGCCCGTCCAGCAGGGCCTGCAGGTTGGTGCCGCCTCCCGAGACGAAGACGGCGATACGTGCGGTCCTCAGCATAACTCGATGCCGTCGCCTTCGGCGATTTCACCGATGAGGTAGGCATCCTCGCCGTTCTCACGGAGAATCCGGATGGCCTTGTCTGCATCAGCGGCAGGAACCACAACCGACATACCCACACCCATGTTGTAGGTGTTGAACATATCCCGCTCGGGGACATTGCCCTCACGGGCGATCATATCGAAAATGGGAAGAACGCGGACTGCCTTACGCTCAATCTTAGCGCAGAGGCCGTCGGGAATGGCGCGCGGAATGTTCTCGTAGAAGCCACCGCCGGTGATGTGGGAAACCGCACCGATCTTGACCTGCTCATTGAGGGCAAGGATGGACTTGACGTAGATCTTGGTGGGGGTCAGCAGAGCCTCGCCCAGGGTCATGCCCAGATCGTTGCAGTAAACGCCCAGATCGCGATTCTCCACGTCAAAGACGCGGCGAACCAGGGAAAAGCCGTTGGAGTGAACGCCGGTGGAGGCAAGAGCGATTACGGCATCACCGGGTTTGACGGCATTGTGGTCGATGATCTTTGCGCGGTCAACCACGCCCACCGAGAAGCCGGCCAGGTCGTACTCATCCTCGGGCATTAGACCGGGATGCTCGGCAGTCTCACCGCCGATCAGGGCACAGCCTGCCTGGATACAGCCCTCAGCCACACCCGACACAATAGCGGCAACCTTCTCGGGGAAGTTCTTGCCGATGGCGATGTAGTCAAGGAAGAAGAGGGGCTTTGCACCGCAGCAGATAATGTCATTGACGCACATGGCAACGCAGTCGATACCCACGGTATCATGCTTGTCCATCAGGAAGGCGAGCTTGATCTTGGTGCCGACGCCGTCGGTACCGCTGACCAGGACAGGGCGCTGAATGCCGGTCATATCCAGCTCGAAGAGGCCGCCGAAGCCGCCGATATCCGAAACACAGCCTGCCGTCATAGTGGCGGCAACGTGCTTCTTCATCAGTTCCACCGCACGGTATCCCGCAGTAATATCCACGCCTGCGGCTTTATAGCTTTCACTGAAACTTTTCATCTTTGTCTATTCCTTTCGGTTCAATCTTTTTTGAAGTCAGTTGGCCGCCAGCTTTTCCTGGAGGGCAGCATCCTTGCGTATCACAGCCTCGGTCATGGCCGCACGGGAAGCGGCAAGCTTTTCGGCAAGTGCGGAATCCTCGACCGCGAGGATCTGAATAGCCAGCAGAGCGGCATTGGCCGCGCCGTCGATGGCAACGGTGGCAACCGGCATACCCGAGGGCATCTGCACGGTGGCCAGCAGGGCATCAAGCCCGTCCAGGGTGGAGGACTTGATCGGAATCCCGATCACGGGGAGGGTGGTATTGGCAGCCAGAGCACCGGCCAAATGTGCAGCCTTACCGGCAGCGGCAATGATGGCACCGAAGCCTGCCTCGCGGGCACCCACAGCAAAATTCCGCGCCGCTTCAGGGGTGCGGTGGGCCGAGTAAACGTGGGCCTCAAAGGGGACGCCGTACTCACGCAGGGTTTTGATGGCGCTCTCCACAACAGGCAGATCGCTGTCGCTGCCCATGACAATCGCTACTTTTTTCATTGGAATCAACCTTTCTTGGTGTATTTTTTCGCTGCACGGCAGCGGAGAGGTCAGGATTTTTTCGACTCGCTCTTCTTGGTAAGATAGCGGGATTTTTCCTTGCAGGCAGGAACGGCGGTAGGATAGCTGCCGTCGAAGCAGGCCGTGCAGAAGCCCCGCTTGCACGCAGGCACGAAGCTTTTAATGCTCTCCATACTGAGATAGCCGAGGGAGTCCACGCCGATCATCTCAGCGATCTCCTCCACGGTGTGGCCGTGGGCGATCAGCTTATCGGAGGAAGGAACATCCGTACCGTAGTAGCAGGGGTAGAGGTAGGGCGCCGAAGCGACACGCATATGCACTTCCTTGGCTCCAGCCTCCCGCAGAATGTGGATGGTATGGGCACAAGTTGTACCCCGGACAATGGAGTCATCCACCAATACCACGCGCTTGTCCTTAACGGTGGAAGAGATGGCATTGAGTTTGATGCGTACCTTGTTCTCCCGATCCGACTGGGTGGGCTGAATGAATGTACGGCCGATGTATTTGTTCTTGATAAAGCCGATGCCGTAAGGGATCCCCGACTGGCGGGCATAACCCAGGGCAGCATCAAGGCCGGAGTCGGGGGCGCCGATGACCACGTCGGCATCAACAGGATGCTCCTGTGCCAGGCAGGCGCCGGCACGCAGACGGGCTTCGTGCACCGAGGCACCGTCGATCACCGAATCGGGGCGGGCGAAGTAGACATACTCAAACACGCAGAGACGGGAAGGCTTCTGTCCGCAATGGCTGGTGATGGAGCGCAGACCGTCCTTGTCAATGACCACGATCTCACCGGGCTCCACGTCCCGCAGAAAGGCAGCACCGATGCTGTCCAGGGCGCAGGACTCGGAGGCAAGCACAAAACCGTCGCCAAGGGTGCCGATGCAAAGAGGGCGGAACCCGTGAGGGTCGCGGGCACCGATCAGCTTGGAGGGGGACATAATTACCAGGGAATAGGCCCCGTCCAGCACATCCATAGCACCGCTCACCGCCATCTCGATGGAGGGGGCAGTCAAACGGCAGCGGGTAATCTCATACATAATGACCTCGGTATCGCTGGTAGAGTGGAAGATAGCGCCCTCCAGCTCCAGCTTTTCCCGCAGTACGGCGGCATTGGTGATGGCACCGTTGTGTGCCACAGCCAGTCCACCCTTGACATGGTTGGCCACCAGGGGCTGCGCTTCGGCACGGGTAAAGACACCGGAGCCGTAGAGCACGTGGCCCAGGGCAATATTTCCCTGTCCCAGCTTACGCATTACCGGTTCGGTAAACACGTCATTGACCAGGCCCAGGTCCTTGTGGGCGGTCATGACACCGTCATCATTGACCACAATACCGCAGCTGGCCTGACCGCGGTGCTGAAGAGCGTACAGCGCATAGTAGGCGGCAGAGGCCACATTGACCTCGTATTTTCCTTCGGGCACATAGATGCCGAAGAGGCCGCACGCCTCGTGAATCTTGTCATTTTCCATCATAAAAATCACTCCCATTTGTTAAAGTGAAGGCAAACCGTTCCCTCGCATAAGCGAAAAAACCGTCAAAATCGTACAGCTGTCCTTTGTGCGGACGCTCCGATCCCGACGGTGGAAGAAGGTGCAGAAACAGTGTGGGCAGGCGGACACTTCGTGGGCCGCGTAAACAAGCAAAGCTTTTGTCCCTTCATCTTCATCTGCATGATTCCCTTCCCCATGTTGTAGAAAAACAAAAATGCGCACGATCATCTGACCCGTGCGCCAAAAGCAAGCAAGCGCTCCGACCCAAAGACCGCAACGCTGGACTGCCCATAGCGCAGGCAATTTACGGTTGCCGCATAGAAACGCTCACACCGTATCTGCGAGCTTATATGGTCAAATATCGATTTTATTCTACCACATTTCGCGGCGCATTGCAAGTCTTTTGACAAAAAATTGTTTGTTCCCCTAAATTCGAGCTCCCCATTCCCCAGTCCTTCTGCAAATTTACACAGCAAGAGACAAAAAGCAGGTCCGGGACACCGCATTTCAAGCGGAGTCCCGGACCAAACAAATGCCGATTTATCTTCTGAAACCGCGGGCGTCACGACGCTGGGGCTTCTTGAGAATGCTCATGATATCGTCAAACTCGTTGTCCGAGAGGACGGGATCACCGGACTCGGGAGAGACAGTATAGGTCTCCTCCTCCATGCCGAAATCCTCCTCAGTCTGGGGAGCATCTGCCTGCTGCAGGGGAAGCTCGCGGCGCGGAATGCGCTGTTCGGCTGCGGGCTGAGCGGCTGCCTTAGTCTCGGCCTTCTTCTGCTCGGGCTGCTTCACAGCAGTACCCCGGGCGGCCTTCACCGAAGCCATATCACCCTTGTCCTTCTTGAAGCCGGTGGCAATCAGAGTTACCTTCAGGGTATCCTCAAGCTCGGGATCGAATGCAGCACCCCAGATCACGGTGGCATCGGGGTGTGCTTCCTGGGCGATGAGGCTGGAGCAGAGCTCGACATCCTCCAGACCGATATCGGGAGATGCGGTAATGCTCACCAGGATGCCGTCTGCACCCTCGATAGAGGTCTCCAGCAGGGGGCTGGAAATTGCCTCGCGGGCAGCCTGCTCGGCCTTATCCTTGCCCTCGCCCTTACCTACGCCCATATGTGCAAAGCCTGCATCCTTCATGATGGCGGTAACGTCGGCGAAGTCCAGGTTAACAAAGCCGGAGATATTGATCAGCTCAGAGATGCTCTGCACGCCGCGGCGGAGAACATCGTCTGCGCACTCAAATGCATTGGCCAGGGTAATGCGGTTGTCGGACACCAGCTTCAGGCGCTCGTTGGGGATGATCACCAGAGAGTCAACATAGTCCTCCAGGTTGGCAATGCCCGCCTCAGCCTGCTCCATGCGGCGCTTACCCTCAAAGGCAAAGGGCTTGGTGACGATACCGACGGTGAGAATACCCATTTCCTTTGCCACACGGGCAACAATGGGAGCAGCACCGGTACCGGTTCCGCCGCCCATACCCGAGGTGATGAACACCATATCGGTACCGGCAAGAGCGGCCTTGATGTCCTCAAGGTTCTCCTCTGCCGCACGGGCACCGATCTCGGGGTTTGCACCTGCGCCGTGACCCTTGGTGATCTTCTCACCGATCACGATCTGGTTGGGGGCGTTTGAGACACGGAGTGCTTGAACATCGGTATTGATGGCAATGAAGCCGACCCCACGAATATTGGTCTCAATCATGCGGTTGACAGCGTTGTTTCCGCCGCCGCCTACGCCTACTACTTTAATGCTTACGCCGCTATCATAGCTGTCGTCGTGTTCAAACGTCATGTGAATATCCTCCCGAATTTATATAATCTGCATTTTTTGTCATCCTGATCAGCCCACACGGGCCGACAATATACCTACTCTATATGATATACGAAATTTCGTGATTTTGCAATACCTTTTGCGAAATTTTATGCAAAATTTCTTCAACTTTTTTTCAATCGCGCCAAAGGATGGTATAATCTGTCATTTTATCCAAAATTGCACTTCCCTCCGCCGGATTGGAAATGTCCACAAATGCCCCCGTCCTTCCGTTAAAAGTTCCGTCGGCCAGGATCTTCTCCACCAGCGTCAGTTTCAGGGCAGTATCCATGCAATCTCCCATGGTCACTGCGTAGCAGCTGTCCAGAATCATGCGCACATCAAATCGGCTGTCGATGCGCAGAAGATCGGTTCTGCCGTAGAGGGGGCTTGTCCTGTGTTCTGTCAGAACATCCACAAGATATCCCGCATCAAAATCTCCGGCGAACTCCACATACTCACCGGTCACGGCACGGCGTACCTCGGGCAGGATCAGCTGCACCAGACCATTTGCCCGGCAATTCTCCGGCAGGCATCCGCATTCCAGAACCACAAGATCCTGGGTCAGGATCACCCATTCGCCGTTGACTTCCAGGTAATAGGTCCCCTCCCGCGGCGTACAGATCAGGGTCACGGTGTCGGGCAGATGCCTCTCCAGTCGGACATCGGCAAGATAAGGATTTGCCCGCAGAACCGCCGCACGAACGGCATCACGGTCAATGGTGTAGAGCCTGTCCCCCTGCGTAAGTGCCGCCGCATCCAGCACGGCTTCGGTTTCCGAGGTCCCCTCCACCGTCACGGTCTCCAGCCGGAACATGGCATCAAACACCCCAAAGAGCACGCCAAAAAGCACAGCCCCCACCGCCAGCAGCAGAAAAAGGATCAGCCCTCCTCCCAAGCGCCGGGTCACTGTGTTCTTCTTGCCTGCTTTATCTTTCTTCCCGCGGGGGGATACCTCCTCCCGGGGACGGGGGGGCACCGTCGGTCTTGTCCGGGGCGGGGCCATCTTCCCTGTATTGGTCATGGGGACACCTCCTCATGTTCAATCTTTGGCATTCACCAGGCGACAGATCTCTTCATAGATCACTTTGTTGGCATCGGTACGGGCAAAGGCCGAAATGGCCTCCTCCATGGCGGCGCGGCGGGCATCGTCTTCCAGCAGGCTTCCCACCTCTGCCGCAACCCCCTCAGGGGTGAGGTCTTTTTCTTCGATCAGAAGAGCCGCACCTGCGTCGGAGAGCACTTTGGCGTTTTTATACTGGTGGTTAGCAGCCACATAAGGCGAAGGGATCAGCAGGCAGGCCTTGCGCTGCACCGCCAGTTCGGACAGGGTCATTGCCCCTGCGCGGTTGACCACCAGATCGGCCGCCGCCATCTGCTCGGGCATATCGTAGATATACTCCACCAGACGGAGATTGTCCTTCCCTTCCAGGCCGTAGGCTTTGAACTTTTCCTTGGCCGCTTCGTATTCCAGTGCACCTGTGGCATGGAGGTGCAGGACATCGGGATGCTGAAGGCCGTAATCCCGCATCAGGGCCAGCATAGCATCGTTAACGGGCTCAGCCCCCATGCTTCCCCCGCAGGAGAGGATCATGCGGCGATAATTGCCGATCCCCAGCTTTTCTCTGGCGGAATCCCGATCAAGGGTGCCGAACTGCCCGCGGAGGGGATTGCCCACCACCATCAGCTTTTCCTTGGCATCCAGGTGCTCGGCGCTCTCGGCAAAGTTGAGCATAATACGGTCGACATAGGATTGGAGGCGACGCACCGTCACCCCGGGGATAGCATTGGATTCGTGTACCGCCGTGGGGATTCCCATGCGGGATGCCGCCACCAGCACAGGCCAGCAGGCGTATCCGCCCGTGCCCACGACGATATCAGGCTTGAACTCCGCGATCAGCTTTTTGGCGCGGATGGGTGAGACAAAAGCAAGCCAGGCCGCCTTGAGGTTAGCGGGAGACAGGGAACGTCGGAAGCCCCGCACCTCCACATGGTAGAGAGGATATCCCGCAGCGGGGACCAGTTTATTTTCTATCCCGCGGGAGGTGCCCACAAAAGCGATCTCTGCCGAGGGATCATTTTGCTTGATGGTATTGGCAATGGCAATGGCGGGGTTGACATGGCCCCCGGTGCCGCCGCCGGTCATCAGAACACGCATGATGTCCTTCCTTTCGGTTGTGGTATATTCAGCTTCGCTTCTGATAGGAATATCGGGAGATCGAGAGGACAATACCCATCTCGACCATAAGGATCACAAGTGAGGTTCCCCCGGAGCTGAAGAAGGGGAGAGAGATTCCGGTGTTGGGAATGAGTGCAGTCACCACACCAATGTTGAGAATGGCCTGCATGGTCACCTGGGTGACAATCCCGAACACCAGCAGAGAGGAATAGAGATCGGGGGCATTGCGGGCGATGAGATATCCCCGCCAGGCCAGCCCCATAAAGAGCAGCATGACGGCCGCCGCCCCCACAAAACCCAGCTCCTCGCAAATGATGGAGAAAATAAAGTCATTCTGGGGCTGCGAGACGTAGCCCGATTTCTGGAAGCTGTTGCCCAGTCCGACGCCGAAGAAGCCGCCCGAGCCGATAGCATACAGACCCTGCAGATTCTGATAGGCCTGATCCCGCGCGATGTCCTTGGGGATATTGTGCGGGTCGAAGAGGACCATCTTCCATACCTCAATTCGGGTTCCGCCGTAGCTGGAAAATGCGATGAGACAAACCGCAGCAACGGCCAGGATGCCCCCCGCGATGAACAGGTACTTCATGTTGACCCGCCCCACGAACATCATTACCACGCCAATTCCGGCCACGATAATGGTACCTGAGATGTGGTGCTCCAACGCCACAAGGCCGGCGATCAGCCCGAAGACACAGCAACTGCCGCCAAAGCCCCATATTATGGGGTGCCCGCCGGGGCTGTTGTCGGTGATTTTTTCGCTGAACTTGGAGAGATACCAGGCCATCATCATGATCATGGCCAGTTTTGCCAGCTCCGACGGCTGGAAGGTTCCCACACCGGGGATATAGAGCCACCGCTGGGCATCGCCCTCTGAGAGACCGACACCGGGAATCAGCACCAGCAAGAGCAGGACAACGGCCAAACCATAGCCCGGGAAGGTCAGCATTTTGATGCCGCGAATGGGAATATAGAGACAGAGGAACATCCCGATCAGCCCGATCACGGCAAACAGAAGATACCGCTTAAAGAAGTAGAGGCTGTCGCCGTATTTGAAGCTTGCATAGGCATAACTTGCGCTGAAGCCCATGATGACGCCGAAGGCCAGCAGGGCAAGAACAATCACAAGGAATGGACGGTCAATGCCGGTGAGCACACGGACATACTTGGCATCCTCCTCCCGCCGGCGTTCCTCCAGGGCAGCTTGCTTCTGCTGCTGCCGCAGGGCCCGGGCAGACACAGGAACGGGATGTGCTTCTCTGCGCTGAGGGTGCTGGGAGGGGGGCACAGGCCGGACAGGCCGCTGCTGAGGAGGGGTACTGGCAGGTCTTCCCTGAGTTGCCGTGGGGATATGTGCTTGATTGGGCCGCTCCTGCATGGACGTCCCTCCTTTCGTCAGCGGTAGAGATTAAAGACCGAAATAAGCCAGGGCGCAGGCGGCAACGGTGACGAGAGAGAAGACGGTAACAATCTTGATCTCGCTCCAGCCGCACATTTCAAAGTGATGGTGAATGGGGGTCATTTTGAAGATCCGTTTGCCGTGGGTCAGCTTGAAATAACCCACCTGCAGCATCACCGAGGCGGTTTCCACGATATACACAATTCCCATGACCACCACCAGCAGAGGCGAGCCCAGCATGAACGCACCGCCCACCACAAGGCCGCCTAAGAACAGGGAGCCGGTGTCTCCCATGAAGACCCGCGCGGGGTAGAAATTGTATACCAGGAAGCCCAGGGTGCCGCCGATTACCAGCGCGCCCCAAAGGCCGAGGGAAGAATCCCGGAACAGGAAGGCAAGAACAGCGAAGAAGACACCGATCACCATGGTTACGCTGGAAGCCAGACCGTCGATGCCGTCGGTGAGATTGACGCTGTTGATCATGCCCGTAATCAGCAGGAGCGCCACCGCGTAGTAGAAGACACCCAGCTCAAGCTCAATGCCGAAATAGGGGATGATCAGGGTGGTATCCAGCCAGCCGCAGAGCCGCATGACGATGAGATAGAGGGCAGCGGCAATGAGCTGGAGAAGGAATTTCTGATAGGCCCGCAGACCCTCGTTCTGCTTCTTGAGCAGCTTGGCGCGGTCGTCCACCATGCCGATGAGCCCTCCGGCCAGAGCCAGGCCCAGGGTGGGCAGAAGGGGAAGCAGCTCAGATACACATCCAAGCAGCGCGCTTACACCAAACGCCGCAGCAGCCGTCACCAGCATAGCAAAGATGAAGGAGATCCCGCCCATGGTGGGAGTGCCTTCCTTAGACTTATGCCAGCGGGGACCAATCTCCAGAATGGGCTGTCCCATTTTCTTGCTTTTCAGGATGGGAATGACATAACGGGCCGCCGCCACGGTCAGCGCAAACGTCACCGCCAGCGACAGGGCAAAGAGTAAAATCAGATACACATCCATGTCAGTTCCCTCCTCCGCGGTTTTCGGTGCCGATCCGCGCGGCATTTTCCCGCAGGTAGGCCACCACTTCTTCGGCGGCCACGGCACGGCTGGCCTTCACCAGCAGAATATCCCCGGGGCGCAGAACCTTCAGCAGCATCTCGCCGCTGATATCCTTGCGTCCGCAGTCAAGGTTTACATACACCCGGTCGGCGCGCATCCCGGCGTGGATCGCCCCCAGGGCAATCTCCTCGGCACTCTCACCCAAGGTGAAAAGATAATCAATCTTGTGCTGGGCCACGCTGATGCCCAACTGATGGTGCATCAGCACCGAATCGGTGCCCAGTTCACGCATATCCCCAAGCAATGCCGCCGTGTGCAAGCCGCTGTTCTGTGCCCCCATTTCGCTGAGCACATCCAGGGCTGCACGCATGGACTCGGGGCTGGCGTTGTAGCAGTCCTCGATTACCGTCACGCCGGCGATCTCACAGATGCTCTGGCGCATATCGGCGTTGCGGAACCGGGAAAGCCCTGCACGGATCTCAGCCTCGCTCATGCCCATCATAACCCCCACCGCATAGGCGAAAAGGGCGGCATAGACATTGTGCTGACCCGGCACGGGAATCTCCACGTTAGTGACCACATGACGGCCGTAGAGCAGATCAAAGGTCATCCCGCCCACACCGTGCCGCAAATTCACCGCACGGAAATCCGCATGGCGGTTATGGATGCCCACCAATACAGGGCGGCGTCCCTCCAGCTCCTCACGGTAAAGCAAAGGCTCATCCCCGTTGCAGAGAAGAATGCCGTCGGCCTTCAGGCCGTGGGTAATCTCAAGCTTGGCGCGGCAGATGTTCTCCCGCGTCCCCAGCTGCTCCAGGTGGGAGGAACCGATGGTGGTGACGATGGCAATATCGGGGCAGGCAATGCGGCTCAGATAGTCAATCTCCCCCAGACCGCACATCCCCATCTCAGCCACCGTTGCCTCGGTACCCGCAGGGGTGGCCAGCAGAGTCATGGGCAGGCCAATCTCATTGTTATGATTTCCCGCAGTTTTGTGCACCCGGTGGGTAGATCCCAGCACCGCAGAGATGAACTCCTTGGTGGTGGTCTTACCTACGCTGCCGGTGACGGCGATCATCTTGCCGCCTGCACGCCGGGCATAGTCCCGGGCCAGCTTTCCCAATGCGGTGAGCACATCCTCCACCACGACGATGGCGATATGGGAGGGAATAATCTCAGGCAAATGTGCCGCCAGCACGCAGGAGGCTCCTGCCTCAGCGGCAGCGGAAATATAGGCGTGACCGTCCACCCTCTCCCCGGCGAAGGCAAGGAAGAGAGTCCCCTTCTCTACCTCACGGGAGTCGGTAGCCACAGCATGGAAGGTCACCGAGCCGTCACAGCCAAAGCAATGCAGCTCACCCGATACCAGTGCGGCCAGCTCGGCCGCCGTATATGTCAGAAGCGACAAAACGCTTTTCATGTTCCAATCACCTTTCTCATCCGGTCTGTTCTATCTTCGTCTACGTATTTTTCTCAGTTCTCCACCCCGCAGCGGCACGTCTGACCAGGGCCGCCTCGTCAAAGGGCATCCGCCCCTGGCGGGTGATCTCATACTGCTCATGCCCCTTCCCTGCCAGCAGAATAATGTCATCCTTCCGGGCAGTTTCCACGGCATAGGCAATGGCCTCGGCGCGATTGGGGATCACGGTGTGGGGCCGCTCCCGGTCCATCCCCCGCAGGATCTCCCGCAGAATCGTCTCAGGATCCTCGCCCCGGGAATTGTCGGAGGTCAGAATCACAAAATCTGCCATTTCGGCGGCGATGCGGCCCATGGGCTTGCGCTTGGTGGGATCTCTGTCCCCGCCGCAGCCGAAGAGCAGCACCACCCGCCCGCCGTCACGCCGCAGTTCTCGTGCGGTGCGGAGGAGCTTTTCCAGGGCATCGGGGGTGTGGGCGTAATCAATGTACACCGAGAAGGGCAGCTGTGCCGGCAAAGCAACCCGCTCCATCCGCCCGGGGATCCCCGACAGCCGCGCCAGCGCGACCTGAACGGTATGCGGCGGAATGCCCAGCTCCCTGGCACAGGCGGCGGCAAGCAGACTGTTCTCGGGTGTGAACCGCCCGGGAATGGGGGATTCCACCCCAAAAGCGCCGTCGGGTGTTTCCAGCCGATATTCCACCCCCGCATCCCCGCGGAAGCGGATATTCCGGGCAAGGTAATCGGCCTCCCCATACTGGGAACAGAGGACAGCCCTGCCGCGGCAGACAGCCGCCGCGGCGGCTCCGGCCGGATCGTCCCGATTGACGATTCCGATGTCACAGGCGGCGAAGAGCTTTAGCTTGGCCGCCAGGTAGTTTTCCATGGTGCCGTGAAAGTCAAGATGTTCGGGGGTCAGATTGGTGAAAATCCCCGCCGCGAAGTGCAGAGGTGCCAGCTTGCCCAGCGCAAGAGCGTGAGAGGTTGCCTCCATCACCACTGTGGTCACGCCATCCTCCCGCATCTCAGCCAGCATCCGATAGAGATCGGCGGGGTCGGGAGTGGTCATGTTGGACAAGGGGTCCTCGGGATCGGCGGTCAAGGGGCGATCCCCCGAGCGGCAGCCCACCGTACCGATAAGCCCCGTGCGCTCCCCCGCTTCCTGCAGGATGGCACATAGCATACGGCTGACCGAGGTCTTGCCGTTTGTCCCCGTCACCGCCACCAGCCGCATTTCCGTGGCCGGATGACCGAGAAATGCGTACCACAGGCAGGCCAGGGCCGCCCGTGTGTCAGGGACGCGGATCACGGGGACCGAAAGTTTTCCGATACAGCCCTCGGACACCACCGCCGCCGCTGCCCCCGCCGCAGCCACCTCACACAGATGGGTATGGCCGTCGTGATGCAGCCCGCGTATGCAGACGAACAGATCGCCCGTCCTCACCCGTCGGGAATCGGAAGCAATGCCGCTGATTTCGGGGTCGGCTCCCCCGGCGGCGGCGGAGATTCCCGCCTCCCGCAAAAGAGTGGAAAGACGCATACAGCCTCCAAAACGGTGAATTTGCCCTGCATTTTCACGTCCGGGAAACAGTACGTCCGTTTTTCTTTAGTCTGTGCCGTCCAGGTAGCGGAACTCCACCGTTACGATGGTGCCCGGGGCAACGGCTGTATCAGCGGCGGGGGACTGTGCCACCACCACCGCACCGCTTCCGCTCTGGTAGTTTTGGGTGCCGTCAATGCGGACATTCAGCCCTGCATCGATGAGCAGTTTATTGGCCGCGCTGGCCGATTTCCCCATGACATCGGGGACATTGACCGTGGCGGCGGGGGTCTCGGTGCCGGTGTAGAAGATCACACGGCCGGTGTTTTTGGCCAGCTGACTGCCGCCGGCGGGAATCTGCGCCGTCACCTTGGTACCGTCGCCTATCACCTCGTATTCCAGGCCCACATAGCCCATGCTGGTCACAGCGTCGCTGACCAGCCAGCCGGTGTAATCCAGCAGGTTGACCTCCAGCTTTGCCAGCTCCTCTTCGGTATACCTGGCCTCAACGCCCATATAGGGCAGTACCACCTCAAGGAAATTGGAAACATAGGGCGCGGCCACGATGGAGCCGTACACACTGCCGTTCATGGGTTCGTCCACCATGATCAGCACGGCGATCTGGGGATTTTCCGCGGGAGCGAAGCCCACCGTGGAACCGATGCGCAGGGTCTTCTCCCCGTTGGCATCGAATTTATCGTTTTTCTCGGAGGTACCGGTTTTGGCTGCCACGCGGTATCCCGCCACATAGGCATTCTTTGCACCGCCGTCCCCCGACACACCTTCCTCCAGGATGTCGATGAGGGTGCGGCAGGTGGCCTCGCTCACAACCTGACGGCGGGGAGAAGCATCATAGGTTTCAATCACGTTGCCGTCATCGTCAACGAAGGCTTTCATCAAATGGGGAGTGACAAGATAACCGCCGTTGGCCACCGCGCAGATGGCGGTGAGCTGGGCAATGGGAGTTACCTTGAAGTTCTGGCCGAAGGAGGCGGTGGCCAGATCAACGTTGCCCATGGAAGAGAAGAAGATGGTGGATGCCTCGCCGGGGAGGTCAATCCCGGTCTTCTCCCGGTAACCGAAGGCGCTGACATAACTGGTAAATTTATCGATCCCCAGCTTCTGGGCAATGGTCATGAGCACCGGATTGCAGGACTGCTGAAGGCCAACCGTGAAGGTCACATGGCCGTGTCCGGTGCGCTTATGGCAATGGATGGGTTTGGACCAGCCTTCCACGATCAACCCGCCCGAGCAATAGAAGGGATCCGATGGAGATACCACCTTCTCCTCCAAGCACATGGCTGAGGTGATGATCTTAAAGGTGGATCCGGGCTCATAGAGCTCGGTGACCACCTTGTTATTCCACATGGCGTAGCGCAGCTCCGAGAGCAGCTTGTTATACTCCTCGCTTCCCTCGGCATAACCTGAAGCCACCAGCTTCACCTGAGACTCCTCGTTGAGGGTCCAGGGATCGTTGAGATCGAAATCCCCCTTGGTGGCGATGGCCAGAACAGCACCGGTATTGACATCCATGGCGACACCGCAGACACGGTTTGCCGCACCCGACTCAAGGTATGTGGCCTCCAGCTGACGCTCCAGCTCATACTGGATGCGCAGGTCGATGGTGGTGACCAGGTTTGCGCCGTTCTTGGCGTCAATGTAGCTTTGGTACTTGAAGGGCATCTCCCGGAAATAGCCGTCCCGGGCAACGATGTAGTATCCGTCTTCCCCGGACAGCTGTTCGTCATACTTCTTCTCCAGCCCGAACAGGCCGTTACCGTCGGTGCCGGTAAAGCCGATGGTGTGGGCGGCGAGAGTGTCGTAATTGTAGTTGCGGCGGGTAGTGGCTTCCAGATAGATCTGGGTCTGCAGGTCATAGGCATCAATGAAGGCGCGCACGGCTTCCGCCTCGGCCTCCTCCACATTCCGCGCCACCGTTTTGTCCAGCATTTTGGTGTCAGCGGCAAGCTCGGTGATCTTCTCGGTACTCACCCCGAGGATCTCGCTCAGTCCGTCGGCGATCAGCTCGACCTGTGGGACGGAGGACACCCCTTCGGCGGCCTTGCCGCCCTTGGCCAGGGCCTCCACCCGCGCCTTCTCAGCCTCGGCAATGCCGTGGGGGGAGATAAATACGCGCCAGACCGTCACATTGTCGGCCAGCACCTCCATGTTGGTGTCCAAAATTTTGCCCCGCTGGGCTTTGATGGTAGACTCACGGGTGATCTGATCGTTGACGATCCCCTGATAGCGCTCGTAATTACCTACCTGGATAAGCAACACGCGGACAGCAATGGCCAAAAACAGCAGGCAGAAGATGACAATTACCACCGCGGAACGCTGACGGACCCGGTGATCCACCGTCAGTTTTGCCATTTTTGCCACTCCTCTCACCCTGTTTTTCTTTTCATTGAAAAAAGCCAAACGGTGAGGAGCATTCTGCTCTTCACCGTCAAACGGCTCTGCCAACGCAAAGCATTATATGCGCAGCGCCGGCAAATTATTCCGGACCCGTGTCCGGCCATGCGCCGAGGGATCTTCTCAGTTCACGCCGATGCCGATCGCCGACAAAAGGGTGGAAAGTCCAACGCTCTCCTTGTCTTCGGTATCAAAAGCCTCGATCATGTCGATCCCGCTTACACTGATGTATTTCTTGGTGATCAGGTCAGTGCCGATCATGCCCAGCTCTTCCACAGCAATCCGTTCAATTTCCCGCAGATCGTTCTTACGGTCAAGGGCCTGGCTCAGCTCGCGGCGGGACTCGGCAAGTTCAGCCACCTGGGACTCCAGACTGTCGACCTCCTCGGCCGCACCGCCGACCATGGCGGATCCCCAAACCACGCTCAGCACCGTCATGGTGCAGACCAGCAGGCAGATGAGCATTGCCACGGGCAGAGGAGTTCCCTTTACCTTAGCGGCATACAGCGGAGCCGCTGCGGTCTTCTTCACGGCATAGAGGGGGACCTGCGCCGCCGACGGACGGGACTCGCTCTGCTGGATGGCGGTCTTTCTCACCGTTTCCACATTTGGCCGGGGCTGTTTTGGACGGGCATAACTTGGCTGGGGGCGCGCAACATTCTGCTGCGGGCGAGAGCTGTTTACCCCAACCGCGCCCAGTCCACGGTTAGCAAACCGCACACGGAGCTGATCCTCAATGGGAAGATTGGACATTTGCTGCGCTGTCGGCCGATGAGTACGGCTCGAAACGTTCTGCTGCATCATGTGCGGTGGCTCCTTTCAAAATTCTCCTCGGCGGAGGGCTCGTCCTCCGCCACCCGTTCCGCCACCCGAAGCTTCGCGCTGCGGGAACGGGGATTCTCCTTCAGCTCCTCGGCCGAAGGCAGCACGGGCTTCCGCCCGACGGGGGAAAGGATGGGCTTGTGTCCGCATACGCAGACGGGAAAATCCCGGGGGCAGATACAACCCGTGGCAAGACGGGTATAGGTTTGCTTCACAATGCGGTCTTCCAGGGAGTGGAAGGTAATGATGGCAATGCGGCCATGGGGACGGAGTAACCCGGCCGCCGCCTCGATGGCAGGGGCGATCACATCCAGCTCCCCGTTCACCTCAATGCGGATAGCCTGAAAACTGCGCTTGGCCGGATGCTGATCCTCCCGCGCACGGGCAGGCATGGCCGAGCGGATGATATCCACCAGCTCGCCGGTGGTTTCAATGGGCTTCCTCTGCCGCATCTCCACAATGCGGGACGCGATCCGCGCCGAGCACTTCTCTTCCCCGTAGGTGAAGAGGATGCGCTTCAGATCAGCCTCGCTGTATTCGTTGACCACGGTATATGCGCTCTTGGCGGAGCGGCGGTCCATCCGCATATCCAGGGGGGCATCGGCATGATAGGAAAAGCCCCGCTCTGCGGTGTCCAGCTGGTAGGAAGAGACCCCCAGATCCATAAGCACTCCGTCGATTTTTTCAATGCCAAGGGAAGCACACACCTCTGCAATGTGGCAGAAGTTGTCCCGCACCACGATAGCGCGATCTCCCAAGGGCGCAAGACGGGCACTGGCCGCAGCAATGGCGGCTTCATCCTGGTCGATGGCAATGAGACGTCCAGTGGTCAGCCGGGAGGCAATGGCAAAGCTGTGTCCGCCGCCGCCTGCGGTTCCGTCCACGTAGATTCCGTCCGGACGGATGGCAAGGCCTTCAATACATTCATCCAACAGCACCGAGCGGTGCGAAAAATTCACCTTTTCCATCATTCCTGCTGCGGCTTAGAAGCCCAACTCCTTCATCTGCTGTTCCATGGCCGCTTCATCCTCGGCGGCTACCATACGCTCGTAGCCCTCCTCGGACCAAATCTCAAGGTAACTGCCGCAGCCGATGATCACCGCACTTTTGCCGAAGCCCACATATTCCACCAAAGACGGGCTGAGGAGAATACGTCCCTGGGAATCGGGGGTCGCCTCAAGGCCGTTACGGCCCCAGAAACGGTTAAGACTACGGGTACTGCTGCGGGGCATGGAAGCCAGCTTGGCTTCAATCTCGGCCCACTCGGCCTGAGAATAAACCGTAAGAAAACGCTCTTCCCCTTCGGAGCCGCGGATGACAATGAAAGATTCGCCCAGCTGTTCACGGTACTTTGCCGGGATAAAAAGTCTGTTTTTTGCATCAATGGCGTGTTTATACTCGCCGCACAGCATCCGCCGCACCTCCTTTGTTTTCACGTTTTCCCTGCACGGAATGAATTTCAATGGGGTTTTGTGGGCATTTTCGGGCAGGAAATTCAACATTTTCCACCGAAAACCGCCACACTCCACCACTTCACCTATATTATAACGCATCCCTGTGGGAAATTGCAATAGGTTTATTCAAATTTTACAAAAAACTTTTTTACTTTTTGTCCGAAATTACCATATTTTTACTGGAAATTATTAACAGTTACCACCGTTCGTGTAATAATTTGCTAATATTTTCCTGTATTTTCCATTTCTTTTATTCTCTGCCATTCGTCGATTCCGGTCGAAACCATCCGACAGGAACCGACATTCCCCGCCCTTTCCCCACCGCACCCCACCGATTCCCCCACCCCGGGATATTTCCCGCCCCACCGACAACAAAAAAACCGCCCCCAAGGGGTGCCTTCCATAAAGCAGGTTTTACCTGCCGAAAAACAAAAAGGAGTACGGACGATTGTTCGTACTCCTTTTTACACGTCTTGCCTTGCAAGGTATGGTGTGTTACACCTTTTAAGTGTACTTTCAGGCGGTAATGAGCCTCCCTTGTGTAAAGGGAGGTGGCACGGCTTGCCGTGACGGAGGGATTGTAAAAGGTTAGATTGTTGTTCAAAACAATCCCTCAGCCGCCTTCGGCGTCAGCTCCCTTTACACA
>SVTK01000018.1 GCA_015063805.1 Oscillospiraceae bacterium
GTCACTCCTCGGATCCTTCCTCGGCGCGACTCGATTATTATACCACACCGCAAGTCCTTTGTCAAGGGATTTTTGAAACTTTTTCAAAAGTTTTTTCAGCCCCCCAACCGCCGTCCCGCGGTGAGCCCTATTATTTTACTATATTATTTCCCACTTGTCAACCCCTTTTTGACAAATTTTTCGTTTTGGGCAAAAACACAAGCCGTCCCAATGGAACCGCTTGTGTTTTGATGAATTTCGCTTAACCGTTATACTGATCGACGTACTGCTCTACCAACTGCTTCAATCCCGCCATGTCCGCGTCAGAGGCGAGAATCTCGGGATAGTTGGAAGTTGCTCCATTCTTATAATACTGAAGACCTGTTGACACGAAGTCATGGGGGCATTCGGCAATAGAGCGCCCTGTGACCGCATAATAAACCGTCAGCGCAGTAAGGTAGCCGTTGAGGAAATTGGGATGATGGCGGTCATTATCCTGGTTGACGCAGAAGCTGTCCTGGTTATACTTCAGCGTTGCGCCGGGGACCTTCATCTTCCCTGTCCACACTTCATGGATCAGATGTCCCGCAGGCAGATAGATGGCACGCCCCTCTTCGCGGAGCTTCTTGGCGGTGTTGAGCACATAGGTATGATTTTTCTGCACATTATGATGATGAATCATGAAGCAGAATTGCGTCTCCGGCGGGAACAGGGCCATGATCCTGCGGGTCGCCGGCTCATTGTTCGAGGGATTTTCCCCCGCCTGCTGGATGATCACCACGTCCTGGGCGTAGAATTCATCCATTTCCCCATCTGTACCGTAATGATTGGGATGCGCATTGATCAGCACATCATACAGACATTTTTTACTGCTGCTGTTGCTGGGCTGAAGAACTGCACCACCGTAGGTGACCGAGGTGACGGTAACGTTGTCCCCCATGGCCCGGGCAACCTGCCTGAAATAGCCGTTGTCATTGGAGTTGATCTCGTTTTTTGTGGCGGTGCAATTTCCGTAATAGGTAAAGCTGTTGCCGATAAACATCACCTTCGCACCATCAAGGGAAGCTGCGGCATATGCCTCGGTCTCGGCAAAATTCTCTTTGAGTTGATCGTTTTTCATCAGTTCCTCCAATCGATTTGCAATGGCGTTGTAACCGATCGCAGATGCCGTGCTGAGGACAAGCTTATTCTCAGTCACGCCGATATAATGGGTCTTGGATGCCAGCCCGGCAGGATCTGCGGATGCGGTTCGGGCGGTCTTCCCCAGCAGGATTTCGCAGACTTGTTCAGAAGCGGTGTCCTCCGCGATGGGCAGGCAAACGCCGGTTTTCTCGCCGAACCACAGGGACAGTTTCTCAGCTGCATTTCGCTCGACTTCTGCGCCGGCGGGATAAACAATGGTATACGCGGTCAGTGCATTTCCGACAAGCTTGGCATCCGCCAGGGGATAACTGCCGCGGTCGATATACTGTCCTCCGGTATAAGAAAGAATGCCGTTCTCGGTTTGGAGATTAGCCAGGAAATATTCCGCCGCATCAGCCAGTCGCTCGGGGGTATTGGCAGCGATGCAAAGCTTCTGCCCCACCATGCCCACACTGAAATCCAGATAGCCCGGCAGAGCAGCCAGGGCCTCCGCCGACTCGGGGCGATTGGTTACACCGATGAGGATCTCCGGCAGACTGCTGTCGGCACTCTTCCCCGGCATGAGAAAATCGTCCAACAGCTGAATGGCCGTACTGCCTTGACGTTGGCTGATATCGGCGTAAATGTCAGCCGCAAGCTCTATCTCCTCGGCAGATGCCTTCTCCGAGCGAATCAATGTGAAGGGCGTCAGCACAACAGAAAGGATTTCGGGAACAGGTTCCGCAGTGGTATCGGGTGCCGTGGTATCTGCCGGCATTGGTCCGCCGCCACAGCCACAAACAAGAAAAAGCATCAGGGCCGCCAGCCCCAAGGCAAACATTTTTTTCATTCAAATCCCCTCCTTGAGATACTGTACAATTTTATTATACCCTCCGTTCGCTTTTCGTGCAATTCGCAACCTGTACAAAGTCTCCCCCTTTTTTTCGTATAAATCAACCAACCCCGCGCAGAATAATCAAAAAGGAGGTGCGCCATGCTCACCGTTTTTTTGCGTACCGTTGTCACTTACCTTGTTCTGATGATCGCTATGCGGATCATGGGGAAGCGGCAGATCGGCGAGCTGGAGGTTTCCGAGCTCATCGTTACCCTAATGCTCTCCGAACTGGCCACCAGCCCCATCAGCAACGCGGATATCCCTGTTTCCCACGCCATCGTTCCCATCATCACGGTATTGACCTTTGAGGTGGTCACTTCGGTAATTCTCATCAAGATTCCCCGCATCAAGAACTTTGTTTCCTCCAAGCCAAGCGTTCTGATCGACAAAGGAAGGCTGAATCAGCGCGAGCTGTCCCGCATCCGGATGTCGGTGGATGAACTGGTGGGAGAACTCCGCCGTCAGGGCAGTACATCCATCGAAGAGATCGAGTACGCCATCCTGGAGCAAAACGGAAAAATGACCGTCGTCCCCAAAATGCAATACCGCCAGCCCACCCTGGAGCAGATGAAACTGAGTGCCAAAGAAACCGGCATCGCCCACATTCTCATTGCCGACGGATATATCAACCGATACAACCTCCGGGGGACGGGCCACGACGATGCATGGCTTGAGGCCGAGCTGAAGCGGCGGGGGCACAGATCCTCAGAGATATATCTGATGACAGTGGATGACATTGGAAACATTTTTCTCGTACCCAAGGAGGACATCGCATGAAAAGCTTTTTCTTCACGCTTCTGCTCTTCGGGTTGATGCTGTCCGCCATCTGGCTCAACGCAGTCTATTTAGACCGGCTGACAGCAGAAATGCTGATCACCCTGGACAGTCTTCCCGACGGCACTACCTCCGCCGCTATCCCCCGTGCCGAAAAGCTGTATCTGCAGTGGCAGAAGGCCCGTGACAGAGTTGCCCTCTCGGTTTGCCGCACAAAGATCGATCGAATTGACGATGCGCTTGCCGCCCTGCGGGTGTATTTCGAGCAGCGAAAAACCGCCGACTATCTCGCTGCCAGAGAAGCACTGCGCATCTGTATTCTCGATCTTCGGGAAGACGGTTTTTCTCCGAAATGAAAGCAGAAGCTGCGCCCACGGCACAGCTTCCTGCGGTTAACATGATTTTTCGATTTCCCGATCAGCGGAAGGGAGTCTCTCCATCGGCGAAATAAATCTCCTCCCGGAGGATGCGCCAGGTCAGCAGGTCGGGATCCTCGGCTCCATCCCACAGCTGATCGCGCAAGGCGCGCACCACCAGCTCGGGATTGAGATAATCGGCTCCCGCCGCATTGAGCATCAGCGAAACGGTCAGTTCCCCAGCCCCGCCCGCGGCATCCACCGAACGGATCATGGGCACAAGGTCCACCTCGCGCTCGCCGCTTTTGGAACGCTTGGTCATCATCAAAGGGGAAGTGGTCAGCAGCTTCACCGCCGCCTCGGCATCGCCGTCCCGGAGAACGGGGCCGTTCAAGGTTACGCTGTACTTCGCCCAGGCAATCTCACCGAATTTGGTGGTGGGTGTCCAGGCGTCCAGCCCCTGCAGTTCTTCAGTCACCGTTTCGTTGAAACGGCGCAGGATCTCGGCGTCCGAAATTTCCCGGTCGATGCGCAGATCCAGCAGTTCACATTCGCTTTCGGCCCCCACCGACAGGGGAAGCGCAAACACCAGCTTATAGTGGGGATTGAAGCCCTTGGTGTACCACGCGGGGATTCCCGAGCGCTTGATGCAATGCTGCATGGTACGCTGCAGGTCCAGGTGGGAGATGTACTGCAGCTTGCCCACCTTACGGAAGCGGATCCGCACTGTGCGGGGAGGATCGATGGGCATCAGTTCTTGCATTTTGGACAGCATGTGCGTTCACCTCCGAGCTGATTTGCACCGCAGCCCGAGCAGGCCTGGCGGCAGTTTGGCGTGGTGGTACTGGCGTAGGCCTTGGCACGCTCACGCAGGAAGAATTCCCGCTTCACGCCGCAGTCGATGATCTCCCAGGGCAGGATTTCATCGGTGCCCCAGGCGCGGTTGGCATAGAAGGCGGGATCGATACCGCAGTCGGCGAAGAGCTCCAGCCATCGGGCATAGTCAAAGTGCTCCTCCCAGGCGTCAAAGCGGAAGCCGCGGCGGCGGGCCTCCAGCAGGACGCGGCAGAGTTTGCGGTCACCACGGGCGAGCACCGCCTCCACATGGGAGGTTCCAGCGTCGTGATAGTTGTAGCGGACGTGGCGGTTGGTGATGCAGGAGCTGAGATATTCCTGTTTCTCCTTCAGCATCTCCATGGTGTCCTGTGCCTCCCACTGGAAGGGGGTAAAGGGCTTGGGAATAAAGCAGGCCACACTGATGGTCACCTGGGGATGCTTACCCTTGTTGCGGTTGGGGTTGGCGTAATACATCTCCACCACCTTGTGGGCAAGATCGGCGATGCCCGCCAGATCTTCCTTGGTCTCGGTGGGCAGGCCCATCATGAAGTAGAGCTTGACCTGGGTCTTGCCGGCGGCAAAGGCCACCTGCACCGCCCGCATCAGGTCCTCTTCCAGCACATTTTTGTTGATGGCATCCCGCAGACGCTGGGTACCCGCCTCGGGGGCAAAGGTCAGCGAACCGGTGCGCACCGTGGAGATGCGCTCCATCAGCTCCCGGGTAAAGCTATCCACACGCAGAGACGGCAGGGCGAGGTTGATGGTCTCCCCCTCGGTCCAGGAGAGCAAACGATCGGTCAGTTCTTCCAGCTGAGTATAGTCGCTGATGCTCAGGGAGGTCAGCGAAATTTCATCATATCCGGTGCAGGCAAAGAGATCCTTCGCCTGGCGGTCCAACACCTCAGGCGTCTTCTCCCGCACGGGGCGGTAGATCATCCCCGCCTGGCAGAAGCGGCAGCCCCGGATACAGCCGCGGTAAACCTCCAGCATAATGCGGTCATGCACCGTTTCAATGTAGGGCATGACCACCTGCTCGGGGAAATATGCCTTATCCATGTCGGGCATAATGCGCTTGGTGATCTGCCGGGGAATATCGTCATACACAGGGGTGTACGCCTTGACGGTACCGTCCTCGTGATAATCTACGGTGTAAAGGGAAGGAACGTAAAAGCCGGGGATCTTGGCCGCAGCGTGCAAGAAGTCCGAACGGGTATAGGTACCGTTCTTCTTCATCTCCACATAGAGCCGCGCAAACTCCACCAGAGCCTCCTCACCCTCACCGATGCTGAAAACATCAAAGAAGTCGGCCACAGGTTCTGCGTTGTAGGCGCAGGGGCCGCCGCCGATAATGATGGGATCGTTCTCGCCCCGCTCTGCAGAGGTGAGGGGAATCCCCGCCAGCTCCAGCATCAGCAGGACATTGGTGTAGCACATCTCGTACTGCAGGGTGAAGGCGACAATATCAAAATCCTTCACCGGGTCGCCGCTCTCGTGGGCCCACAGGGGAATCTGCTTCTCCCGCATCTTCTCCTCCATGTCCACCCAGGGGGCGTAAACACGCTCGCACCACACGTCCTCTTCCCGGTTGAGCGCGCCATAGAGAATGCGCACCCCGAGATTGGACATCCCGATTTCATAGGTATCGGGGAAACAAAATGCCCATCGGCAGTTAATCTTGGATTTATCCTTAATGGTCTGTCCGTACTCGCCGCCGCTGTAGCGGCCGGGCTTGGAAACAGACTTCAAAACAGATGCGATCTTTTGATTCATAGCTACTCCTCTGTACAGTTTCAGTCGTACCGTCCGTGGACGGCGGAATTTCCCCGGTTATGCCCCGGCAATCTCAGTGCCGCGGTCGATCTTCTTGATCCAGCGGTACTTACAGCAGTTGACCCGGATGAAGGCCACCGCGCATTTGAGAATCTGGTCACACTTGAGGCAGATGAAAACGATAATGGGATCCAGGTGGAGCACGAAGGCCGCCAAAGATGCCAGCGGAATGACGATCACCCACATGAACACCGTATCCAGGATCAGCACAAATTTGGTATCTCCGCCGCCGCGGATAATGCCCGTGGTGCAGGCCACCTGATAGGAGGTACCCACCAGGGTAATCGCAAGCACCACCAGGAATGCCTTGGACAACGCATAGGTTTCGGCGGTCAGACTGGAATAGAAGGTCAGCACCAGGTCCTTGCCGAAGAACAGGAGGGTTCCCGAAGAAACACCGATCACGCAGAACATGGCCTGAAGCGAATGGATGTAGGGCTTGATGACCGGCGCTTTTCCCTCGCCCACCATTTTGCCCACCAGCACGGCGGTGGCATTGGCCGAGCCATAGCAGACCACCGAAAACAGGGAAAACACCGTCGCCGCCACGCTGTTGGCCGCAATGGAGGACTGGCCGAGATGGCCGAGGATGGCGGTCTGCGCAGTCTGCGCAACACCCCACATAGCCCCCGAGCCGATAACGGGCATACTCACCCGGCAGAAGTCCCGAAGGACCTCGCGGTCGATATGGAAGAAATCTGCCACCTTCAGGTGCACCTTGCGGTCAATGAAGAAGACATACACCGCCACAATGGCAGTTTCCATGACGCGGGAGATCAGGGTCGCAATGGCAGCGCCGCGGACACCCAGCGCAGGGAAACCCAGTTTACCGAAGATCAGCACATAGTTGAAGAAGATATTGATCACCAGCGCGGTCACCGACACGATCAGACCGATCCGCGCCGTTTCCACGCTGCGCATGGAGGCAAGCAGGATCTGTGTCACCGCGAAGAAGAAGTAGGTGAAGCAAACGATCTGCAGATAGATCTCGCCCTGCTCGATCACGGCGGTTTCCGGGGTGAGCAGGCGGAGCACACCGTAGGGGAAGAAGAACACCGCGCCCCACAAAAGCGTCGTCATGCCCATGCCGATCATCATGCCCACGCCGCTGATACGGCGGATGGGATCGATCTCTCCCCGTCCCCAGCTGCGGGCGGCCAACACCACAATACCCTCTCCCGCACCGATCACCAGCATCTGCAGCAGAAACTGGATCTGATTTACCAATGCCACGCCGGAGAGCGCCGTCTCACTATAGGCCCCCAGCATCACGCTGTCCGCCAGGTTGACAGTCTGCGTAATGACATTTTGAGCAGCGATAGTCAGAGTCAGCAGAATATAGCGTTTATAAAAGTCCCGATCACGGCTGAAGAATTTCGTCATTTTTCTTTTCCATCTTCCTTTTCCCGAACATCTCCTATCAGTATAGCCCATCGGGGCCAAAAAGTCAAGTCCAAAGTGCACCGGCCTCCCTGCAAAAATCTTACCTTTTTCACACTTTGGCCTTGCATATTTTTCGACAAAATGGTATAATGAAAAATAGAGCAACTCCGTTTTCTCCCCGCAGACGACAAAAAATTTTTCCTGAGGTTTTTCATGTCAAGATCACGCCGCAGATCAACCCCTTCGGGCTGGTTTTTCGCCATATGCTCAGTCGTTACCCTTGCCGCCGTTTTTTTGATCTTTCTTGCGGTACAGGGAATGATCCTGCCCCCCGAAGATATTCCCCCTCTGCAAACATTGCCTTCACCGGAAACGACAATTCCCGTCAGCACCGATACCCCTGCCGTCACCGCGTCACCCGCTGAAACCACCGCGCCGGCCGAAACAGATCCGCCCGAGCCCATCATCAGCCTCCCCGAGACCGACGCTGTGGACAAGGCCTACTTCTCTTCGGTGATTTTTGTGGGTGACTCCCGCACCCAGGGGATACAGATTGCCACCGGCGGTTACGGTGCAGCCTTTTACGCCGACCGCGGTCTGACGGTGGACGGCGTGGAAAAACGCGCCTTCATCAAGCGTACCGCCGAAGACGGCTCTGCGCGGGAACTCACCTTAGCCGAAGCCCTGGCAGAAGATGCTTTTGACGGGATGCTTTATCTGTGGTTCGGTCTCAACGAAGTGGGCTGGATCTCCTCCGCACACTTTGAGAATACCTACCGCCAGGCACTGACCAGGCTGAAAGAAATTTGCCCTGCCGCAGATATTTGTCTGATGTCGATCCCCCCGGTAGGTCGGAGCGCCATCGTCATCGGTGCCGACAGCCCTGCCGCCGCCAATGCGCGAATCAAAACCCACAATGAAATCATTTACCGCCTGGCCGAGGAGATGGAAGTCTACTACCTGGACTGCACGACCATCTTCACCGACGAAGAAGGTTTCCTCCCCAAGGGATATTCCAATGACGGTATTCACCTGCGCGTAGAGCGCAATCGCGAACTGATCACCTACATTCAGACTCATCCCATCCCCGGCAGACAGCCTGAACCTGCCGCCTGACCGCTCCACCCAAACGATGACGAAAGGATCTCTCCATGAAACGAATTTTTTCCGCCCTTCTCTGCCTGCTGCTTCTCCTCTCCCTTGCCGCCTGCGGCACAGCGAAGGAAATTGCAGATCCCGCCGCTCTGGCAGAGGCACTCTATGCCGCTGAAATTTACAGTACCGACCTCTACCCTCTCGACTCTTCTCTGGTGGACGTGATGTTTGAGCTGGACAAGCCCTACACCGCCGCCTACGGCTATGCCACGGCAGGAGATGCGGCGGATGAGATTGCCGTGCTGGTGGCCGCTGATGACACCGACGCCCAGGATCTGCTGACCAATCTGGAGGCACATCGGGTTGCCTTCAGCCAGCTGTACAGCACATACAATGCCGGCCAATGTCCCCGGATCGACGGTGCCCTGCTGATGCGGGTGGGCAATGTGGTAGTTTGGTGCGTATCGGACGACACCGATGCCGCGAAGGCTCTGGTGGAAAGCCACTGTGAGAAATAATTTTCCAAAAGGAAAGTGCCGCGCAGCGCGCGGCACTTTTTTATTTCTGCCAAATGGGATTGCCCAGGGCAATCCGCAGATTGCGATTGACATCCACCACCTCGGCGCGGTAGAAGGCCGCCGGCTCGGCATCAATGGCCAGATAGAGGGGCTCGTCGCAGGCAAATGCCCGACTGCACACCACACCTCGATCATCGTAGAGATCCAGGCGGTAGCGGTGCTCGGGATTTTTCAGGCTGCGGTGGAAGTCCCCCACCCGCAAAACCAGGCGTTTCCCGGAAAAATCGCACACACCGCCCATGCGGGTGTTGCCGATGCACATCTGTATGCCCACGCCGCCGCAGGTGAAATCCCCTGACCGCAGGTGCGGGAAATACGCCGCTGTTTCGTGGGCTTCGGCGTAAATGGTGGTCAGCGCGGCATCATGGGCACATTTGTGCCAATCGCCCCCCGCCGTGGCCCATACACGCTTACCCGCCGCCAAAAGGTCGGTCCACAGGGCATAATTGGCGGCAGTTGTCTCTCTCTCCGGGGCGCGGTAGATCACCTCAAGCCCGGTCTCGTCCCGGAACCAATAGTCCAGCGGATTCTCCGAAACCATGAGCTGCTTCGGATGAGGGTACACAAAGAACCCGCCCCTGGCCTTCACCGCATCGATCAGCTCACCGAACCGTTCAACCGTAAAGTGGGGATAAATAAAGTGTCCCTCCGCTCCGCCGGTGAATTCATACTCGGGAAATTCAGCCAGCAGCTCCTCCAGGGGACCAGGCTCGGCAAAAAGCATATTGTAGTGCATACTTTTTACCTCAGCGCCGCTGTCATCGATCACGGTTCCGGGCTCGGTTCCGCCGATGAAGAGGCCATCTTCCCACTCGGGCAGGTACATATGCCGCACTTGCTTGTGATCGAGAATGGCAGCGAAATCCATCTTCAGCGCCTCAAGTGCACCCTTCCAATGGGAAAGCGGGCGTTTCCCGTCGCTGGTCCCCCCCGTGGCGCCGTGGTCGTGGAGCTCCCCGTGATAGGGAGCTCGTCCGGCATAAAGCTCATCGAGCAGCCGGATATCTTTTTCGTCAGCGATCATGATTGTTCCTCCGTCTCGGAAGTTGCGGCAATCGCCGCCCTGTGTGTAGTATAGCATAATTCCCCGGGATTTGTCAAGAAGCCCCGCGCGCTGCGACGGGAATAAAAATTTTCCGCAATTCTCCAAAACCCCTTGCAAAAAAACAAAATCCGTGGTATATTATATAGGTAATGCATTGATGAAGTCTGCCGCAGCGGATATGCACATCCAGAGAGAGCCCGGGGCTGGAAAGGGCTTTGTGTGCCGCCGTTGGCTCTTCCCTTCGGAGCAGTACGGGGGAACGGCTGTCTCAGCCCTGTAGTCCGTATCGGCACGGCACCGTTATCGGCCGGAACAAGTGTTGACTATGTGTCAAAAGTCGGGTGGTACCGCGGGACGCTTCTGCGCCTCGTCCTGTTTTGCGGCAGTTTGCTGCAATCGGGACGGGCCTTTTTTGTTCTTCGGCCCGGCTGACACCATCGACGCGCATACCCTGCGCGATAAAGAAAGGAAATACCTATGAGAGAAACCCTTGAGCGCATCCGGAGCACAGCCATGGAGCAGTTGGCTGCGCCCAACGCCGATCTTGAGCAGATCCGCATCCAATATCTCGGCAAAAAAGGAGAGCTGACCGCCGTTCTGCGCGGCATGGGCAAGCTATCTGCCGAGGAGCGTCCCGTCATCGGCCAGCTGGCCAACGAGGTTCGCGCCGACATTGAGGCTGCCATCACCGCACAGGCGGAGAAGAACGCCGCTGCCGCACTGGAAAAGAAGCTGGTGGACGAGCGCATCGACGTCACCATGCCCGGCGTTGCTCCCGCCCGCGGACGCCGCCATCCTCTGGCCATCATCCAACACGAGATGGAGGAGATCTTCATCGGCATGGGCTTCCAGATTGCCGAAGGTCCCGAGGTGGAGTACGATTACTACAACTTCCAGGCGCTGAACATCCCCGAGAACCATCCCGCCCGCGATACGCAGGATACCTTCTATATTACCGAGAATATTCTGCTGCGTTCCCAGACCTCGCCTGTGCAGGTGCACGTCATGGAGCAGCAGCGTCCTCCCATCCGCATTATCTCTCCCGGCCGTGTATACCGTTCCGATGCCATGGATGCCACCCACTCCCCCCTCTTCCATCAGCTTGAGGGTCTGGTGGTGGACCGCGGCATCACCATGGGTGACCTGAAGGGCATGCTAGAGCTGGCCGCCAAGCAGATGTTCGGTGAGCAGACCCGTATCCGCTTCCGTCCCCACCACTTCCCCTTCACCGAGCCCTCTGCCGAAGTTGACGTTTCCTGCTTCGCCTGCGGCGGAAAGGGCTGCCGTCTCTGCAAGGGCGAGGGTTGGATCGAGATTCTGGGTGCCGGCATGGTGCATCCCAACGTCCTGCGCAACTGCAATATCGATCCTGAGGAGTATTCGGGCTTTGCCTTCGGTATGGGCATTGAGCGCATCACGATGCTGAAGTATCATATTGACGATATTCGTCATCTCTACGAGAATGACGTTCGCTTCCTCAGCCAGTTCTGAGATTTGGGGCTTTGTCGGGGCTCTGCCCCGATCCCCGCTCAAGGCGCTTTTTGAAAAAAGCCCCTTGAGAATCCGCAAAAACTTTCTAACAACCGTATAGAGTTCGGTTGTACCAAAATTGATTTGTCCGAAAGGAAAATGTGATATATGAATCTTTCCCGTAACTGGCTGGCGGATTTTGTTGACGTCAGCGATATTGAAAACAAGGCCTACTGCGACCGCATGACCGACACCGGCTCCAAGGTCGAGGGCTTTGAGGTGCTGGGCGAGGACATTGAAAATGTTCTGGTGGGCCGCATCACCTCCATCACGCCTCATGAGAACTCCGATCATCTGCAGATCTGTATGCTCAATGTGGGTGGCGCAGAGGACGTGCAGATCGTGACCGGTGCGCAAAATGTGTTTGAAGGTGCGATCGTTCCCGTGGCGCTGGCTCCTGCCAAGCTGCCGGGAGATGTGGTCATCAAGGCGGGCAAGCTCCGCGGCGTGGCCTCCAACGGTATGCTCTGCTCCATCGGTGAGCTGAATCTCACCACCCACGATATGCCCGGTGCCATTGAGGATGGCATCCTGATCCTCGATGAGAGCTTCGGTGACAAGATCGGCATGGACATCCGCGAGGCGCTCATGCTCTCCGACTCCGTGGTGGAGTTTGAGATCACCTCCAACCGTCCCGACTGCCTGTCTGTGATCGGTCTGGCCCGGGAGACTGCCGTTTCCTTTGACCGGGATCTCCGCATTCCCACCCCCGCGGTAAAGGGTGTACAGGACGGCGACACCGTCACCAACCACATCACCGTGGCCATTGACGATCCCGAGCTTTGCCCTCGCTACACCGCTCGTGTAGTGAAAAATGTGAAGATTGCCCCCTCCCCCCTGTGGCTGAGAATGCGTCTGCGCGCATCGGGTGTTCGTCCCATCAACAACATCGTGGACATCACCAACTATGTCATGCTGGAGTACGGCCAGCCCATGCACGCATTTGACTATGCCTGCCTGGACGGCAGTGCCATCCGCGTTCGCCGCGCCGCTGCCGGCGAGCAGTTCATGTCCCTGGACGATCAGCCCCACACCCTGGACGAGACCATGCTGGTGATCGCGGATGCCAACAAGGCTGTGGCCCTGGCCGGTGTCATGGGCGGCGCCAACAGCGAGATCACCGAGAAGACCGCCACCGTTGTCTTCGAGAGTGCAAACTTCATGGGTGCTTCTGTCCGCGTCACCGCAAAGAAGCAGGGGATGCGCACCGAAAGCTCTTCCCGCTTTGAGAAGGGGCTTGATCCCGAGAACACTCTGCCCGCCATCCAGCGTGCCTGCGAGCTGGTAGAGCTGCTGGGTGCCGGCGATGTGGTGGACGGCATCATCGACCTCTATCCCGGCAAGACCGAGCCCACCGTACTTCCCCTTGAGCCTGAGAAGATCAACTACTTCCTGGGTGTCAAGCTGGATGGCGACTATATGGCTGATATTCTTCGCCGCCTGGATTGCAAGGTGGAGAACGGCATGATCACCGTGCCCTCCTTCCGTGCGGATTTGGCCTGCATGGCTGACATCGCCGAGGAGATCATCCGTATCTACGGCTACAACACCATTGAATCCACCTCCATCAATGCCGGTATCACCCAGGGCTGCCGCACCCCCGAGCAGGCTTACACCGAGGAGCTGCACAACGCCTTGGTGGGCATGGGTCTGTATCAGATCGAGACCTTCTCCTTCATCAGCCCCAAGTTCTACGACCGCATTGCCCTTCCCGCCGACAGCCCCCTGCGCCGCTCGGTGGTCATCAGCAATCCCCTGGGTGAGGACACCTCGGTGATGCGCACCACTGCCCTGCCCTCCATGCTGGACGTGCTGGCCCGCAACAAGAATTTTGCCAACGAGAATGTTGCCCTCTACGAGATGGCAACCGTCTATATCCCCGATGAAGATTCCGCCAAGCTCCCCGACGAGCGCAAGCAGCTGACCTTGGGTATGTACGGCAACGGCGTAGATTTCTACCGTCTCAAGGGTGTTTGCGAGAACCTGCTGGATCTCTCGGGCATCAGCGGCGCGCGCTATGTGGCCTGCGGCGACGATCCCACCTTCCATCCCGGTCGCTGCGCCAAGATCATGCTGGCCGACGGCAGCTGTGCCGGTATCCTCGGCGAGGTGCATCCCACCGTGGCCCGCACCTATGATCTCGACAACGGCACGCTCATCGCCGCTCTTGACTTCGCTGTTCTCTTCGCACACCGCGGCGGGCTGGTTGAGTACAAGCCTCTGCCCAAGTTCCCCGCATCCACCCGTGACTTCTCCTTCGTCTGTGCAGAAGCCCTTGAGGTTGGCCACATTGAGGAGATTATGGCCAAGGCCGGCGGCAAGCTGGTGGAGGACATCCGCCTCTTCGACATTTACCGCGGCCCCCAGATCGGCGAGGGAAACAAGAGCGTTTCCATTCGTGTCACCCTTCGCGCCGCTGACCGCACCCTCACCGTTGAGGAGTGCGACAAGGCTGCCGGCAAGATTATTGCCGCCCTGGATCGTGAGCTGGGCATTAAGCTGAGAGGTTAAGGAGCGGGGCTCTGCCCCGTACCCCGCCCGAGAAACTTTTTGAAAAAAGTTTCTCGGGGCTCTTCAAAAATTTTCAAAAAAGAACCGACCTTTGCTTCAATCAAGTTTGATTGGGACGAAGGTCGGTTTTCTTGTTTAGTTTTGTGCGTAGGGCAGATCGGCTGTGGGTTCCATGAGGTCGGGGGAAACAGCTGAGGTCAGCAGATAGATCAGCCCGGACTCGGGAAGGGTAGCGTAGTAACATCCGCTCTCGGGATCCACCTCCCCCAGCAGAAGGGTCAGGGTCCTGTCCATCTCGGTGCTGACCGTGTTGCCGGCAGCATCGGTGGTCTGCACCAGGGTGCGATAATCAATGGTCATCTCAGCCGGGGTGTTCAGGCCGTATTTGGCGGCATCCGACTCCCGATCAAGGGAAACGCAGTCGGTGAACTCCAGGTAGGACACCATGGAGGACAGCTGCTCCCCTGCCTCTACCGAGATAGCCTTGGGGGCACCTTCTCCCTGCGCCGCGTGCCAGAAGCCGTCTTCGCTTTCGGCACCGCGGAAGGTATAGATGAGGCGATTCTCCCCGCGAGTTACGGTCATGGCCGAGATCTCACTCTCCACAATCAGGGGGAGGGTATCATAGGTCACCAGATCGGTGATGGGCATCCCGAAGGCTCCCGCCACCGTGCCGTCGATCATGTACACCGTATCGGTGTTGTTCCGTGCGGCGTAATAGCTGTGGTTGAAGCTATTGTAGCCGCCGATGAGCAGGGTGTGGGTGCCCATTTTATCGGTGAAGGTCACCTGCTGGCGGGGCGCATCCAGCCCGAACTCGGCCAGCTTCTCCGTGTCGGGAGAATCGATCTTCACCGTTGAGGTCACCGATTCCAGGGCGCTGATCATGGCGGTGAAGGCCTCGGCATCCAGGGCCAGGGCGGGATTGCCTGCCCATCGCCAGCTGCCGTTCTCCAGAGTGAAGGAGAGGGTTTCCCCGTCACACAGATAGCTGATGGCCGAGAAGGTTTTGGCATCCGCCGCGAACACCGTGGCGGTGGTTGCCGCTGGGATGTTGCCGGAACTCTCCCCATCAAGGTCGAGCCGACTCACCACGAAATACAGCCCGCACAGGACAACCAGCACTGCCAGCAGGGCGATCAGGCCGGCGCCCTTGCGTTTGGATTTCTTTGCCATTATCTGCGTCTCCTTCTCATCCAGTAGAGGAAGCCGCCCACTGCGATAGCAAGAGGAAGCACCGCGGTCAGGATCACGGCCAGGGTATTGGCTGCACCGTCATTGACCATCAGCACGGGATCCTCCAGCACGATGGCGGGCAGGCTCACCACCTGCTCACGCTCGCACATCCAGTCAAGCATGGACTGCACATAGGCATAGTTGCCGCCGGAGACCACCTGGTTTGCCTCATTGGAGAGCATCTGTGCGGCAGAGATCCACACCAGCTTGGCAGTGCCGCCCTCCACCGCCTCCTCGGCGGCAACGGCAAGCCCGTAGCTGCGGGACTCCACACCCTCACCCTTCACGGTAGAGGCCTGACCGTTCTGCACGGGAGAAATGAAGGCAGACTCGGTGGTATAGAGAAGAGGTGTCACCGTCAGGCCGCTGCGAAGATTTTCCTGTACCTGCAGTCCGTGAGCGAAAATCATAAAGGCGTAGCTGCTTTGGGCCAGCTCAGCGGTAATCTCGTGAGAGCCCACCTGGGGAATGATGTAATAGGGTACCTGGTAGTAGGCGCGATTGTTCCCCTCCATCACCACGCCGGTCTCACCGGTGATTCCGTAATGGGAGGTCAATGCAGCCAGGTTGGGGGTGAGCTGGGGATCATAGTTGAACTCGGTGAGCAGCATCATGTGCCCGCCTGCTTCCATGTAAGCGGTGAGCAGCTCCTTCTCGTGGGTGCTGATGTCCGAGGTGGGAGCATAAATCATGATGCAGTCAGCATCCTCGGGGACGGCATCCATGGTCAGCAGGCTCAGGGATTCCACAGCGAGGTTGGCATCCTGCAGCTGCTTGGTCAGGTTGTCCGTGAGGTTAGTCTCACCGTGGCCCATAAGTGTGTAGATGGTGGGCAGCTTGTCGGTGGTGACAAAATCCAGCGCACCGGTGATGACATTCTCTCCTGCAAAGGAGTAGCTGTAGCCGCTGGCTCCACCGGTGGTCATGTAGGTGTAGTAATCAAACTCCTCCACATAGATCTCGGTGTAATCGATGACCTTGTACCGCCGTGCACTCTCGATGATCAGGCTGTTGTTGTTCAGCTGTGCATCGGTATACTGGGCGGTAAAGGTGGGATTCACGGTGGGATCCACCTTCTTGAGGGTAATGTTCTTGCTCAGGGAAGCGTAGCGTTCCACAAAGGTCAAGAGTTGAAAATCCTCATTGGCAGGAATGGCAATATAGTAAATGGTAATGGGCTCGTCGATCATCCCCACCGACATCTCGGTAGTTTCGCTGAGCGTGTAAAGATCCTGGGTACTGGTGTCGATGACGGTGTACTGGCTGGGTAATGCGCTGACCAGCAGGTTTACCACCACCAGAACAGCCAGCAGGACCAGGGTGATGACTGCGGTATAGGTGCCGGCCTTGGCCTGGCGGTTGAAGATCGGTTTCTTTTCCTGATTCATTTCAGCACCTCCCTCAGCTCCAGCGTCTCTTCTCCACCGACTGGGCGGTGAGGAAGAGGAAGAAAACGGTCACGGACAGATAGTATACGATGGCACCCACGTCAAAAATGCCGTAGATGAAATTCTCGAACCGGGTAAAGAGCGAAACCACATCCAGAATTTTCTGGAACAGGCCCACAAACAGCTCGGCACGGAAATAATAGAGGGCCGACAGGGGAAGAATACACACAGCGGCGGCAATGACGGCAATCACGGGATTGCGGGTCAAGCCCCATACCGCGGCGGCCAGCAGAAGGGATACCACGATCAGGCACAGGAAGGACGCCATGGCGGTGGTGGGGATGAGGGTGGCGATTCCTGCCATCAGGTAGGCGGCCAGGAGCACACCGAAGGAAAGCACAGCGGCAATGATCTGGCTCTCGGTGAGGGCCGACATGAACATACAGATAGCAATCAGCGCCCCGCCCAGCAGAAAGAAGGCCAACAGCGCGCCGTAGCTTGCGGCGAAATTCACCGTACCGAACACCGACAGGATCAGCGGGTAAACGCTCATCACCGCCACAGGGATCAGCAGGACCGCCAGCATGGCAAAAAACTTGCCCAGCACGATGTCCGACACCCGCAGGGGAAGTGAGAACAGCAGCTGATCGGTGCGGGAATGCCGCTCCTCAGCAATGGAGCGCATGGTCAGGATCGGGATGACAAAGAGGAAGACCATGCTCATGCTGCTAAGGGTGATCTCAAAGGCGGCATATCCGCCCTTGAGGTTGACTGCCGTCACATAGATTCCCGCAAACAGCAGCAGGAAGGCCATAAACACATAGCCCGACATATTGGTGAAGTAGGATTTGAACTCTTTTTTGAAGATGGCAGACACGGTTTATTCCTCCTTCCCTTCTTCGTTTTCTTCTTCCACGCGGTATGCCGCGGTGGAGAACTGAGATGTATACTCGGCTTCTCCTTCGTCTGTAGCGGCACTCTGCACGTCCTCCTCCGCTTCGACGGCGGGAGCGGCGGCATCTGCTTCGGTGAGACGGAGGAAGATGTCCTCCAGCTTGGATTCCTCATACTGCATGGCAATGATGGGACAGCGACGATCGGCCATGGCAAAGAAGATGTCGTCCCGGGGGTCGGTATCCCGCAGGACCGACAGGGTGATATCCAGCACACCCTCCTGCTTGCCGGGGTGAATTTCTGCCGACTCGATCCCTTCAATAGAACCCAGCACCTCGTCAGCGGTGGCTTCATCGCAGCGCACCGACAGGCAAAGCTTACTGTTGCGGCTGATCAGCGACTCAAGATCATCAATGTCCGCGCTGGCCACCAGCACACCATGAGAGATGATCATGACGCGGTCACACACCGCCTGCACCTCCTGCATAATGTGGCTGGAGAGAATGACGGTCTTCGTCCGGCCCAGCTCCCGGATGAGGTCACGGATCTCCAGGATCTGCTTGGGGTCAAGGCCGACGGTGGGCTCGTCCAGAATAATCACCCGGGGATCCCCCAGCATGGCCTGGGCAATGCCCACGCGCTGGCGATAACCCTTGGAAAGATTGCGGATCAGGCGATTCTGATGGTCGCTGAGGCGGGTCATCTCAATGATTTCCCGGGTCTGCCGCAGGGCCTTGTCATATTCGATCCCCTTTGCCTCTGCCACAAACATGAGATATTCAAAGGGAGTCATGTCGAAATAAAGGGGGGGCTGTTCGGGGAGATAGCCCACACAGCGCTTTGCCTCCAGGGGCTCATCATAGATGTCGTGGCCGTCCACCGTCACACTTCCCGAGGTGGCCGCCAGACAGCCGGTGATGATATTCATGGTGGTGGATTTTCCTGCGCCGTTGGGGCCGAGGAAGCCGTAAATATGTCCTTCCTCCACCGTGAAGCTGATTCCCTTTACCGCAAGGTGATCACCGTACCGTTTGGTGAGATTTTTGACTTCGATCACAAAAATGTTCCTCCTTACACCGAAAATCGGCAGCATCGCCGAACTATAGGAAATTATATCACAAAACTGTGTAAAATTGTTGTCAGAAATATGAAAACTGCGTGAAGGTGCGGGTATTTTTCGCAAAAAACAGCAGGAATCGGGAACATTTTCCCTTTTTTTTCGTCTAATTCAAACAGAAAGGAAGTGCATTGATGCGATATATTCCATGCAAACGGCTCGCCTCGCTTTTGCTTGCGATGCTCGTACTGTTCGCCTGCGCGCCGATTCCCCCAAAAATTCCACCGGTGGAGGATCTTCCCGCCGCCGTCACCATGGCCCCGGTCGAAGTGCCGGTTACCACCGAAGTACCTGCCACCACCGAAGTACCTGCCACAACTGAAGTACCTGCCACAACTGAAGTACCTGCCACAACTGAAGTACCGGCTGCAACTGAAGCGCCGGCTACCATCGAAGACCCCGTCACCACCGAAGTGCCCATCACAACCGAGGCACCCGCCACGACTGAAGCCCCCGCCACGACTGAAGCCCCCATCACGACCGAAGCGCCAATACCGGCCACCATTGCGCCGCAGGTATTCATGTACCATCTCATCCTGGAGGAGCCTTACAGCAAATACGAATACCTCTTCGTCCGTCCCGCCGATTTTGCCGCGCACTTGGCGGCCATCAATGCCGCAGGCTTCCGCTACCTTTTTGCCGATGAGTACGCTCTGCAGCCCGACCATACCGTAATCATCACCCTGGACGACGGCTATGCTGACAATTACAGCAATCTGCTCCCTCTGCTGGAGCAGTACGATGCCCGCGCCACCATCTTCCTCATCACCGACATGATCGGACAGCCGGGTTATCTCACCCCCGAGGAGATCGTCCTTCTTCGGGACAGCGGGCGTGTCCGTTTCGGCCTGCACACTGCCGCCCACGCCGATTTGACGACCCTCGATTCTGCAGCGGTCCACACCGACATGGCACGGAGCATTGCCGACTTCACTGCATTGGTGGGCTATGCCCCTACTGCCCTGGCCTATCCCTATGGCAAGTACAATGCGGCGGTGATGGATGCTTGCCGCGAATATGTGTCCTTCGCCTACACCACCGAAAACCCCCGGTATAAAACCGGCTTCGAGGCAATGAATATCCCCCGCCACCTGGTGGCGCGGGACACTTCCATGTGGGCATTCCTCCGGATGCTGGGACTGAACTGAATAATCCAAGCCACATAAAGGAACGGACTTCCGCTTCGGCGGAAGTCCGTTCCTTTATGCTTCGGTAAACCGAATATAACCGTAACAGGTTCCGTCCCCCAGAGGCTCCTCCCAAATGCGGGCAAAGAAGCTGCCATCGTCGGCAAAGACCAGGCGATAGCCCCCTGCCCCATCCGGCTCTGCGAACAATTCCCGCACGCAGCGGTTCGGATTATCCCAATACCAAAAGGCATCGAACCCGTCCAGCTTCTTGGTAGGGGTTTCCCAGGGGCTGTACAGGAAGGATTCATTGGTGGACATGGGGACCACATCACAGGGGATGAGCCCACCGTAGTGGGCGGCCATGGCGCCGTAGAGACTCCACTCGCCCCCGGTCACCCCAACGATATGCCCGTTGAAGAAATAGTTCTGCTCCTGCAGGAAGGTGGCATTGCATCCAATGAGGGCAATGCGCTTACCCTTCAGCGATGCCTCCTCGGCCTGCATCTTCTCCACCACCGTCTCGACCACGGCACGGTCATTGCGGTAGGTCGCCCGATAATCGTACAGCTCGGACACCGATGCCACGCAGAACAGGCACACGGTCAAGCCACACAGCACGGCCCGCAGCTTCACCTGTCGGCGCAAGAGCAGACGGAGGGTGAGATCAATGAGAAATGCCAGCCCCACAAAGGAAGGAACTGTATTCCGCATGGAGTAAAAAGGATTAGCGATGAAGAAAAAGATGCTGATGGGCGCCAGGGTTAGAAGCAAACCAAACCCATAGGCCCACAGGATCTGCCGCCTGGGGGATTTCCCCTCTTTTTCCTCGGCTTGTACTGGCGAAACAGTGCATGTTTTCTCCTTTGCGATGAGCCAGCTCAACAAAACTGCAAGGGCAAGACACCCCAGGATCCAAAGCCACTTGCCCTGGGAAAAGAGCATCTGTATTCCCCGGCCAAAACCGCCGAAGGTAATGGCGGTACCTGCGCCAAAGAAAGCCTCCAACACCTGCCCGCACACGTCAGGCAGAAAGACCTTGAAATACCAGGGATTGTCCGGGAGGGCAAGCACCATGCGTCCCGAAATTGCTCCCGCCCCCGCAAAGAGGGAGGTGACAAGGAAATATACCCCCGCCGCCCCAAAGGTCCACAGGGCAAGAAGACCACGCCGGTTTCCCTTGAACAGGAAATCCAGCATCAGCAAAAGCGATGCCGCTGCCGCCAGCACTAAACTCTGCTCGTAATATCCGTAGGCCAGCAGAAGGGCAGGAAAATACAGCACAGCGAAGAGCGGCCTCTTCTCCTCCGCAAAACGGCAAAGGAGCCACAGGGAAAGCGAGCCCCAAAACATCCCGCAGATGAGCCGTGTGGAGGCCGACACCCAATAGGTCCCCTCGATCCCAAAGGGCATGAGGGTGTATAGGATGAGAAACATCCGGCCTGTGCCGAAACGGCGGCGGAGCGTGCTCTGCCACAGCATGGCGGAACCGGCGTAAAGGGCAGACAGCAGGAAGACGCACACCGTCATACACCCGTTGAATCGGCTCCAGAAATACAGATCGGTGAGGGCGGCCAGGGGGCGGGAGGCCAGCAACCCCTGCTCCATCAGCAGCGCACCGTAATCGGGACAGCTGGGGTAATTGATATACTGGATATAGTCATCCAGCTGCCAGAAATATCCCCCGTCCCACACGGTGTAGCGGAAAAAGATCGCCCCGAACACCGCCAAAAAGAGGATGGGCTTTTGCCAACGGTCGATCCACAGACCAAGCGCCCGAAGCTTCTCCTTCATCGAACCGAGAAAGCGTAGACGGTGCGGGAAGTGAATACCTCCCCCGGAGCCAGCGTCCCGTCGGTGAAATGGGGATGATGCATACTGTCGGGCATGGATTGGGTCTCCAGGCAGACGGCATGATGCTTTTGCTGGGGATACCCGCCCTTAAAGGGAACCGGCTCGGTCATCACGTTGCCAGTGTAGAGCTGAATACAGGGACGGTCGGTGAAGATCTGCATCACCCGACCGCTGTGGGGATCGTAAAGCTCACCCCGAAGGATGGGCTCGTCCGATGCGCCCCCCGTCAGGTTGAAGCAATGGTCATACCCACCGCCGTACTGCAGATCCCGATTGTCCGCACCGATGTCCCGGCCGATGGCCTTTGGGGTGCGGAAATCAAAGGGCGTCCCCTCCACCGGAACAAGCCGTCCCGTGGGGATCAGGGCAGCATCGGTTTCCAGATAGCTGTCCGCATCCAGCCAAAGGGTATGATCGAAAATCGGTCCGGAGGCATAGCCGCCGAGATTGAAATACGCATGATTGGTGAGATTGATCACCGTCTTGCGGTCCACCTCAGCGCGGTAGTCCAGCATCAGGCGATTGTCCTCAGTGAGGGTGTAAGTCACCGTCACTGCAAGATTCCCGGGAAAGCCCTCTTCCCCGTGGGGGGAGAAGGTGTGCAGGGTGAGAGAATTCTCCCCCGCCTCGGCCTTCCACAGCTTCTCATTGAAACCGTGGAAGCCGCCGTGGAGAAGGTTCTTGCCGTTTTCGTTGGCACCCACACAGTACTCGGTACCGTCCAGGGAAAAGCGAGCCCCCGCAATGCGGTTGCCCCAGCGGCCGATCAGAGCCCCCTGGTAGCCGTCAGCGCGGCGATAATCCTCCAGGCTGTCGTAGCCGCAGATCACATCTGCCGGCTTGCCCTCACGGTCGGGGACGATGATCTGCATCAGTGCCCCGCCGTAGGTGGTGATCCTTACCTGCATCCCCGCCCCGTTGGCCAGGGTGTAGGCCTCAACTTCACGGCCATCATCCATGCGGCCGAACACAGTTTTCTGTACCATTACCGTAATCTCCCAAAGTCAGATTCACGCATCGGGATAGCCGTCGGGATTTTTCTCCTGCCAGTTGGCGGCATCGCGGCACATTTCGTCAATGCCGTACTCCGCGCGCCAGCCCAGCTCTGCCGCCGCCTTGGCGGGATCGGCATAGCAAACGGCAATGTCACCGGGACGACGTCCAACGATCTGATAGGGCACAGGACGACCGGTGGCCGCCTCATAAGCGCGGACGATGTCCAGCACCGAATATCCAACACCGGTACCCACGTTGAAATAGTCCACGCCGCACTTGGTCTCGGCCAGGGCAAGCGCCTTCAGATGTGCACGGGCAAGGTCCACCACATGAATGTAGTCCCGCACGCCGGTGCCGTCATGGGTGTCATAATCGTTGCCGAACACATTCAGCCGCTCCAGCTTGCCCGCCGACACCTTCACGATGTAGGGCAGCAAATTGTTGGGAATACCCCGGGGATCCTCGCCGATGAGCCCGCTCTTGTGCGCGCCGATGGGGTTGAAGTAACGCAGAACCGAGATGCTCCACGCAGGGTCCGCCGCCGCAAGATCGGACAGAATGCGCTCAATAACCAGCTTGGTCTGTCCGTAGGGATTGGTGGTGGAGAGGGGAAAATCCTCTCTGATCGGCACCGTAGCGGGATTGCCGTATACGGTAGCCGAAGAGCTGAACACCAGGCGCTTGACCCCAAACTCTGCCATCACATCGCAGAGATTGAGGGTGCCGGTGATATTATTGTGATAGTAGCGCAGAGGCTGCGCGCAGGACTCGCCCACCGCCTTCAGCCCGGCGAAATGGATCACGCTGTCGATCTTATTGCCCGAGAAAACCGCACGCAGCGCACCGCGGTCAAGCAGATCCACCTCGTAGAAACGGGGACGGACACCGGTAATCGCTTCAATACGATCCAGCACCACGGGTTTGCTGTTGCTGAAATTGTCGACGATGACCACCTCGCGGCCTGCCTCGATGAGTTCAACCACAGTATGGGAACCGATAAATCCCGTACCGCCTGTAATCAGAATTGCCATAACATTTCCTCCCTGTCAGTTTTTCTTAGTGAATATATTTTTCGATAATTGCATTCAGCTCGGACATTTTGGCCTCGATGTCGGCCGCCAGCTTGAACTGATTGCGTGCACGGTCCAGATTGTGGGTGGGATAGTGGATGCGGAAGTACACATCCCCGTTGAGATAGTCGCCGAGGAATCGGATGCCCGTTTCAAAGGTAAGCATCCACGCCCCCATGGGAAGAGCGCGAAGCTCAGCCTCGGTGAGTGCACCGCCCAGCCCTGCCAAAAAGCCCCGAGTAAACACATCAAAGAGATCCGTCCGCAGGTAAACGCGGTCCAGATCGGTCTCATCCTCGGCAGCGCTGGATGCCCCGAAGCGAATGGCGTCCCCGAAATCGTAAAGCACAGAGCCCGGCATGACGGTATCCAGGTCGATAACGCAGATCCCCTCCCCCGTCTCGTTGTCCAGCATAACGTTGTTGAGCTTGGTGTCATTGTGGGTAACCCGCAGGGGGAGCGTTCCGTCAGCGATGCCGTCCATGATAAAGGAGCACTTATCCTCCGCAGCCAGGGCAAAGGCAACCTCCTTCTCCGCCCCTGCAGCACGGCCCGCCCGATTCTCCGCGACTGCGGCTTTGAAATCCGCCATACGGCTGACGGTGTTATGGAAGTTGGGGATGGTTTCGCAGAGGGTATCGGCCGGATAGTCGGCCAGCATCCGCTGGAACTTGCCAAAGGCATAGGCCGCCTTTTCAAACAGCTCGGCATCAGCCGACTGATGAGAAGTCGCCCCCTCAATGCAAAGGTAGGCCCGCCAATAACGGCCCTCGGCGTCCACATACGCCACACCGCCCTCCACGGTTGCGATAACGGTCAGCGTTTCCCGCAGGGGATCGCCCCCTGCCGACTCGATCTTCTCCCGAAGGAACTCGGTGACACCGATGATATTGGCCATCACCGCATCGGGATCCTTGAAAACAGCGGTATTGATCTGCTGCAGAATGTATCGCGTCCCCGACGCGCAGGTAACAAAATATGTTCCGTTGATGTGTCCCGTCTCGCAGACGGAGGTCTCGGTGACCTCGCTGTCAAACAGGAATTGTGCGGCAATTTCCCGCAGCTGCATCTCATTCATATCCAATCCCTCACCAAAGCTTCTCGGGATAGACCCCCTCGGCAATGAGGCGGCGGATCCCCGCCATCACCAGAGGCTTATCCTCGGGATAAGTCACGCCCTGCCATACGGCATCGGTGCTCAGCACCTGCACGCGGCAAAGGCCCTCTTCCATCATCTTCTCCACCGCGCCGGGGAGATAGAACTCGCGCTTGAGCGGGTCGCCCCCCTCGGCGGCCAAAAATTCGGCGAAGTGGCGTTCAAAGCCTTCCATGGCCCGGGGCGTGAAGCCCCAGCAGTTCATGGAAACGGTAGTATCGGTGGGCAGAGCGAATTCCTGCTCCCCCTCCAGATAAGCGGCACCGTCGGGAGTACGCATGATTTTAGTGCGTTCCACGATGCTGTCCAGATACCCATGGGCATCGGTGGTACAAACGCCACGGGACACGGTTCCGTGATCGGTAAGGGTGTTATCCAGGGCATAGCCCACCATGCAGAAGGGCTCTTTCCCGTCCACATCGGTGCGGGCTGTCCGCAGGAACTCACCCAGCTGCATAAAGGCATCTCTGCCGTAGAAGTCATCGGCGTTGATTACAGCGAAGTTGTCGTCCCCCACCGCCTCTTTTGCGCTGAGTACGGCATGGCCTGTACCCCAAGGGCGAACACGTCCTTCGGGCACGCAATGGGGCGCGGGGATATCCTCCAGCCGCTGGAAGGCGTAGCTGCAGGCAATCTTGCTCTCCACCCGTGCGCCCACCGTCTCCTTGAAGAGGGCGTAGTTTTCCTCTTTGATCACAAACACCACCCGATCAAATCCGGCAGCGATGGCATCGTAGATAGAAAAGTCCAGAATAAAGGCCCCCTGCCCGGTGATGGGGTCGATCTGCTTCAGGCCGCCGTAACGGGAGCCCATTCCCGCGGCCATAATTACCAAAGTCATATTGTACGAATCTCCTTAGTCATGTCAAAATCAAGGGGATGTTATTCTTCAAAATTCATGATAGCTCGGAAGGTTTCCAGGGCCTGGGCGTAGGTCTTCTCTGCCCGCTCGCGGTTCATCAGCGAAGCCAGCGAGCCCTGTCGGCGGAAGCCGATAAGGGTATCAGCGGGCATCTCCGCCGCCGCAGTAAAGTAACGGCCAAAGTCGGTGTCCGACAGCCGAACGGTATAATCATCATATGCCGTCTCGGGCTTTCTGCCCAGTGCCTCGCTCAGGGGCAGAAACGCCCCGTTTTCCCGCACGGTTTCATAGATCCATGCCTCCATCAGGCAAATGCTGTACTCGCCGGTCTGCAGCAGCTGATAGAACTTATTCAGCTCCTGGGCGTAATACCCCGTGTTGATGAGGGGATTCTCTTCCCCCGACTCAATCAGTTCCTGGCGAAGTGCCTTGATCTGCTCTTCCGAGAGAATGTACAGAGAGGATATTCCCGCCTGCTTGCGGCCGTCGCCGTTATAATCTTTGGGCATCACCGCGCCGATGGCAGAGGAAAGCTCTGTCCCCCCCGACTCCACGAAAGAATAGGAGCCGGCGTAAAGAACGTTGACGTCGGTCTGCTCCTTGGTGCACATCTGCAGGGTACAGATCAGCACCACAATCAGGGTAAACGCCCCGATCACGGTGTGCCACTTATAGTGGTACCAGTAATTGTCCAGCCAGCGGAGAAACCGGTTCTCCACACGGATCTCTCCACTCTGCATTTTTTCGCTCATTGTACAAGCCTCCCTTGAATGCCAAAAACGGGAGCCGCCCTCACAAGCGTGCTCCCGAATTGATCAGTTGGTTTTTGCGCGGGAGACTTCAAGGACACGCAGCTTCAGCTGGCCGCTGGGCACTTCCACCGTCAGCTCGTCCCCCACCTTGCTGCCGATCAGTGCGCTTCCCACCGGGGACTGATCCGAGATCTTCCCCAGGAGCGGATTTGCTTCGTTGGAGCCCACAATGGAGTATTCGATCTCCTCGTCAAACTCTACATCCAGCACCTTCACCTGCGACCCCACGTTGACGGTGTCGTGCTTGATGGCCGACTCGTCCACGATGGTGGCGTTGGCGATCAGATCCTCCAGTTCGAGAATGCGTGCCTCGACCTGCGCCTGCTCATTGCGGGCAGCATCGTACTCGGCGTTCTCGGAGAGGTCGCCGAAGGAACGGGCCACGGCGATAGCTTCCTTTACCTCGGCACGGCGGGTATTTTTCAGATAGTCGAGCTCCTCGGTAAGCTTGCGGTAACCGGTTTCGGTATAAAGCTGCTTTGCTTTGATAGCCATAGTTTCAAACTCCTTCACTCTTCAAATGGTAATTTATATTGTTGTCAATCAATAGGCGTTTTCTCTGAGCCACGCGATCGCTGCCTGAAGCTGGGTATCCTCTTCGTCGGTGATCTTGTAGATGTTCTTGTCCGCCAGCGACTCGTCCATGGCAACCTCCAGGTCGGGTACAATGCCGATCCCTTCATAGCTTTCCGAGAAGGGCGGGAAATACATCTTGGTGGTCAGCTTGATGGCAGATCCGTCGTTGAGGCGAAGGATCGACTGCATACTGCCCTTGCCGTAGGTGGTCTGCCCGACAAAGATTGCCTTTTTGTAATCCTTGAGCGCAGAGGTAAACAACTCTGCAGCAGACGCGGTACTTTCGTTGGCCAACACCGCCATGGGCATCACCAGCTCTGACGGTTTGGAGTCGATGGACTCCTCATTCCCTGCGCGGTCAACCATACGGATGATGGGTCCCTCGGGAAGCAGGTAATCCAGAATATCGGTAATGGAGTTGAGATCTCCGCCGGGGTTGTAGCGCACATCAAACACGAGGCTCTTGGCACCGGCCGCACAAAGTTCTGCAACAGCGGCCTTAAACTGCTCGGGGGTCTTCATGTCAAAGCCGGTAATCTTGATGATTCCCACGGTATCATCGGTCTCACACATATGAGAGAGCACCGTCACCTCGGTGACATAGCCCCGGACGATGGAAAACTCCACCGTTTCGCTGTAATCCTTGCCTCTGACTACGGTGAACACCGCGGTAGTGCCGGCCTTGCCCTGCATCTTATTCACCGCCATGTTGTAGCCCAGCTCGGCAACGCTTTCCTTCTCTTCTCCCACATAGGTAATCAGATCCCCGGGCTGTACTCCCGCTTCCAGGGCAGGAGAATCGGGCATCACGCTGATCACCTCAATGAGACCGTAGTCGGTGTTGTAAATCACGTTCACCCCGATGCCCTGCATCTCGCCATTGTTGTCGGCGGTGAGCAGTTCATACTCTTCCGGAGTAAAATAGGCACCGTATTTGTCCCCCGTTCCGGCCACATAGCCCCGGAGGATATATTCGTTGATCTTTTCGTCGTCGATATCGTGGTAGTAATAGTAGCGGAAGACGGAGTCAATGGTCTCCAGCTTCTCATTGCCGCCCGCTTCGACCTGTCCGCCCTGCCCTGCCGCATTGGCACTGTCCAGGTAGCCCTGCCGCAGCTCGGCGGCGGCCTGCTCCCGCAGCAGCGTGTAGGTGGTCATGAAGGTCACCAGCACAGCCAGAAGAAGGCTGACAATCATCACAGGGACGGAGATGCGTTTTGTTTGTTTCAAAGCTTCAGTTCCTTTCCGAACCACAGGGGGATTTTATTTGGGCTGGGTTACGTAATCCAAAGGACTCTGGCAGGCACCGTTCAGGCGCACCTCAAAGTGCACATGGTTACCGTAAGAATTACCCGTGGTGCCCACCTTGGCGATCACCTGGCCCTGCTTGACCTTATCGCCGACCTTCACATTGAGCTGATTGGCGTGGGCATACAGGGTAGATTTTCCGCCGCCGTGGTCGATGACCACATAGTTGCCGTAACTCCAATGCCACTGTGCGGTAATCACCGTACCGGCGTTGGAGGCATATATGTTGGACCATGCGTTAGCGGGGATGTCAATGCCCCGGTGGAACTCCCGCACGCCGTTGAGGGTACGGTAGCCGTAGTTGGAAGAAATTCGCTTCCAGCTGATATCCAGGGGCCAGATGAACTCACCGCCGACGTAAGCCGCATTGGCCTTGGCCTGCAGCTCCCGGATGTATTCCTGCATCTCCTTGTCCACCTCAGCCTCCTTCGCGGAGAGAGTAGCATAGTAAGACTGGCTGGACGAGATCTGCTTCTGCAGCTGGGCAAGATCCTGATTATTGGCATTCTGCTGGCCTTCCAGGTCAGCCTGCTTGTCTTCCAGCTCCAGCTTCTTTTCCTCGTTCACCCGCTGCAGAGCCTCCAGCTCATCCTCCGCCGCCTCAAGGGCAACGGTATCATCCTGGTACTTCTCCATCAGGGTGACGTTGTAATCCATCATGCAGCCGATCCGCTCAACCCGGGTGAGGAAGTCGTACAGGCTCTCGGCACCAAGCAGGAGCTCCAGGTAGCCCACATCCCCCTCTTCATAGGTTATGCGGAGACGCTCAAGAAAATTCGTCCTCTGCTCGGCAACATCGGCTTTTTTATCGATAATTTCCAGCTGCTTGGTGCCGATCTTGATGTCGGTGTCGTCAATCAGCGCCTCCAGGGTCGCAATCTCGTCCAGCGTGAGGTTCAGCTGGCGGTCAAGGAAGCCCTTGAGCTCCAGCGCATCGGTCTGACTGCCTTTGGCTGAAACAATTTCCTTATACAGCTTCTCGCGCTCCTGCTTGAGCTTCTTCAGCTCAGCCTCGTAAGCCTGCACCGTGGCGTCGGTCAGCTGGGTAGCGGCATCCGCGGGGCGGACAGCCATGGGGATCAACAGCAAAGAAGTAAACAACAAAGCAGAAACGGCAAGGATCACCCAATGGGAAAGACGGTATTTGGGGCTATGCTTCATTGGCGTTTTCATTCCTTTCGTTGTTTTCTGCGGCGGTTACGCATTGAGATTACGGCGCAGGGAGATGGAAGAGCCGATGGCACCGGTGACGGTACCGATCAGCAAAAATCCTGCCAGCACATACTGCCAAACATCGGAGAAGAGGTAAACCTCCAGCATCCGGATCTCAGAGACCACAATCTGCTCGATGTAGGTGTACAGGTACCACTCCACAAAGTAGGCAATGGCACCCGAGAAGAGTCCGATGATGGCCCCTTCCAAAATAAAGGGTGTCACGATAAAGGTGCGGGTTGCGCCGATATAGCGCATGACATTGATTTCGTTCCGTCGGGAATGGACGGCGATCTTGATGGTGTTGATGATCACGAAAATGCTGACCACGAACAACAGCACCAGGAACCAGGTAAAGACCAGGGTCATGCCCGACTTGAAGCTGTCGATCTGCATGGCAAGGTCAAGGCGGAAGATAACCTTGGAAATTCCCTCAATCTCGCTGAGCTGATATTCCAGAGTAGTGGCCTTGGCAATATCCTTGTAGGTGATGTAATACATATCCGGCAAGGGATTTGCCTCCCCCTCGGCGATCACAAACAGATCGCTGTACTCGGCATAGTCCTGGCGCATCTCCTCCAGTCCCTCTTCTTTAGAGATGAAGGTGACGGTATCCACGTTGTCCATGCTCCGCAGGGTGCGGTCAATCTCCTCAATCTGCTCATCGTTCAGATCTGTATTGAGATAAATGGCGATCTCATTCATCAGGCCCATCTCCCCCAGGTTGAGGTTGATATCGGCCACAAGAAGGGCAAAGCTGCCCAGCACAACCAGGCAGGAGGCCAAAATCAGAATAGAAGCGATGGTCATGACGCTGTTGCGCCACAGGCTCTTGAAGGCCTGTCCGAGGAAATAGAAGGGATTATAGCGGCTCATTCGAACATCCCTCCCACCTTATCCTCGGTCACTTTACCGTGCTCGATGGTGACTACCCGCTGCTGGTAGTAATCCACCAGGCTCTTTTCATGGGTAACCACGATCACGGTTTTGCCCAGGCGATTGATCTTCAGCAGAAGATTCATGATTTCAATGCTCATCTCGGGGTCGATGTTGCCGGTGGGCTCATCGGCAATAATAATCTTGGGGTTGTTGGCCAGGGCGCGGGCAAGGGCCACGCGCTGCTGCTCACCGCCAGAGAGCTCGTTGGGATAGCGGTTCAGCTTATCCCCCAGGCCCACGGTATTGAGGATGGCAGGCACGCGCTTGCGGATCTTACTGCCCGGGGTCCCCACCACACGCATGGCGAAGGCCACGTTTTCATAGACCGTTTTGTTGGGGAAGAGGCGGAAATCCTGGAAAACCACGCCCAGCTGGCGGCGGTAATGGGCAACCTTATAGCCCGGCATTTTGGTCAGGTCAAATTCATTGACCGTCAGTTTGCCCGAGGTTGGCTTTTCCTCCCGCAGCAAAAGACGCATCAGGGTCGTTTTTCCCGCGCCGGAGTGGCCCACCACGAAGACAAATTCTCCGTCCTCGATGCGCAGGCTTACCCCGTTCAGTGCCGCGGTCTTATTGGGGTAGACCTTTTTGACATTTTGAAATTCAATCATCGGAAAATAGTCCTTCTTTTGAAATAGCACATAAAAACCTGTGAGGACCGCCTGTGCTGATCCGACTGCGGTTAGCTCCGACATCCGAAACGCACACCTGCGTTCCTCACAAAGGAAAGTATCAAATTGCTTTTGGGGCTATTGAATTGCGGATCAGAACTTGACCGGTTTGGAATTGAGATACTTCTTAACCATCAGAGCGACCTTAAAGGTAATGGCGTGCTCAAATTCACGCAGATCCAGCCCCGTCAGCTTGCGGATCTTTTCCAGGCGGTAAACCAGGGTGTTGCGGTGAACGAAGAGCTTGCGGGAGGTCTCAGACACGTTGAGGTTATTCTCAAAGAAGGCCTGAATGGTCATCAGAGTCTCGCGGTCAAGGGACTCAAGGGAACCCTTCTTAAAGACTTCCGAAAGGAACATCTCGCAGAGGGTGGTGGGCAGCTGATAGATCAGGCGGCCAATACCCAGGTTCTCGTAGCTGATGATATTCTTCTCGGTCTCAAAGACCTTGCCCACTTCAATGGCCACCTGGGCCTCCTTGTAGGCGCGGGCCAGATCCTTGATGTTGTCCACCATGGTGGAGATACCGATGGCCACCTTGGTATAGAACTCGGTGCTCAGGGTGTCAGCAATGTTGGTGGCGATCTTCTCCACTTCCTTCATGTCGGTGTTGGGCTTGATGTCCTTCACCAGAACGATGTCATGCTCGCCTACGCTGATCACATAGTCCTTGCTCTTGTCCGGGAACATATTCTGCAGCATCTCAAAGGGCATCATATCGGTCTTGCCGTAGAACTTGACCAGGAACACAATGCGCACCTCTTCGGTGTTGAAATGCAGTTCCTTCGATTTAATGTAAATATCACTGGGCAGGATGTTGTCCAGGATGATATTCTTGATAAAGGAGCCCTTGTCGTACTTTTCATCGTACAGATTCTTGATGTTGCCAAGGGAAATGGCAAGCAGCTTGGCGGTACGCTCTGCCTGCTTGTCCTCACCTTCCACAAAAACGATGTACTCAGCCTTGGCACACATCCCCAAGGGACGGTAGGTATAGCCACCCAAGGCAATGGACTCAGAGGCATAAACCAGTTCATCGCGGATTCCCTGCTTGATCTCGCCGATCTTCATCAGTTCACTGCAGGAAATAATCACGCCATTCTCATCAATTACGCCGATCACACGATCGACTGCATCTTTCATTTGGTGGATAACGCCCTGAAACAATCTGTTCGACATATGGGTTTCCTCTCACTCTCTTAAAGTTGGCTGAGTATTACGACACTCACCTGTTTTGACAGCCGGGACAGCTTTCCGGCGGGGAGCTCGGCCTCCGGCCGTGATTTAAATCATGCGCAGCGTGTGGATGATGGCAAACACCAGGAAAGAAGCAGCCAGCAGTACCACCGCATAGAAGATCAGCGACGGCATCACGAAGCCCACCACGAGGCCGGCCAGCAGAAGTGCCGCCGTCACAATCAGGGGAAGCTTCTCATCCTCATCGGCACCGAGTGCGCAGCCAAGTCGGGATGCGGGAGCGAAAAGCATCACCGCCAGTAGAACCAGCATCACTGCTGCAAGTGCCGTGGGAAGCACAAGGCCCAGCACACCTCCGCCCATACGGAAGGAAGAAAGCGCCAATGCGCCCAGTACGGTGCACACCGAATACCCGAAGAAGGTACGGGGATAGAGGTAGTAGATAAAGAACAGAAGTGCACAGCCCAGCAGGCTCACCAGCAGGCGGGTGGTACTGAGGAAGGGATACAGCAGAACCACCAGCAGAAGCTCACCTGAAATGCAAGTCATCAGCGAAGCGGAGAGCACCATTCCTCTCTCATCCATCTTTTTCTGGCGGCGAATGATCCACAGCGCAGCAGCTGCAGCTGTTGCCAGGGCAAGCACAGGCAGAAGCACCGGCCGCACGTAATTGTAGAAAGCCAATTCGGTGGATATGTAGCTGCCCTTCAAGGACATCACCGCGATCACCACCAGGACCAGGACAACAAAAAATGTTGCAACACGGTTGCCGTTAATATCCTTCTTGGGACCGCGGTTCTCGGCGGTCACCTTTCTCTTTGCATTGCTCAAAACGATCATCTCCATCACTCGGTTGATTTTGGGGCGTCGGCTTCCCCCCGGGGCAGCTCGTACGCATAGGACAGGCAGGACAGCGCATAGATCGGCGCCGTTTCACAGCGCAGGATCCGTGTGCCAAGCCCCGCGGGAATCAGCCCCGCCTCACGGGCGGCGTCGACCTCTTCGGGGGAAAATCCGCCCTCAGCACCGATCACCAGTGCGATCTTTGCCGGGGCAGCCTCATGCCGGGAAAGCAGGACAGGCAGCGGAACAGTTCCATCCCCTTCGTAGAAGAAGAGCGGCAAATCCGCGCTGGCAGCTTCCTTCAGCATAGCGGCATAGGAAATAGGGGTACAAACATCGGGAATCAGCCCCCGCCCGCATTGTTTTGCGGCCTCGGCGGCAATTTTCTGGCGGCGAAGCTGTTTTTTCGCCTCACCGTCTCCGGGACGGGCGATACAGCGGGAACTGACGAAGGGAATAATCCTCCCCACGCCGCATTCCACCGCTTTTTGAATCACCGTCTCCATTTTATCGGCTTTGGACAGCGCCACATACAGATGCGCAGCATACGGCGGCTCAGTACGGCAGACATGGACATCCCCCGCACCTGCCTCCGCAGTCACTTCTGCAGAGGAAAATTGGGTCAGCCGGCAATGATACTCTGCACGGCCGACATCGGGCCCGTCCACCGGGCAGACCACGATCTCATCCCCCACCGCCATACGCAGTGAATGGGCGATATGGTGGGCATCATCCCCGCACACCGTCACCGTATATCCGCCGTCTCCCTGCAGGATCTGCCGGGAGGGAACAAAAAATCTCGGCATATATGCTCCTTTGACCATACGGCGTCAATGCCAGGCATCGACCCGACGACTCTGTATCATTATACTACACATTGCCCAATTTGTCAAAGCTTTTTTTGATAAAAATCGCAAAAAATTTGCTTTTTTTCACAATTATTGCGAAAAAAGTTGAACATAGGGCACAAAAGAAACGAATCAGGAAGATTTTCCCTTCTTTTTCTTTCGGGGAGGCTTTTCTGCGGAAACGGGGGACTGTGCGGGAGAATCAGCAGACACCGCAGTTTGGACAGCCGTCGTTGCTTCGGATGGTTCTTCCTCCGGTACGTTTTCTTTTTGCCCTTTCCCCTGCTTGCGGGAAAGGCGATAATCCACCAGCTGGCGGAACAGAGTGTAGCAAACCGAACAAACGGGGACGCTGACCAGAATGGCCGCAATGCCGCCGATCTCACTGCCCACCATGACGGCAAGGATGACCAGGATGGCAGGAAGACCGACTTGCTTTCCTACCACACGGGGATAGATGAGGTTATTTTCCAGCTGCTGGAGCACGATCAGGAACACAAGGAACAGCAACGCTTTGATGGGGCTTTCCATCAAAATGAGGAATGCGGAAATTCCGCCGCCGATCCAGGCACCGAAGATGGGGATCAGCGCAGATACCGCCACCAGCACCGATACCACGCCGGCATAGGGGAAACCAAAGATCAGCATACCGATAAAGCACAGAACGCCGAGAATAACCGCCTCCAGCAGCTGACCGGTGATGAAGTTGGCAAATGTCTGATTGGACAGCCGAGCGATCTCCTCGATCTTGTTGGTAACCCGCTCGGACAGGAAGGCTGAAAGGGCACGATCGATAAAGGCGGCAATTTTTTCCTTCTGCAGAACAACATAGATAGCAAGCACCAAGCCCACGAAGAAATCGATCAGCCCGCCGAAAAGGGATGTGGTCAATCCTGTGGCGAAATCAAACAGAGAGCCAGTCCCGTTCACCAGGGCATCGTAGATCACGTTGAAGAAGTTGTTCCAGTCCACCTGCATCTCGGCAATCAGATCGGCTGAAATGTTGTATTGCACCATGAGGGCGGTGATCCACTCCAGGCATCGCTTGCCAAAGGCCGGGAGCTGAACCGCAAGCCCTGTCACCGTCTCCTCAATGCCGGGAATAATCACCAGCAAAATCAGCGCAATAACCACGAAAATGGAAAGAAAGGTGCAGATCAGGCTCAGGGGACGGCGCCAGCGCCGCACCGCGGGCTTCGCACTTCTGCCCATAGCGGCGAACACCTTCTCCTCAAACCCCCGCATCAGCACATTCAGCACAAAGGCAATCGCCAGCCCCAGGATAAGGGGGCTGATCAGAGACAGGCCCCACCGCAAAAAGCGGCCTACCGCCGACAGATTTCCCGCCAGCACAAACAAAAGCACACCAAAGGCGATCAACAGCATGGCACGCCGGGTAGAATAATCTCCGTAAGGCTTTTTCAAAACAGCACCTCCGTTCAGCCGGACGAAAACCGGCCGCTATCAGGGCGATGCAGACCAAAGTCCACACCCCTCCATGATGATTATAACACACTCCACCGCAAAAAGCAAATCATTTGCTGAAAATTCACAAAAAGGATGCTCCGCGCAATTTGCACGGAGCATCCAAATCAGATCAAATCAGCCTTCCCAGCGCAGGGCAAGGGCGCACCAGTCGTTTTCGGCGGCCCGTTCAACCACGCTGAAGCCGCGGGCGCAGAGCTCGATCTCCACCTCGGCAGCACGGGGTTCAATGATCCCCGACGCCAGCAGGATGCCCCCCGGCGCCATGTATTCCCCGATATCGGGGGCCATGCGCAGGATGATATCCGCCACAATGTTGGCAGCTACCAGGCCAAACTTCTCTCCCTTGGGTACCGAACGCAGAAGGTCGGACTGATCCACGCTCACCAGGTCACTGCAGGCGTTGTCCTTCACATTTTCCCGGGCAACTTTCACCGCCACAGGATCAATATCGTAAGCCGCGCAGGAAGAAGCACCCAGCTTTGCGGCGCAGATGGCAAGGATCGCAGTACCGCAGCCCACATCCAGCATCTTCACCCCGGGCTCGGTGTAGCGCTCCAACAGGCCAAGTACAAGGCGGGTGGTCTCATGAGTGCCGGTGCCGAAAGCCATGCCGGGATCCATGCGAATGATCACATCGTCCGGGGCGGCATCGTACTTCTCCCACTGGGGGACGATCACCAGCCGCTCGCCGATGCGGATGGGCTTGTAGTACTGCTTCCAGGCCTCGGCCCAGTCGTCCTCGCGCACGCCCACCAGCTCGATCTGCGCATCCACGCCTTCGGCAGCGAAACGCTCACGCAAAAACGCCATGGCATCGGCAACGCCGCCATCGGCAGGCAGGTAAACCGAAACTGCCGCATGACTGCGATCAGCCTCAAGGATCTCCTCATCCACCAGCTCACCGTACATTCCGTTGAGGGAAAAATCGCTGTAGTCCTCAATCATCAGCTGCGCATTGATGACGCTCATGATGGCACAGGCCTTGTCCAGCTGCACAGTGGGAACCGTGGCCTTGATTTGGGTCCATTCTTCATTCATGGTCATTCTCCTTTTTTGTCACGCCCGAAGAATTTGGCGCGGAAGCCATTCTTCTTCTGGTAGTTCTTCTCGCCGCTGGCTTCGGCAAAGGCGCGCATGGCTTCCTTCTGCTTTTCGTTGAGGTTCTTGGGCACCTCCACGTTCACGGTGAAGATCAGATCGCCGCGGCGGCTGGAATTGACATAGGGGATTCCCTTCCCCCGCAGGGTAAAGGCGGTTCCGGGCTGGGTTCCCTCGGGGATGGTATATTTCTGTGTCCCCTCCAGCGTAGGCACATCAATCTCGGCACCGAGCGTTGCCTCCACAATGGTAATGGGCAGCTCGCAGTAGATATTGTAGCCCTCGCGCTCGAAAAAGGCATGGGGACGAACATTAACAATGAGCACCAGATCGCCTGCCGATCCGCCGTTTCTGCCGTCGTTGCCCTCGCCACGCAATGCCACGCGCTCGCCGTCGTCAATACCGGCGGGGATGGACACGCTGAGCTTACGGGTGATGCGGATATAACCCTTTCCGCTGCAGTTACCGCAGGGATCCTTAATGATCTTACCCGTGCCCTTACACTTCTCGCAGGTCACGGTGGACTGGAAGGCCATGCCTCCCATACGCTGGGTCACGCGGCGCTGACCGGTACCGCCGCAGTCACGGCAGGTCTCGGGGCTGGTTCCTGCAGCCGCACCGGTGCCGCCGCAATCGGGACACTTCTGCACCCGGGCGTAGGAAATATCCTTCTTAACACCAAAGGCGGCCTCCTCAAAGCTGACGGTGATGCGGACACCGATGTCCTCACCCCGCACGGGGCCGTTTCGACGGGCACCGGACGAGCTGCCGAAGCCGCCGCCGAAGAAGCTGCTGAAAATATCTCCGATATCGCCGAAGTCACCAAAGCCGCCGAATCCGCCAAAGCCACCGCCCCCGCCCATGGAGGGATCGAATGCAGCGTGACCGTACTGGTCGTACTTGGCCCGCTTGTCGGCATCCGAGAGCACGTCATACGCCTCGTTGACTTCCTTAAACCTGGCCTCTGCCTCGGCATCGCCGGGATTCATATCGGGATGGTACTTCTTGGCCAGCGAGCGGTAGGCTTTCTTGATGGCCGCCTCGTCCGCGCCCTTTTCCAGGCCGAGCACCTCATAATAATCTCTTTTTTCTGCCATGGGAGACTCCAATCTATAGCATAGTCGGTTAGGGGACTTTTTGAAAAAAGTCCCCTAACAACCCCCAAAAACTTTCCAGCACGCACCGGATCAAGTACAGCCAAAATCCGGGGCGGGTCGGAAAGTTTTCGCGGGGTGTGGGGAGCCTTTTTCAAAAGGCTCCCCACGTCCTTATCTTACTTATCGGTCTTATCTTCGTAATCGGCGTTGTAGTAGGTGCCATCGCCGCCCTGGCCGGCGTTGGGGTCAGCGCCCTGTGCCGCGCCCGACTGGGCGTAGAGCTTCTCGGAGAGGGCATAGAATGCCTTCTCGAGGGCTTCAGTGTCTGCCTTGATGGCAGCGGTGTCGTCGGTCTTGACGGTTTCCTTCAGCTTGGCAATGGCGTCCTCAACGCTCTTCTTCTCGTCGGCGGAAACCTTGTCGCCCAGCTCGCCCAGGGCCTTCTCGCTCTGGAAAATCAGGGATTCGGCGTGGTTTTTGGTGTCCACAGCCTCCTTCTGACGGCGGTCCTCATCGGCGAACTTCTCGGCGTCCTTCACGGCGCGGTCGATGTCCTCCTGGGACATATTGGTGGAGGAGGTGATGGTAATGTGCTGTTCCTTGCCGGTGCCCTTGTCGGTGGCGGTTACATTTACGATACCGTTTGCGTCGATGTCAAAGGTAACCTCGATCTGGGGCACACCACGGGGAGCGGCGGGAATGCCGTCCAGAATGAAGCGGCCCAGGGTGGTATTGCCGGCGGCCATCTCACGCTCACCCTGCAGGACATGGATCTCTACCTGGGTCTGACCGTCCGCGGCGGTGGAGTAGATCTGGCTCTTCTTCACGGGGATGGTGGTGTTGCGGTCAATGATGCGGTTGAAAACACCGCCCATGGTTTCGATACCCAGGGACAGGGGAGTAACGTCAAGGAGAAGCAGATCCTTCACCTCGCCGCCCAGCACACCTGCCTGGATAGCGGCGCCGATAGCAACGCACTCGTCGGGGTTGATGCCCTTAAAGGGCTCCTTGCCGATGAACTTCTTGACAGCCTCCTGCACTGCGGGGATACGGGTGGAACCGCCCACCAGCAGAACGCGGTCAACCTGATTGATGCTCAGGCCTGCATCCGAGAGAACCTGGCGGGTGGGCTTCATGGTAGCCTCAACCAGGTCAGCGGTCAGCTCGTCGAACTTCGCACGGGTGAGGGTAGCTTCAAAGTGCTTGGGACCGGTAGCATCGGCAGTCAGGAAGGGGAGATTGATGTTGGCGGAGGTCATGCCGGAGAGCTCGATCTTCGCCTTCTCTGCGGCCTCCTTAAGGCGCTGCATAACCATCTTGTCACTGCCCAGGTCGATGCCGTTCTCGCGCTTGAAGGTCTCGAGCATCCAGTTGATGATGCGCTGGTCGAAGTCGTCGCCGCCCAGGCGGTTGTTGCCCGCAGTGGCAAGCACCTCAAACACACCGTCGGAGATCTCCAGCAGGGATACGTCGAAGGTACCGCCGCCCAGGTCAAAGACCATGATCTTGGCATCGTTGTCCTTATCTGCACCGTAAGCGAGGGCAGCAGCGGTGGGCTCGTTGATGATGCGGAGCACCTCAAGGCCGGCAATCTTGCCTGCGTCCTTGGTAGCCTGGCGCTGTGCATCCGAGAAATATGCGGGAACGGTAATAACGGCCTTGGTGACGGTGGTGCCGAGGTAAGCCTCTGCGTCAGCCTTCAGCTTCTGCAGAATCATGGCCGAAACCTCCTGGGGAGTGTAGGTCTTGCCGTCAACGGTAGCCTTGAAGTTGGTACCCATCTCGCGCTTCACCGACATGATGGTGCGGTCGGGGTTGGTAATTGCCTGGCGCTTTGCCACCTGGCCCACCATGCGCTCGCCGGTCTTGGAGAAGGCAACCACCGAGGGGGTGGTACGGGCGCCTTCGGGATTGGGGATAACGATGGGCTCGCCGCCCTCGTATACTGCCACGCAGGAGTTGGTGGTACCAAGATCTATACCAATGATTTTTTCCATGTTTGCCATAAGTTATTTCCTCCAATTATAATTTATTCTATCGTGTGGATATTCGTTCAGTTCGCCACTTTGACCATGGCATAGCGGAGCACCTTGTCGCCCCGGATATAGCCCTTCTGCAGGACCTCAACGACCTCGCTCTCACCGTACTGCTCATCTTCGATGTGCATCACAGCGTTGTGCAGGTTGGGATCAAAGGGCTTGTTCAGCGCCTCAATCTCGGCAATGCCGAGGGTACCCAGCACCTCAATAAAGCTCTTGAGGGTCATGGTAACACCCTGCCCCACCGTGGCCGCATCGCTGTACTGCGCCGCCCGCTCGAGATTGTCGAGCACAGGCAGAATCTTGACCAGCAGATCGGCATAGGCATCGGCGTAAAGCCCTTCCCGCTCCTTGGCGGTGCGCTTGCGGAAGTTATCGTACTCTGCCATCATGTGCAGATACTTGTCATTGGCCTCGGCCAGGGCGGCGGCGCTCTCCTCCAGTTTTTTCTGGGCGGCGATCAGCTCTGCCTCCAGGCGTCGGGCTTCTTTCTTCCATTCTTTGTCTTTTTTCTTCGACTCAGCCTCGGGGACCTCGGTGTCGGCAGCGGTTTCTTCCGCCTGCGCTTCCACCGCCTCCTCGGCCTGTGTCTGCTTATCCTTCTCCTGCATTATGTTCTCCTCCGTTCAGTAGATTCGTTTGGGTTTCGTCGCCGTCAAGCATAGATGAGACCTGGGTTGCCAGATGCTCGATCATGGTCACCACCCTGGAATAATCCATACGGCAGGGACCGATGATGCCGATGGCACCCACGGTATGACCGCCGCGGCGGACCGTCTTGAAGATCAGGGACGAATTCTGCATCACATCGACCGTGTTTTCGGAACCGATGTAGATATTGACATTGTCGGCCCGTGCCCCCGACACCAGATCCAGGATGTCCTGTTTTTCCTCCAGTGCACCCAAGAGACGCTTGAAACGCCCGATATCGGCGTACTCGGGATACTGCAGCAGGCGGTTGATGCCCTCGAAGCGGACATCGCCGTCATCCAGTTCGCTCATGGTTTCGTAGATGCACTTGATGATGGGATTGACCAGCACCGAATCGATCCCCATGGCCGCCTCCATACGCATGATGGCGGGAAGTGTGATCTGATCGGCGGACAGCCCCGCCAGATTGGCATTGAGGGCAGCGGCCAGCCTTGCCGCCGTCTCCCGGGACGCATCAAATCCCAGGCGGATGAACTTGCTCTTGGCCACCCCCGTGGAGGTTACCATCACCAGAATAAAGCTGCGGGAATCCACCCACACCGTTTCAAACCGGGAGATGGAAGCCGCCGTGGGCTTGGGTTTTACCGAAATACCGGTGTAGTTGGTCAGGGCCGAAGCCAGCTTTGAGGCCTGCTCAAGAATGGTATCGACCTCCGCCTGTTTGACACGCATGAGATTGTTCAGCTCGGCAATCTCCCGCTGGGTCATGGCGTAATGGCTGAGCATGGTGTCCACATAGAATCGGTAGCCAAGCTCACTCGGCACGCGTCCGGCAGAGGTGTGGGGCTGCTCCAGATAGCCCAGCTCCTCCAGTTCCGCCATCTCATTGCGGATGGTGGCCGAGGAATAGGCGATCTGCGCGTTCTGCATGATATAGCGGGAACCCACCGGCTCGCCATTCTCAATGTGCGCATCAATGATCGCTTTTAATATGAGCTTTTTTCGCTCGCTCAATTCGCCGTTGTTCAAACTCATGCGCACACCTCGCTCTCGGATTTTGTATTTTTAGCACTCAAACGGGTGAAGTGCTAAACTATGTATAAAATTTACCACGAATTGCGGGTTTTGTCAAGAAGTAAGTGCGGATATTTTGTGAACTTTTTGTAAATCACAATGGTAAGTGCTAAAAATTCGCATCTTCCGCCCCAATGGCGGGGATAGAACGGAAAAAGGCACGCCGCGCGGATCAGCGCGGCGTGCCTCGCAAAAGAAGCTGCGGCAGCCCTTATAAACGAAGAGATTTGGCGTCCGACACCCCAGCCTGTACCAGGTGCTCATCATGGGCCGCCAGCACAAGCCGATAGCTGCCATCGTCCAGATAATCCACCACCGTCACCGAGGCATTTCCCGGCCACGGGGTCTGGTTGATGGCCTCAATGGGCTGTCCCCGCCATTCGGTAAGCATGGAACGCACGGGGGTGGCATGGGTGAAGAGGGCAATGGTTCGGCCGTCATTCTCCTCAGCCAGCCGACGGAAAGCCAGACGGATGCGGGCAAACAGCTCCCGCACACTCTCCCCGCCGGGGCAGACGGCATTGACAAAATCGTGATGCCATGCTTCACGGGCAGGATCACAGCGGTCCAGCTCACTGTGGGGCATTCCCTCCCAGTCCCCCACATTGATCTCCCGCAGGCCCACATCCCGAATAATCTCCATCCCGCGGCGCTGGGCGGTGGGGCGCGCCGTCATGACGACCCGGATCAAATCGCTGGAATAGATACGGTCGATGGGGTAAGCGTCGAGAAAACGCGCTGTTTCCTCGGCCTGACGCATTCCCAGGGGGGTCAGGCTGATATCGGTATGTCCGCAGCAAAAGTGGGCAAGGTTTCCCTCGCTCTGGGCGTGACGGACGGCAATGATTCTGGTCATGAAAATCCCTCTCTTTGACGGTTTCTCCCATCATTATAGCACAGTTTCCACCGAAATACAAGCCCTCTTTCCGGCGTTAGTCCGGCTCGATCACGAGGAATGCCGGGCAAGGGTGCTGGTTGCCCTCGTCATATTTTCCGTCATGCAGAAGCCCGCGGTGCATTGCCTCCCGGATCACCGCGAACAGGATCGCATTTCCACCATAAAAATACTGCTTCTGCAGGGGAACGCTGTCCAGATGGGCGGGAATTCTCTGCTTTTTGTCCCGCAGGAAGTCGGCATACGCAGTCCTGAGGGCCGCGCTGTCCCACATTTCCCGTTTGGCATCGGCCATGATCCCGCACAAGCAGTTAAATTCCGCCTCGTTCAGAATCGGGATATTGACGCAGGGTCTGCCGTTCTCTTCCCTCAGCAGACGGCAGTCGGTCAGCCAGGGAATCAGCTTAAGATATTCGGTGCCGAAGCCCACCGAAGCATGATCGATCCCGCTGTGCAGGATATACAGCAGTCTGGTAACAAGATCGTCCGGATCATCACCTTCCCGATGTCCGAGCACTTCTTCGGGGAACCGGCAATAACAGCGGCCGGGGAAACCGTCCGCACCGTAAATGTGCAGCCGCAGCAGTCTGCACCCTGCGTAGGATCGGTATTGGGCAAACCGCTCTCCCGAATAGCTGTGTCGCCGAAACTCCTCACCGGGTTCCTCTCCATCGCTGACCTGTCCAAAGGCAATCCATCTGCCGCCGTCCCGCCGGAAGGGAAAAATCTGCCTGGTATCGAACATCTCTTCAAAAATGCCGTACAGCCCGTAATCCAGGCAGTTGAAAGCAACGTACAGGGCAAGGGACTCCTGCTCATCTGCAGTGCCGCGTTGATAAAAGTTCTGTACCCGCAGCTTCCTCAATCCCCCCTCAATGGGTGCCCACAGCAGATCAAACTGCTCCTCGGCAAAGGACTTCTGCGCGGGGATGTACCGTTCCATATCCCGGGTGGTGGAGAGCATAAAATCGGTGTAGTACCGATTTCCCGCCTGTTTCATCAGCTCGCCATCCACCAGCCGCCGGATGATGGGCTCCACATAGGCAGCCGGCGTACCGATGGCTTTAGCGATATCCTCTGCCGACAGCGGCTTTGCATATGCCGCCCATAAAATATTCTGTGCCAGCAGGTCATCTTTGACCAGTGACCCGGGCTCGTTGTTGATGCCGTTGTTGCCGCTGTTGGCAATCCGCAGTCGGATCGGCCGATAGCTCTGTGCCGAAAAATTTTCCATCTCTTCCATTCCTTTCTTCATCTGTTCCCGGCCGCTGTGCAGTCTGCTCTTCACGGTGCCCACCGGAATATCAAGGGCCGCAGAAATTTCCGCCACGCTCTCTCCGTTCATATAATACCGCACGATGACCTCGCGGTAAAGACGGTCCAAAAAGGCGACCGTCCTGCGGATCTGCTCGGCCTCATCGGGCTCACCGATCTGGGCGAGGGCATTGTCCTCGTCCACCAGGTCAAAGCCCTCGCCGATCCCAATGGTGGGCTGGCGGTATTTGCGGCGAAGCAGATCGTTCCATTTGTGCTGCAGTACCGTGTTCAGCCATCCCCGCAGATCACGGATCTCCCCGCCCTTTGCCCGATAGGTCAATGCTGCCAACAGAGTTTCCTGCACCAGGTCCTCCGCATCGTGGGGATTCCCGCACTTCCGCTCTGCCGCCGACAACAGATATTCAATTTCACCTTCAAGCGCTTGATATTGCATCATCAGATCCTCTTGTTTCGGAAAGCTTTCACCTGTAAAGTCGCAGATTAGGAAGAAAGGTTCGCTGTATTTGCAAAGTTTTTTGTCCCTTCATTATAGCACAATGGCTCACATCTGTCCATTCTTGCATTTTTTCTCCATCTGTGCTATACTTTGTTTATCCCCGGCCCTTGACCGATCAAAATCCATCCGATGGGAGACCGATATGCTTTATCTTCTGCCTGCGCTTGCAGTTCTGATTCTCGCGGCAGTCATTTCCGCCGCGAATTTTCTCATCAACACGTCCATTCGCCGCCAGCCGCCTCTGCCTCCCCACGATCCCACCACCCTCTCCCCCTTTTGGCTGGATTATGTAGAGAAAAATAACGCCGCCCTGGCGGCACTGGATACCCTCCCCCACGAGGAGCTGACGCTGCCCGCCCATGACGGCATTCGTCTCTTCGCCCGCTTCTTCCCCGCTGAGGGAGATGGCAGTGCGCACGATACCGTCATTGTTGTCCACGGTTACCGCAGCAGCCCCGGGGACTTTGCCATGATGCTCCCCTGGTACCGCAGGCAGGACTTCAACTGCCTGGTGGTGGAAAACCGCGCCCATGGGAAAAGCGAAGGCAACTTCTTCGGTTTCGGCGCGCTGGACAGCCGAGACTGCACCGCATGGTGCCAACTCATCGCCGACCGCATCCCCGACCGCGCCATCTTCCTCCACGGCATCTCCATGGGGGCCGCCACCGTCACCCTGGCGGCCTGCCGTGATCTCCCGCCCCAGGTAAGAGGCGTCATCGCCGACTGCGGCTACACCTCGGCGGTGGAGGAATTTCGTCATGTGATGAAAACCGCCATGCACATCCCCGGCCCCGTGGCCACCCTGCTGATGCCCATGGCATCCCTGCTCTGCCGTCTGCGGGCGGGCTACTTTTTTGGCGAGGCATCTCCCCTCCGCGCCATGCCCGGGGCGCGCCTGCCCTTTCTCTTTGTTCACGGGAGCAAGGACAATTATGTCCCCACCGAAATGGGCCGCCGCCTCTACGCTGCCTGCCCCACCCAAAAATCCCTGCTGATTGTGGATGAAGCTACCCACGGGGTCAGTTATGCCATTGACCCCGCCGCCTACGAAGCGGCCATGACGGCGTTTTACGCCCCTCTCCGCGCCGATATGGGAGAGCCGTCATGAGGGACGGCTGGAATCTCTGGCACGGCTGCCGCAAGCTCAGCGAGGGCTGCGCCAACTGCTACGTTTACCGCATGGATGCCGAGCACGGACGGGACCCTACTCTGCCCCACCGTACCGCCGCCTTCGACCTCCCCCTGCGCAAAAATCGAAAGGGAGAGTACCGGGTCCCCTCCGGCTCCACCCTGTGGACCTGCTTCAGCTCCGACTTTTTCCTCGAGGAAGCCGACGAGTGGCGGCGGGAGGCATGGGCCATGATTGCCGCCCGTCCCGATGTGGAATTCATCTTTATCACCAAGCGGATCCACCGCTTCCACGTCTCCCTGCCCGACGATTGGGGTGAAGGCTACCCCAATGTCCACATCGGCTGCACCTGTGAGAACCAACGCCGTGCCGATGAGCGACTTCCCCTCTTTCTCGCCGCCCCTATCCGCCATCGCTTCATTGTCTGCGAGCCACTGCTGGAGCCCATTGACCTTTCCCCTTATCTAGATCACCGCATCGAGGAGGTCACGGTGGGGGGCGAGTCGGGGGCAGGTGCGCGGGTCTGCGACTACGCCTGGGTTACAGGCATCCGGGATGCCTGTGCGGCAGCGGGTGTGGCCTTTCACTTTCACCAGACGGGTGCAAACTTCCGCCGGGACGGGCGGGTCTACGCTATCCCCCGCAATCGCCAGCATGAGCAGGCCAAGCGGGCAGGCATCGACTTTTCCCCTGCCGCAAAATACTACACGCCGTGACAAAATCTCACGCAGAAAGCGAGGTATCCCCTTGAAACTGTCCTCTCATCTCACCCGCCTTTCCCTTGCCCTGCTCAAGCAGACGGCAGACACCCCCACCCGCATGATCTCCCCCCTCTCCCTGGCTGAAGCCCTGGCCATGCTGGCCGAGGGGGCTTCGGGAGAGTCCCTGCGCCAGCTGGAGGAACTTCTCGGCATTACCCGCCCCACCCTCCGGCGGTCGCTCTCCACCCTGCGGACGGCTTTTGCGCAGGCATCGGCGGAGCAGCTTCTGCAGGCCAATTCTCTGTGGACGGATGAGCAGGGCTTCACCCCTGCCCCCACCTATTGCAAACGTCTGGCCGATCGCTATGCCGCAGAGGTGCGCGCCCTCCCCCTCGCCGCTCCCGATGCCGCTCTCCGTATCAACGGATGGGTACAGGAGGCAACCGGAGGGATGATCCCCCGCCTGATGAATGAGGATATGCTGCGGGGCCTCCGTCTTCTGCTCATCAACGCCCTCTGCTTTGAGGCAGAATGGGCAAGAGCCTTTATGTCCCACACCTGTCCCGCCCCCTTTACCCGCGCTGACGGTACCGCCGTCACCGCCGACTTCATGCACAGCAAATGTGAGCATCTGTTCCTCTCCCATGAGGGCGCGCAGGGCTTCGTCAAGCCCTATGCGGATGGGTACTTCAGCTTTGCCGCCATCCTGCCCCCCAAGGGAGTCAGCGCGGAGGATTACCTTGCCGCACTGGACGGCGATTCTCTGCACCGCATATTGAGCACCCCCGCCGAATGCCCCTCCCTTCACGTCAAAATGCCCGCCTTCCGCACCGATTACGGCATCACCCTCAACGATGCCCTGAAGGCCCTGGGTCTGACGCGGATCTTCTCCCCCGCCGAAGCCGAGCTTGACCGCATGGGCAGGGCCGACGGACGGCTCTGCGTAGATGCCGTCCTGCAGAAGACCCACATCGAGGTCAACACCGCCGGTACCCGTGCTGCCGCCGCCACTGCAGTGACCGTGATGACCACATCGCTCCTCCCCCCCGAAGAATACCGGGAGTTGGTCTTTGACCGCCCCTTCCTGTACGCCATCCTGCACACGGGAACCGGCACCCCCATCTTCATGGGGATCATGGCCGACCCCACCGAAGAATAAAAGAAATGCCGCGCATAGCGCGGCATTTCTTTTATTCTTCCGCCTCCGAGAAGACTGTCTCGATCACCTTGGGTGCACCGGGGGGCGAATAACGCCAACGGTCGATGTGCCCGGTTTCGGCGGGATTGATGTAATATTTTCTCGGCGTAGGTGTCCGCGGGCCGCTGTAGGTATCGATGAGCACAAGCTTGATCTTCATCCGCTCGGGAATGATGCTCTTGATGTACACCGCCGCCGATCGCCCCAACGACAGATCAAGGGAAGGCAGGCGGTCATCCCGCAGCTCGGCAAGACCTGCCAGGTTGGGGGCCAACTCCACAAATATGCCGTAGTTCTCGATGCTCCGCAGGATCCCCGCCACCGTCTGTCCCACGGCAAACCGGCAGGCGTTCTCCTCCCAGGTGCCCAGCAGTTCTCTGTGGGTAACAAAAACCCGATCCCGGTCTCGGTCAATCTGCTTGACTACCACCGGGATAAAGTCGCCCCCCGAGAAACGGTCCCTGGGATGCGCAATACGGGACACTGAAATACAGTCCACCGATAGCAGGGAGGAAATGCCGCAGCCGATATCTACAAATGCGCCGAAGGGCTCCAGGTGGGTCACCCGGGCGGGGATAATGTCCCCTGGCCGCAGGGCGGCGATGTAGCGCTGTGCGCATTCCTCCTGGGCGGCGCGGCGGGACAGCAGAGCGCACATCCGCCCCTCTTCCCGCACAAATCCCGTGACCTTGAAGCACACCGCCTTGCCCACCCGGGTGATCACGGCGATATCCTTGAGCTCTTCCTCACGGCGGCAGCGGAGTACCTCCTCCCGGGGGATGATTCCTTCCATGCAGCCCAGGTCCACATGAAGGGCCAGACGGCTGTCACATAAGTGCACTGTTCCCTCCAAAATTTTCCCCTGCTGCATGGCCCTCTCCAGGGCGGCGGGGGTGGCGGTGTATTCCCGGTTCTCGGGCTGGGTGATCAGCATTCCTTCGGGTTTGTACGAATTGATGGGCGACATATCTGCACTTCCTTTCACTTGATTGTTCCATCCTATGCGCAGAGGAGAGAGGATATGCACCGGAACAAAAAGCTGCTTTCCTTCCCCCTCTTTTTTGCTCTCCCCTTGACAAATGCAAAAAAATGGGGCATAATATAGAGTGGAAGTATTTTACCCTTTGCGCACAAAATCCCGAAGGAGATTATCATGGAACAAAGCAAAATCGATCGGATCAATGCCCTTGCCCGCAAAGCCAAGGCTGAGGGGCTCACCGAAGAGGAAAAGGCCGAGCAGGCCGTCCTGCGGCAGGAGTATATCGAATCCTACCGCGCATCCCTTCGCGCGACCCTGGAGAACACGGTGATCCAACGTCCCGACGGCAGCCGCGAAGCACTGATCAAGAAAGATTGACCCATCTCCCCAATCACAAAAAGGAGTAACTTGTATGAAAACCGACATTCAGATCGCCCAGGAAGCCAAGATGCTTCCCATTACCGACATTGCCCGCAAGCTGGACATTGCCGATGACGAGCTTGAACTCTACGGCCGCTACAAGGCCAAGATCACCGACGGTTTCGAGCGTCGGATGCAGGACAAGCCCGACGGCAAGCTGATTCTCGTCACCGCCATCAACCCTACCCCCGCAGGTGAGGGTAAGACCACCACTACTGTCGGCCTTGGCATGGCCATGGAAAAGATCGGCCGTAAGGCCGTCATCGCTCTGCGTGAGCCCTCCCTCGGCCCCGTGTTCGGTGTCAAGGGCGGTGCCGCAGGCGGCGGATACGCCCAGGTGGTACCCATGGAGGACATTAACCTCCACTTCACCGGCGACTTCCACGCCATCACCGCCGCAAACAACCTCCTCTGCGCCATGATCGACAATCACCTGCAGCAGGGCAACGCCCTGGGCATCGACCAGCGCCGCATCCTCTTCACCCGTGTCACCGACACCAACGACCGTGCCCTGCGCAATATCGTGGTGGGTATGGGCAGCCGCGTGGATGGCATTCCCCGTGAGGACCACTTCATGATCACCGTGGCTTCCGAGGTCATGGCCATCCTCTGCCTGGCCGACTCCATCGCCGACCTCAAGCGCCGCCTGGGCAGCATTCTGGTGGCTTACACTTATGATGGCCGTCCGATCTATGCCCGTGACCTGCAGGCTGAGGGTGCCATGGCAGCCCTGCTCAAGGATGCCCTCAAGCCCAACCTGGTGCAGACCCTGGAAAACACCCCCGCCATCATTCACGGCGGCCCCTTCGCCAACATTGCCCACGGCTGCAACTCCATCCGCGCCACCAAGCTGGCCATGAAGTTGGCCGATTACGCCATCACCGAGGCCGGCTTCGGTGCCGACCTGGGGGCTGAGAAGTTCCTGGACATCAAGTGCCGCAAGGGCGGACTTGCTCCCTCTGCCATCGTGCTGGTGGCCACCGTCCGCGCCCTCAAGTACAACGGCGGCGTGAAGAAGGAAGACCTCGCTGCTGAAAATCTCGACGCTCTCCGCGCAGGTGCGGTCAACCTCGAGGCGCATCTGGACAACCTGGCCCAGTACGGCATTCCCGTTGTGGTGGCCATCAACCGCTTCGGCACCGACACCGATGCCGAGCTGGAGCTGCTCCGCAAGATCTGCATCGACCGCGGGGCTGACTTTGCCCTGTCCGAGGTCTTTGCCAAAGGTGGCGACGGCGGCATTGAGCTGGCCGAGAAGGTGGTTGCCGCCTGCGAAAAGCCCTCTTCCTTCAAGCTGCTCTACCGCGACGAGGACTCCATCAAGGAAAAGATCGAGACCATTGCCAAAAAGATCTACGGTGCCGCTGAGGTCAAGTATCTCCCCGCCGCCGAGAAGGCCATCGCCGATTTCGTGGCCCTTGATCCTAAGTATGCCTCCTTCCCCGTCTGCATGGCCAAGACCCAGTACTCCCTCTCGGATGACGCATCCAAGCTGGGCCGCCCTACCGGCTATACCCTGACGGTGCGTGAAGTCAAGCTGTCGGCGGGTGCTGAATTCATGGTGGTGCTCACCGGTGCCATTATGACCATGCCCGGCCTGCCCAAGGCTCCCGCCGCCATCCGCATCGACGTGGATGACGCCGGCAACATCACGGGGCTGTTCTGATGACCGAAGAACTGTTTCTGCGCACCACCGCCTCGGCAGAAGAAACCGAGGCGGTGGGAGCGTGGCTGGCGGGACAGCTGGCGAGCGGTGCTTTCCCGCCCTTCATCGCCCTTTATGGGGACCTTGGCGTGGGGAAAACCGCGCTGACCCGCGGGCTGGCATCGGTTCTCGCCCCGGGCTCCCTTGTGCGCTCCCCCACCTTCGCCCTGGTCAACGAATACCGCTCGGGGAAGGTGCCCCTCTTCCACTTCGATATGTACCGGGTGGAGGGCGAGGATGACCTGGAGTCCATCGGTTACTGGGACTACCTCGACCGCGGCATCTGCGTGGTGGAGTGGAGCGAGAAGATCCCCTTCGCCCTGCCCGACCGCTATCTGCGCGTCACCATTGAAAAGCTGCCCGACGATCTCAACGCCCGCAGCATCACCGTACAGCTTGTACGCTGAAAGGATACACCATGCTCATCTTAGCCCTTGACTCAACTGCCGTTGCGGCATCCGTGGCCGTGACCCAGGACGAACGTCTGCTTGCCCTCTATCACCTCAACAACGGCAACACCCACAGCGAGACCCTGCTCCCCATGGTGGAGTCGATCATGACCCGCCTCGGCCGTGACATGGAAGAGGTCGACCTCTTCGCTGTTTCATCCGGTCCCGGCTCCTTCACCGGCGTGCGCATCGGTGCCGCCACCATCAAGGGGCTGGCCTTCGGGCGAAACAAGCCCTGTGTAGGGGTGTCCACCCTGGAGGCTCTCGCCGGGAATCTGCTCGGCACCGCACGGAATGGAGAAATCGTCTGCCCCGTCATGAATGCACGTCGCGGGCAGGTATACAACGCCCTCTTCCGCGTCACCCCCGACGGACTTGAGCGCCTCACCGAGGATCGGGCCATTTCGGTGGCTGACCTGGAGGCAGAACTGGTCGCCATGGATGCGGCGGCCAACTTCCCGGTCCATCTGGTGGGAGACGGCGTGGCCGTCACCCTGGCCTACGCCTCCGATCCCTCCGATCCTTCACTTTTCCGTCTTGCTCCCCCTCTGCTGAGAGAACAGAATGCCTACTCGGTGGCCATGTGCGCTCTGCGCGCTGCCCGCGCCGGCAAAACCGTCAGCGACACCGAGCTTGCTCCCGTCTACCTGCGCCCCTGCCAGGCTGAGCGGGAACGGATGGAGCGACTTCAGACCGAGAAGCAGGCATAACAAGTCCGTTGATTTTTCTTGACAGTCGTGTGATTGTATGATATACTTTGAATATACTTCACATCACACAAAGGAGACTGTCATGAAGCAATCCAAATTTTTCTTTGTCCGCAAATTTCTCATTGCCGATCTGCTGACCCTCGTGCTCTACATTGCCCTCTACTCTTTCTGGGGGGCGTTTATCAACGAGATCAAACAGCCTCTTTTGGCTAATTTTGTCCTCGCCTCCGCCACAGGCATCCTGTTCGGCTTCCTGCTGACCTGGTGCACCTGGGTGTTCCGCGGACCGGGTGAAGATCTGGTCAGTAAAATGGAAGCTCCCTTTGCGGACGGATTTCTGCCCCGCTGCCGCCAACTGATTGCCGATGCCAAGCCCACACTGGTTCTGCTGGCCATTTCCGCGCTGTGCGACATGGCGGTCATGCTGCTGGCTCTGTTGGGCATCGTCGAGCGGCTTCCGCTGAACTTTTTGTACATGGGACTTTCCATCCAGAACGTCTGGCTGAACGTGCCCTTCCTCTCCTCAATCTATGGCTTTGTCTTTGTCGGTGCCTGGCATCTCTTCTTTTTCTGGCTCTATCAGAACAAGTGGTACCGAAACTGGCACAGCGAACAATAACTACTCCCTATTTGAAAGGAATTTATCATGAGCAAAACCATCGTACTCGGCTGCGACCACGCCGGCTATCTCATCAAGGACTACGTCATCGACCACATCAAGGCGAAGGGCTACAACGTCATTGAGGTGGGTACCTACTCCGCCGATTCCTGCCACTACCCCATCTTTGCCCACCGCGCCTGCAAGAAGCTGCAGGACGGCGAGGCTGATATCGGTATTCTTATTTGCGGCACCGGCATCGGCATGAGCATGGCTGCCAACAAACACAAAGGCATTCGCGCCGCTTGCTGCTCCGACACCTTCTCCGCCCGCCTGACCCGCCAGCACAACAATGCCAACGTCCTCTGCTTCGGTGAGCGCGTCATTGGTAAGGGACTTGCCCTGGAGCTGGTGGATGCATTCCTTGACACCGAATTTGAGGGCGGCAAGCACGCCACCCGCATCGGTATGGTGGCCGACATCGAAAACGGCACCTTTGAAGAGTAATGTCGGTTACCTCTTCCATTGCCGACCTGCTGCGCTCCGCTGCGGGAATTGAGACACACCGCTTCACTTCAGCCATCATCGTTGCCGCCGGAGCCTCCCGCCGGATGGAAGGTGCCGGCTCCAAACAGATGATGGAGCTGGAGGGGATGCCCGTCATTGCCCGTACCCTGCGCACCTTCAACGACTCCCCCCACATTGACGAGATCATCGTGGTGGCCCGGGAGGACGAGCTGGATATCTATCCTCGCCTCTGTGAGCTCTACGGCTTTACCAAAATTGCCGCGGTGGTCAAGGGGGGCGAGACTCGCGCCGAGTCGGTGATGCGGGGCTTCCGCAAAATCAGCGACAAGGCAAAATATGTGGCCATCCACGACGGGGCCCGCTGCCTGCTCACCGAGGAAATGCTCACCGCCGTTTGGCAGAAGGCACACCGCCACGGTGCCGCCATTGCCGCCACCCGGGCCATCGACACCATCAAGCTGGCCGATGACAAGGGCTTCGTGGCCGAGACCCAGGACCGCAATCTGATCTGGCAGGCACAGACCCCACAGATCTTCGCCGTCAATGTCTACACCGCCGCCCTCTATACCGCAAAAGAGAACGGCACCCTGGACAGCGCCACCGACGATTCCTCCCTGGTAGAGGCCATCCGGCACCCGGTCAAGCTGGTAGAATGCGGCCGCGACAATCTGAAAATCACCACCCCCGACGATCTTGTCCGGGTTTCGGGCATCCTCGCTGCCCGCCGCGCCGCGGCGGCAGAGCGAGCACCCAAAGGCGGGACAAAACAGGAGGACGCAACATGAGAATCGGACATGGATACGACGTACACCGCCTGGTGGAAGGGCGCCGGCTGATTCTGGGCGGGGTGGATATTCCTCACGAGACCGGTCTGCTGGGACATTCAGATGCCGATGTACTGACCCATGCCATCATGGATGCCATTCTCGGCGCGCTGGGGCTTGGAGACATCGGCCGCCATTTCCCTGACACCGATCCCGCCTATGCCGGTGCGGACAGCCTCGGCCTCGCGGCACAGCTGGTGCCCATGATGGCTGAAGCCGGCCTTACCGTGGGCAATATTGATGCCACCGTCATCGCGCAGGCCCCCAAGCTTGCCCCCCACCTGCCCCAAATGAAGGAAAATCTCGCCTGTGCCCTGGGCACCACCCCGGACCGAATCAACATCAAGGCCACCACCGAGGAACATCTGGGCTTCACCGGGGAGAAGAAGGGCATCGCTGCCCATGCGGTTTGTCTGCTGATCTGACCAAACCAAAAGCCCCCCCATAAAAGGGAGGGCCGTAAAGCGCACACGGCGCGGGGTTTGGTTTCACGTCCCGCATTTTGCTCTCCTGCCGCGCCGACCTTGCGCGAACCTTCATCAGCGGCCGCGTTTCTGCCGCTGATACCATCATATGGTCAAAGATGATTTCTGCTACAATTTAACATTCTATATTCCCGAAAGGAGATCTCCCATGATCTACATTTCCCCTTCCATCCTTGCTGCTGACTTTTCCTGCCTGGCCGACGAAGTTGCCCGCGTGGAAACCGCCGGTGCCGATTACCTGCACCTGGATGTAATGGATGGTGCATTCGTACCCAACATGAGTTTCGGTGCCTGCGTCATTTCCTCCATCCGCCGGCAGAGCAAGCTGCTCTTCGACGTACACCTGATGATCAACGAGCCCCAGCGCTACATTGATGACTTCATCAAGGCCGGTGCTGATCTGATCACCATCCACTATGAAAGCTGCGAGGATCCCATCTCTGTGATCCGCTACATCCGCGAGCGCGACGTCCGCGCCTGCATCGCCATCAAGCCCGCCACCCCCGCCGAGGTTCTGCTCCCCTACCTGGAGGAGCTGGACATGGTGCTGGTCATGACGGTTGAGCCCGGCTTCGGCGGTCAGAAGATGATCCCCGAGACCCTGGACAAGGTTCGCACCATCCGCCGCGAGGCAGAGGCACGCGGTCTGAAGCTGAACATCGAAGTTGACGGCGGCATCACCGAGGAGAACATCTGGCGATGCACCGCCAACGGTGCCAACGTCATCGTTGCCGGCTCCGCCATCTTCAAGACCACCCGCCCCCGCTCGGTCATGCAGAAAATGCGTGCCGAGGCCGCAGAGCACACCTTCGCCGGCTGATTTCAGATGACAAAAATCCCCTGGCACCCGATCGGGCGCCAGGGGATTTTTTATTTGAGAGGATAACCGCTTACAGTTCTTCCACCGCACCCACACCGTCAACGGTGGCAATCAGTGCGAGTACCTCGTCATGCGAATGTTTTTTCTGCATTTCTACCGACAGCGTTGCGCTGTGCATACCGGCCTCACTGCGAGACTTGTTCAGTTCAATGTTGAAAACACGAAGCTCCATCCCGCGCAAGTTGTCCAAAATGGCAGGAAAATCCTCGCTGTGGAAAAATTCCACTGTAACCCACATGACCCGTGAAGAGGAACGGACCTTTCGGTCAAAATAAGTAAACAGGGTGGTGGTCAGCAGAATCACAATGCAGGCCAAAAGCGCGCCTTCATAGAAGCCGGCGCCGATGGCAAGACCCATGCAGGCAGAAGCCCAAAGTCCTGCAGCAGTGGTCAGACCGTTGACCTGGCGGTGACCGGTAACAATGATTGTGCCCGCGCCCAGGAAACCAATACCCGAGATAACCTGGGCACCCAGACGGGAAGCATCCACCGTGTACCCCTTGTCAATCAGATATTGGTTGACCATCATGGTCATAGCGGAGCCAAGGCAAACCAGCATATGGGTACGGAAACCGGCGGGACGACGCTTGCGTTCACGGCCGATGCCAATGATCCCGCCAAACACCATGGTGAGAAGAACCCGCACCAGAACCGATATCCAGTTGAATTCCCGCAGGTAGTCCATTATTTTGCTCAAAAAATCAATTGCTTCGCTCAAAAATTGCATATTCGCTCTCCTTTGTTCTCTATCACCCCCATATTATACGCTACTCTTCCTAAAAATGCAAGTCCGAATTGTAAAAAATTCAATTTTATTTTCTTTTTTCGCCCAAAATCCGCATTTTCAGTGGAATACCGCAATTTCAGAAGAAAGAAGGAGCACCGCATACCGTGCACAGTGCTCCTTTTGTATGTCTTATTCCCAACCCAATTCCACGGAAATATCGATCTCTTTTCCGCTGCGGTTCACCGTCAGGGTAACGGTGTCACCGCCATTCATATCCTCCAGCAAAGCATTCAGCTCGGTAACCGTACTGATGCGGATCCCGTCCACCGCAACGATGATATCATTCACCGCCAGGCCGGACTTGGCCACGGGGTAATCTTCGCTGATGGTGGCAACGATAATACCACTGGCGGGATAGCCCTGGATAATACTCACGTTGCCTCCGGTGATGCCAATGATGGGACGGCCGGTCACAAAGCTGTTCCCTTCCCCGGCTGATCCGGTCTCGATGATGGAGTTGAGGATCTCCGCCGCGCCGTTGATAGGCAGGGCGAATCCGATGCCGTCATAACCGTCGGTAAGTTTAAGGGTGGTAATGCCGATCACCTGTCCGCGGTCGTTGATCAGGGGACCGCCCGAATTGCCAGGATTGATGTTGGCATTGGTTTGGATGAGGGTCATGCGCTTGGTGAGCACGCCGCTGTCATCGTAGATCTTCACATTTCGGTCGATGGCGGAAATAATCCCGTTGGTCACTGTGCCGGCCAGGTCAAGGCCCCAGGGGGTACCGATGGCCACTACCGTCTCGCCCACCAAAAGGGCGGCAGAATCTCCCATGGTCACAGCAGGATATGCCTTTCCCTCAACCTTCAGCACCGCCAGGTCGGTGAGCTCGTCGCCCCCCACCAGCTCGGCTTTATGCTCGCCGCCGTCGTAATCGATTACCATGATCGACACCGCATCGTCTACCACATGGTAGTTGGTGGCAATGTAACCGTCTTCGCGGATAAAAAACCCAGTCCCCACGCTGACGCCGCCATGGGTCATGACCTTCACGCCAACCACCGAGGGCTGGACTGCGGCGGCAATCTCGGGAATGGTCAGCATACCACTTTCGCTGTCATATTCCCGCACATAGACTACCCGCTCTTCCACGGGCGCAGTCTCCCGAGGCTGCTCGGTCATCTGCTGTTCACCGGGAGCGGGAATACGATCTTTCACCGCATCGGGATAGGTGATCAGCACAGCGGCCAGGGCACCGAAACTCAGCAAAAAGGCCAGCGTCATGATAATAGCAAAGGTCAGCGCACCTCTGCGGCGGCGGGGCCGCACGCCGGCATCGTAAGCCGTTTGCTGGCCGTAGTTCCAACAGAAAACAGGGGAGGCAGCAGTCATCTCGGCCTGCTCGGGCTTCCCGTCCTCAGGACGGGGATCAAATTCATCCTGCATAGGAGTTACTTCCTTTCCTCTGGGGTTGCCGTCCTGGGCTCCTTGAGGGGAGCGTAGGTCGGTTCAAGAGTAAAGTGGAATGCGCAGTTCTCGCCGTATTCGCTTTCCACCCAGATTTCTTCGTGATGGGAGGCGATGATGGTCTTGGCGATGAACAGCCCCAGACCAACGCCTGTTTTGTCCAGACCGCGGCTCTTGTCGCTTTTATAGAAGCGCTCGAACACATTGGGCAGATCCTCGGGAGAAATCCCCTGCCCTTCGTTAAATACCGTGACGTGGACCTTCTTTTTCTTTTCGCTCAGAGAGAGGGAGACCCTGTACTTCCCGCCCTCCCGGGAGAACTTGACTGCATTGTCGCAGATATTGTACAGAATCTGATAGATGGCATCGTGGTCGGCCAGCACGAACATTTTTTCCTCATCACAGAGGAACTCCACATCCAGCCGCTTGGCCTCCAGCTTCTGCTCAAAAGAGATGATGATCTGCCGGGCCATTTCGCAGATATCGAAGGGAGTCATGTTGAATTTGCGGTCTCCCGCCTGCATCCGGGAGATATCCAGCAAAGATGCCACCAAACGGGCCAGCCGTTTCACTTCGGTGGAGATTACGCCCAGGTAATACTCATGCTTCTCGGGGGGGATGGCCCCGGCAAGCATCCCGTCAATAAAGCCTGAGATGGTAGTCATGGGGGTGCGCAGATCATGGGAAACATTGGCCATGAAGGAATTGCGCATTCCCTCAAGTCCCGACAGAGAGTCTGCCATGTGATTGAAGGCAATGGCCAGCTCGGCCACCTCGTCCCGTCCTGAGACGGGGACGCGGACATCGAATTTCCCCGCCGCAAAGCTTTTTGCGGCGCGGCTCATGGCCTTCAAAGGACCGATAATGCGGTCGCTGATAAAATACACCGCGATCAGGGCAGCCAACATGACCCAAAGGCTGGCCATGATGACGGTTTTTACCATCACCTCGATCAGCGGATTAAGCGTCATGGAAGCGGAACAGACGAAAACCGTTCCCACCACCGTAAAATCGTCAAGAAATATGGGAGAGGCGTGCACCAGGTAGGGGACATCGAACAGACCGTCCAGGGTATCCCGCTGGCGCACCTCCACCCCATTGTTAATCTCATCCATCACGGGCTTGGGGATGGATCTCCCCGTATAAGCACCGTTCTCGGCGCCCCCCGTCATGATGATCTTTCCGCTGTTGTCGGTGACAAGCAGGAAAATGTCCTCAGCGGAACCGGCCACCACGTCCAGCACAGGACGGAGCCGCTCACCGTAAATCATGGACAGGGAGGGCAGATCCATCAACTCATGGGTCTCCAGCTGCCCCTCCAAATACTCCACTGCCGATTGTGAGGCGCGGGAGATCATGTCATCCTTGAGCTGCCCGGAATAGGTATTGACCACCGAAGCGATAATTGTGATCATCATGGCAAAACTGATGATGATAATCAGCATAAATGCAGTGATATATTTGGTAAAGACACTCTTGAACATTTACACCGCTCCTTCGGTTTTGTTTTGCCGTGCCCGAACCCGGGCGCGGTCTTCGATCAGGACAGGAGCTCGAACTTGTAGCCGACGCCCCAAACTGTCTTGAGCACCCACTTGTCCGACACGCCCTCCAGCTTCTCGCGCAGACGCTTAACGTGCACGTCAACGGTGCGGGAGTCGCCCAGGTAGTCGAAGCCCCAGACCTTGTCCAACAGCTGGTCGCGGGTGAAAACGCGGTTGGAATTGGCCGCCAGGAAGTAGAGCAGCTCCAGCTCCTTGGGCGGAATGTCCACCGACTTGCCCTTAAGCTTCAGCTCATACTTCTGCAAACTGATCTCGATGTTCTCGAACTTGATGACCTCGTCATCGTTCTGATTGCCCTGTGCACTGTAGCGGCGGAGCACGGCCTTGACGCGGGCAGAGAGCTCTTTGAGATCGAAGGGCTTCACCACGAAGTCATCGGCACCCAGCTCAAGCCCCAGCACCTTGTCAAATACCTCGCCCTTGGCGGTGATCATGATCACGGGCTTGCTCGACATTTCGCGGATCTCGCGGCAAACCTGCCAGCCGTCCTTCTTGGGCAGCATGATGTCCAGCAGGACCAGGTCGGGCTCGTACAGCTTGAAATAGCTGATGCCCTCCATGCCGTCATTGGCGGTCTTTACCTCATAGCCCTCATTCTCAAAATACAGCTTGAGCAAATCACAGATATTGGCGTCATCGTCGACAACCAGAATTTTGGTATCCAGCATTGCTTGGACCTCCTTTTATGTGGTTTGTTAAATTGTTAACTTTGTTAGATTTTTGTCCAAGTTCATTATATCAGTTTTTCCCGGAAATTGGTGAACGATTCATGAACCTGCGGAAAATTCTTGCAGAAAATTCCCTTCCATGGTAATTATACCATATTTGCGGCGATTTACAAGATATGACGGTGAAAAATCAGAAAAGTTTCATGAATTCATCACAAAAGGAAAGTTTTGCCAAACGGGTGTCTTCCATAAAGCAGGTTTTACCTACCATAAAAAACAAATTTGTAGGGGCGACCAGTGGTCGCCCCTACATTACAAAAGGACAGAGATTTTTCGTCTCTGTCCTTTTTCACACGCCTTGCCCTGCAAGGTATAGTGTGTTACACCTTTCAGGTGTACTGTCGGGAGAAAATGAGCCTCCCTTGTGTAAAGGGAGGTGGCTTGCGAAGCAAGACGGAGGGATTGTAAAAGCAAAAATTTCATCGTAAAACAATCCCTCAGCCGCCTTCGGCGTCAGCTCCCTTTACACAAGGGAGC
>SVTK01000001.1 GCA_015063805.1 Oscillospiraceae bacterium
GTCACTCCTCGGATCCTTCCTCGGCGCGACTCGATTATTATACCACACCGCAAGTCCTTTGTCAAGGGATTTTTGAAACTTTTTCAAAAGTTTTTTCAGCCCCCCAACCGCCGTCCCGCGGTGAGCCTTATTATTTTACTATATTATTTCCCACTTGTCAACCCCTTTTTGACAAATTTTTTTCTTTTTTGCAAACACAAAGCCGCCCCTTGCGGGACGGCTTCGGGACGGAGGAAAATCCCTCAATTATACTGCTCCACATAGGCGTCCACCAGCTGCTTCAGTCCGGTCATATCCGCCTCGGAGGCGAGGATGTCGGGGAAGTTGGTAGTGGCGGGGGGCAGGTAATGCTGCTTACCATTGCGGACGAAGTTATGGGGGCACTCGACAGCCGAGCGTCCGGTGATGGCGCAGTACATACTCAAGGCACTGAGGTATCCGTTGAGGTCATTGGGATGGTAGCGGTCGCCCTCCTGGTTGACGCAGAAGGAATCCCAATTACAGATCATGGTACCGCCGGGGATGATCTTGCCGCTCTCCACCAGGTCGCAGATCAGGTGGCCGGTGGGGGCATAGACCCCCGCGCCCTCGGCGCAAACCTTCTTTGCGGTGGCGATCACGTTGGGATTGTAGGCATTATACTGGTGAATGAAGAAGCAGAACAGGGTATCGGGAGGGAAGAGCGCCATGACCCGTCGGGTCATGGCCTCGTTGTCCACGGGGTCGTAGCTGCCCTGCTGAAGCACCACCACGTCCTGGTTATAGAAATCGTCCATCTTTTCGCTGCCCCAGGGGTTGGGGAACTGATCGAGAATGATCTGATAGAGGTTAACCCGGGCGTTCTCATCGCAGAGCACGCCGTTGCCGTAGGTGGCGGTGGTCACCGACACCTCGTCCCCCATGGCGGTGGCCACCTGTTTGAAGTAGCCGTTGTCATTGAAGTTCACTTTATCGTAAATCTGGGTACAGCCGCCGTAAAAGGTAAAGCTATTGCCAATGAAAAGAACCCGCGCGCCGTCCAGGCCGCCGCCCTGGAATGGCGTGGTCTGCTGCAGGCCGTCCTTGATGCTGTCGCCGGCCATAAGGGAGAGCAGGGCATCGGCGGCGGCGTTATAGCCGAGGGCGGTAGGGGCTTCGATGGAAACCTGCCCCCCTTCGGCGGCAATGCGGAAGCTTCGTGCCGGCAGGTCGGCGGTGCCACCCAGCCGAATCTCATGGGCGGCGGGCGCGGCATCATCGGTCACGGGCAGCAGGCGTCCCGTCTGTTCGGCCAGGACCACCGCAAGCCGCTGGGCGGCTGCCTGCTCAAGGGCCGAGCCGGCGGGGTAAACGATGGTATATTCCCCCACGGGGGTGCCGCAGAGGGCGGCATCGGCCAGGGGGCAGGGGTAGCGGTCCACGTACTGCCCGCCGGTATAAATGGGGGCCCCGCCCTCCACCGTCAGGTGGGCGAAGAAATACTCCGCCGCCTCAGCCAGCCGCTCGGGGGTATTGGCGGCGATGCAGATCTTCTGCCCCACCTTTCCCACGCTGAAGTCCATGTAGCCGGGCAGGGAAGCGAGGGCCTCCGCCGACTCGGGACGGTTCGTTACACCGAAGAGAATCTCGGGCAGGGAACTGTCCGCGCTCTCCCCGCGGCGGAGGTAGTCGTCGGCAAAGGTGATGCTCCCGCCGCCCTCAACGCTCTGAATCTTCGCGTAAAGTGCGGAGGCCGCATCAATCACCGCCCGCTCGGCGCTCTCGGAACGGATCAGCGTGTACCCACTCAGCGCCACCGGGGGCCCAGCGGGAACAGGCGGCTCGGTCACAGGGGGCTCGGTGGTCACCGCGCCATCTCCCGCACCGCCGCAGGCGCAAAGCACCAGCGCCAGTACCGCCATCATACAAATCAATCTCAGTTTCATGGCAATCATCCTTTCTGTTTTCACTGCTCCCAGTATACCCGAACAGGCACGCAAAGTCAAGAAACCGTTAGTTGACCCCGCTTCCCCGCCCGGTTGAAGGAGCTCATCTATATAGTGTGGGAAAATGCGGATTTGGTTGGGGTTTTTGGGGGCACTTTTTGAAAAAAGTGCCCCTTTTTGCGACGTTTGGCCGGTTCTCCGGCCAAACTCGACGGTCTGGCGGCTCACCGCCAGACCCACCCCCTCAAAAACTTTCATGCAATTTTTGGGGTGGGAGCGGGAGGTTGCGCGCTAAGTGTATGCTTCCATCTGCCGCAGCCGTCCTTCGGACGGCGACCGGTTCGCTGGAAGTAACATTGGACTTATTTGTGAAAGTTTTTGAGGGATCCAAGGGAACTTTTTTCAAAAAGTTCCCTTGGTGGGGCACGGGGCAAAGCCCCGGCATCAGAAGAAAAAAGCACACTCGCTCTCGCGAATGTGCTTTTTTCTTCTGGGGTGAGTAATGGGATTCGAACCCACGGCCTTCAGGGCCACAACCTGACGCTCTAACCAACTGAGCTATACCCACCATATGGCGTGCCTTGAGGGACTCGAACCCGCGACCTACTGCTTAGAAGGCAGTTGCTCTATCCATCTGAGCTAAAGGCACATTCAGGGCTGATCTCGTTCCCGGCACAGCGCTTCCCCTTTGGGGATGGAGCGGGTGATGGGAATCGAACCCACGCGGCCAGCTTGGAAGGCTGGAATTCTACCATTGAACTACACCCGCATGGCGTTAATCAAAACCGCCTAAATATAATACCACAGTTTCCCCCCTTTGTCAAGGGGTTTGCAAAATTTTTTCTCCCGCTCTTGATAAATGGGGCAATCCGTGCTATAATGAAGCCATCACAACCATGGGAGGCTCTATGACGCTTTTGCCCGATGCGTATTTTGCGCAGTTCACCGATATCACCCCCGAATATCTTGCGGCACGGGGGATCCGCGCGCTGCTGATCGACATTGACAACACCCTCGCGCCCTACGAGCAGCCCGATCCCACCCCCGAGACCCTGGCCTGGTTTTCGGCTCTCGCCGAGGCAGGGATCAAAGCGGCCCTCATTTCCAACAATCATGCCGACCGAGTGGAGCGCTTCAACGCGCCCCTGGGTCTGCCCGCTTACCCCGACGCCCACAAGCCCCTGACGAAAACCGCCCGGGCGGCGCTGGCCGGGCTGGGGGTGACCCCTAACGCCGCCGCGTCCCTGGGGGATCAGATCTTTACCGATCTGCTCTGTGCCCGCTTCTGCGGGATGCAGGCCATCATTGTCCCCCCCATCCGGGACAAGCGCAGCTTCTTCTGGCGCTTCAAGCGCGCCCTGGAGCGGCCCATCCTCTCCCGCTGGCACAAAAAGAACGGGGACTTTACCCGTCCATGACGGGATGCACAAATACGTTATATATAAAAGGAAGAAAACATGATGAGAAACCGTCCTCTCTTCGGCCCCGGCGGCAACTCCGAGTCCTTCTACGCCGAGGGCTTCAAGGCCACCCTGCAGGCGCCCGGCTGGGTTGCGGCGCGGGGTCTGGGGGCATACGAATACCAGGCGGGGAACGGATTGACCGCGCCCATCGCCACCCTGGCCAAGATCGGGGCCAAGGCCCGGGAGCACGGCATTTCCATGTCCCTGCACGCCCCCTACTACATTTCCCTCTCCGGAGTTGACCCCGAGAAACGGCTGAAGAGCATTGACTACATCACCCGCTCCCTGGAGGCCGCCGAGGCGCTGGGGGCCGACACCATTGTGGTGCACACCGGCTCGGCCGCGAAAATCTCCCGGGAGGAGGCCATGGCTCTGGCCGCCGACACCCTGGAGCAGACTCTGGCCGCCATCGGCGACCGCTTCCCCGGGATCTCCGTTGGCCTGGAAACCATGGGCAAGCGCAATCAGCTGGGCACCCTGGAGGAGGTTCTCACCCTCTGCCGCATCAACCCGCGTTTGGTGCCGGTGGTGGACTTCGGCCACCTCAACGCAAGGGAGCAGGGGCGGTTCTTTGCCGCCGACGACTACCGCGCCGTCTTTGCCGCCATTGCCGAGTCGGCAGGGGAGGAGGTGGCTCGGAATCTGCACTGCCACTTCTCCCGCATCGAATACACCGACGCAGGCGAGAAGCGGCACGTCACCTTCGCCGATACCGCCTGGGGTCCCGACTTCGCCCCCCTGGCAGAAGTCATCGCCGCTGACGGCCTGACCCCCCGCATCATTTGCGAATCGGCGGGCACCATGGCCGAGGATGCGGCCTATATGCAGGCCCTCACCGAGCAAGCCCTGGGCCGACTGAACTGATATTTCACCAAAAGGAGAACAACTATGAAAACACTGCTTGTCCTCAACGGCCCCAACATCAACCTCACCGGCACCCGCGAGCCCGCCCACTATGGCGCGCTGACCCTGCCCGAGATCAACGAAAAGCTGGCAGAGCGCGCCGCAGAGCTGGGCTTCGCCGTGGACTTCGCACAGACCAACCACGAGGGCGAGATGATCGATATCCTCCACGCCGCCCCCGCCAAATATGACGGCATCATCCTCAACGCCGGTGCCTATACCCACTATTCCTACGCCATCCGCGATGCCATCGCCGCCATCGCTCCCCTCCCCGTGGTGGAGGTCCATATGTCCAACATCCACGCCCGGGAAGAGTTCCGCCACACCTCCGTCATCTCCCCCGTCTGCCGCGGTCAAATCGCCGGATTCGGGTGGAAGAGCTATTTGCTGGGGTTGGAATACTTTGGGGGAGCTTTTTGAAAAAAGCTCCCCCAAACCCCCGCAAAAACTTTCAAACACTCCCTTTTTAAAAGTTTTTGCGGATTCTTAAGGGGCTTTTTACAAAAAGCCCCTTAAGCAGGGGTTCGGGGACAGCGTCCCCGTCCATCAATCGATTATTATATTAAGGAGAAATATTATGGCTAAGACACATCTTGCACGTTTGACTGAGGTTATGACTACCGATGCGGTGGTGCTGACCTCGCTGGTGAGCCAGCGCTGGGTGAGCGGGTTTGACTACACCGACGGGTACATTTTCATCACGCGCCGCCGTGCGTATCTGCTGGCGGATTTCCGCTACATTGAGGCGGCGAAGGCTGCGGTTGCGGCGGAGGATTTCGAGGTGATCATGCCCGAGGGGTCGATGCTGGACTGCATTCTGGAGATTGCCCGCCGGGACGGGGTTTACACCATTGCCTATGAAGACGACACGCTGCCCTGCGCGGCACTGGCGCGGATGCAGAAGAAGCTGGCGGGGGCAGAGTTCGTGCCGGCCGGGAACCTGATCAACGCCCTGCGGGAGTACAAGGACGAGGAGGAGCTTGCCACCATCGCCCGGGCGCAGGCCATTGCCGACGCCGCCTTCGCTCACATCGTCCGTACCATCACCCCCAACATGACCGAGATCGAAGTCGCCCTTGAGCTGGACTACTTCATGCGCAAGAACGGCGCCGACGAACCCGGCTTCCAGACCATCGCCGTGTCGGGCTCCGCCTCCTCCCGCCCCCACGGCGTACCCCGTCCCATCAAGCTGGAACGCGGCTTCCTCACCATGGACTTCGGCGCCCGCGTGGACGGCTATACCTCCGATATGACCCGCACCGTAGTACTGGGCAAGGCCGACGCTGAGATGAAGGCCCTCTATGACACCGTCCTCCGCGCCCAGCTGGCAGGCCTCGCCGCCGCCAGAGAAGGCGCAAACTGCCGCGCCGTGGACAGCGCCGCACGGGACATCATCTACGCCAACCCCGCCTACCACGGCACCTTCGGCCACGGACTCGGCCACGGCGTGGGTATGTACATCCACGAAGCACCCCGCCTCTCCCAGGGCGCTGCTCCCGATGCCGTCCTCGAGCGCGGCCACGTGGTCACCGTGGAGCCCGGTATCTACCTGGAAGGCAAATACGGCTGCCGCATCGAGGACATGATCGCCATCATGCCCGACGGCTCCATGCACAACTTCACCGCATCGCCCAAGGAAATGATCGAGCTGTTTTGAGTGGGAACGTGGGAACGTGGGGAGGGGCTTTTTGAAAAAAGCCCCTCCCCACACCCCTCCGCAAAAACTTTCATACAATCTGGATTTGGCGGGAGCTGAAGACGGCGCGCTAAGGGTGCACGTCCATCAACGGTAGCCGTCCTTCGGACGGGCACCGGTTCGGCATGAAGTTGCATAGGAAAAGGCTCCCTTGAAAAGGGAGCCTTTTCTGCATCAAGCCATTTTTTGCAAGTTTTCGCGGGTAATGGGTGAATTGGTTTCGGCGGAGCCGAAACCAAGAGGGAAGAGGGAGCCTTTTTCAAAAGGCTCCCTCTTCCCTCTCTTGTTCTCGTATCAGTGATACTCGGGCAGCCAGCCCTTGTGGGCTTCGATGAGATCGTCGCAGAGCGAGACGATGTCGTCGATGGACAGCTCGGAGGAGGTGTGCGGATCGAGCATTGCAGCGTGGTAGATATGCTCTTTCTTCAGGGTGACAGCGGCCTCGATGGTGAGGAGCTGAACGTTGATGTTGAGGCGGTTCATGGCAGCCAGCTGCTCGGGGAGATTTCCCACATAGGTGGGCTGAATGCCGAGCTTGTTCACCAGACACGGCACCTCAACGCAGGCCTCGGCAGGCAGGTTGGGGATCAGGCCGGTGTTGAGCACGTTGCCGCCGATCTGATAGGGCTTGTCGGTGACGATGGCTTCCATGATGTGGGAGGCGTACTCGCGGGAGCGGGTATGGCTCACATCGTCGGTGAGGTACTTCTCGCGGTCGTTCTTCCAGCGCGCGATCTGATCGATGCAGCGGCGGGGATACTCATCCAGGGGAATGCGGTAGCGCTCGATGAGCTCGGGATACTTGGACTTGATGAAGAACTGGTTGTACTCGGCGTTGTGCTCGCTGGACTCGGTGCAGTAGTGGCCGAAGCGGCGGATGTACTCAAAACGCACCAGATCCTTGAAATCATCGGGGGGATTGTCCAGAATCTCGCAGGCGCGGCGGCGGATCTCGGGGTAGAGGTCGTTGCCGTCGGCATCCTCAAGCTCAAGCAGCCATGCCATGTGGTTGATACCGGCGATCTTCTCGCGGATGGGGAGCTTGGGCTCCATGCCCAGCTTCTTCAGCAGGCGGGAGGAGCAAACCTGCACCGAGTGGCACAGACCCACCGTCTTGATGTCGGTGTAGCGCTGCATATAGCCGGCCAGCATGGCCATGGGGTTGGTATAGTTGAGGAAGTATGCGTTAGGACAAACCTGCGCCATGTCCTCAGCAAAATCAGCCAGCACGGGAATGGTGCGCAGGGTGCGGAAGATGCCGCCGATGCCAAGGGTGTCGGCGATGGTCTGACGGAGACCGTACTTCTTCGGCACCTCAAAGTCGGTGATGGTGCAGGGGTCATACAGACCAACCTGGATAGCATTCACCACGAAATCCGCACCGCGGAGCGCGTCCTTGCGGTTCTCCACGCCCAGGTACTTGGTCACGGTGGCGCGGTTCTCGTTGATGTTGCGGTTGAGGGAGCAAATCATAATGTAGGACTCTTCCAGACGCTCTGCATCAATGTCGTAGAGCGCAATCTCGAAGTCCTGCAGAGCGGGGGTCAGCATCACATCGCCCAGTACATTCTTGGCGAAAACCGTGGAGCCCGCACCCATAAACGTAATCTTAGACATATCGTATCTCCTTTAAAAGGTAGTTGTTGGAAAGTTTTTGAAGGTTCCAAGGAAACTTTTTTCAAAAAGTTTCCCTGGCAGGGGTCAGGGGACAGCGTCCCCTGCGCGCCCCGCGCCCTTAATGATACTCCGGCAGCCAGCCCTTGTGCGCCTCGATGAGATCATCGCAGAGCGAGATGATATCGTCGATGGACAGCTCGGCGGAGGTGTGGGGATCCATCATGGCCGCGTGGTAGATGTGTTCCTTCTTCTTGGTCACAGCCGCCTGGATGGTCAGCAGCTGGACGTTGATGTTGGTGATGTTCATGGCCGCCAGCTGGGGAGGAAGTGCGCCCACATGGGTGGGCTGAATGCCCAGCTTGTTCACCAGGCAGGGCACCTCAACGCAGGCCTCTGCGGGCAGGTTGGTGATCAGGTTATGGTTGATCACGTTGCCGCCGATCTTGTAGGGCACGTCGGTAACGATGGCCTCCATGATGTGCGCCGCATACTCCCGGGTGCGGGTGTGGGTGATGTTGTCGTTGGCGTACTTGAGTCTGTCCTCCGCCCACTTCTCGATGTGGCGGATGCAGCGGCGGGGATACTCGTCCAGCGGAATCTTGTAGCGCTCGATGAGCTCGGGATAATTGGACTTGATAAAGAAGTTGTTGTACTCCGCGTTGTGCTCGCTGGACTCGGTGCAGTAGTGGCCCAGGCGGCGGATGTACTCATAACGGGTCAGATCCTTGAAGTAGCTGGGGGGATTCTGCAGGAAGTCATTGGCACGGCGGCGGATCTCGGGATAGAGGTCGTTGCCGTCGGCATCCTCGATCTCAAGCAGCCATGCCATGTGGTTGATGCCCGCGATCTTCTCGCGGATGGGCAGCTTGGGCGCAAAGCCGAGGTTTTTGAGCAGGCGCTCGGAGCAGACCTGCACCGAGTGGCACAGGCCCACCGTCTTGATGTCGGTGTAGCGCTGCATCCAGCCGGAGAGCATGGCCATGGGGTTGGTATAGTTGAGGAAGTAGGCGCCCGGGCAAACCTGCGCCATGTCCTCGGCAAAGTCCTCAAGGACGGGAATGGTGCGGAGTGCACGGAAAATTCCGCCGATGCCCAGGGTATCGGCAATGGTCTGACGAAGACCGTACTTCTTGGGTACCTCAAAGTCGGTGACGGTGCAGGGCTCGTACAAGCCTACCTGGATGGCATTTACCACAAAGTCAGCACCGCGCAGGGCGTCCTTGCGGTTTTCGACACCCAGATACTTGGTCACGGTAGCGCGGCCCTCGTTGATGTTGCGGTTCAGGGCGTTCACCATGATGTAGGAGTCCTCGAGACGCTCGGGATCAATGTCGTAGAGCGCGATCTCGAAGTCGCGGAGGGCGGGAGTCAGCATGACATCGCCAAGCACATTTTTGGCAAACACACTGGATCCTGCACCCATAAAGGTGATCTTGGACATAAGATTTTCTCCTCTCTTTTACTGCGGCAGTTCACTGCCCCCCCGCCAATCGATCTGCCATCGACTGTCATTACTCAATATAACATTTTCTGCCGCTTTTGTCAACCGCTGTGCCGAAATTTCCATAAATGTTTTTTCTTCTATATCATATTCGTTTCGTTTTTTGTGGGGCTCTGCCCCACGCCCCGCCGGGGGGCCTTTTGTAAAAGGCCCCCCGGACCCCGCGAAAACTTTCAAACAAATGGATTGGGGTTTGTGCGGTGCGGATTTGGGTGGGAGGGGGAGGTCGTGCGACCGCTCCGCTGAACGTTACAAAAGAAAAATGCTACAGTTTTTTGTGAGGGGGTTTGGGGGAGCCCTTTTTTCCAAAAAAGGGCTCCCCCAAGACACATAATTCTTCCTTTGCCATAAAAATTAACAAATCCATCTTCCTTTCTTCACAGTTATGGGGTATCATGATGATGAATACATATCTTTATGGGAGGGAAGACCGTGTTTGGGTACATCAAGCCCCATTCCCCTGAGCTGAAGGTTCGGGAGGATGCTTATTACCGCGGGGTTTACTGCGGGCTGTGCCGGGCCATGGGCCGCTGCACCGGCTGTCTGTCACGGTTTACCCTCAGCTATGATTTTGTTTATCTTGCCCTGCTGCGGATGGCTGCGGCCGAGGAGCCCATTACCTTCCGTCCCCGCCGCTGTGCCGCGCACCCCTTTACCCGGCGGGCGGTGGCCGAGGAAAACGGGGCTCTGCGGTACGCTGCCCACACCGCCGCCCTGCTGGGTGCCCTGAAAAACCGGGACGATCTGGCCGACGAGCGGGGAAGCCGCCGTTGGCGGGCCCGTTTGGCCGATCCCTTCCTTTCGGGGATGCAGCGCCGGGCCCTGGCATCCGACCCCGAGCTTGCCCCTTTGGCGGCCGAGATCACCGGGGCGCTGGATGCGCTTCACGCCCTGGAGGAGGCAAATACCCCCTCGGTGGATCAGCCCGCCGACTGTTTCGGCCGGCTGATGCGGGCCCTGGCAGCCCACGGCCTCGAGGGGAGTGCCGCCCGGGTAGCGGGGGAGCTGGGCCATCATCTCGGCCGCTGGCTCTACGTCGTTGACGCCATCGATGACTATGAGGAGGACCTGCGGCTGGGCCGCTACAATCCCTTCGCCGCGGCGCGAGGGGGCGAGCCCATGGACGACGGGCTTCGCCAGACCTACGCCCGGGCCCTTACCGCCGAGCTGATGCAGATGGAGGCCGCCCTTGATCTGCTGGGAGGGGCGGGCAACCCCGACAATGCGGCCATTCTGCGGAACATCCTCTACCTGGGGATGCCCCGGGCCGCCCGCCGCGTGCTCTTCGGCGAAGAGGAGGACGGGGCAAACCACACCGAAAACGGAGAAAACCATGACTGATCCTTACAAGACCTTAGGTGTCAGCCGCGACGCGTCTGACGATGACATCAAGCAGGCTTACCGCGCCCTTGCGCGAAAATATCACCCCGACAAGTACCGGGACAGCGACCTGGCCGACGTGGCCGAGGAAAAGATGAAAGAGATCAACGCCGCCTACGACGAGATCCAGCGTCAGCGGGCGGGGGGCTCCTCTTCCTCGGGGAACACCTATTACGACAGCGGTGCGGGCACCGGCTCGGGGAGCTACGGCGGGAACAGCACCTATGCCCGGATCCGGGTGCTCATCAACCAGGGCAGCATCCTGGAGGCGGCTCGCCTCCTTGCCGCCGTTCCCGTGGCCGACCGGAATGCCGAGTGGCACTTCCTGCAGGGCTGCATCCAGCTCCGCCGGGGCTGGACCTTCGATGCCCAGCAGTCCTTCGACACCGCCTGCGCCATGGACCCTGCCAACGGAGAATATGCCCAGATCCGGGATCAGCTCCGCCAGCGGACCCAGGGATTCGGCCGTCCCGCCGCCGGGACCTCGCAATCCTCCTGCTCGGGCTGCGACCTTTGCACGGGTCTGCTTTGCGCCGACTGCTGCTGTGAGTGCATGGGCGGCGATCTGATCAGCTGCTGCTGAGGAGGAGGTTTGTGACCTTCAAGCCCAATTCCGCAGAAAGGAAGCTTTCGCCCGGCGAAAGCAATCATCAACATGGGTAAAAACAGAATTTCTCCCCACACCCGCCGGCTGACGGCGGGGGCCGCCTTCGTGGCGCTGGGGGTGCTGATGCTTTGGCTTGGGGCTGTGGTGGAGGTCCTCGACCTCTCCCTGGCCGCCCTGGCCTCCATCCTTACGGTAATCGCCGTCATTGAGTTCGGCGGCGGCTTTCCCTGGGCAGTGTGGTGTGCCACCTCGGTACTGGCTCTCCTGCTCCTGCCCGCCAAGTTTCCCGCCCTCCTCTACCTGCTCTTCATGGGGATCTACCCCATGCTCAAAACCGTCTTCGAGGGCCTGCGGCCGGTGTTTGCCTGGCTCCTGAAGCTGTCGGCCTTCAACACTGCGCTGCTTCTGCTTATCGTGCTCTGCACCTACGTGCTTGCCCTCCCCGACACCGGCATGACCCTGTCGGTGGTGGTCTTCGCCCTGGGCAACGGGGCCTTCATCCTCTACGATATCGCCCTCTCGCGGCTCATTCTGCTCTATCTCTTCAAGCTCCGTCCGCGGCTCCGTATCCGCAGATAAAAGGAAAGCTGTGCCCCGGCACAGCTTTCCTTTTGCTGTTTTTGCGAAGGAGTTTTCGCTTTCCGTCCCAATTCCCCCATGTGGGGGATCGTGCGCATTTTTCGCCATGAAATCCCCACTTTTGTGGGGATTTTTTCTCATTTTGGAACGTCGATGGGATTGTTTGAACAGCATCAAAGTTTCCTAAAAAGTTTTCCACAGGGTGTGGGAAACCATGTGGAAAGCTTGCTTTTTCGCGGAAAATCACGGTTTTTTTCCCATTTTTCCCTGTGGAAAACTCTTTTTTGCTCACCCTTTCCGCAAACTCGGGAAATTCCTTTGGGGGAATTAAGACGGGAAGGAAGACCGTGGGGGTGTTTTTTGCAAAAAACACCCCCACACACCCAAAAAACTGCAGCATTCTTTTTTGAAAGTTTTCGCGGGGCCCGGGGGGCCTTTTTCAAAAGGCCCTTAAGCAGGGCGTGGGGCAGCGCCCCACAAGTTCAAACTTTATTTACCGAATTGTACGCCAAAGGGCTTGTTTCGGGGGCGAGAATTTGATATAATTAGGGGAGGGGGAAAATTTGCACATTTTCAGGAGGAACAACCATGCAATACAAGGAACTGTTGGAGCACATCACCGGCGGCGGTGCCGATGCCGCCTTTGCCGCGCTTTACGGAGAAGCGGCGGGGGAGAAGCGTCAGCGCGCCCGGGATGCCGTCCTCGCCTTTGGCCGTTTGTACGGCGAGTCGGGGGAGGTCATGCTCCTGTCCGTCCCCGGCCGCTCCGAGCTGTCGGGCAACCACACCGACCACAACCACGGCCGCGTCATTGCCGCGTCCATTGACCTGGACATCATTGCGGTGGCCCGCCCCAGAGAGGACAGCATCGTCCGTCTGCAGAGCGAGGGCTTCCGCCCCAATTCGGTGGATCTTGACCGTTTCACCGCCCCCGACGAAAATCAGATGTTCACCTCCAACGCCCTCATCGCCGGCATGGCCGCCTGCTTCCGCGAGGCCGGTCTGCGGGTGGGGGGCTTCGACGCCTATACCACCTCCAATGTCTTCAAGGGCTCGGGACTCTCTTCCTCGGCGGCCTTTGAGGTCATGATGGGTACCATCCTCTCCCACCTCTACAACGACGGCAAGGTTGACCGGGTGGAGATCGCCAAGATGGCACAGATCACCGAGAACCGCTTCTTCGGCAAGCCCTGCGGCCTGATGGACCAGGTGGCCTGCGCCCACGGCGGCATTGTGGCCATCGATTTCGCCGATCCCGCCGCCCCCGTCATCACCCCCATGGACTTCGACCTCACCGCTGCGGGCTACGCCCTGTGTATCATCAACACCGGGGGCAGCCACGCCGACCTCAACGACGACTACGCCTCGGTTCCCGCCGAGATGAAAGCTGCCGCCGCTGCCATGGGTGTTCCCGTTCTCCGGGGAGCCGATGAGCAGGCTTTTGTGGCCGCCATCCCCGCCCTGCGTGAGCAGGTGGGTGACCGGGCAATCCTTCGCGCCCTCCACTTCTTCGCCGAGAACCGCCGGGTAGAAGCCCAAACCAAGGCTCTGCTGGAAGGGGATCTGAACCGCTTCCTTGCAGGCGTCCTCGCCTCCGGCCGCTCCTCCTTCTGCTACCTGCAGAACGTCTACACCAACAAAAACGTGGCCGAGCAGGGGCTCTCCCTGGCGCTGGCTGTCACCGAGCGGGCCCTGGGCGACATCCCCGGCACCGCGTGGCGTGTCCACGGCGGCGGATTTGCCGGCACCATCCAGGCCTTCGTCCCCGCCCGGTACGCCTCCGATTACGCCGCCCAGATGAACGCCGTCTTCGGCGAGGGCGCCTGCCACATCCTCCACGTCCGCCCCACCGGCGCCGCAAGACTGGCGTAAATCAGCACCGCACAAACACCAAACCAAATTTTTGAAAGTTTTTGGGATCCTTAAGGGACTTTTTTCAAAAAGTCCCTTAAGTGGGGTGTGGGGCAACGCCCCACATACCCCCAAATTAGGAAGATCACTATGTCGAAAAACAAAAAGAAATCCGCTCCCCGCCGCCGGGAGAAGGCGCTGACCCCCGCACAGCAGGTCAAGCGCCGCCTGGGGGAATTCAACTGGCGGCTGCTCCTGATGCTGGCCGTCAACACCGTGGTCATCTTCGGCCTCTACCGCATTCTGGTGGGGCTGGGATATTTCGTCATCATCTCCTCCATCTATTTCCTGGTGCTGCTGGGGCTGATCTGCGGCTACATCATCTACAACCGGGCCATGGTGGCGCGGAACATCACCCCCGACCAGCTCCCCGAGGACTGGAGCGAGGAAAAGAAGAAGGAATTTTTTGCCGAGGCCGAGCGCCGCGTCAAGCGCTCCAAGTGGATGCTCACCCTGATCTTCCCCCTCTGCATCACCTTCTGCTTTGAGATCATCTACCTCTACATCATTGACCCTTGGATGAACCGATGAAGACACCCTTTCTCTGTGCCCTCTACTCGGGCTCCCGGGGCAACGCTGTGCTCATCCGCGCCGGGGGAGCCACAATCTTAGTGGATGCCGGCCGCTCTGCCCGGGCCCTCTGCACGGCCCTGACCGAGGTGGGTTCCTCCATCGGGGAGATCGACGCCATCTTCCTTACCCACGAACATACCGACCACACCGGGGCCCTGGAGGTGCTGCTTCGCCGCCACCCCATCCCCGTGCACATCACCGAGCCCTCCGCCCCGCGGCTGATGGCTGTCCCCGAGATCGCCGCCTGCGCGGTGATCCATCCGCCCCTCTACGAGGCAAAAATCGGGGCGCTTGCCCTGCGCAGCTTCCCCGTCTCCCATGACAGTGCCTGCTGCGTGGGCTTCCGCATCGCCTCCCCCGAGGGGGAGATCGGCTACGCCACCGATGCGGGCTATCTTGCCGACAGCCTGCGGGAGGGCCTCATGGGCTGCTCCACCGTGGTGCTGGAGTGCAACCACGACCCCGAGATGCTCATGACCGGGCGCTATCCCCCCGACCTCAAGCGGCGGATCGCCTCCCGGCGGGGACATCTGTCCAATCCCGACTGCGCGTTCTTAGCCGGGGAGCTGGCCCAGGCGGGGATGCGCCGCCTGCTGCTGGCCCACCTCTCGGAGGAGAACAACACCCCCGACCTGGCATATTGCGAGCTGGCCGCGGTCCTTGGCCACCGGCTTGCCGAGAACGGCGGGGACATCACCCTCCGCATCGCCGAACAAAACGCCCCCGTCCTCCTCTGCGGCGGGGACTGTCAGTGAGGATATCTATGCTCAGCTGTAAATTCATCACCGTCGGCACCCTCAAGGAAAGCTACCTCAGAGAGGCCGCCGCCGAGTACACCAAACGCCTCGGGGCCTTCTGCCGCCCCGAAATCGTCTCCCTCAAGGAGGCACGCCTGCCCGAAAACCCCTCGGCGGCACAGATCGCCGCCGCCCTGCGGGACGAAGCCGGCCGTATCCTCGCCGCCATCCCGCCCCGGGCCATGAAAATCGCCCTCTGCGTGGAGGGAAAGCAGTACGACTCCCCGGCTCTGGCCGAGCTGCTGGCACGGGGCACCGAGAACTCCGGCTCCCTCTGCTTCATCATCGGCTCATCCCACGGCCTGGACGAATCGGTGAAGGCCGCCTGCGACCTCCGCCTCTCGGTGTCAAAGCTCACCTTCCCTCACCAGCTCATGCAGGTCATCCTGCTGGAAGCCGTCTACCGTGCGCTGTCAATCCAGCACGGGACGAAGTACCATAAATAACTGGGGAAAACTTTTTTGGAAAAAAGTTTCCCCCAGACCCCCATCAAAAAACGGTAAAAATTTATTTTTGGAAGTTTTTGCGGAGGGGTTTGGGGAGGGACTTTTTTCAAAAAGTCCCTCCCCAAGAAAAGGATACACATGAAAGAAATTTTACGCCGCGTCCTTCCCCTGCTTTTGCTGGTTCTGCTGTGCACGGGGGCGATGCTCTACCACTTCGGGGTCTTTGACCTCTCCTTCATTGCCCGGCCCGACGAGGCCCCCGTGACCGATGATCCTGTGACCCTGTCTCCCGAGCAGGAGAACATCCAGGGGCAGCTGGGGCAGCTGAATCCCGGTGACAGCATCACGGGGATCACCTCCCCCGTTACCACAGCCGGCCCCGCCGAGACCCAGGCACCGGCCGACATTACCTATCCCGCCTACGAACAGCTGGCGGGGGAGGGCTATGTCCGCAGCTGGGCCGACTGGCATAAGGCTGAGGGCTTGGTGCTGGCTAAGCTGACCCTGGGCAGCGGCTTCACCTGGAAGGATAAGCTCACCATGGGGGACAAGACTGTCTTCCTGTGGCGCTCCCGCAGCTATGAAGAGGACGGCGAGCGCTTCGGCTACATGGACAGCGACATGAAGACCCGATATGGCATCGAGCTCTATGGCGGCTACGTTCTGGCCGACCAGGGAGACGGCACCGTGGCGGTGGCCAACAGCGAGGGCCGGCTCATCGGCCGCTACAGCGCCGAGGACCTGATCCCCGCCAACACCCGGGACAAAGCCGGAAATCCCCTCTTCCGCACCGACCGCTATGACCGTGCCCTCAAGACCACCGTGACCCGGTACTACTACCTGGACAGCACCGGCGCCCTGGTGGAGAGCGACTACGACGACGTCTTCGACAATCGCGGCCTTTACTTCGACTACACCCCCGACTACGGCATCAGCGACAACAATCTGGTCTCCTACACCATTCAGGTGGAAGAGCGGGTCAAGAGCACCGTGGACACCTACAACTCCTACGAGTGGGGCTCCATCGACCCCGAACTTGCCGAGGGCATCTATCTGGTGAGCCCCAATTTTGCGCTGACCGTTGCCGAGAATAATCCCCGATTCAAGATTGCCCTGCGTGAGGTGCTGGCCAAGCTGGCAGCTGCGAGCGCCCGGGGCGAGATGACCACCACCGCCGCACCTGTAACAACAACTGCGCCCGAGACCACGGCTGCGCCCGAGACCACGGCTGAACCCGAGACCACGGCTGAACCCGAAACCACAGCTGAACCGGAAACCACAGCTGAGCCTGAAACCACAGCTGAGCCTGAAACCACAGCTGAGCCTGAAACTACAGCTGAACCTGAAACTACAGCTGAACCTGAAACTACAGCTGAACCTGAAACTACAGCTGAACCTGAAACTACAGCTGAACCTGAAACCACAGCTGAGCCTGAAACCACAGCTGAGCCTGAAACTACAGCTGAACCCGAAACTACAGCTGAACCCGAAACTCAGCCTGTGCCCTGGTGGCCGGAAACGAGACCCTGGGTACCCGAAACCGAGCCTTGGGTGCCCGAAACCGAAGAAGAAATTGCCCCCGAAACCGAGGATCCCGATGCATATACCGGGTATGCCTTTGCCCTTTCCCCCAGCGGCCGGGAACTGCTGGTGGTGGATCTGTCCGCCGGCACGGTGCAGGGGAAGGTCATGATGCCCGGCTACCGCCCCATGGATATTTTTGATCCCGTGGTGGACGAGGATCCCGTGGTAGGCGAGGATCCCGTGGTAGGCGAGGATCCTGTGGTAGATGAGGATCCCGTAGAGGAAACTACCGCTCCCGTGGAGGAAACTACCGCTCCCGTGGAGGAAACCACTGCTCCGGTGGAGGAAACCACTGCTCCGGTGGAGGAAACCACCGCTCCCGTGGAGGAAACCACCGCTCCGGTGGAGGAAACCACCGCTCCGGTGGAGGAAACCACCGCGCCGGTGGAGGAAACTACCGCTCCCGTGGAGGAAACTACCGCTCCCGTGGAGGAAACTACTGCTCCGGTGGAGGAAACTACTGCTCCGGTGGAGGAAACTACCGCTCCCGTGGAGGAAACTACCGCTCCCGTGGAGGAAACTACCGCTCCCGTGGAGGAAACCACCGCTCCCGTGGAGGAAACTACTGCGCCCATCCCTGAGACCACCGCGCCGGTGGAAACCGGCCCTCTGCCTCCCATGACCAGCGTCAAGGAGGGGCAGTTCATCTACATTGAGCGGGACATGGTCTTCGATCGCTGGGGATATCAGTACCAGAACGGCTGGCGGCTGACCTCCCCCTACTACAACCGCACCTACGCCTTCAGCGAAGGCTTCGGCTGCACCGTGGACGCCAACGGCCGCCTGATCTTCCTGGGGCAGAATGGCTATCGCGCTATCCCCTCCACGTCCTTTACCTGGAACACCGAGTGGACCTACATGACCAACCAGAACAGCCGCTATGTCCGCGCTTCCTACGCGGAGCCCCTGTACCGGGATCTGTCGGCCCTGGGCCACTACTACTTTGACGAGGGTCTGGTGCGGGTGCGCAAGCTGGAGCGGGACTATTCCTACCGCCACATCATCAACGCCGACGAGGATCTTCTGCTGGACACCAAGGGCAACGTCTTCGAGATCCCCGCAGGCTACACCCTGGCAGGCTACGCCGACGGCATTCTGCTGCTGGAGCGCCAGGGCAAGTACGGCTACTACCACAAGGACGGCTACTGGCTGGCGCAGCCCATTTACACCTATGCACAGCCCTTCATGGAGGGCCTGGGCGTCATCGGCTTTGCCGGCGGCAAGGTGGGAGCCATCGACGTGGCCGGCAACGTGGTGATCCCCTTCACCTACGAATACATCAGCGCCCCCTCCTCCGGCCTTATGGCTGTTTTCAGCAAGAAGGACGGCTGGTCGGTGCTGGTGAAGGTCGTCCCTGAAAGGAGCGAAGCATGAACGACAAGCGTTTCCGCAAAAACGACTCGGGCTTTGTCTGTGCCCACTGCGGCCGGGAGGTTGAGCCCCTGGGCTACAGCTCCCGCAACCATTGCCCCCACTGCCTGTGGTCCCTGCACCTGGACGAGAACCCCGGCGACCGCGCCGCAGAGTGCGGCGGGCAGATGCGCCCCATCCGGGTGGAAACCGATCCCCGCAAAGGCTTCGTCATCGTCCACCGCTGTGAGAAGTGCGGCGCCATTCGCCGCTGCAAAGCCGCCCACGAGGCAAAAAATCAACCCGACAACATTGATCTCCTCATCCGTCTGACGGCGGGGGAGGTTAGGTGACGACGTGGGGGAGCCTTTTGAAAAAGGCTCCCCCACACCCCCGCGAAAACTTTCCAAAAAATGATTTGGTGTTTGTGCAGTGCAGAATTGGGTGGGAGCGTGAGGTTGCGCGCTGACCGCTTACTTCCATCTGCCGCAGCCGTCCTGCGGACGGCCACCGGTTGGGCATGATATAGACATCTTTTCAGTGACAATATAAGGAGATTTTTTTATGAAGTGGAATCTATTGATTTTGGCGATGCTCACCGTGGGGCATCTTTACCGCGTGGTGCTGAATATCATGCAGTATCGCTCGGCGAACAATCCCACGCCGGCCAACGTGGCTGACGTTTACGATGCCGAGACCTACGGGCGTTGGAAGCGCTACAACGGGGAGAAGTGCCGTCTGCACATCTTCTCGGTGGCGATTTCCTATGTGCTGATGCTGATTTTGCTCTGCACCGGGGCCCACGCCGCCTTTGCCTCCCTCTTTCCCGCCAACATTTACACGCAGCTGATTGCCGTCCTGGTCTTTCAGACGGTACTGGACACGGTGGTAGGGTTGGGACTGAACTATGTGGAAACCATGGTGATTGAGGAAAAATACGGCTTCAACCGCTCCACCATGAAAACCTTTATTGTGGATCAGATCCGCTCGCTGATCATTGAGCTGGTTCTCTCCATCGGCCTGGTGTGCATCCTGGCCGCCCTGCACGTTGCGCTGGGGGACTGGATGATTCTGCTGTTCACGGCGGTGATCTTCTGCTTTACCATGATCATCTCCTTCCTGTATCCCATTTTCAGCCGCATGAGCAACAAATTCGTGCCCCTGGAGGAGGGTGAGCTGAAGGACCGTCTCATGGGCCTGCTCACCAAGCACGGCTACCGGGTCAAGGCCATCGAGGTCATGGATGCCTCCCGCCGCACCTCCAAGCTGAACGCCTATTTCACGGGCTTCGGCAAGATGAAAACCATTGTCCTCTACGACAATCTCATCAACGCCATGTCCACCGACGAGATCTGCGCGGTCTTCGCCCACGAGCTTGGCCACGGTCTGAACCGGGATGTGCTCAAGCAGCAGATCATGAACCTGGGCAATATGCTGCTGATGGCGGTGGTGGTTTGGCTGGCCGTCAGAGAGCCCATGCTGCACACCGCCTTCGGCTTTGCGGCGGTGAACTACGGCTTTGCCTATCTTCTGCTGAACATCGGCCTGGGGCTGGTGCAGCCCCTGACCGGGATGCTGACCGCTGCCTACAGCCGTCATGCCGAGTACCGCGCCGACCGTCAGGCCGCCGAGGAGGGCTACGGCGAGGCCCTGATCACCGGCCTCAAGAAGTTGGCCCGGGAAAACTTTGCCGACCTTTCCCCCTCCCGGGCAATCGTGGTGCTGGAATACAGCCACCCGCCCCTCAGCGCACGCATCGCCGCACTGGAAAATGCGGCAGAAAAATAATTTGTTTGAAAGTTTTTACGGGGGGCGTGGGGGACGCTTTTTTCAAAAAGCGCCCCCCACATCCCACAACAAGGAGGATATACCATGGCAGTACCGCGCGAAGTTGACAAGAATATGATCGTTCCCACCACGCTGAAGGAACCCGACCTGGTGTTCCATGATGTGCGGTGTGCGCCCTTCCGCATTTACGGTTTGCACGACCCTCAGAATGAGCCCGTGTTCAAGCGTCTGCCCGACGAGGTTGGCATGAACGTCAACGACGGGGTGAAGGTGCTGTACCTGCAGACGGCGGGGGGACGGGTGCGTTTTTCCACCGATTCACCTTATGTTGCCATCAAGGCCGTCATGCCCTATGTGAAGGGCATGGACCATATGCCCCTGTCCTCCATTGCCGGCTTCGACCTGTATCTCGACACCGAGGACGGAAGCCGCTATGTGCACACCTACCGCGTGCCTGCCGGCGCGAAGGACGGCTACGAGGGCATTGCCCGCTTCCCCGACAAAAAGATGCGCTCCTTCACCATCAATTTCCCCTCCTACAACGCGGTGGACGCTCTGTACGTCGGCCTGCAGGAAGGTTCGGCACTGAGCGAGGGCCGCAGCTACCGGGGGGATCTGCCCATTGTTTACTACGGCTCCTCCATCACCCAGGGCGGATGCTGCTCCCGGCCGGGGCTGTCCTATCAGAACATCCTCACCCGCCGGCTGGGCTATGACTACATCAATCTCGGCTTCTCGGGCTGCGGTAAGGCGGAGGAGTCCATCGCCCGCTACATGGCAACCCTGCCCATGAAGATTTTCGTCTCCGACTACGACCACAACGCCCCCAACGCCGAGTACCTGCGGCAGACCCACTACCGCCTCTACTCCATCATCCGGGAAGCGAATCCCACCGTCCCCTACATCATGATCTCCAAGCCCGACTGCCTGCTCAAGCCCGAGGCGAGCGCCGAGCGCCGGGATGTGATCTATTCCTCCTACCGCCGCGCCCTGGAGGAGGGGGACAGCAATGTCTTCTTCCTGGACGGCCACACCTTCTTCCGCGGCCCCGATGAGGACTCCTGCACCGTGGACGGCTGCCATCCCAACGACCTGGGCTTCCACCGCATGGCCGATCACATCGAACGGGCACTGCGCTGGGCGCTGGAGCGGGTTTGATGCGGGGCGCTGCCCCGCGCCCCGCTTAAGGTGCTTTTTGGAAAAAGCACCTTAAGAATCCGCAAAAACTTGCAATCAAATGGATTGGTGTTTGTGCGGTGCGGAGCAGGGCAGGAGCTGAAGGTTGTGCGATAAGTGTACACCTCCATCTGCCGCAGCCGTCCTTCGGACGGCGACCGGTTCGCTGGAAGTAACATTGGACTTATTTTTGAACGTTTTTACGGGGGGCTTGGGGGGTGCTTTTTTCAAAAAGCACCCCCCAATTACTTGCATTTTCACCATGTTTGTGGTATAATAAATTATCTATCCGATCCCGGAGGGGTTATGGTTTTTTCGTCGTCGATCTTTCTGTTTATTTTTCTGCCGCTGATCTGGCTGGGGCACTGGCTCCTGCCTTCTTTGCGCGGGAAAAATATTCTGCTTTCGGTGGCGAGCCTGCTGTTTTACGCCTTCGGGGAGCCGATTTATGTGATTCTGATGGTCATTTCGGTGGCGGTGAACTACTGGGCCGCCCTGCGCATCGGTGAGGGAGAGACGCGGCGGCGCTGGCCCATGGTGTTTGCCGTGGTGTTCGATTTGGCCATGCTGGGGGTCTTCAAGTACGCAGGGTTCGCGGTGGAGTGCATCAATCTGCTGCCCCTCATTGAGCTGCCCGTGCCTGCCATCCGTCTGCCCATCGGCATTTCCTTCTTCACCTTCCAGATCCTCTCCTATGTGGTGGACGTTTACCGCGGCGACACTCAGGTTCAGCGGCGGGCGGACGACCTGTTTCTGTACATTTCCTTCTTTCCCCAGCTCATTGCCGGGCCCATCGTCAAGTACCACGACATTGCCGAGCAGATCACAAATCGCACTGTGACCGCCGAGCTGACGGCCCGGGGTCTGCGGCGGTTCCTCTTCGGCCTGTCCAAGAAGCTGCTCATCTCCAACCCCTGTGGGCTTCTCACCGACACGGCCTTCGCCGCCCTGGGTGAGGGCACCCTTGCCGCGCCTCTCGGCTGGCTTGGGGCGGTGGCCTACTGCTTCCAGATCTACTACGACTTCTCGGGCTACTCCGACATGGCCATCGGTCTGGGACAGATGTTCGGCTTTCACCTGTTCGAAAACTTCAACTACCCCTACATTTCGGGGTCGATCCGGGAGTTTTGGCGGCGGTGGCACATCTCCCTGTCCACCTGGTTCAAGGAGTATCTCTACATTCCCCTGGGGGGAAGCCGCCGGGGAAAGGCCCGGACGGTACTCAACAAGTACATTGTGTTCTTTACCACCGGCCTTTGGCACGGGGCAAGTCTGAACTTCATTGTGTGGGGGCTTTTCCACGGCACCATGCAGATGGCCGAGGAGATCATCCGTCCCACCGAGCGGCGCTGGCTGCGGCCCATCTGGCGTGTGGTGACCCTTGCCGCCATTTGCCTGTCCTTCGTGGTCTTCCGGGCCGACAATATGGCCGACGCGGCGGGATATTTGGCCGTACTCTTCGGCGCAGGGGGCGCATCCGCCTCTGCGGCCCTGGCTCTGCTGGATCCCTACACCCTCACGGTGCTGGCTGTCGCCGCCCTCTTCTGCCTGCCCATCGTCCCCGCTCTGCGCCGCCGCGCCGACGGGAACGCCGCCCTCGACACCGTCGGCTACGCCATTACGCTGCCCCTCTTTGCCCTCTGCGTCATGGCCCTGGCCTCTTCTACCTACAACCCGTTTATTTATTTCCGGTTCTGATCATACTAAACGAAAGAGAGGTTTTTGCTATGCTGCTGTCCAAAAAGCCCACCTTTTACACCACCCTCAAGGTCACGGGGATGTCCTGCCCCCACTGCGCCGCCGCCGTGGAAAAAGCACTCTCTGCCATCAAAGGCGTAACGGCTAAGGTCGACCTCGCGTCCGCTTCCGTTACCGTCAACGCCCCCGCCGCCGTCACCCGCGAAATGATGGCCGCCGCCATCGAATCCGCAGGCTTTGGCGTAGAGCTGTAAGGGGACGCCTGTGGGGCTCTGCCCCACGCCCCGCTGGGGAGCCTTTTGAAAAAGGCTCCCCAGACCCCGCGAAAACTTTCCAAAATCATGTCCTATGTTACTTCCAGCGAACCGGTCGCCGTCCGAAGGACGGCTGCGGTAGATGGAAGTGGACACTTACCGCAATATCTTCAGCCCCTGCCCAGCTCCGCACCGCACAAACAACAAATCATTGTTTGCAAGTTTTTGCGGATTCTTAAGGGGCTTTTTTCAAAAAGCCCCTTAAGCGGGGCACGGGGCAGAGCCCCGACCAAACCACCTAAAGGAGTAAAAAATATGCCCGGATATCGCAGAGCGCGCATCAATGATGCGATGCAGGCGGAGCTTTCCGTCATTTTCCGCGAGGTCAAGGACCCGCGGATCAAGGAGGCGTTTTTGACGGTCACGGCCTGTGACGTCACGCCTGACCTGAAGTTTGCCAAGATTTATTTTTCCCATATGCACGGGGAGGAGAAGGAGATCGTGCGGGGTCTTCGTGCGGCATCCCCCTACATTCGCCGCCGGCTGGCCGAGTCGCTGAACCTGCGGATCACCCCCGAGCTGACCTTTGTGCGGGACGAGTCCATGGCACACGGCGCAAAAATCGCAACGCTGCTCAATCAGATTGAGCGGGAGAACAAGGCAAGAGAGGCTGCAGATGAAGACTCTGACGCTGAGTGAGGTCACGGCGCGGCTGGGTGCGCTCCGCCGCGCCGTGATCCTGTTTCATGTGCGCCCCGACGGGGACTGCGTGGGGTCGGCCTTTGCCCTCCGCCGCGCGCTGTCCCTGCGCGGCGCTGACGTTTGGTGCGTGTGCGGCCACCGCATTCCCCCTCGCCTGGCCTTTCTTGCGGCGGGGGAGCAGGAGTCGGTGCTCCCCGACGCCCTGCCCGAGCGATTTGCCGATGCTCCCGTGGTGACGGTGGACACCGCGTCCCCCGGCCAGATGGGGGACATTGCCGCCGCGTTTCTCCCCCGGGTGGAGCTGATGATCGACCATCACGCCGCGGGGGAGCCCTACGCTGACCACTACATCTGCCCCGAGGCCTCTTCCACGGGGGAGGTGCTTTTGCCTGTTCTGCGGGAGCTGGCGGGCGGATGCCCCTTGGACGCCACCGTGTCGTCCCGGCTCTTTGCCGCCATTTCCTCGGACACGGGCTGCTTCAAGTTTTCCAACGCCACCGCCGCCGCCCACCGTGCCGCGGCTGAGCTAATGGAGGGAGGCATGGACATCCCCGCCGACGAGATCAACCGCCTGCTCTTTGACCGCAAGACCGCCGCTGTGCTCACCGCCGAGAAGATCGCTCTCTCCAACCTGCAGGTCTTCCGGGAGGGTCGGGTGGCCGTCACCTCCATCACTGCGGCCGAGCGCAGAGAAGCTCGCCTCACCGCCGAGGACACCGACACCATGATCGACGCCATCCGGGTCCTTGACGGCGTGGAAATCGCCGCTACCCTCAAGGAGCAGGAGCCCCGCCCCGGTGAACCCCACCTTTGGCGGTGTTCCCTCCGTTCCACCGGAACCGACGTCGCCGCCATCGCCGCCCGCTTCGGCGGAGGCGGCCACCGCCGGGCTGCAGGATGTTCGGTTGAGGGGGACACGGTGGAGGAGGCGATAGAGAGATTGGTGCAGGGGCTCTGCCCCTGACCCCGCTTAAGGGGCTTTTTGTAAAAAGCCCCTTAAGAATCCGCAAAAACTTCCAACAAGAGCGTTTTTGAAAGTTTTCGCGGGGGCGTGGGGGTGCCTTTTTCAAAAGGCATCCCCACATTTTTTTGTTTAATTCTCTTGCAAACCAAAGGGATTTATGGTATAATGGATATAATATAATTTGTAAAAAAAATCCGCGGCGCGGGTGCTGCGGGGGAAGGAAAAAAGAGAGATGACCAACACCGAAGAGCTTCGCGCCCTATGGGGAGCGGTCAAGGAAGCCATGCGCGAGAAATACGTACAGAGCGTCATTGACCTGTGGTTTGATGCATACACGCTGGTGGAGTTTAACGGGACCTGTGCGGTTCTTGAGACCGACAATGCCTTCAAGCACAACATTGTGAAGAACCAGCACCTGGAGAACATCCGTCACTATTTTGAGGTTGCCGCCGGATTCCCTGTGGAGGTCAGACTCCGCTGCACCGGCTTGGCCGAGGAAGAGCCGCAGAAGGAAGAGGAGCGGGAGGAAGAGCCAGAGGAGCCGGCCGAGCCCCTCATCGGCGGGACCATTCCCCCCTTCAACTTCTCCTACACCTTCGACAACTACGTGGTGGGAAGCTCCAACAAGTTTGCCTACACCGCCTGCTGGGCGGTGGCCAACAATCCCGCCTACCGGTACAATCCCCTCTTCATCTACGGGCCGTCGGGGCTGGGCAAGACCCATCTGATGTACGCCATCACCAACGCCATCCGGCAGAAGAATCCCAACGCTGAGGTCATCTACATCAAGAGCGAGGATTTCACCAATCAGATGATCGAGTCCCTCTCCCGCAAGTCCATGCCCGAGTTCCGCAACAAGTACCGTCACTGCGACGTACTGCTCATTGACGATATTCAGTTCATCGCCCGGAAGGAAGGTATCCAGGAGGAGTTCTTCCACACCTTCAACACCCTGGTGGAGAACAACCGGCAGGTGATTTTAGCTTCTGACCGTCCTCCGGCGGAGATTCATCCCCTGGAGGAGCGGCTCAAGTCCCGGTTTGAGCAGGGCCTTCTGGCCGACATTCAGCCCCCCGATTTTGAGCTGCGTGCCGCCATTATCAAAAACAAGGCCGCATCGGTGAGCCTGGAGCTCCCCGACGATGTGCTGGAGTTTTTGGCCGAGAACCTCCGCTCCAACATCCGTCAGATCGAGGGTGCCATCAAGAAGCTGGGTGCCATGTCCTTTGTGTCGGGCAAGCCGGTGACGGTGGATCTGGCCCGCACTGCCATTACCGATATCATCGGGGGCGCTGAGCCGGTGAGCGTCACGGTGGACAAGATTTTCACCGCCGTCTGCCGCAAGTACAGCGTGACCCGCTCTGAGCTGGAGAGCAACAGCCGCAAGAAGGAGCTCACCCAGCCTCGCCACCTCTGCATCTACCTCATCCGCGAGGTGACCGGACTCTCCCTGCCGCAGATCGCCAAGCTCTTCTCCCGTGACCATTCCACCATCCTTTCCTCCTACAAGACCATCGAGAAGCGCTGTGCCGAAAACACCGCCTTCAAGACCGAGGTCAAGGAGATGATCAAGGAATTCCACAGCTGATTCCACAGCAGCTCTCCACATTCTGCGGAAACACCGTGTGGATAATCCCTGTGGAAAATCCGGTAGAAAAATGTGGAAAATTACAGCCTTGGGATTCTGTGGAAAAGCCCCCTCGGTTTCCCACCGGGCCCGTCCACAGCGAAAATCCCCGAAATACGGCAAAAAGACGGGATTTCCACAGTTTACACAGGCACTACTACTACGACTACTAAATTATATTTATTCTTTCATTCTTTCACGCAAGCGCGGGAGAGAGAACGCTCTCCCCACAGAAAGGACAGGATATGCGTATTATTTTCGACCGCTCCACCGTTATCGCCGCCGTCACCCCCCTGATGTGCGCCGTCTCCAACAAAAACACCCTCCCCGCCATCGAGGGTATTCTCATGCGCACCGTTCCGGGGGGCATCGAGATGACCACCTTCGACCTGGAGAAGGGTGTCCGCCTCTTCTGCGCCGCTGAGGTGCTGGAGGAGGGATACATCATCCTCAACGCACAGAAGTTCTATGCCACCATCCGTGCCATGGGCGGTCGGCAGATTGAGCTGGTGGTGGACAAGAATCTGGGTGCCACCATTCTCTCGGGCAGCTCCTCCTATCAGATGCAGGCCATGCGGGGTGAGGATTTCCCCGGGATGCCGGTGCTGGAGAGTGAGCGCTCCTTCCTGCTGCCCCAGGGCATTCTCCGGGCGCTGATCAATCAGACCGCCTTTGCCGTTGCGGTGAACGATCAGCGTGCGGCTCTCAACGGCTGCTTCTTCCGTGTCACCGAGGGCCAGCTGCTGCTGGTGGGCTGTGACTCCTTCCGTCTGGCCAAGTGCTCGGCGGACGTCCGTATCGAAAACCTCTCGGCGGACGGCCGCGCCCTGGATTTCTCCTTCATCATCCCGGGCAAGACCCTGGCCGAGCTGATCCGCTTCCTGGACGATAAAACCGAGGGGGATGAGCTGCCCGAGGTTCGGGTTTACCTCACCCGCAAGCACGTCATCTTCCGCTTCGACGAGCTGACCCTCTTCTCCCGCATCATTGACAGCGAATATCTTGACTACAACCGGGTTCTTTCCGGCAGCGATGCCAACCACGCCACCCTGGACCGCCAGGAGCTGCTGGGTGCCCTGGAGCGCGCGACTCTCGTTACCGAGGAAAAGGTGGTGGGCGCAGTCCGCTCCTGGGTCAAGCTGACCTTCGGCGGACCCAAGCTGGAGATCTCCTCCATTTCCTCCACCGGACGCATCTACGACGAGGTGGATAACCACTACTTCGGTGATCCCATCGAGATCGGCTTCAACAACCGCTACCTCATCGATACCCTCCGCGCCTGCACCGCAGAGCGGGTGACCCTGTCCCTGAGCTCGCCGCTGATGCGCATGGTGGTGGAGCCCGCCGAGGATGAGGCTACCCTGACCGATCAGGTCTTCATGGTGGTGCCTGTCCGGATGCACGACTGATGCCTGTCCGCGCCATTGCCCTCACCGACTTCCGCAATGTGGCGTCGGCCGAGGTGCACTTCGGTGAGGGGGTAAACATCCTCGTGGGCAGCAACGCCCAGGGGAAGACCAACTTGCTGGAAGCCATTTACCTCTTTGCCCTGGGCAAGTCCTTCCGCGGGGCAAAGGAGGCCGAGCTTGTTCGCTTTGGTGCCTCCCTGGCCGCCCTTCGCCTGGATTTTTCGGCGGGGGGACGGGAGCAGACCGCCGCCATCCGCTTCTCCGGCGGGCGGCGTTCGGTGGAGCTCAACCGCGTCAGGCTTCGCCGCATGAGCGAGCTGGTGGGGGCCTTCCGGGCCGTGCTCTTCTGTCCCGAGCACCTTTCGCTGATCAAAGAGGGGCCCGCCGCCCGACGGGGATATCTGGACATTGCCATTTCCCAGCAGCGGCCCATGTATCTGCAGGCCCTGCAGCGATATAATCTCGCCCTGCGGGAGCGGAACAAGCTCCTCAAGCAGGCCGAGGAAAATCCCCGGCTCCTGAGGGACACGGTGGATCTGTGGTCGGCCCAGCTGGCCGAGCAGGCCGCCGTCATTGCCCCCGCCCGCCTGGCCTACGTTCGGGAAGTGGAGCAGGCCGCCGCCCGTATCTTCGCCGAGATGACAGGGGAGCGGGAGCTGCCCGCCTTCACCTATCAGGGGGGCTTTCACCTGGAGGCCGACCGCTGTGCCGACCCCGCCGCCGTGCGGGAGCGGGTGTACGGTCTGCTCACCGCCCACCTCGACCGCGAAATCGGGGCGGGAAGCACCCTTTGGGGTGTACACCGGGATGATATTGCCATCTCCCTCAACGGCCGCTCAGCGCGGCTCTACGGCTCCCAGGGACAGCAAAGATCCCTTGCCCTGGCCATGAAGCTGGCCGAGGGCGAGATCTGCGCCCGTCTGACGGGGGAGAAGCCGGTCTTTCTCTTCGACGATGTTCTCAGCGAGCTGGATGCCTCCCGCCGGGCCTATCTGCTGCGGGAGTTCGCCGATCGCCAGGTAATCATGACCACCTGCGAAGGGGTGGAGTTCCCCTTTGAAGCCCACGTTGTGGGCGTAGAGGGCGGCACCTATACCCCACACACCCATACCCGGGAGGAATAACCATGTATCTGCACGCAGGAAACGGCCGCACCGTCCGCACCCGGGACGTGATCGGCATCTTCGATCTGGACAATGCCAGTATGTCGGCGGTGACCCGCCGTATGCTCACCGAAATGCAGCGGGATGGGAGGGTGGAAAGCGCCGCCGACGAGCTGCCCAAGGCATTCATCCTCTACCGCGTCGGAGACACCACGAAAATCTGTCTCTCCCCGCTCTCTGCCGCCGCCCTCCGTGGCCGCTGCGAAGAGCTGTAACCATAACCGACCACAGCCCTGTGGAAAAAGAAAGGGAACGCACATGAATCAGTACGACGAGAATCAAATACAAGTATTGGAGGGCCTGGAAGCCGTCCGCCGCAGACCCGGTATGTACATCGGGTCCACCTCCATCCGCGGCCTGCACCACTTGGTGTACGAGATCGTGGACAACGCCATTGACGAGGCCATGGCAGGGAAGTGCCACCGCATTGAGGTGACCCTCCATCCCGACGGCAGCGTCTCGGTGCAGGATGACGGCCGCGGTATCCCCGCGGGCATCCACCCCAAGATGGGCATCCCCACCCTGGAGGTGGTCTATACCATCCTCCATGCCGGCGGTAAGTTTGACGGCGAGGGCTACAAGTTCTCGGGAGGCTTGCACGGCGTTGGCGCATCGGTGGTAAACGCCCTCTCCGAGTGGGTGGAGCTGGACAACTGCTACGACGGCCACCGCTATACCATGCGCTTTGAGCGGGGCGCGGTCACCCGTGCCTTCAAGTGCGAGGGAGAAACCGATCGCCACGGCCTTTATGTGCGCTTCAAGCCCGATGCAACCATCTTCGACGAGACGGTGTTTGAATACGAAACCCTCCTCGCCCGCCTTCGCGAGCAGGCCTTCCTCAATGCCGGCGTGAACATCTCCATCCGGGACGAGCGCTGCCTGCCCGACACAAACGGAGAGCCCACTCCCGTACAGGAATGCGATCTCCTCTACGAGGGCGGTATCCGCTCCTTTGTGGAGCACCTCAACGGGGCCAAGAAGGCCGAGGTGATCCACCCCGACATCATCTATATGCGGGCCGAGCGGGAGGACTACGTGGCCGAGGTGGCCATGCAGTACAACGATACCTACAACGAGACCCTCTTAACCTTTGCTAACAACATCCACACCATTGAGGGCGGTACCCACGAGGTGGGCTACAAGAACGCCCTCACCCGTGTGCTTAATGAATATGCCCGCAAGAACGGAATCCTCAAGGATTCCGATAAGAACCTCTCGGGCGAGGACGTCCGCGAGGGCCTGTGCGCCGTGGTTTCGGTCAAGCTCACCGAGGCGCAGTTCGAGGGGCAGACCAAGGGCAAGCTGGGCAACGCCGATATGCGCCAGTTTGTGGATAAGCTGGTCTACACCAAGCTCTCGGAGTATCTTGAGGAAAACCCCTCCGCGGGCAAGATCATCTTAGAGAAAGCCCTGGCCGCTTCCCGCGCCCGTGAGGCCGCCCGCAAGGCAAGAGAGCTGACCCGCCGCAAGAATCCTCTGGAGGGCTCCACCCTCCCCGGCAAGCTGGCCGACTGCCAGGAACGCCGCACCGAGCTCACCGAGCTCTTCCTCGTAGAGGGAGACTCCGCAGGCGGCACCGCCAAGGAGGGACGCGATCCCCGCTTCCAGGCCATCCTGCCGCTGCGCGGTAAGGTGCTCAACGTGGAAAAATCCCGCCTGGACAAGGTCTACGGCAACGCGTCTCTTATCCCCATCATCCAGGCCCTGGGCTGCGGCATCGGCGAGGAATTTGACATGGAAAAGCTCCGCTACGGCAAGATCATCATCATGGCGGATGCCGACGTGGACGGTTCCCACATCCGTATCCTGCTCCTGACCTTCTTCTTCCGCCATATGCGCCGCCTCATCGACGAGGGGCACATCTTCTTAGCACAGCCCCCCCTCTACCGCGTCCACAAGGGCAAGAAGGAAATGTACGCCTTCACCGAGGCCGAGCGGGATGCCTATATGGAGCAGCTGGGCCAGGGCGCCGAGGCCAATCGCTACAAAGGTCTTGGTGAGATGAACGCCGATCAGCTTCGGGACACCACCATGGACCCCAACTATCGCACCATCCTCCGGGTCACCCTGGAGGACGCCATTGAGTGCGATCAGATGTTCAACATCCTCATGGGCGACCGGGTTGAACCCCGCCGCGAGTTCATCGAGGCCAACGCAAAGTTCGCCGAAAACCTCGACGTATAACGCCCATGCGGGTTGCCATTCTCAACCTCAATCCCGGCATTGACCGGGTGATCTACCTGGATCATCCTACCCGCGTGGGGGGGATGAACCGGGCCGCCCGCAGCCTGCTCACCCCGGGCAGCAAGGCGGCAAATCAAGCCCGCATCTTTTCGATGCTGGGCGACGAAGTAGACTTCTGTACCTTCACCGGCGGCCCCTTCGGGGCTGCCTGCGACCACCTCTCGGCGGGGGAAGGGATCACCCTTCACCCCGTCCCCACCGCCGCCGGGGTGCGCACCAACACCAAGATCATCGACGGGGACGGCGCCTGCACCGAATTCAACGAATCCGGCGGGCCGGTCACACCGGGGGAGCTTGCCCTGTTGAAAACCGAACTTCTCGGATGCTGTGGAAAAGCGCAGGTTTTGTCGATTTGCGGCAGCCTCCCACAGGGTGTGGAAAAAGATTTCTACAGGGAGATCATCCTCTCCGCCCGGGAAGTCAATCCCCGCCTCTTCATCGCCCTGGACTGCGACGGCGAGCAGCTGGCAAAAGGCTTTTCCGCCGCCCCCGACCTCATCAAGCCCAACCGGGGTGAGCTTGCGGGCCTGCTGTCTTTCCACAGCCTGTCCGCAGACTTGTCCACACCCGAGCAGATTTGCACAGCCTGTGGAAAACTCGGTGGAAAACCCACCCGAATCCTGTGTACAGCCGATGTCCACGGCTCGGTAGCCGTGTGCCCCGAGGGCAGCTGGCAGGTCACCGCACCCAGCGTCCCCTTCCGCTCCTTCTCGGGAGCCGGGGACACTTACCTGGCCGCCTATCTCCACGCAAGCCTCGCCGAGGGCAAGCCCATCCCCGAGGCCCTGGCGTACGCCTCGGCAGCCGCCGCCGCGCGGGTCTCCCGCCCCGGCACCGAGCTGCCCACCAAAGACGATATCAACACCCTGACCCAACAGGTCACCGTTACCCCCATCCACTAAAATTCATACCCACCAACCCCAAAAAAATTTTTGAAGTTTTTGGGGATTCTCAAGGGACTTTTTTCAAAAAGTTCCTTGAGTGGGGGTGTGGGGGCAAAGCCCCCATAACCAACGAAAGGATCAATCATGGAAGAAAAACACGACCTCGAATTTGCCGATCAGAGCATACGCGACATTACCATGGAGAAGGAGGTACGCAAGTCCTTCATCGAATACTCCATGTCGGTGATTGTGTCCCGCGCTCTGCCCGACGTGCGCGACGGCATGAAGCCCGGTCAGCGGCGCATCCTCTACGCCATGTATGAGGACCACCTCACCTACGATAAGCCCTTCCGCAAGTCGGCCACCACCGTCGGTAACGTGCTGGGCCGGTATCATCCCCACGGTGATGCGGCGGTGTACGGTACCATGGTCCGCCTGGCACAGCCCTTCTCCCTCCGCCATCCCCTCATTGAGGGCCAGGGTAACTTCGGCAACATCGACGGCGACGGCGCCGCCGCCTACCGTTATACCGAGGCGAGAATGTCCAAGCTCGCCGACACCATGCTCCAGGACATCGAGAAGGACGTGGTGAAGTGGATGCCCAACTTCGACAGCAGCCGCCGTGAGCCCGAGGTGCTCCCCTCCCGCTTCCCCAACCTGCTGGTCAACGGCTCCATCGGTATCGCCGTGGGTATGGCTACTTACATCCCGCCCCATAACCTGGGGGAGGTCATCGATGCCACCATCTGCCGCATGGATAACCCCGAGTGCACCGTGGCCGACCTGATGCAGCACATCAAGGGCCCCGATTTCCCCACCTATGCCTCTATCTACGGTCAGAACGGCATCATCGAGGCCTATACCACCGGCCGGGGACGTGTCATGGTCCGCGCCCGCTGCGAGGTCGAGGAAGACAAGCACCGCATCATCGTCACCGAGATCCCCTACCAGGTGAACAAGTCCCAGCTGGTGGAGGCCATCGCCGACCTGCACAAGGAAAAGCGGGTGGACGGCATCACCGGCATCCGGGACGAGTCGGCACGGGGTAAGATCCGCATCGTTATCGAGCACCGCCGCGACGTGTCGGGACAGATCCTGCTCAACCAGCTCTACAAGTACACCCAGCTGCAGGATACCTGCGCCATCAATATGCTGGCCCTCATCGACGGGGAACCCAAGGTGCTCTCTCTCCCCCGCATCCTGGATGCCTACATCAAGCACCAGGTTTCGGTGATCACCAACCGTACCATCTTCGACCTCAAGAAGGCCCGTGCCCGCGCCCACATCCTTGAGGGATATCAGATCGCGCTGGATCATATCGATGAAGTGGTGGAGATCATGAAGACCTCCCCCTCCATCCCTGCCTCCAAGCTCACCCTGTGCGAACGCTTCGGCCTCTCGGACGAGCAGGCCCAGGCCATCGTGGATATGACTCTCGGTAAGCTCACCGGCATGGAGCGGGAGAAGATCGAGGACGAGCTGGCCCGCCTGCATAAGCTCATCGCCGAGCTGGAGGGTGTGCTGGCCGACCCCGCCAAGATCCGCGACATCATCCGCGAGGAGATGCTCGAGATCAAGCGCAAGTTCGCCGAGCCCCGCCGCACCGAGCTGGTGGCCGCCGAGGACGAGATCGTCCTGGAGGACCTCATCGAGCGTCATCAGTGCGTCATCACCATGACCCACGCCGGCTACATCAAGCGCCAGCCCGCCGACACCTACACCGCACAGCGCCGGGGCGGCCGCGGCATCATCGGCATGGCCACCAAGGAAGAGGACTTCATTGAACGGGTCATCGTCATGAACTCCCACGATTACCTTATGCTCTTCACCAACCGGGGCAAGGTGCATACCCGCAAGGCATATCAGATGCCCGAGGCCGGCCGCACCGCAAAGGGCTCCAATATCGTCAACCTGCTTGAACTGGAAGCAGGGGAGAAGATCACCGCCGTCATTTCCATCGCAGGCTTCGGCGAGGAGGAGTACCTCACCATGGTCACCCGCCACGGCGTGATCAAGCGTACCCTGCTCACCGAGTACGAGTACCAGCGCAAGGGCGGTAAGATCGCCCTGTCTCTGGACGAGGGGGACGAGCTGGTCTTCGTCATGCATACCATGGGCGACCGGGATGTGATCCTGGCCACCTCTGAAGGCAACGCCATCCGCTTCTCGGAGGAGAACGTCCGCGCCATGGGCCGTACTGCCCGGGGCGTTCGCGGTATCTCCCTCCGCGGGGACGACTATGTGGTGGGCGCCGCCGTGGTGGAGGAGGGCAAGAATCTGGTCACCGTCACCGAGGGCGGTTTCGGCAAGCGCACCCGCTTTGACGACTTCCGCACCGTCCGCACCCGCGGCGGCCTCGGCGTGATCTGCCACAACGTCTCCGAGCGCACCGGCAAGCTGGCGGGCATTGCTTCGGTGTCCGACGCCGATGACCTGATGCTCATCACCGACACCGGCACCATCATCCGCACTCCCGTGGCCGATATTCCCGTCTACTCCCGCTCCGCCGCCGGCGTTATCGTGATGCGCCTGGCAGAGGGGGCCAAGCTGGTGAACTTCTCCAGCGTGGCCGGGGAAGAGGAAGCGGACGAGGCCGGTGCTGGTGCAGAAGAAGCCCCCGAGGCATAATTCCGGAGGTGCACCATGAAGAAAATTCTCTCTCTGGCACTCCTGGCCCTGGTTCTGCTCACCGCCGTTTCCTGCGGTAAGGCACCCACCGCCGAGGAGATCCGCCCCACCCTGGAGGCACTCGTCGAGGCCTCCTACGAGATCAATGATATCTTCTTCGGTGAAGGACTTCCCGCCATCGAGCGCGACAGCGAGTACGCCATCAAAAATCACGTCTACTACATGGACGAAGGGGGCAACTACGACTACGTGACCCCCGACTGCCCCTATCAGACCACCGATGAGATCAAAGCTGCCGCCGAGAAGGTCTACAGCAGCGGCTACTTGGCCTCCATCTACGAGACCTCCTTCATCGGTGTGGCCGACCCCAACGCGGGGATGCTCTATGCCCGCTACCTGGACACCGACGACGGACTGAAGAAGTCCAATCTCCACAAGGCCATCATTACCGCCAAGCGAATCTATGACTTCGACTCCATGGCCGTGGTCAAGCCCTCCGGCACCGACTACGTGAACATCGAGATCGACTCCCATACCGAAGGCTCCTCCGATGTCCTCCGCATCCGCCTGACCCTGGTCAACGAAAACGGCGAGTGGAGACTGGATACGCCCACGTATTGAGGTCGTGGGGCGCCGCCCCACACCCCGCCGGGGGTGCCTTTTGAAAAAGGCTCCCCCGGACCCCCGCGAAAACTTTCCAAAACGCCCTTTTTGGAAGTTTTTGAGGATTCTTAAGGGACTTTTTTCAAAAAGTCCCTTAAGTGGGGTTTGGGGCAGAGCCCCATATACCCCAATATTTTTCCGAAAACGGAAAAATATTGGGCAAAACTATTGCAATTTCGGAAAATGTTCGATATAATATATCCATAATTGGAATTTATGGAGGAAAACACTATGGCAACCAAGACTACGGTAAAGAAGCCCCTGATCAACACCGGCGCCACCGACGAGGAGCGCGCGAAGGCACTTGCCACGGCGAAGCAGCAGCTGACCAAGCGCTTCGGCGAGGGCATCATCATGAAGCTGGGGGAGAACACCCGCATGAACGTGTCTGCGGTGCACACCGGCTCCATTGCGCTGGACATGGCGCTGGGCATCGGCGGCGTACCCCGCGGACGCATCATCGAGATCTACGGGCCTGAATCTTCGGGTAAGACGACCCTGGCGCTGCACATTCTTGCCGAGGTGCAGAAGGAAGGCGGCGAGGCGGCCTTCATCGACGCCGAGCACGCCCTGGATCCCCAGTACTCCAAGGCCCTGGGGGTTGACATTGACAATCTGCTGGTGTCCCAGCCCGACTCCGGGGAGGATGCCCTGGAGATCTGCGAGGTGCTGGTGCGTTCCGGCGCCATCTCCGCCGTGGTCATCGACTCGGTGGCGGCTCTGACTCCTCAGCAGGAGATCGAGGGCGAGATGGGCGCATCCCACGTTGGCCTGCAGGCGCGGCTTATGTCCCAGGCCCTGCGCAAGCTGTCGGCCGTGGTGTCCAAGTCCAACTGTATCGTAATCTTCATCAACCAGCTTCGCGAGAAGGTTGGCGTGATGTACGGCAACCCCGAGACCACCCCCGGCGGCCGCGCCCTGAAGTTCTACGCCTCGGTGCGCATTGAGGTGCGCAAGGCCGAGACCCTCAAGAACGGCTCGGAGGTTTACGGCTCCCGCACCAAGGCAAAGGTGGTCAAGAACAAGGTTGCGCCCCCCTTCAAGACGGCGGAATTCGACATTCTCTACGGTAAGGGAATCTCCCGCTCCGGCGAGCTCATTGACATCGGCGTGACGTTGGACATCATCAAGAAGTCGGGCGCCTGGTTCTCCTACAACGGGGAGCGGCTGGGGCAGGGCAAAGACAACGCCCGCGCCGCCATCGAGGCCGATCCCGCCCTCTTCGACGAGATCGAGGCAAAGATCCGCGCCATGCAGGATCAGCTGGAGGTCATGGAGGAGGAGTACGAGCTGGACGAGGATGACGACGACGATTTCGACATCCGCTCTCTCAAGCTGGATGATCCGGACGGAGAATAATGCTCTCCGCCGTTATTCGTGAAATTTTGCCCGTGCAGGGGGGCGATGCCCTCTGCGTGACCCTCACCCTGGAGGGTGACGGGGGAAGCGAGGTGCACAGCTACACCGTTTCCCACCTGCAGTACGCCGAGCTTCCCTGCCTGCATCCCTACGCCAAGGCGGCGGGACGAAGCCTGACGGCCGAGCAGGTGGCGGAGATCGAGCTGGCGGACTGCCGCCATGCCGCCGTGCGCCGTGCGCTGAATTTGCTCTCCTATGGCGATCTGACCCGACAAGCCCTGGTGCGCAAGCTCCTTCTGCGGGGCATTGACCGGGAAACCGCCGAGTACGCCGCCGCTGTGGTGGCCGAGAGAGGCTACATCAACGAGGAGGAGCAGATCGAGCGAGCCCTCCGCGCCTGCCTGCGCAAGGGCTGGGGCCCGCTGCGCATTCTCCAGGCCCTCCGGCAGAAGGGATTCTCCCGGGAAGCCATGGAAGCCCTTGCCGACCGTCTGGCCGAGATCGACTTCGCCGGGCAGTGCGCCGAAGTCATTGAACGAAAATGGGGCGCTCTCCCCACCGACCGGCCCGCACGCCAAAAAGCCATCGCCGCCCTCATGCGCCTGGGGTATACCCGGGAGCAGATTAAGTAGCAGGGGCGCTGCCCCTGCACCCCGCCGGGGGAGCCTTTTGAAAAAGGCTCCCCCGGACCCCCGCGAAAACTTTCAAAAAAGGCGTTTTGGGAAGTTTTTGCGGAGGGGTTTGGGGAGGAGCTTTTTTCAAAAAGCTCCTCCCCGAGCGCCCCCAAGGTCTATTCTAACAACACGAGGTAAACCCATGAAAATCGGATTTGTATCGCTTGGATGTCCCAAGAATCAGCTGGACACGGAGGTCATGCTGCACGAGCTGTTGGCGGCGGGCTTCGAGGTCACGCCGGAGGAGACTGAGGCGGACATCATCATCATCAACACCTGCGCGTTCATTGAGAGTGCCAAGAAGGAGTCGATTGACAACATTCTGGACATTGCGTGGCTGAAGGAGAATCACACCCTGAAGGGGATCGTGGTGACTGGCTGCCTGGCCGAGCGGTACCGGGATCAGCTTTTTGAGGAGCTGCCCGAGATTGATGCGGCACTGGGCGTCGGCTCGATTCACGCCATTGTGGAGGCGGTGAAGGCCGTTGCAGCAGGGAAGCGGTTCAGCGAGTACGCTCCCGCCGACGAGGTGCGCCTGGGGGGCGACCGGGTGCTCACCACCCCCGAGTACACTGCCTACCTCAAGATTGCCGAGGGCTGCGACAACCGCTGCGCCTACTGCGCCATTCCCGACATTCGGGGCAAGTTCCGCTCCCGTCCCATGGAGGACGTGGTGGCCGAGGCCAAGGAAATGGAGGCGCTGGGGGTGAAGGAGCTGGTGCTGGTGGCACAGGACACCTCCCGCTACGGGCTGGATCTCTACGGCGAGTACAAGCTGGCCGCTCTGCTCCGTGCCATCACCGATGCCACTGATATTCCCTGGGTGCGCCTGCTCTACTGCTATCCCGACAAGATCACCGACGAGCTCATCGCCGAGATCCGGGATAACCCCCAGGTGGTCAAGTACATTGACCTTCCCGTTCAGCACGCCACCGATCATATGCTGAAGGCCATGAACCGCCACGGCGACCGCGCCATGATCGAGGATACCATTGCCCGCCTGCGCGCCGCCATTCCCGATATCATCATCCGCACCACCTTCATCGTGGGCTTCCCCGGGGAGACCGAGGAGGATTTCCTCTCCCTGTGCGAGTTCGTGCGGGCCACCAAGTTCGACCGCGCCGGGGTATTCCCCTACTCCCGGGAGGAGGACACCCCTGCCTACGATTTCCCCGACCAGATCGACGAGCAGCTCAAGCTGGACCGCGCCGATATCCTCATGCGGGAGCAGCAGGCTGTGGTGGACGAGCTGATGCCGAAGCGCGTGGGCACCACCGTCCTGGTGCTGGTGGAGGACTTCGACCCCGTCTCCGAGGCGCACTACGGTCGCTCGGCTGCCGATGCCCCCGAGATCGACGGTAAGATCTTCTTCCTCTCCCCCGTGCGCATCGCCCCCGGCTCCTTCGTTGACGTGGAGATCACCGAGGTGCAGGACTACGACCTGGTAGGCCGCGCCATCATTCCCAAAGCCTGATTTCGAGGAGGTAACCCATGAAGCTGAATCTGCCCAATCAACTCACTGTCCTGCGGATGCTGCTGGTGCCGGTGTTCATGATCGTCCTGCTCCTGCCCATCCCCGGCATCTGGAGCCCCGTCATCGCCTGCGCCATCTTCATTCTCACGTCTCTGACCGATATGCTGGACGGCATGATCGCCCGCCGCTGCAATATGATCACCGACTTCGGCAAATTCCTCGACCCCCTGGCCGATAAGTTCCTCATCTTCGGCGCAATGCTGGCCATCCTCTGCAAATACGACGATATCCGCCCCGTCTTTGTGTGGGTCGCCGCCATCGTCATCCTCCGGGAGCTGGCCGTCACCTCCCTCCGCCTTGTGGCAAACCAAAAAACCGGCGTGGTTGTCGCCGCCAGCTGGCTGGGAAAAATCAAAACCGTCACCCAAATGCTGGCCGTCATCGTCATCCTCCTGGAAGACGCCCTCTTCCCCGAATCCATCGCCGCCATTAACCTCGCCTCCTATATCATGATGGCCCTCATGGTCCTCTTCACCGTCTGGAGCGGCCTCAACTATATGAAAGCAATGTGGAAATATCTTGATCCCGAGAAGTAAGGGACGAATGTGGGGGGAGCCTTTTGAAAAGGCTCCCCCCACGCCCCCCCGCGAAAACTTTCAAACAAAGGAATTGATGTTTGTGCGGTGCGAATTTGGGCGAGAGCGGCAGGCCATGCGCTAACCGCTCACCTCCATCTGCCGCAGCCGTCCTCCGGACGGCGACCGGTTCGGCAGGGAACGATGTGGGGGGAGCCTTTTGAAAAAGGCTCCCCCCACGCCCCCCGCGAAAACTTTCAAACAAAGGAATTGATGTTTGTGCGGTGCGAATTTGGGCGGGAGCGGCAGGTCGTGCGTCCCCCGCTCACTTCCATCTGCCGCAGCCGTCCTCCGGACGGCGACCGGTTCGGCAAGGAACGATGTGGGGGGGGCCTTTTGAAAAAGGCTCCCCCCACGCCCCCCGCGAAAACTTTCAAACAAAGGAATTGATGTTTGTGCGGTGCGAATTTGGGCGGGAGCGGCAGGCCGTGCGCTAACCGCTCACCTCCATCTGCCGCAGCCGTCCTCCGGACGGCGACCGGTTCGGCACAACGCAACATAGGAAAAGGCTCCCTCGTTGAGGGAGCCTTTTCCACACAAACCAAACCCAAGACAAATGCGTGAAAGTTTTTGGGGATTCTTAAGGCCCTTTTTTCAAAAAGGGCCTTAAGCGGGGATAGGGGCAGCGCCCCTCAATCCATTTTATTTACAGCAAGTTTTTCGGGGAAAGGGTGAAATGCGGTGCCGCAGGCACCGCATGAGGGAAGGGGGAGCTTTTTTCAAAAAGCTCCCCCTTCCCTCATCCAGTCCTCTGTCACTCCTCATTCCCCATCCGCCCGAACAATCTTCCCGTTTTGGAAGTATCCGGTGTAGGTGCGGCCGGAGGGCCAGGAGTAGGTGCCCTCGCCGTTGAGGTTGTTGGCGGCGAAGGTGCCCACGAAGGACTCGCCGTTGGCCCAGGTGTACTTGCCCTGGCCGGCACGCATATCGGCCACGAACTCACCCTCGTAGCGGTCGCCGTTGGCGTAGGAGTAAACGCCCTGACCCTCCTTGAGGTTGTTCACGAAGCCGCCCTCGTAGCGGGAGCCGTCGGGCCATACCATCACGCCCTGACCGTTCCGCAGGTTGGCCGAGAAGCCGCCGGTGTAGGACGCGCCGTCAGCCCAGGTGTAGGTTCCCTGGCCTTCCTTCACGCGGTCAACCAGGCCGCCCTCGTACACGTCGCCCGATGCAAATTCAAATTTGCCCTGACCGGTAATGCTGTCCAGGTAGAACTCACCCTCGTAGCGGTCGCCGTTCTCGTAGACCAGCACGCCGCGGCCGTGGCGCTGGAGGTTCACCAGCTCGCCCTCGTAGACCGAGCCGTCGTTGTAGGTCACCTTGTTCTGTGCCAGATCCACCTCGGCCCGAAGCCCGCTGGAGTAGTAGAGCTTGCCGGTGAGGGGCTGGTTCTCCTCGTCCACGCGGCCCACGAACTTGATGGTGGAGCCGTCGTCGTTCTCAATTTTCTGGTAGCGCAGACCCGTGAAATAGAGCACGCCCACAATGGCCAGGGCAGTCAGCACCGCGGCCATGAGGATGATCAGCATCACCGACCAGGCACTGCGGTGCTTGGTGGGACGGCGGCGGCCGCCTCCCCCGCCCGTGCGGGCCTGCTGCGGACGCTGTCCCGCGGGCATTCCCTGGGGACGGGCGTAGGTGGGCTGGTTGGGGTAGGGCTGACGATTCCCCGGTGCGGCGGGACGGGGCCCCTGCGGCGAGCGAGGAGGCTGCTGTGCCGGACGGGCTGGCTGGGGCGCGCCTGCAGGCGTGCCCTGGGGTGCACGGCGGGGTCCCTGGTAGGATCCGGCGCCGGGATTGTTCTGATTTCGGTTAGGATTGGGCTGATTCATCGCTTACCTTCCTTTATTTTCACGTAATTGGCAGATTCGACGTTACTGTACAAAATTCGATCCGGGCTTCACCATGGAGATGAAGTTGTCCACCAGCTGCAGAATGTCGGGCATCAGCTGGATCAGCAGAAGCACCACCACAAACCCCAGCACCAGGGTGCCGAAAAATCCCAGCCAGTTGGTGCCCTTCTTGTCGTAGCGGACCTCGGCGGTGTAGATCTCGGCCTCGGGGATGTAGAAGCGGGCAGTGTTGAGATCGGTGCGTCCCGACTTTTCCGCGGTACCGTCAGCCATCACCCCGGGGTAAAGGGCCGCGATCTCCTCCCGCATGGGGATGCCCGCCGCAAGGTCGGCCAGGTCGTCCTCCACGCAGCGCACCACCCGGCGCAGCGACCCCCGTCGCTTCAGGGCAGAGCGAACCGCGCTGTTCTTGAGAAACCCCAGCTCGCCCAGGGTTCTCGCCTTCTCGGGGGTAGTTGCCCCGTCTCTCGCGCAGGCCCGTACAAAGTCCCCCAGCACCCGCTTGTTGAAGATGGCCAGCACCGCCGCCAGCACGATCCCCACCCAAAAGCAGATCAGCAGGGTGCGGATGGAGAAAACGGGGTTGCTCATCTGCAGATGCTGGTAGTTGCCGTAGTCGATCGTAAAATACTTATCTTCCAAATATTTCCACATTTCTTCCCACAGGGAAGGTTCTTCCATTGCAGTCAGCAGGAAATTTGCCATGATATGCTCCTTTTATGGCGAAAAACTCAAAGTTCCTCGAAAATTTCGCTGCCGCAGAGTCGGATCAGCAGCTGTTCCAGATCCTCGTTGTCTTCGTAGCAGAGCTCCAGCACCCGCTTGCGGGGGGAGTGGGCGATCTTCACCTTCCGGCCCAGCATGGACATGGTCTTGCGCTCCAGCTCGGCGAAGTAGTCCACCACAACCTCGGTGACGGGGGATTCCTCCACCTCTTCCTCGGCGGGGCGGGCGTTGATGCGGCGCACAGCCTCCTCGGCGGCACGAACCGACATCTCCTGGTCTGCAATCTTCTCGGCCAGGGGATCGATCTCGCTCCGGTCCCGCAGACCCAGCAGTGCCCGGGCGTGTCCGGCGGTAATCTCACCGCTGCGCAGAAGCGTCAGCGCACCTGCGGGGAGATCCAGCAGGCGAAGGGCGTTGGCAATGGCAGGGCGGCTCTTGCCCACCTGGGACGCCACCTGCTCCTGGGTGAGCCCAAAATCGTCCATCAAACGGCGGTAGCCAAAGGCCTCCTCCACCGGGTTGAGGTCGGCGCGCTGGACGTTCTCGATCAGGGCAATCTCGGCGGCGTGAAGCTCGTCGCTGTCCATCACAATCACCGGCACCTCGGTCAGCCCCGCCATCTTGGCGGCCCTCCACCGACGCTCACCGGCAATAATCTCGTAATAGCCCTCCCCGACGGTGCCGGGGCGAACCAAAATCGGCTGCAGTACCCCGTGGGCCGCAATGGAATCGGCCAGCTGGGTCAGCGCCTCGGCGGAAAACTCTTTCCGGGGCTGGTCAGCCCGCGGCTCAATCTCGGACAGCCGCAGCGTGCTTACCGTCCCCTTCGCCTCCACCATGTTGTCGGTCAGCAGATCCTCCAGAGGATTGAGCGAACCCATCCCCCTCTGTAATTTCTTAGCCATATTATATCCCTTTCTTTCTGTGGGGGACCCTTTTTTGCAAAAAAGGGTCCCCCACACCCCCTCCAAAAAACTGCAGAATAGGGGATGTGTCTGAATCGTTAGGTCAATTTCATGAAAGTTTTTGCGGATTCTTAAGGCGCTTTTTTCAAAAAGCGCCTTAAGCGGGGTACGGGGCAGAGCCCCGCCTTCAAATCCGCATGATCAATTCGTTTGCCACGGCGATGTATTCCTGCGATCCTTTGGAGTGCTTGTCGTGGTAGAAAACAGGCATTCCAAACCCGGGGGCCTCGGTGAGGCGCACATTCCGGGAGATGGTGGTGCGGAAAAGCTTGTCGCCGTAGTGCTTCTTCAGCTCGTTCATCACCTGCATGGAGAGAACCAGGCGGCCGTTGTACATGGTCACCAGGATTCCGGTGATCATCAGATCGGGGTTGCAGGACTTTTTGATCCGTCCCACGGTGATCATCAGCTGTGCAAGCCCCTCCAGGGCGTAAAACTCGCACTGCATGGGGATAATCACCCCGTCAGCGGCGGCCAGGCCGTTCATGGTGAGCAGCCCCAGGGAAGGCGGACAGTCGATAATAATATAATCGTAATCGCCGCTGTCCCGGATGGGCTCCAGGGCATCCCGCAGGCGATACTGGGCCCGCTCACCGGTGTAGAGCTCAAACTCCGCCCCCGCAAGGGCAATATTGGTGGGAATCACCGAGAGATTGGCGAAATTGGTCTTAATAATGGCGTCGGCGGCGTTCGCTTCCTCTACCAAAATCTCATTTGTGGTGCATTTCAGCGACTTCTTGGCCACACCGAGGCCGCTTGTGGTGTTTCCCTGGGGGTCAAGATCCACCAGCAGGACCCGCTTGCCCAGCTGACCCAAGGATGCGGCCACATTGATGGCCGAGGTTGTCTTTCCCACGCCGCCCTTTTGGTTGGCGAATGCAATGATTTTTCCCATGCAGCTTCTCCTTGCCGAAGTAAAGTGATTCTACCCATTATTATAGCATAAAGACGCTGCAAAATCAATGCAGACGGCGAAATTCACGAAAAGTTTTCATAGAGAATCCCCGAGAATGTTTCACGTGAAACATCCTCGGGGATTATTGGAGCAGCGGTCATGTTTCACGTGAAACATGAATGGTCACCGTCACCCCGCGGGGGGATTCCTCCCGCTCCAGGGTGGCGGGAATATTTGCCTTGTGTAGAATGGACAGGGCGCGGTCGATGGAGTTGTAGAAGATGCCAATGTCCCGGAGCGCGGCCCGGTGGCGGGGGCGAAGCTCCTCCGCCAGTGCCTCTGCCTGTGCCACCGAGAGATTGCCCTCGGCAATGCGGCGAATGGCCTCACCCCGTGCTTCTGCGGGAATACCCAGCAGAACCCGGGCGTGACGCTCGCTCAGTCCCCGCGACGCAGCCTCAGCTCGCTCGGCGGGGGAGAGCTTCAGCAGACGAAGCTTGTTGGCCACCGTGCTCTGGGATATCCCCAGCCGGAGGGCCGCTTCGGCCTGGGTAAGCCCACAGCGTTTAATCAGCGCCGACAGCGCCTCGGCCTGGGCGAAGGGATCTCCCTCGGCGGCGCGAATTTCGTCGGCAAGTGCCGCTTCCTCCCGATCAATGGGGCGGCAGAGCACCCCCGTAATGCCGCAGGCTCGCGCCGCCGCCAGCCGCCGCGCCCCGTCCAGCACCAAATACCGCGCATTCCCCAGCTCCCGCACCGTAAGGGGATGCAGAATCCCCAGCCGTCCCACCGATGCCTCCATCCGCGCCTGATAGTTGTCCCTCGGCGGCGGGGGCGCCGACAGGTGCCCTATGGCAATGCAGATACTCCCCTCCGCCTCCTCCGCAGGGACCCTCCGCCCCCGCCGTAAAACCTTTTCCTCCATGCTCGTCCCTCCCCGTCGTGATGCTCCCATTATACCCCATCCCCCGCGCCAATCCCGTCGGATGCGGGGGCAGGATTATGATTTTTTTGGTGGGGGCTTGTCGGGGGACGGAATTTGGGGGTGCTTTTTGAAAAAAGCACCCCCAAGCCCCCGCAAAAACTTTCAAACAAATGTCTTGGTGTTTGTGCGGTGCGGATTTTGGTGGGAGCTGAAGATGGTGCGCTAAGTGTATACTTCCATCTATCGCAGCCGTCCGGGATAGCTAAACTAAACAGCATGGCAAAATATGGAAGAAGCACGGCAAAGCCGTGCTTCTTCCATACCAAAGTACATCATATGCGAACCGGTCGCCGTCCGAAGGACGGCTGCGGCAGATGAAGATAAACACTCTGTGCGCTTCCTTCCGCTCCAGCCAAATCCAATTTGTTTGAAAGTTTTTGCGGAGGGGTTTGGGGAGGAGCTTTTTTCAAAAAGCTCCTCCCCAATTCTCACAACCCCTTCTTCTTCATCGCCCCGTAATCCCGTGGATACTGGGCGGGGGTGGGGGAGAGCTTGCGGACCGAGACGATGGTGCGGGTGAGGGGTTCGGGCTCGGCGGGTGAGGTGAGGGCGCGGGTCTCGAGGGAGACATCGCCGCCGCCCAGGGTGCGGATGGCGCGGGAAGCGGCCACCAGCTCCTCCTCGGCCTCCCGGGATTTCATGGCCAGGAAGAGACCGCCTACCTTCACATAGGGCAGGCAGAGCTCCGAGAGAATGGGCAGCGCGGCCACTGCGCGGGCGGTTGCTACGTCAAATTTGCCCCGCATGGCGGGATCGCGGCCCCCGTCCTCGGCGCGGAGGGTGAGGGCGGTGAAGTTGGAGAGCCCCAAAAACGCCGCGGTTTCGGTCATATAGCGCACCCGTTTTCCGGTGCCGTCGATTGCGGTAAGTGTCAGGTCCGGGCGGGCGATGGCCAGGGGCAGCGCAGGGAAGCCCGCGCCGCTGCCAATGTCGGCAACCTTCGCTCCTTCGGGGATCATGGGGGCCAAAATCAGGGAATCGGCGTAATGGCGGAGGATCACCGCCTCGGGTTCGGTGATGGCGGTAAGGTTGAGGTGCTGATTCACCTCCAGCATCCGCTGGGTCAGGGCGAAGAGGACCTCGCCCGCCCCCAAATATGCCTCCAGGCCGTTTTCGCGGAAAATGCGCTCAAACAGAGGGAGAAATTCGTTTTTTGCAATCATAGTAAAGTCCTTTCACCTGCGGAAATTGGGATCATTCTTTTCGATCACGTCCAGGGCCATGGCGGCGTTGCGGTGGGCAAGCGCCGACAGCTCGGCGTCACGTCCGGCCAGCTTCGCCGTCCACGCCTCTCTCTCTGCGCAGATCTGCTCGGCCAGCTCGGCCAGCTCCTCGGCGAAGGGGTGATCGGGGCGAATGGCGGCGTTTTGTCCGGCGTAATCGAGGAATGCGTCCACCTTGGGGTCGTAGGAGATGCCCAGGGCGGGGACGTGCATATGGGTGGCGTAGATCATGAGATGCAGGCGCATCCCCACCGCCAGATCCAGCCGTCCCAGCAGAGCGCACAGCTCGGGGGCGGTGAGGTGGGCCAGCATGAAGCTCCCCGCGGGGGCGTCAGCCAGCAGTCGGCGGCAGATGGGCTCGTCCAGGTCGGTCTGCATGGGGATAAAAATGGGCAGAAGCCCGGTTTTTTCGTGAATCAGCGTCACCGTGCGGCGGATCTCCCCCTCAAAGGCGGCCCGGTCCAGCATTCCGTCGGCGGCCCCCAGCATATGCCACTCCCGCAGGGAAAGGGCATAGTAACGCCGGGCGGGGTCGTAGGCCGTCTGCGCCAGAATATAGTCCAGCCGCGCGCCGGGCGCGGGGGTCAGGGTGAAGGCGGGGTCGGCGGTGAGGGTCACGCGGCCGTCTACCGGCACTCCCATGGCAGTCAGCTCGGCCACTGAGTCGGGGTCGCGGAGGGTGATACGGTCGATTTCCCGCAGAACTTCCGCCGCCCGTTCGCGGTTGGCGGGGCGGTAGAGGGGCCCGATGCCGTTGGCGTAGAGCATCACGGGCAGGCCCCGCCGCTTGGCCATCCTGATGATGGAAAGGTAATAAATCAGCGATTTGGTGCTGGTGTTGTCCTGAAGCAGGGAGCCGCCGCCGCTGATGAGCAGGCGGGCGTGCCGCATCTCCCGGGCGATGGCGGGGAGATTGATGCGGTTGATGCACCGCACCGCGAACCGCTCCCGCATGGCCCGGGGATTTTTGGCCAGCACCGTCACGGTCAGGTCTGGGTTCTCGGCTCGCAGAGACTCGAGAATGCAGGCCAGCAGGCTGTCGTCGCCGATGTTGCCGAAGCCATAATAGCCGCTGATGAGCACCTCTCCCCGACGGTAGGGGGCGAAGGGGGTCAGGGATCGGTAGACTTCAAGGCAGTCGGCGGCCATCCGGTCGGCGGAATAGTGGCGGTGAATGATCTCCCGGTTCCGCGCCCCTATGGCCGTCCTCTCCTCGGGGGAGGCGGCCAGCAGCGCGGACAGGTCCCGCAGCAGCCAATCGGTCCGGGGCAGATCAAAGCCCCGGCAGCAGAAGTTGGTGTCCATGGCGGCGGAGAGATTTTCCTCGGTGAGGGTACCGAGCCAGCCCTCGTTGCCCGCCACCACCACGGGGCGTCCCACCGACATGGCCTCCAGGGTTGCCCGGGAAACACCCACAAAAATGTCCCCCAGGGCCAGGCAGTGCTCAATGTCGGTGCGGCGGCCGACGGGGTGGACCACCCGCAGGCCGGCGGCGGTGTTGACCTCCTCGGCCAGGGCCGAGATGCGGCCAAAATCGCTGCCGCCGCCCACTAAGATGATCTCCACGTCCCCGAAGCGCTCCCGCAGGGCGGGGGCAATCTCGATGAGCTGCTCCGCCACCATGGAGCAGTCGGTGTCCATGCGGCTGACGAAGACAATGCGGCGGCTGCCCGGGCGAAGCCCAAGCTCCTCTGCCAGGGCGGCGGTGCCGGGTGCATCGGCCGCGGCAGGGGAGAAGCGAGCCATGTCAATGCCGTTGATGGTGGTGGAAATATTGTCGGCGGGGACGGCGTACTCGTCGATGAGGTACTGCTTGAGGTCGTCGCTGATGGTGATGGTGCGCTCGCCCCAGTCGGAGGCGGTGCGCAGCCAGGCGTTCACCTTGAAGTGGGCGTGGGCAGAGGTCACAAAGCGGAAGCCCATCTGCCGATGGAGCAGCCCGCACAGAAAAGCCGGGATTCGGGCGTGGGCGTGGACAATGTCATATCCCCCCGCCCGAATCAGCCGGCGCAGGCCAAAGTAGGACTTGAGCAGCGCGGCGGGCCGCTTGGTGTTCAGGGGCAGGGTGACGTGTTCCACCCCCGCCTCGGCCAGCGCGGGCAAAAATGCCCCGCCGCAGGAGATCACCGTCACCTGACATCCCGCCCGCACCAGCGCACGGGAAAGCTCCAGCACATGCGTCTCCGCCCCGCCGATGTCCATGGACATGGTTGGCATCAGAATTTTCATAAAAACCTCGTGTTTGGACCCAGGGGAACTTTTTTGAAAAAAAGTTCCCCCGGACCCCTTCAAAAAACTTTCGCAGATAAGGATTGACAAAACCCGTTATGCCCACCCCATTTTTGGAAAGTTTTTGGGGAGGGGTGTGGGGAGGGACTTTTTTCAAAAAGCCCCTCCCCGCTGCCTGCTTATTCTTTTCCAAACAAAACGGCAAGATTCACCAGCACCTGCACCATTTTTTCCAGCGACTGCACGGGGATAAACTCGTGGATGCCGTGGAAGTTGGCGCCGCCGGTGGAGAGGTTGGGGCAGGGGAGACCCTCCCAGGAGAGGCGTGCGCCGTCGGTGCCCCCGCGGATGGGGACGGTGACGGGCTCCACCCCGGCCTGGGCCATGGCGGCCTCGGCCCGGTGGATCAGCTCCATGTGGGGGAGGATCTTTTCCTTCATATTATAATAGCTGTCCCGCATGGAGAGGGTGAAGGTGCCTTCCCCGTGGACGGCGTTCAGATAGTCCACCAGCCGGGTCACGAAGGCCTTGCGGGCCTCGAACTTGTCCCAATCGTGGTCGCGGATGATCATGTGGACGCTGGCGTCGGTGGTTTCGGCGTGGATATCGGTGACGTGATAGAAGCCCTCGTAGCCCTCGGTGTGTGCGGGGGTTTCGGCGGGGGGAAGGGCGTTCACCACCTCTGCGGCCAGCAGGGCGGCGTTTTTCATCTTGTTCTTGGCGGTGCCGGGGTGGATGTTGACCCCCTTGATGTGCACGGTGGCCGAAGCGGCGTTGAAGTTTTCGTATTCCAGCTCGCCCAGCTCGCCGCCGTCCACGGTGTAGGCTACCTTGGCCGGGAAGCGGGCAAAGTCGAAGTGGTCTGCGCCCCGTCCGATCTCCTCATCGGGGGTGAAGCAGATGGCCACGGTGGGGTGGGACAGCTCGGGGTGAGCCAGGAGATAGGCGCAGGCGGTGACAATCTCAGCCACGCCGGCCTTGTCATCGGCACCCAGCAAGGTGGTGCCGTCGGTGACGATGAGCTCCTGGCCCACATAGCGGGCGAGGTTCGGGAAGGCGGCGGCAGAGAGGCACTCGCCGTTCCCCAGGGGGATATCGCCCCCGGTGTAGGACACAATGCGGGGTTTCACCCCCTCACCCGACACATCGGGGGAGGTGTCCATGTGGGCGATGAAGCCCACGGCGGGCTTGTCGGCACAGTCGGGGGTGGCGGGGAGGGTGGCGTAGACGTAGCCCTGCCCGTCCATCTCGGCGTCGGTCAGGCCGAGGGCGCGAAGCTCCTCGGCAATGGCCTCCCCCAGTACCTTCTGTGCGTCGGTGGAGGGAACGGTGTGGGAGGAGCTGTCGGAGGTGGTGGCGAAGGAAACATAGCGCAGGAAGCGCTGAATCACGTTGGCAGGCATCAGGTTTCCTCCTTCATCAGCTCGTCCACGAAGTAGGCGTTGGTGTAAGCCTTGTTGCCGGCGAAGTCGGTAACGGTAACCCGGACATAGACATCATCGGCCACCACGGGGAAGGTGGCTTCGTTAACGGGGGCGCCGTTTTCGCCGCGGGCGGGCTTGTTGCGGCGGCTGCCCTTGCAGAGGGTGATCTCGCGGGCATCGCTGCAGGTGACGTGGAGCTGGCCGTCCTCGTACCACAGCTCACCGATGGTGGGGCCTTCGGAGGCGTAGAAGCTGCCTTCCTCAAGGGCACGGGTAATGGTGCGGTACTCCAGCTTATCGGCGCGGATCACGGTGAAGCCGCCGAAGCGGTCGCTGTACCCGTGGTTGTCGTCTGTTGCAATGCAGAGGATACGCCGGCCCTCCCGGAGAATATCATCGTAAACGGCACCGTTGTGGTCATCGTAGCCCATGTGGCAGCAGGCGAAGTTGCAGATCTCCACGGCGCTCATGCCCACATAGCCGCTGTACTGGGCATAGTTTTCCTGGGACCAGCGGGGATGGTTGTAGGTGACGAAGAAGCCGGCGTCGCGGCCCATTTTCATGATCTCGCTGATGCCCTCGTGGGAGTAGACCCGCTCGTAGTCGGGCTTGCTCTCGTCAAACTTCACCTCGTCGCGGTGCTTCAGGGCGTTGCCGAATAGGTATTTTTCCCGGTGCCAGAAAGGCATGGTGAGGTTGTCGGGCTCCAGCGCGATCATGCAGATGTGGCAGGTCTTGCAGGCGAATTTGTTCTCGATGTCGGGGGCTTTGATTTCCACCTCAAAGCTGTTGAGGGGGAGGAAGTTTTCCTCTGCCAGCTCGGGATGGGGGATGAGAATATCGTGGTCGGTGTAGGCGATGATGGAATAGCCCTGTGCCATGTAGTCGGCCTTCATCTCCTCGGGAGACTGTCTGCCGTCCGAGACGTTGGTATGGCAGTGCAGATTGGCCTTGTAGTCATTTCCGGTTGCGGGAAGAAGATATTTACGCATAATATTGCCTCTCTTTTATCGCCAGCGGCGTTTTTTTCCATTATATCATATGGCGGAGTTTTGTGCAAGTGTTTTGTGGGGAAATGGCGGGGCTCCGCCCCATGCCCCGCCAAAGGCCCTTTTTGAAAAAAGGGCCTTTGGAAACCCCAAAAACTTTTCCAAAAAAGAACAAGCTTAAATTTTGGGGGTTGTGTGGAGTTTGGGTGGGCAAACAAATTTGTGCAGGTTGCTTTTTGTGTGGGGTTAGTTTTCGCTAACTGCGTGGTGAAGATACACGAAATTACAGAAAATGGAAAAAAATAATTGACAATCGGCCAAAAATCGTCTATAATATAGTTCGGTTAGTTGATACTAACTGTGAATTCAGTCGGGGAAAGGAGCTTACGATGAATCTGAGAGAAGCACAGGACGGCAAGGAATATATCATAAGCCGAATTGAAACCGATGACGAAGAGCTCAACGCCTTTCTGTTTTCCCTTGGCTGTTACAGCGGGGAGGCCATCACGGTGGTACGCCATCTCAAAGGCGGCTGCGTGGTTGCCATCAAGGACGGCAGATACAATATGGATAATCAGCTTGCTGAAGCGATCATGATATAATTTCTTGGCCATGGAAAGTTCATCGCGGGGAACACACCTCTTCTCAGCAAGCTGGTTATTTTTCCCCGCTGGTTAGTTGACACTAACCATAAGAGCAATCTGAATTTATATCCGAAAGGATCAAAATAAGGAGGACATCTCATGAGAATTGCCCTGACAGGGAATCCCAACTCAGGCAAGACCACCATGTACAACGCCCTGACCGGCCGCAACGAAAAGGTGGGCAACTGGGCGGGGGTAACGGTAGACAAAAAAGAGCATCCCATCAAAAAGGCATATGCAGGCAGCGAGCAGCTGATCGCCGTTGACCTGCCCGGCGCGTACTCCATGTCGCCCTTCACCAGCGAGGAGAGCATCACCAGCTCCTACGTCAGACAGGAGAACCCCGATGTGATCATCAACATTGTGGACGCTACCAACCTCTCCCGCAGCCTGTTTTTCACCACCCAGCTGCTGGAGCTGGGCGTTCCCGTGGTGGTTGCCCTCAACAAGAGCGACCTCAACGAAAAAAAGGGCAACAAGATTGATGCCAATGCCCTGTCGGCAAAGCTGGGCTGCCCGGTTGTCGCTACCACCGCAACCTCCGCCGACGGGCTGAAGGCCGTGGTTGAAGCTGCCGCTGCGGCATCCGGCAAGGCACAGTCCGCTCCCTATCATCAGGGCGAGATCGACCTCACCGACAAGGCTGCCGTAGAAGCTGCCGACCGCAAGCGCTTCGAATTTGTAACCGGCATTGTAAAGTCTGTGGAAAACCGCAAGGTGCTCACCCGGGATAAGAACATCGGCGACAAGATCGACGCGGTGCTCACCAACAAGTGGCTGGGCATTCCGATCTTCGCGGTGGTTATGTTCCTTGTGTTCTACATTTCCCAGTCCACCCTGGGCGCGTGGATTGCGGAGGGGATTGAGATCGGCGAAACCTCCATTCCCGGCTTGGTTCCCCTGTTGGAGATCTTCCAGGGCTGGGTGGGCGGTTTGCTGGAAAACGCGCACCCTCTGCTCTCGGCCATCCTGGTTGACGGTGTCATCGGCGGCGTGGTAGCCGTTGTGGGCTTCCTGCCCCTGGTCATGGTCATGTATTTCCTGATCGCGCTCCTGGAGGACTGCGGTTACATGGCTCGCGTGGCCGTTGTACTTGACCCCATTTTCAAGAAGGTGGGCCTTTCGGGCAAATCGGTCATTCCCTTTGTCATCACCATCGGCTGTGCGGTTCCCGGTATCATGGCCAGCCGCACCATTCGTAACGAACGTGAGCGCAGAGCCACCGCCATGCTGGCACCCTTCATGCCCTGCGGCGCGAAGATCCCCGTTATCGCCCTGTTTGCCGGTGCATTCTTTGAGAATGCCTGGTGGGTCAGCGCGCTGATGTACTTTGCCGGCATCGCCCTGATCTTCATCGGTGCGCTGCTTATCAATCTCATCACCGGTTATCGGGCAAGAAAGTCCTTCTTCATCATTGAGCTTCCCGAATACAAGAAGCCTTCCCTCCTCGGCGCCTTTAAGTCCATGTGCAGCCGCGGCTGGGCGTACATCGTCAAGGCGGCCACCATTATTCTCCTCTGCAACATGGCCGTCCAGCTGATGCAGACCTTTACCTGGAGCTTTGCCGTAGCCGAATCTGCGGATCAGTCCATCCTCGCCTCCATTGCAACTCCCTTCGCCTACCTGCTGGTGCCCATTGTGGGCGTGCTGTCCTGGCAGCTTGCCGCCGCTGCGGTGACGGGCTTCATTGCCAAGGAAAATGTGGTGGGTACCCTGGCCGTTTGCTTCGTTGGCCTTGAGAACCTCATTGACATGGAAGAGCTGGCCATGCTGGAGGGCGCGGGCGCAGAGGTTGCGGGTGTCATGGCCATCACTAAGGTGGCGGCGCTGGCTTATCTCATGTTCAATCTGTACACTCCACCCTGCTTTGCTGCCATCGGTGCCATGAACGCCGAAATGAAGAGTGCAAAATGGGTTTGGGGCGGCATCGGGTTCCAGCTGACGGTTGGTTACACCGTGGCCTACCTGGTGTATACCGTGGGGACCCTGATCACTGCCCCCGCAGCGCTGAACGTTGGCACGGCTGTTGCGGGCTTGATCGCGGTGCTTGCCATGGCCGGCATCGTGACGGGCATGGTGGTGAATACCAACAAAAAGCTCAAGGCGGAGTACGCCCTGAGCGCAGCAGGAAAATAAACGAAAAATATGGAAAATGTCATTGTCATCCTCATTCTGGCGGCTATTGTCGCCGCGGCGGTTTGGTATATCGTTCGGGCTAAGCGGCGCGGGGAGAAGTGCATCGGCTGTTCCTGCTCCCGGCAATGCGGCGGGCAGTGCGGATGCGGCTCCGGAAAGCCGGATAAGGGGCAGAGCCGCAAATAAAACGAAAAGAAAAAGGGGTGTGGCCTCGGGTCACATCCCCTTTTTGAGGACGGAGGTCAGTTTTGCATCACGCGGTGAGATTTACGGGAGCGCAGATCCGATACATCCTTTGGCTGGACCGCCTTTCCCGGGGCGGATGCGGAGTGAAAAATGTGGAGCTGGCCGAGGCCCTGGGGCTCAGCCGTCCCAGCGTGCATCAGATGCTGAAGGCATTGAGCGACCTTGGTGTGGTCAGACAAGAGACCTTCGGGCTTGCCCACCTTACCGACGGTGGGCGGGCGCTGGCCCGGAAATATGCGGTCTGCTATGCCCTGCTGGAAGAGAAAATGGCCGATTTATGCGGGCTCGGCGGGGTAAGTGAAGCCGCGCTCTGCGGGCTTCTGGCGGATATGTCCCCCCAAAGCACGGACCGGCTTTATGCGTCGCAGGCCCCTTCCACATAAAACCCGGGGCGGCTCACGAAGAGCCGCCCCGGGTTTTTCCCTTTGGGGGCAAAAAATTTGCAAATTGCGGTTTATTTTGCGGCGGATTTATGGTATCATAGAAAAAAACGACCCCACAGGAGGGCGAACATGAACTACCGCACCGACAAATACGGCAACAAAATCTCCATCCTCGGCTACGGCTGTATGCGCTTCCCGCGCAAGCTTGGGCAGGTGGACACCGCCGAAACCGAGCGCCAGATGATGGCGGCCTACGAGGCAGGGGTGAACTACTTCGACACCGCCTACGTTTACGGCAGCAGCGAGGCGGTGGTGGGGGAGATTTTCGCGAAGAACGGCATCCGGGACAAGGTGTACATCGCCACCAAACTGCCCCACTATCTGGTGCGTAAACCCGAGGATATGGAGCGCATCTTCACCGAGCAGCTGGAGCGCCTGCGCACCGATTATATCGACTACTACCTCATCCATATGCTCAGCGACATCGGGGCATGGGAGAAGCTCTGCGGTATGGGCATCCGGGAGTGGATCGCCGGGAAGAAGGCAAGTGGCGCCATCCGGCAGATCGGCTTCTCCTACCACGGCAACAGCGAGATGTTCTGCCGTCTCATCGATGCCTACGACTGGGAGTTCTGCCAGATCCAGTACAACTACATGGACGAGCACTCCCAGGCGGGACGGCGGGGGCTGAACTATGCCAACCGGCGGGGCCTGCCGGTGGTGATCATGGAGCCCCTGCGGGGGGGCAAGCTGGTGAGTCACCTCCCCGAGGAAGCGAAGCGGATCTTCGCCCGCTATCCCGTGGTGCACACCCCCGCCCAGTGGGCCTTCCGCTGGCTGTGGAACCAGCCCGAGGTGACCTGCGTTCTGTCGGGGATGAACACCATGGACACGGTGCAGGACAACATCGAAACGGCCTCCACCGTGGAGGTGGGGGAGCTGGGTGAGGCCGAGGAGGTCATGCTGAGGGAGGTGGCGGCGGCCATCAATGCCAACATGAAGGTGGGCTGCACCGGCTGCGGCTACTGTATGCCCTGCCCCCGGAACGTGGATATTCCCGGCACCTTTGCCGCCTACAACCGCCGCTTTGCCGAGGGCAAGCTGTGGGGGCTGGTGGACTACGCCATCTGCACCGCCATGCGGCAAACCTCCACCGCCGCCTCAAACTGTATCGGCTGCGGCAAGTGCGAGGCCCATTGCCCCCAGCAGATCCCCATCCGCGCCGCCCTCAAGGAAGCCGCCGATACCTTTGAGGGGCCGCTGTACCGCACTGCGCGGTGGGTGGTGGAAAAGTTCAAGCTGTTTTGAGGCGGGGCGGGGGTTTCACCCCCGTACCCCCACCCGGGGTGCCTTTTGAAAAAGGCTCCCCAGGCCCCGCGAAAACTTGCAAACAAAGGCCGGGCGTTTGTAAAGTGCGGATTTGCAGCCGTCCGTAGGACGCCGACCGGTTCAGCCAGGATACAGAGAAAAACGTCCCGAAACCACAGTTTCAGGACGTTTTTGTATACCAAACACGAGGGCGTTTTTGCAAGTTTTTGCGGAGGGGTTTGGGGAGGAGCTTTTTTCAAAAAGCTCCTCCCCAATCTCACACCAAATCCCACACGGGAACAAAGCTCTCGTCGGCCGAGTCGGCGTCCTGCATATAGCCGGTGAAGGGCTGGGCGGCGGCGAGGGCAGTGCTGTACTCAAAGGAAGTGAGCCGTCGATTCAGGGGGGACGGCAGGGGAAATGCCGCGGGGGGCGTGTACTGGCGCATGAGGGAGAGGCGGATCATGGCGGGATCCACCCGCTCGGCCAGAGCAGCCAGTGCGGCGGCGGAGTCGTGCCGTCCGCCGGGCAGGACAAGGTGCCGCACCATCACCCCGCGACGGAGCATCCCCTCGCTGTCAAAGACAGGTGCGCCGGTCTGTGCGGCCATGGCGGCGATGGCATCCAGGGCCCGGGTGGGATAGTCGGCGGGTGCGCCCCGCCGCACCGCCGCCTCGGAGGTGCCGTATTTGAGGTCGGGGAGCCACACGTCAACGTAATCGGCCAGGGCGTTGACTGTTTCGACGGCTTCATAGCCCCCGCAGTTGTAGACCACGGGAATGTGCAGGTCGGCCTTTACCCGATCCAGGGCGGCGATGACGGTGGGCAGGTAGTGGGTCGCCGTCACCAGATTGATGTTGTGTGCGCCCCGGTTCCGGAGATCCATCATCAGGGCGGCAAGATCCGGGGCATCCACCGTCCGCCCGATGTCGGGGGCGCGGCTGATGCGGTGATTCTGGCAGAAGGGACAGCGCAGGGTGCAGCCGCAGAAGAAGATCGCCCCCGAGCCCCGGGTGCCGCTGATGGGGGGCTCTTCTCCGAAGTGGAGGCCGGCCCGGGCAATGTACGCCGTCGCACCGGCCCCGCAGAAGCCCCGTTCTCCCGCGGTGCGGTCAGCGCCGCAGGCCCGGGGGCAGAGGTTGCAGTGGGAGTAGGTCAAAGTCATGGAGGTACCTCCTGTGAGGGTTTTTGGGGGGACGCATTTTTGTAGGGGCGGATTCCATATCCGCCCGGTTGTGCGGGGCGTTTCGCGCTCCCGCGCGAGGCGGGGGAAGAACCATCTCAAACGCCGAAGTTTCTTCCCCCGCCGCCCCCATTTCCTTGGCTGCTGCAGCCATGCACGAAAAGCACAGAGGTGCCGCGCTCATGGCGCGGCACCTCAAAAAATCAGTGCTCTACACGTTTCAGATCGCCCAGAACCGCCACGAACTCGGCAAAGGAAGCCTTCGCCCGGAAGAGATCGCAGAACTTCTCGATCATGGCCACGTCGGCGGGATCGGTGACCTCGCTGTACTTGGCCAGGGCGGCGGCAACACCGTTCTCCCGGGTGAAGGTGGAGATCTCCACGGCGGCCTCGTCGGAGGGCTCGTCATAAAGCAGACCGGCAGCAATGCCCACCGCGATATGGGCGGGAACACCGCCGTGCTTGCGCACCAGCTTGAAGGAGCCCACCAGGCGGTCGTCGGACTTCAGCTTGCGCTTGGGATCGCGGCCAACGCGGGCGTCGGTGTCCTGCAGCAGCTTGTTCTCGAAGCGAACCATCAGATCCTCCACGAACTGCAGGGTGTCGTCAATGGGCGCGCCGTGCTCCTTGGCCAGGGCGCGGGCCGACTCGATGAGGGCGCGGGTGACGAAATACTTGATCTCGGCATCGGCGGCAGCCTCGTAGATGTAGTTGTAGCCCTTCTGATGTGCGCAGTAAGCCACCAGGGCGTGGCCCATGTTGTGAATGAAGAGCTTGAGCTGAATGAAATACGTAAAGGGCGTGAAGGCAACCAGGCCGTCAAGCTCGGGCAGAGGTGCGCCCACGGGACGGAAACCGGCCAGGTCGCAGGGCAGCTGGCTGTAGGGCTCCACGCAGACGGCCAGGGCGTTCTGTGCCGCCAGCTCAGCGGGAGTGGGAGGCACCATGCGGCCGACGGACACGCAAACCAGGCCGATGTTCTTCTCCATGTAGTCCTGGGCCTCGGGGGCGAGGTGCTGCAGAATCAGGCCGCGGAGCACAGCATCCGAGCCGATGAGGTTCTCGCAGATGAGGATGTTGAGGGGAGCGGCACCTTCTGCCATGCGGCGCTCGATGGCCCGGGCAAGGAGGGGAGCCACAAAGGGGAGAACGTTCACACCCAGTGCGGTGGCCATGATGTCAGCGGAGGCGATGGCGGCGATGACGGCATCGTTGTCACGACCGTTGATGGCGTCCACGTTTTCCACCCACTCAGCCACATACTCGGTGCCCCGGGTGACAAAGATGGGGTAGCGGTGATCGGCGTTGATGGCATCCACCACAGCGGTGTTCACATCGATAAAGGTGGTGTGGTAACCCGAGAGGAAGAATCGCTGTGCGATAAATCCGCGGCCGATGTTGCCCGCACCGTACATAATTGCATTCATTTCAGCAGACCTCGATTCGTCAAGATTTCCCGCAGATGCACCTCCGCGGGGATTTCGCCATCATTATAGCAAATTCTGCCGCCGATTGCAAGGTGTACGGGCTAAATTTGCGGTTTTCGGCAAAAGATTTTCAAAAATCGAAAATAATTTTTCAAAAATCCCTTGACAAAAGGGGCGGTATCTGCTATAATATGCGATGTTGACGCTGCTATGGCTCAGTTGGTAGAGCACATCCTTGGTAAGGATGAGGTCATCAGTTCGACTCTGATTAGCAGCTCCAGAAAAGCATCGGGAATACCCGGTGCTTTTTCTGTTTTTCCGGGGCGGGGCTCTGTCGGGGCTCCGCTCCGGACCCTGCCAAGGAAACTTTTTGAAAAAAGTTTCCTTGGATCCTTCAAAAACTTTTATCCCCGCCTTGTGGGGGAATTTTTATAACTTTTTGCGCGAGGGTTGACAGAGGGGGGCGGTAAATGTATACTATTATCGGCACCATTTCCGGAATCAAGTTGTATACATGGAGGAAAACAAATGAAAAGCATGTTAAGGATGATCTCAGCAATTCTTTTGGCACTCCTGCTTGTCTCCGCGCTGGCGGGATGCGGCGGGGATGGCACGGCACCCGGCGAAACCGAAGCACCCAAGGACATGCAAACCGAACCCGTGGTAGATGAGAGCCTGCACGGTCTTCTGAAGAGCAGTGACAGAATTGAGGCCGCAACGGAGATCATTGCCTACATTCCCCATCCCGACGAGGAGTGTACCGTCGAGCAGGGGGGATATACTGACGGGACCTATCATTATCAGTTCTTTGTCAAAAAGGACGAGGCCAGCGGAGAGAAGAACAACATTGTCCGCCTGGTGAAATATGACATGGAAAAGAAGGAAACGGTTGCGGTGAGCGATCGGCTTTTCCTCAACCACGCCAATGACCTGACCTACAATCCCAAAACCGGGATGCTTGTGGCGGTACATTGTGCCTATGACGGGAGAATTCTTTCCATGATCTCTCCCGAAACCCTCGAGGTCACGGGCACCGTGACCCTGGAGCGGGGCGTGCACAGCATTACCTATAACGAGAGCCGGGATCAGTATGTGGTAGGATTGAACGGCGGACAGAATTTCCAGATTCTTGACGCCAATTTTGCTGCCATCAGCGCAGTCCACCAGGGCAGTTCCATCACCCGCACCTACACGACCCAGGGAATCAGCAGCGATGATGCGTATATCTACTTTTCATACTACGAAGAAAACGTCATCACCGTCTTCGACTGGGATGGAAATTTTGTGTCGCTGATCTATTTGGATATCATGGGCGAGGAGCCCGAGAATGTCAGCGTTGTGGGGGACGAGATCTATGTCATCACCACGGCCGACGGCGGTGCTGCAGTCCGCCGGCTGGCGCTGAAAAAATTTGAAGGTTCCCCTCTGCGGGATAGGGAAAGCAGGCCCACACCTGCTGCCGACAGCGGCGCGTATCTCACCGATTATATCTCCGCCGACAGAGTGCGCACCTACCTGCCTCTTGACGGCAGCGAAGCTGATGCCATGGGGCAGACGAAGACCTCGGCGCACAAGTGGGTGGAGTACCTCCCGGGCGTCTACGGGGAGGCTGCATCGGTTGCGGAGGGATATATTTCGATCCACGATTACGCCCCCGCCAATGCAAGCTTTACGGTGTCGCTCTGGATGCTGACCAAACGGGTGAGCGGTGACCCCGCTATTTTCTCCAATATGGACTGGGACAGCAGCAAAAATCCCGGATATATCCTTGCGCTCAAGCACAACTGCCTGCAGTTCTCCATGGGCAGCGAGGCAAGGTCATCAAGCATGAAGGCCTACTACCAACTCCCCTATGATTTCAACCAGGGCTGGATGCACATTCTCCTTTCGGTGGACCGCGAGGCTGGAACGGTGAGCGTCGCGTTTGATTTTGGCGAATTGATCACGGTGGAGATCCCCGCCGCGCTGAAGGATGTGCCGCTTGACGCCTTCGATGTGCTCAACATCGGTCAGGACGGTACCGGGAAATATTCCGATGCTCTTCCCGCCGGTGTCGATGAAGTGATCATCTTCAACGGGGCGTTTACCGAAGCAGATGTTTCTGCCCTTGCCGGCTACTACGGCGCAAAATAATCAGAACAGAAAAGCATCGGGAATACCCGGTGCTTTTTCTGTTTTCCGGGGCTCCGCCCCTGACCCCGCCAGGGGAACTTTTTTCAAAAAGTTCCCCTGGACCCCACAAAAACTTCCTGCCCGCCCGATTTTACGGTTTTTTGGCAGGGGTTGGGAAAGGCGACGCGTCGCCTTCCCCCCGGATTCCGACAAAATTCATAATTTATTCTTGCATTCGGCGGGAGAATGGTTTATAATATAAATTGAGTTTCTATCCTCATTTTGCTTTGGAAAGGGGGCATTGCCGTGTCGGCTGCCAATCGGATTACTGTGGTTCTTCCCTCTCTTAATCCTGACGAAAAACTTCGTTTGGTGGTGGAGGGGCTGACCCGTGTCGGCTTTGACGATATCATCATTGTCAACGACGGCAGTGATGAGGCCCACCTGCCCAATTTCCCCTCCCCCGAGGAGTTTCCCAACATCGAGATCCTCACCCACGAGGTCAACCGCGGCAAGGGCGCGGCCCTGAAGACTGCGTTTGCCCATTTCCTCGGTACCCGCGAGGGGCGTGTGGGCGTCGTCACCGTGGACGGGGACAATCAGCACCATCCCGAGGATGTGCTGGCCTGCGCGGAGGTGCTCTGTGCCATTCCCCGGAATGTGATTCTTGGCGTGCGGGATTTTTCGGGGCCGGATGTGCCTGCCCGTTCCCGTTCGGGAAACCGCATTACCTCCTTCGTTTTCCGCGTCTTCTGCGGCATGAAGATATCCGACACCCAAACCGGCCTGCGGGCCATTCCCGTCGAACACCTTTCCCGGATGCTGGAGGTGGAGGGGGACCGCTTCGAGTACGAGACCAATATGCTGTTGGAGCTGAAGCGGGGACACATCAAGTGGACTGAGGTGCCCATCCGCACGGTATATATTGAAGAAAATCAGACCTCCCACTTCCGTCCCATTGTGGATTCCTGGCGAATTTATAAGTTGATCTTCAAGTTCATGCTCAGCTCTGCGGCGGGATGTATTGTGGATTTGGGGGTGTTCTGGCTGCTGGCCCTGATTTTCGGGGTGGCACAGACCAATCTCATGATCTACCTCTACACCGCGGCGGCGCGGCTGATCTCTTCTCTGACCAACTTCGCCATCAACCGCCGGGTGGTCTTCCGCAGCGGCGGCAGCGTGGGGAAAACCCTCCTGCGCTACTACACCCTGGCCATCCCCCAGATGCTGGTGTCTGCATTCCTTGTGGACTGGGTGGCTTACGGCCTTCTGCACGCCTATGCATCCTCGGATGGCGGCGCGCTGGGGATCACCGTGATCAAGGCCATCGTGGACACCGTCCTCTTCTTCATCAGCTTCCGGATCCAGCGCGACTGGGTCTTCCGTGAGAAAGGAAATACATCCAATGGAAAATAAACCGCAATTTGATCCGGGGCAGAGCCGGCCCCCCGTGCGGCGGCCGACCCGCGTCCCGGCCCGCTTCCCCACCGAGGGGGCGGCGCCTGTGGCGGTGGAGGAAAAGCCCTGCCCCGCGCCCGCACCTGCGGCGGAACCCGCGGCGCCAGCGCCGCAGCCTGCGCCTGCTCCCCTTAAGCCCGCCGTGCCCGAGACTGCTCCCACCAAGCCGGAGCCGGCCAAGCGGGGGAAAAAAGCCCGCCGCCGCAGTACCAAGCGCACGGCAGGACAGATCGTGTGGCTGGTGGTGCGCCGCATTCTTGTGGTGATCCTCACCCTTGTTCTGCTGTTGGTAGTAGGGGTGTTTGCCCTCTGCTACACCGTGGCCACCGGCCCCAGCCCCACCATCCGCAACTGGCTGGTGCTCACCGCCATGCAGACCAGCGCCGCAAAATGGGTGCCGGGCCTCTTCATGTCGGACGAAGAGGTGGAACAGATCGTGGCCGACAGCCATGTGGTGCGCCAGGAAGAAATCAATATGGACGAGTTCGCGCCCCCTGCCAAGGTGGACGAGAAAGGCGAGCCGGTGGACGAGTGGGCGGCCGCCATTGACGGGATGATCTATGAAACCATCAGCGGCCCCACCTTCAAGGGTTACGTCCTGCTGGTGAAGGATCCCTCCCGGGTTTACGTGGCCACCTCCAGCAGCTTCAAGGGAGGCGAGCCGGGAATTCAGATTTTCCCCTGCGCTGACCGGGACGGCGCCATTGCCGGCATCAACGGCGGCGAGTTCTGGGATGACGGCGGCGGCGGAACCGGCGGACAGCCCCTCGGCCTCACCTACTCCCGGGGTAAGATGGTCTACCAGGACTGGTCCACCCGCACCTTCATCGGCATTGACAAGAATGACCGCCTGGTGGTGGCCGAGTCCATGACCCGCGCTCGGGCAGACGAGCTGGGGATCCGAGATGCCGTTTCCTTCCAGAACGGCAACACCCTGATCACCAACGAGGACAACAAGGTCACCCTGCACTATAACGACGATAACACCGGCAAGGCCCAGCGTACCGCCATCGGTCAGCGGGCCGACGGTACTATGATCCTCATCGTTACCGACGGCCGCACCGCCGCAAGCCTTGGCGCCACCCACAATGACATCATCGACGTGATGGTGAGCTACGGCGCCGTGACTGCGGGAATGCTGGACGGCGGCTCCTCCACCATGATGTACTACCGCGACTGGTATACCAAGTACAATGTGGACGTGAGCACCCTGGACCCCAACCAGCGCAAAGGCATGGTGAACAAGTTCAAGGCCTTCACGCCCCCCCGCACCATTCCGACCTACTTCATGGTCATGCCCGAGGAGGTGGGTGAATGATGGCAAAACAGAAAAACACCCGCCGCTTCCCCATCTTCTGGATCTGCCTGCTGATCTTTGTGGCTCTGGTGCTGACCGTGATGGTGATCGCCCTGGCACAGCTGCGGGTGGTGCTGGCCGATTATGAATCGGTGCAGCCGAAATACGCGGCGGAGGAGGTCTTCCGTACCCACTTCGCCAACCCCGACTACGCCGCTTTGGCCGAACGCTGTGAAATGCCCGCCAACCTCTCCCCTCTGGAGAACAAGGAAAACCTTGTGGCCGAGCTGACCGAGCGTTATGCCGGAGAGAATACCTCCTATGCCCCCACCACCGCCGGCGCGGATGGCAGTCTGCGCTTCTTAGTGAAGGCAGGGGAGCAGAAAATCGCTGTCTTCTCACTGGCCATTCTGCCCGAGAAGAGCGAGTTCGGCTTTGACCGCTACGGGCTGGGGGACGTTACCCTCTACATCCGTCCCGAGGAAAGCGCGGCAGTCAGCGCGCCGTCGGGATACACCGTTTACCTCAACGGCATTCCCCTCACCGATGCGCACATCACCGAGCGCGGGATCGAGACCGACACCTGCGCCCATATGCCTGAGGGGCTGGAGGGCATTACCTACACCACCTATGCCGCGGACAGCCTGCTTCGCGCCCCCGCCGTGGAGGTCAAGACCCCCGACGGCAGACTTGCGCCCCTGACCGCCGACCCCGAGAGCGGTCTGCTGACGGCGGGTATCGTCTACGACGAGGCCCTGCAGGCCGAGTACAGCGACTACATCATCGGCATCGCCCAGAATTACGCCGCCTTCGTGATGAAGGATGCCTACTTCGCCTCTTTCTCGGGCTATTTCGACAAGACCACCGACCTGTACGAAACGGTGCGTCAGGTGCCTACCTCCTTCGTGTGGCGGCACGACGGCTTCGAGTTCGCCGATGTGAGCGCCACCGAGTTCTACGGCTACAGCGAGGACGTTTTCTCCTGCCGCGTCCGCTTCATGCACATCCTCCACCGCATCGGCAGCGAGGACTACACCGAGCAGTTTGACGTGACCTTCTACCTGCATCGGGTGGACGGCAAATTCCTCATCTACGACATGGTCAACAACTGAGAAAAGGAGTCCCTCCCATGGACGTTTTCCTTCCCTTTGACTTCGCGGTCCTGGACTGGATCGCCGAGAACCTGCGCTGCGGCTTCATGGACTTTATCATGCCCCTCATCACCCGCCTCGGCGACGAGGGCATCTTCTGGATCGCTACCGCGCTGATCCTGCTGATCTTCCCCAAGACCCGGAAGACCGGCGCCATGATGGGGGTGGCTATGCTGCTGGGCCTGCTCATCGGCAACAAGTGTCTCAAGCCCCTCATCGCCCGCACCCGCCCCTATGACGTGCGGGAGATCCTCCCCTACCTCATCGAGCCGGAATCCTCGAAATCCTTCCCCTCGGGACACACCCTGGTGTGCTTCGAGGCTGCTACCGTCCTCATGATTCGCCACGCCAAACCCTGGGGCATCGCGGCCCTGGTGGCCGCCTTCCTCGTGGCCTTCTCCCGGATGTACCTCTTCGTCCATTACCCCACCGATATCCTCGGCGGCATCATCCTTGGCACCCTCTTCGGCTTCTGCGGCGTGTGGATCGTGAACGGGTTGATGAAATTAAAAAAGAAATAAGGGCATTAGAGCGTCACTCTAAAGGACAGTTTTGGAAATACGGTATATCTCAAAAGAGGTATGCCGTATTTTGCGTTTGTGGACACAGATGCAGTGCTTGTCAGTAAAATTGACAAGTTATAGGTGAACATAAAGGCTCTCCGTTTGGGAGAGCTCCCGACGGAGTCGGATGAGAGGGGCGGTTTTCAACCCTCTCCGTCAGCCTTCGGCTGCCACCTCTCCCAAAAGGAGAGGCTTTTTCTACCTCCCGGAAGGTAAGTGAGTTTATCGCAATATATAAAAGCCTCAAAATCCTTATCCATACTGTATTTTCCCTTCTTCCATATTCTGTGCCTTACAAATTTTATAGCAAAAATTGCCTTTGCTATATTATAGTGAAAAAATGACATCTTGATAAATAAAATTATCAAAAAGATGTCATTTTTTCTGCCAGTAAAGAAAATCAGCACTATAATATGTATGGCGAGAAAAAAGACCCCGATCTGCGTTATATGCAGAACGAGGTCTAACTTAAATAATTTTATTGGTTTTCCATTTCCCATTTCTCAAGAACTAAACTATAATATGTACCAGCAAGTCTTGACAAACAATCACTTAATACTTCGCACCATTCTAACAAATTTTCCAAATCCACCACAACATTGTCGTATTGATTGATATAGAAATGGGTGTCATCCTGATTGTTGAGGGGATACCTGCTAAAGTCCATATTGTAAAACGCCTTGTTAAAATCATCCGTCATAATATTTCGGTATATTTCGTCCAAATATTTTTCCAACGGAATTATCATTTGCGTAAAGACTTTTTCTTCACGCCCATATCCAAAGCCAAATTCTTTTATTTTATTTTTCGCAGTATACCAAATACCGCGAATGTCGTGATTGTCGTTGTACGTTGATTTATAACCCAACAGTATATTCATACTCCAACATATAGCTTTTTCATACAATTCAATAGCATGGTTTATAGAGAACAATATTGGAAAAATCAAACCGTCTGCCTTGTGATCACTATTGTCAGCCAAACATTCTTTAATAGAGAGTATCGCACTTTCAAAATAGCCTTGTGCCAAAGTATTTATGTTGTGGATTGGTTCGTGCTTATCTGTACGCCAATTCATATATGCGTTTTTAGATATATCGGGATTGTAGCTAAACACTTTATTCATTGTCATATCTCCTTATTAAAAATTTTCGTTTGTTTTAGAGTCTTGCGTATCTTCTACTCTTTTTTGTTTTGAATATCCGATATATATTTTATTAAATTTTCGTTTGTTATATCTAATGTATAAGACCATTCAATTAGTGTTATTCCATTATTTTTACAAAGAGCTTTCTTTTTAGCGTCATTTTCTTGTTGATGTTTAAAGTGTGCTTCTCCACCAAAATGCTCTATTGGCTCATAATGCTGTCTACCTTGATACTCAATTCCTATAGATAACGACGGAATATAAATATCCAAAGATTGCATTTCTAACCAATCACAACGATATTGATATATAGCGTCCTTATAAATACTTGAAACGAGGGCATACAGCTGTGCTTCTGACTTCCATTTTGGAGACGTTTTATTTGCCACAATTAGTTCTGCGTAAATTTTATCTCTTTGTTTTCTCTGCCTCAGTTGATGTTCATGTGTCTTCTTTGCAATTTCTTTGAAATCTGCAAGAACAGCCGCTTTAGAATTTATTAAACGTCTACGCGTATTGGAAAGTATAGATGGAATGTGATGTTCATATATTGTAAGAAACGCCTCATCTTTAGATATTTTTTTAGCCGTAGGTCCCAACATTTCAAGCAAATCAATATGTTTTTTTGATATTATACCTTTCCATATAGTTGGTGATATTTGATATGTTTCGCCATATTCCTCAAGAACGTATTTAATAATGTCACCGTTAGAGCCATTGGGATAAATAAATTCAAATGCCAATACATCGGGTAATTCTTGTAAAGTAGTCCAGAGAACACCCTCGTCAAATAGTTTTTCTAACGGAATAATTGTTTGAATTAGATCAAGTTCGTCCTTTAAAGTAGCGATAGTCATTCCATCCCGAATTTCAAAAAAATTCAAATCTGGAATCGAACGATTTATGTAATTAGCTATTTCCCAATAATTCAAAACATTTTCAATTGTAATCAAGTCATAGACTGAATGATTATACGCAAACGCATCACGGAGTTTGCTTATCAATTGAAAATATGCCTTCACATTGTCCTTGTATTTTGATATGCAATTATCACAAATGTTTATAACAGTTTTATAGTCTAAAACATAGAAAGAATAAGCCAATAAATTTGAAACTAATTGATTGAGATACAAGGAATACTCAATAGTGGTTTCTCTAAAGATTATGTTTTTTCTATACAAATCATATGCAAATACAGCGTTGTTTTTACAGGAATTACTGTGAGAATCTATAGTTTTATTTGCCAAAACCACCAATAGTTGTTTAGCATAAAGTTCTAATTCTGATGATAATTTTTCTTTCTCTATTACCTCTAATATTGATTTTAAGCCACTTTCATAATGGCATTTTACAAAATTTTCTATTTTATTTGTAGATGTAGAAATGCTAAAAATCGGTTTACCTTCATTGATACTACACCTATCCCAAGTATACTCAATTTTGGGGAACGCTAACTTTGATACATAATTGAGAGATTCATATATATCCATAACAAGAAACCTTTCTGTAGTATATGCCTAAATAATTATACCACAAATATGTTAATAAATCAATTAAAAAATAAGACGGCTTGAATTTTCACTCAAACCGCCTTATCCATTAGGAAACCTTACAATATTGGAACCTTGCCGATTCTGCTCCCCCCTTTCGGGGGATGGTATGCTATGTTGAAAAACTGTCCTTAAGAGCACGCATCATTGGGGAGGGGCTTTTTGAAAAAAGCCCCTCCCCAATGCCCTCCGCAAAAACTTTCATGCGAATTGGAGTTGGTGGGAGCTGAAGGAACCATGAGACAAAGAAAATCCCCCGAAACTGATGTTTCGGAGGATTTTTTATTTTGCAAAGTTTTTGCGGATTCTTAAGGGGCTTTTCTCAAAAAGCCCCTTAAGCGGGGTGCGGGGCAGAGCCCCGGCCAAGCCCCACGACCTTATCTCTTCCGGCAGAGGTATTTGTCCAGTTTTTCTTTCATGTTGTCGGGGATGGTGCGTTCCACGGGGCAGAATGCGGCGTTGGCCATGCGGTCCACGAAGGCGGTGATGGCGGCGATATCCTGCTGCATCTGGTTGGGGGAGATGGAAGCGGCGGTATCGTAGCTGTTGTGGATGGTGGCCGTTTCCCGGGGCGCGGAGCGAGCGAAGGAAACGGAGGGCACGCCCTTGTCCGAGAAGGGCGTGGAGTCACTGGAGTAGACCCCCTGGTAGGCGGAGATGGGGAAGCCCAGCTCCCGGCCCATGTAGGTGATATAGTGGACCAGCTTTTCCTCGGCGGTGCAGCAGGCAATGAACTTGCCCATGATGCAGCCGATCATATCCAGGTTGACGCAGAGCGCGGTTTTGCTCAGCTCCTCCTCGTGCTCGGCGCAGTATGCCTTGGCGCCCAGCAGGCCGCGCTCCTCGCTGCCGCACCAGATGAAGCGCAGGCTTCGGCGGTGGGGGCGCTCGGCGAAGTGCATGGCCATGGACATAAGGCCCACCGCACCCGACATATTGTCGTAGGCACCTTGGGAGAGGGAGGTGGAATCGTAGTGCGCTGTCAGCACGATGGTCTGCTCATCCTCGCCGGGCAGATCCAGCACCACGTTCCGGGATTCGCCGGTATATTCGTCCTGCGCCAGGGTGATGCGGGCGGTCTTGGCCCCTGCGGCGATCAGGGCCACCGCGTCCTTGGCGTTGATGTTCACCCCGAGGATCTTCTCGCCCTGGGACACATAGCTGCGCAGCTCCCGGCGGTCGATATCCCGGTCGGTGAAGTTCACGTTGCCGTCGTAGCTGATGAAGCCCACCGCGCCGTGGGCCAGCAGGTCGCGGTAGCGCCAGTAGCCCAGGTAACCGTCGAAAAGCACGATCTTCCCGCGGCAGCCCTCCAGGCTCATGGGATCGGTGTCGGTGAGGTAGTACAGGGGGGCTTCGATCTCCCCCGAACCGGCGCAAAGATAGCCCCGGCAGGGGATCTCCTGACCGTCCACCACCAGCTTTTCGGTGTGAACGGTGGCCATGTCCACCACAAAGGGAGCAAGCTTCGCTTCAAGGCCTGCCTCGCGGCAAACCCCGCAAAGATATTCGGCGGCCTGCAGCTCCTCTGCGCTTCCGCCCGTGCGGATGTACGCCGTGTCGCGGAAAATTTTCTCAATCTGTGCTGTCGTCATGATGTTTCTCCTTGATGTGTTTTTTCTTTGGGCGCTGCCCCAAACCCCGCCGGGGGAGCCGGGCGCAAAGCGCAGAAAAAGGCTCCCCCGGGCCCCCGCGAAAACTTTAAAAAATTTTTGAAAGTTTTTGGGGATTCTTAAGGGGCTTTTTTCAAAAAGGCCCTTAAGCGGGGTGCGGGGCAGAGCCCCGCATCCTTACTGCTTGATCGCCTTTGTCTTCCAGCGGCCCATCTTGTAGAAGAGGAAGGTAAGGAGTGCGCCGATGAGCCAGGAGGCGAGGAGGGAGATCTGAATGCAGATGTTTTGTCCGTGGGGAAGCTCGGGGGTGCGGGTGAGGTAGGAAATACCGTAGGCCAGGGGGACGCGGATGACGACGGTGGTGATGAGGGAGATCCACATGGGGGTCAGGGTGTCGCCCGCGCCGCGCATGACGCCGGAAAGGCTCTGGGTCACAGCCACGGCGATATAGCCCACGGCCAGGATGGTCATGAGGCGGTAGCTGAGGTCGATGAGCTCAGCGGTTTCGGTGAAGACCGACATGAGAGGTTTGCCGAAGATGAGAATAATACCGGTGATGACGGTGGAGCAGAGAACCGCCATGAGAGTGCCCTGCCGTGCGCCGGTGACGGCGCGGTCGTACTTGCCGGCGCCCACGTTCTGCCCGGTGAAGGTGGTCAGGGCGGTGCCGAAGGAGAAGTTGGGCATCATGGCGAAGCCGTCCACCCGCATGACCACCACGTTGGCGGCGATGAACTGCTCACCGAACTGGTTGGTCAGGGACTGGACGATGATCATGGCCGAGGAGAAGATGGCCTGGGTCAGACCTGAGGGAAGGCCCAGCCGCACCACGGTGTACACATATTCCCGCGTGGGGATCAGATAGCGGGGCTTGAAGTCGAAGTGCTCCCGCATCCGCATGAGCCGGCGCAGACACAGGATGGAGGACACCACCTGGGCCAGGACGGTAGCCAGCGCCACGCCGGGAACGCCCATCTGCACCACACCCACGAAAAACACGTCGAGGATGATGTTGATCACGGTGGCAACGAGGAGGTAGACCAGCGCCGATACCGAGTCGCCCATCCCGCGGAGGATACCGCTGAGGATGTTGTAGTAGGCCACGCCGATACCCCCCACCACGGTGATGATCAGATAGTCGGCGCACCAGTCGATGATGGATTCGGGGGTGTCCAGCAGAACGAGCATGGGGCGGATGAGGGGAAGGGCGATCACCGCCAGGATCACACAGGCAATGGCGGTGACGGTGATGCAGGTACCGATGGTGCGGGAGAGGGCGTCGCGGTTCTGGGCGCCGAAATACTGGGACACCATAATGCCCGCACCTGCCGAAATGCCGATGAAGAGCACCAGCAGCAGATTGAGCACAGGGCCCGCGCTGCCGACGGCGGCCAGGGCATTGTCCCCGATGTAATGCCCCACCACGATGCTGTCCACCGTGTTGTAAAGCTGCTGTGCAATGTTGCCCAGCAGCATGGGCAGGGTGAAGATGAGAATGCTTTTCCAGGGGGTGCCCACCGTCATATCCGTGGGGGCGAAGAGTTTTTTGAACACGGGGAATCTCCTTTGCTTGCGTAAAATCTACCAATTTATATATAATGATATATAGTATCACAAATCGGCGGAAAATGCAAGTAGGCGGGGAGGGACTTTTTGAAAAAAGTCCCAATTCGGCAATGTGTTTCCGGGCTGAGCAGCTGCTCTTATGAGGCTCCCTCCGGGAGGGAGTTGGCGGCTGCAGGCCGTCTGAGGGAGAGTGCGTGCACGAATAGTCAGATCTTGTCGTATCCTTTCGCGGGCTCCTTCCGTCTCGCGCTTCGCGCTCGCCACCTCCCTCCCGGAGGGAGGCATTGATGTGACAAATATCAGTGGGAACATATAAGGGAATTGAGAGTTTGAAAAAAGCCTCCTTTGTGCGACGTTTGGCCGGATCTCCGGCCTCCCCAAAAACTTTCACGCCCGCCCCGATTGAAAGTTTTTGGGGATTCTTAAGGCCCTTTTTTCAAAAAGGGCCTTAAGCGGGGTACGGGGCAGCGCCCCGTCTATAAATCTCGTCAAATTTGTTGCGTTTGGCGGAAAAATGTGGTATAATCAAGCTAAAGTACTCTGCGCACCCCGAAAGGAAGAGAAAGCATGGAAAACCGATCAAACAAGGCATGGCTCTATTTGCTCCCTGCCCTGCTCTTTTTGGGCGTATTTATGGTGTATCCCCTGGTGGACGTTTTCGTCTACTCCTTTGAGGAGGGGTATAACTCCGCCTCCCAGACCTTCTTTGGGGTCGGGGGCTACAACTACGGCTACGTCCTCCGCGACCCCTATTTCCTGCAGGCGCTGAAGAATACCTTCATCCTGGTCATTATCACCGTCCCCCTGTCCACGGGGCTGGCGCTGCTCATCTCGGCGGGCCTGGCTTCCATCAAACCCCTGCGTGAGCTGTTCCAGACCATCTACTTCCTGCCCTATGTCACCAATACCCTGGCGGTGGGCCTGGTCTTTATGATCCTCTTCAAGAAGACCCCCTACTCCGACGGCCTGGTGAACCTCCTCATCAATTTCTTCGGAGGCAGTTCGGTGGACTTCATCGACGGACCCTACTGGGCCAAGATGCTGGTGCTCTGCATCTACACCGTGTGGGTGGTTATGCCCTTCAAGATCCTCATCCTCACCGGTTCCCTTGCCTCGGTGGATGAGACCTACTACAATGCCGCCCGGGTGGACGGTACCCCCCGCTGGCGCACCTTCACCCGCATCACCCTGCCCATGATCTCCCCCATGCTCTTCTACCTGATCATCACCGGCTTCATCGGGGCATTCAAGGCCTACAGCGACGCGGTTGCCCTCTTCGGCACCGACCTCAACGCCGCCGGGATGAACACCATCGTGGGCTACGTTTATGATATGCTCTACGGCGACAGCGGCGGATACCCCTCCTACGCATCGGCCGCCGCCATCATTCTCTTTGCCATTGTGCTGACCATCACCTGCATCAACCTGCTGGTGAGCCGGAAGCACGTGCATTATTCGTGAGGTGCCTGCCATGACCAAAACCACCAATTTTACCCGCGCCGAGCGGACGGCCAGGGCGGGCCGCATTACCCTGAACACCCTGATCTACCTGCTGCTGGCGGTATGGGGGCTGTTTGTGCTCTTCCCCTTCTACTGGATGCTGCTGACCTCGGTGAAGAGCTACGCCACCTACAACACCGAGTACATTCCCAGCTTCATCACCCTGTCCCCCACCCTGGATAACTACTTCGATGCCTTCACCGCCGTGCCCCTGGGACAGTATTTCTTCAACACCCTGGTCTTTACCCTGATCACCACCGCCCTGATGATGGTGATTATCATCCCCGCCGCCTTTGCCTTTGCACGGCTGGAGTTCCGGGGAAAGAACCTGCTCTTCACCCTCATTCTTGCCCTGATGATGATTCCAAATGAACTGGTGATCATCACCAACTTCACCACCGTCACCAACCTTGACCTGCGGAACTCCTTCCCCGGTCTGATCCTGCCCTCGGTGATGTCGGTGTTCTACCTCTACCTGCTCCGGGAGAACTTCGCCCAGATCCCCGACGAGCTCTACTACGCCGCCAAGGTGGACGGCACCCCCGACTTCAAGTACCTCTGCCGGGTGATGATCCCCATCTGCCGCCCGACCATCGTTACCATCGTGATCCTCAAGGTCATCGAGTGCTGGAACTCCTACGTCTGGCCCCGGCTCATTACCGACAATCAGGCCTACTTCTTAGTGTCCAACGGCATCCAGGAGATCCGCGAGAACGGCTTCGGCCGGGAGAACATCCCCGCCATGATGGCGGCGGTGGTGGTCATCTCCCTGCCCCTGATCGTGCTCTTCCTCATCTTCCGCCGGAAGATCATGGAGGGCGTGGCGAGAGGAGGTACCAAGGGATGAAACGACTGCTTGCGATTCTGCTTTGCCTGCTGCTGGCCCTGCCGGCCTTCACCGGCTGCCACGGCTCCCGGGGCCTTGACCCCTTTGTGCCCCCCGCCGAGTTTGATGCAGAGCGGAGCTACGAGATCTCCTTCTGGGCCAAGAACGATACCAACAAGACCCAAACCGCCATCTATCAGAAGGCCATCGCCGATTTTGAGGCCCTCTATCCCAACATCAAGGTCAACCTGCGGCTCTACACCGACTACGGCCGCATTTACAACGATGTGATCACCAACATCGCCACCGGCACCACCCCCAATGTCTGCATCACCTATCCTGACCACATCGCCACCTACCTCACGGGGGACAATACCGTGGTGCCCCTGGATGAGCTCTTTGTCCATCCCGCCTACGGCATGGGAGCGGAGGGCCTGCGCTTCGACGGCCCCACCGCGGAGGAGGTCGTCCCCAAGTTCCTCGCCGAGTGCACCCTGGGGGATGCCCACTACGCCCTGCCCTATATGCGCTCCACCGAGGCCTGCTACGTCAATCGGGACTATGTGGAAAAGCTGGGCTTCACCCTTCCCGAGGTGCTGACCTGGGACTTCGTGTGGGAAGTCGCGGCGGCGGCCACCGCCAAGGATGAGGAGGGCAACTACCTGGTCAACGGGCAGAAGGTGCTCATTCCCTTCATTTATAAATCTACCGATAATATGATGATCCAGATGCTGCGGCAGAAGGGGGCGGGATACTCCACCGACGCGGGGGAGATCCTCATCATGAACGATACCACCCGGGGCCTGATCTTTGACATCGCCCGCAGCGTGGAGCAGGGGGCCTTCTCCACCTTCAAGATTTCGGGCTACCCCGCCAACTTCCTCAACGCCGGCCAGTGCATCTTCGCGGTGGACTCCACCGCCGGCGCCACCTGGATGGGCACCGATGCCCCCATGCTGGACATCAGCGAGGAAAATCTCGTCCGCTTCGAGACGGCGGTCTACCCCGTGCCCCAGTACGATCCCGAGCATCCCCAGATGATCTCCCAGGGCCCCTCGGTCTGCGTCTTCAACAAGACCGATCCCCAGGAGGTGGTGGCGGCCTGGCTCTTCACCCAGTTCCTGCTCACCAACGAGGTGCAGATCGCCTACGCCCAGACCGAGGGCTATGTCCCCGTCACTTCCAAGGCGCAGAACGACCCCGTCTATGTGGATTACCTCGCCCGCGCAGGGGAGGATAACGAGCTGCACTATTCGGTGAAGATGGCGGCCACCCGCCTGCTGCTGGAGAACACCGACCGCACCTTTGTCACCCCCGTGTTCAACGGCTCGGCGTCTCTGCGTGATGCCGCCGGACGGCTCATCGAGAACACCACCAAGACCATCCGCCGAAACGGCACGGTGGACGAGGCCTATGTGGATGCCCTCTTTGCCGATGTGAACTCCCTCTACCGCCTGGATCAGAAGACCGGCGGCACCGCCGGCCCGTCTGAGCTGGGCCCCATGCCTGCGGGATCTGCGGCGCTGCTTGCGGGTTTGGGGATCGTTTGGGTCTGCATCGGCGTCTATGTCCTGGTTGATGCAAAAAAACGAAAGAAATTATCGGCAAAATCTTGACTTTTCGCAAAAAATGTGTATAATAGGAATTACTATCGCATTTTACCAAACTAAAGGAGAAACAAGACTATGAAAAAGATTCTTTCGCTCGTCATGTTGTTCGTGCTGGCTCTTTCCGTGATCGCTTGCGGCGATGCTGCCAATGACATCAACGTCAAGTCCGAGGGCGTTATGACCTACGAAGAGTATGCAGCAGCTGCTCTTGACGCTGAGGTCACCATCGAGACCTACGTTCAGGCTAAGCAGAGCTGGTGGGAGAAGGACGGCGTCGGCGTTGCTACCATCTACACCCAGGATGGCGACGGTGCGTACTTCCTCTACGAGATGCCCTGCTCCAAGGAAGACTTTGACAAGATGGTTCCCGGCACCAAGCTCAAGGTAAAGGGCTTCAAGGCAGAGTGGTCCGGCGAGGTTGAGATTGTTGACGCAACCTACGAGATCATCGAGGGGCAGACCTATGTGGCAGAGCCCGTTGACCTCACCGACAAGCTGGGCACCGAGGAGCTCATCAAGTATCAGAATCAGCTGGCTTCCTTCAAGGGCATGACGGTTGTGTCCATCTCCTACAAGGACAGCGAGTGGGATCCCGATATCTACCTCACCGTTTCCTATAACGGCGCTGAGTACAGCTTCTGCGTAGAGAACTACCTCAACGGTCCCGACACCGAGGTGTACAAGACTGTTGCGGCTCTGCAGGCAGGCGACGTGATCGATGTTGAGGGCTTCGCATACTGGTACGAGGGCATCAACACCCACATCACTGCAGTCACCAAGAAGTAAGATGCAAAAGAATCGGCCCCGGGGCATATGCTCCGGGGCTGTTTTTTTGCGGGGGAGCCTTTTTTGAAAAAAGGCTCCCCCACGCCCCCGCGAAAAAACGGGATCGGCGGCCGGCGGCCGCCCCTTCTGCGAAGGATTTATGGAGAAAATTCCCGAAAAACGCAAACGGCAGCGGCGGAGGCAAAATGGCGTGCTCGCTGACTGATTTTGGCTTTTGTCAAAGGAGCAATGTTTTTGCTCCCAAAATCTCCGATTTATAGTGAAAAGTTCCATTCTTTGCGATTTTTGTGTGAACGAATGCGAGAATTGGCCTTTTCGATTTGTCCATAGTGTGTTAATATAAGGTGTAATATTATCCCTTAGTGCGCTGTTTGGCGGGATTGGTTTCCGCCCCGGTGGTTTTCACCGGGTCAAAACCGTCCGACAGCGGACCAATTTCGCATCCCCTATTCTATTTTATAAGGAGAAAAACTATGAAAAAGCATCTTTCTCTGCTTTTGTGCCTGCTCATGCTGGTTTCCATGTTCAGCGTGTTCACGGTACAGTCCTCTGCAACTGCAGCTTCGTCGATTATTTGGGACCTGAGCCGTCCCGAGGCAAGCGCCGACTTGCAGGGCAATGACGTCAGCAAGGTCCTCAATAACTACGTTGGCTGGAACCGTACCAGCTCCGCCGCGGCCGCACAGATGAAGGCTCCCGTTGTATACGATGCTGATGCAAAGGCTACCGTATTCAAGGCTCCCGCAGCCGGCAGCGAGGCTTCCACTGTGCTCCGTCCCTTTATGAACACTGTTTCTTCCTCTTTCAAGACCAGTGATTACGGTTATCTGAAGATCCGCTTCAGAATCGATGCCGATTCCAGCTGGAATAAGGTAATTACCCAGATCCGTACCACCGGTTGGCAGTCTTTTGTTCTCTACTCCGCTACTCCCGTGGGTCAGTGGATTGAGGCTGTCTTCCCGCTTGCCAATACCGCTTGGTACAAGGCTGCCGCTACCATTGGCACCAGCACCGGTCCCAGCGTCGCGTCCTGGTATCTCCAGTTCCACCAGGATGGTAAGAAGATGGAGAACAGCAACTTTTCCGCTACCGTTCAGTACATCGGTTTCTTCAAGACCGAGGCTGAGGCTAAGGCTTACACCCATGCTTCTGTTCCCTCTGTTGTGGAGATGAAGTTCGACAACCCCGAGACCGCATGGACTCTGGGCGGGACCAACGGTGTTTATGCCGGCACTCCCCAGGCAGGCAGCCATAACGGTCTGATCCTCTATGACGCTGCTGAGCGTTCTCTCTACTTCACCCCTGAGTATTCTCAGAATCGGAACGCTACTTCCAAGTATCTCGTCCGTGCGAATCTGTCCAACCCCGTTGCGCTCAACGGCAACGATTACCGCTTCGTGAAGCTTCGCTACAAGATCGAAACCGATAAATACGCCGACAAGGCTGTTAACGTTACCATTCGTGACAATAGCTGGCATCAGAACGACACCATCATGAGCAACTCCCCCGTTAACGAGTGGGTTGAGGTTCTGTTCGATCTGGGTGCAACTAAGAAATGGGGCAACCACACCATCACCGCCCCCGGTCAGTACTTCCGTATCCAGGCGCAGTGGCCTGATACTTCTGTGGACGTATACCAGGAAGACGACTTCCGTTTCTACGTGCAGTATGTTTCCTTCTTCACTGACAAGGCTACCGCTGAAGCATACACCTATACTCCCTCCCCCGAGACCGAAGTGCCCACCGGCAAGTTCGTGGTGGTGCCTCTGAACCTGCCCAAGTACTCCTATGTCCTGGGCGGCAACCGCTACAGCAGCAATCTCGCTATGGTCAGCCATTCCTTCGGTGCTGATGGCTACGGTACCGTAGCCTTCGACGAGAAGGAACAGTCCATCTACATCACCGCTTCCGAGGAGCTTGATGCACCTACCCAGGCTCGTTTCGTCATCCGCGGTGCTCAGGAGATCAAGGGTGCAGACTACCCCTATGTGAAGCTCTGCTACAAGATCACCAACTATACGCCTTCTCCCATTGACTGGCTCTCCATTCGCGACAACAACTGGTACACCTATGCACTGACCAATGAGGCTCTCCGCACCGATGAGTGGGTAACCCTTACCGTGAACATGGGTGCTCTGGTTAACTCCAACAAGCAGCTCGGCGCTACTAAGGCTGCATGGAATAATGCTGTCATCGGCGGCGATGCCGGTTCCAGCGCAAAGGACTTCCGCATCCAGCTGTGGCTCAACGAGGGTGCTAAGTACAACATCACCAAGAGCGAGGATGCTCGCTTCTACCTGAAGTATGTTGCTTTCTTCCAGACTCAGGCTGAGGCTGATGCCTTCGACTTCGAGGCATGGAACAAGCCCGCAGAGGAAGAGACCAATATCACTGCTGACCTGTGGCTGCAGGTTCTGGCTCGCAAGTACGCTGAGAAGTATGTCCTCACCGCTACGACCACCGAGGGTGGTACCATCTCCAACATTGGTACGACCCAGGTGAAGTACAAGAAGGACATGACCTACACCATCACCGCCGCTGAGGGTTACACCCTGACCGACGTCCTGGTTGACGGCAAGAGCGTAGGCGCTGTTACCGAGTACACCTTCGACAACGTCAAGAAGCCTCACACCATCCACGCTGTTTTCACTGCAAACGCAGTTGAAGAGGGCAAATAAGCTTAAACCTGCACGGGCTGCCGCATTGCGGCAGCCCGTTTTTTGCAGGGTTGCGCTACTGACCCGGGGCGCGTCGGTGGAATAAGCCGTCGGCTCAGCGAGCGTGCAAAAAACCAGCGGAGTGATTTTACTCCGCTGGTTTTTCTCATATTTGCTGCAGGAACTGCCCGAGGGCGCACAAAAACCATATTCCGCACAGGCTTATCCCCCAGATGAAAACCATGGGAAAACTATGCTTTTCGGTGCACTGCCCGGGGAATCGGGGATTGATGTATATCTCGTAGGTGCGGCCCTCTTGGAAGAGGCGGTCCAATTTCCGCCTGGAAAAATACATTCGCAGGCTTAGGCTGACATAATCTTCACCGTTGTACCGATAGGAAAACACCGGTGTATAACAGCTGGAGCCCCTGGAGCTTGTTCTTCGGTACGAGGTGTAGGTTGCGGTGATTCTGTGGGTGCACCTGTTGTATCTCGCCAAGAGCTCCGCAAGGATGAAGATAATCGACAAAGGCATGGCGAGCCCCGCGCTGGCAAAAAAGTACAAATCGTTCCGGGAGGCTATCCCGAGGATCTGCAGCAGGGGCATCAGCAGCCAAAATACAACCGCCAACTTGAAAAAGAAGGTAAGCTGCCCGGTTTTTCGATCTTTGATGAGGCAATAGATGAATGCGATGCCCACCAGCAGACCGATCACTGTTAAAAAGATAAAGAACCCATATTCTTCCCGCATTTTTTCACCGCCTTTGCATCAGTATAGCATATCTGCGCGGAAATGTAAAGATGAGCGGGATAAATGAAAGCCACCGGAATGGTGCGCCGCATTGATGACCTCGGCCGCGTCGTGGGCTCCAAGGAGATCCGCCGCACCATGCGCATCCGCGAGAGGGAGCCCTCTCATACAACATTGGCACCGTTCGACAGGTTTTGTTTGGCGATACATAGTGTAGTGGAGAAATATAAAAGAACAGCGGAGTGAAATCACTCCGCTGTTCCATTTTCGCTGTGCTGCTTATGCAGTTTTGCAAGAGAAAAATCCATGGATTTCAGCTTATCCAAATCCCCCTCCAGATTCTCTTTTAATCTCGACGACAATCCATACACCATTTCTGTAAATCCCATTATTTCCAAATGCTTATAATCATGGTATATAAATTTTTTACGACTGGGGAAAGAAACCATATTCTTGAGTTGTCGATCCGCAAACTCGGCAATAAACCCGTGATCGATCACGCGGGTTTTCATATCCCGCGCAAATCCAAGAACATAATATGTGCCGGAAGCCTTATCATATTCGATATAAGAGATCATCATATCCTCGTCAAACAAGATCTGATCGACAAGGGAAAAGTCAGTTGTATCATAAACAGAAATAGCGGAGTGCAAACTGTCCCGTTGGCGTTCAACATTGAGAAAAAGTTTTCCGTCCGGGGAGAAGCAAAAACCGTCATCCTGCGAATCGGAAACCTTGGAAAAGCGGAACTTCTTGAGCAGCGACAAAGACTCGAGGGAGTACACTGCAAGAAGACCGGCCGTGGATTTCACCACAAAGATTTTTCCGTCTGGCGAGATCATGGGTGTATAGCCATAGGTAATATCTTTGAATTTCCTCAATTCTTTGCCCTGTTTGTCGTACAACCAAACCGTTCCCCCTGTGCAGCCTACCGAAAACTCTCCATTGGATGCATAACCCACAAATTTCCTCATCCAATCACTCCTTTTTGCCTTATTATATCACACCCGTACTAAAATGTAAAGACACGCAGTATAAATCCCCCCCATTTACACATACTAACATCACAAATCTGTAAAACAAGGAGATTTATATAAATGAAAGCCACTGGAATTGTACGCCGCATTGACGACCTCGGCCGCGTCGTGATCCCCAAGGAAATCCGCCGCACCATGCGCATCCGCGAGGGGGACCCTCTGGAAATTTACACCGACCGCGAGGGGGAGGTTATCTTCAAAAAGTACTCCCCCATCGGCGAGCTGGCCTCCTTCGCCGCTCAGTACGCCGAAACCCTGCACAAAACCTGCTCCATGTCGGTGCTCATCTGTGACCGCGACGCCGTGATCGCCTGCGCCGGGGTGCCCCGCAAGGAATATGTGGACCGCCCCTTCAGCGATGCTCTGGAGCGCATCATGGAGGGCAGATCCCTCTACGTCTGCCGGGACGAGAGCGCGCGGATCGCCGCCGTGGAGGATGCGGAGGGCCACTATATCAGCTGTGCCATGCCCATCCTCGCCGAGGGCGATCTCATCGGCTGCGTAGTGTCCCTTGCTCCCACCGACGGCAGCGCCATGGAAAGCGAGCTGGAATCCAAGCTGGTGAGTACCGCCGCCGGCTTCCTCGGCCGCCAGCTGGAGGCGTAATCTGCAGTTTTTTGGAAGGGCGTGGGGGAACCTTTTTTGCAAAAAAGGTTCCCCCACATACGCATCAAAAGGGCTTCCGCTTGCGCGGAAGCCCTTTTGCCGTGGATTTTATCATTGACAAACGTGGATTTGTTCGGTATAATTAAACCATCAACCAAATACCACCAAGGATTAAAAGAGGGATCGATATGACACACGTAAGAAATGAAATTCCCGCAAAATACAAGTGGGATCTGACCGGCATTTACGCCACCGAGGCTGAATTTGAGGCCGATTTCGCCCGCGCAAAGGCCTACATCGAGGACTTTGGCCGCCACCGCGATACCATGGCAAAATCCGCGCAGGGGCTCTACGATGCCCTGCAGGCCAGCACCGACCTGGACCGCGTGATCACCAAGCTCTACGAGTATGCCTTCCTTTCCTCCGACCTGGACAAGTCGGACAACCGCTATCTTGCCCTCAGCGACCGCATCATGAACCTGGCCAACAGCGCAAATTCTGCGTCCTTCTTCCTCTCCCCCACGCTGGTGAAGATCAAGGACAAGACCCTTGACGCATGGTATAAGGAGCTGCCCAAGCTGGAGGAATTCCGCCGCACCATCGAGCTGAGCCGCCGCTACCGCAAGTACACCCTCTCCGATGATAAGGAACAGCTGCTGGCCGATATCGGCATCTGTCTGGGCACCAACGCCAAGGTGGAGGGGATTTTTGCCAATGCAGATCTGCGCTTCGGCAAGATCCGCGACGAGGCGGGCAAACCGGTTGAGCTGACCGATTCCACCTATGTGCTCCGTCTGACCAGCAAGGACAGACGGGTTCGCCGGGCGGCCTTCAAGAAGCTCTACGAAACCTATAAGCAGTTCGGCAACACCTTCGCCGCTCTGCTGAGCAACACCGTCAAGGAGAGAACCACCCTGGCCAAGATCAGAGGCTTCGGCTCCAGCCTGGAGGCCTCCACCTTCAATGATGAGGTCACCCCCGTGATCTACAACAACCTCATTGACACGGTCAACCGCAATATGCAGGTCATCTACGATTATTTTGATCTCAAGCGTGAGGTGCTGGGCCTGCCCGCCCTGCATATGTACGATCTGTATACCCCCCTCATCCCCGGCTGCACCAAGGAGTACAGCTTTGACGAGGCGGTGGAAACGGTCATCGACACCGTGAAGATTCTGGGCGACGAGTATGCCAACACCCTGGAGGACGGTATCAAGAACAAGAAATGGGTTGACGTGTACCCCACCAAGGGCAAGCGCGGCGGCGCGTACAGCGCAGGCAGCTATGACACCCAGCCCTATATCCTGCTCAACTACAACGAGAAGATTGACGACGTGTCCACCCTCGCCCACGAGGCAGGACACTCCATGCATACCTACTACTCCTGCAAGAACAACACGCCCCAGGATTCCAGCTACACCATCTTCGTGGCGGAGGTTGCCTCCACCGTTAACGAGCTGCTCTTCTGCCATAAGAAGCTCCGCGAATCCACCAGCCGGGAGGAGAAGCTGTCCATTCTGAACCAGCTGATGGAAACCTACAAGGGCACCCTCTACCGCCAGACCATGTTCGCCGAGTTCGAGCGTGACATCCACGCTATGACCGAGGCGGGAGCGAACCTCACGCAGCAGAGCCTGTGCGAGACCTATTACAACATCGTCAAGAAGTACTTCGGCAAGAGCGTTGTCTGCGACAAGGAGATCGCCATGGAGTGGATGCGCATTCCCCACTTCTACCGCTCCTTCTATGTGTACAAGTATGCCACCTGCATTTCCGCAGCGTCTGCCATCGCCCGCAGAATCGAGAACGAGGGCGAGGCGTATATCGATCAGTACCTTGCATTCCTGTCCTGCGGCGGCAGAATCAGTCCTCTCGACAGCCTGAAGGTGGCGGGGATTGATATGTCCGATCCCGCGGTGGTGGATGCGGCAATCACCGACTTCAAGGAAGCCATCGAGATGTTCAAAGCGCTGTATTGACCGTTTCGCTAAGTCAAATCAGAGGCGGTGTCGTGCAAATGAGCACGACACCGCCTTCTTTTTTCGCGTGTGGGGGGCCGCGCAAAAAGACGCAGGAAAAAACGCGGTGAGGTGCAAATTTTTCTGCATAACGGTGAATATTTTTCCGTTTTTGTCGATTATTATACATATTTACAGGAGAAAATCGGATATTTATGCACTATGCTTCTTGACAAATTTTCATTTTGCAGTATAATATATGGTAACATGAAATTTTGTTTCCATTTTTCGGAGGAACACGTCCATGCAAAAGAAAATCAAGGTATTCATCGACGGCCGTGAGGGCACCACGGGACTGAAAATTCTCGAGCGTTTTGCCGGCCGCGACGACCTGGAGCTGATTGAAATTCCCGACGAGCTGCGGAAGGATCCCGCCGCCCGTGCCCAGCGGCTCAACGCTGCCGATATTGCGTTTCTGTGTCTGCCCGACGCCGCTGCCCGGGAGGCGGTGGCCATGGTGACCAACCCTAACACGCGAATTATTGATGCTTCCACCGCCCACCGCACCGCGGACGGCTGGGCCTACGGCTTCCCGGAGCTGTCCCCCGCCCACCGCGCCGCCATTGCGGCCGGTAAGCGGATCGCGGTGCCGGGCTGCCACGCCAGCGGTTTCCTGTCCCTGGTTTATCCCCTCCGTGCGGCGGGGATCCTGCCCGCCGATTATCCCATCGTGAGCTACTCGCTGACCGGCTATACCGGCGGCGGCAAGAAGATGATCGCCGAGTACGAGGGGGAGGACCGCGACACGGCACTTGACTCTCCCCGCCAGTACGGCCTGACCCAGAGTCACAAGCACCTGCCCGAGATGCAGGCGGTGGCGAACCTGGCTCAGCCTCCCATCTTTGCCCCCATCGTGGCCGACTTCCCCCAGGGCATGGAGGTGTCGGTTCCCCTCTATTCCGCCCTGCTGAACGGGAAGCCCACCCCAGCCGACATTCACGCGGCCCTCTCGGCCCACTATGCGGGATCGAAGATGGTGTCGGTCCTTCCCCTGGGCGGAGACGGAACCGGCTTCCTGCCCTCCAATCCCCTGGCAGGCAAGTGCACCATGCAGATCTTCGTGGGCGGCAACGACGAGCGCATCCTGCTCGCCGCCCTCTTCGATAACCTCGGCAAAGGCGCATCCGGCGCCGCCGTCCAGTGCATGAACATCATGCTGGGCGTGAACGAGGATCTGGGGCTGTAAAGGTCGTGGGACTCTGTCCCACACCCTGCCGGGGAGCCTTTTGAAAAAGGCTCCCCGGACCCCGCGAAAACTTTCAACAAATAAACGATACAATTCGCACCCGCCCCAATGCGTTAAAGGTTTTTGGGAGGGGGTGCGGGGGAGCCCTTTTTGCAAAAAGGGCTCCCCCGCGGAAAGGACACAACACATGAACTACATCAACGGCGGCGTTTGTGCCGCGAAGGGATTTCGGGCTGCGGGCATTCACTGCGGACTGAGAAAGAACAAGACCAAGAAGGATGTTGCGCTGATCGTCAGCGACTGCGACTGCTCCACAGCGGCGGTATACACCACCAACCTGGTGAAGGGCGCGCCCATTGACGTGACCAAGAAGAATATTGCCAACGGCATTGCCCGTGCGGTGATCTGCAACAGCGGCAACGCCAACACCTGCAATGCAAACGGCATTGAGGTAGCCGAGGCCATGTGCGCGCTGGTGGAGAAGCACATGGGGATCCCCGCCGCCGATGTGGTGGTGGCATCCACCGGCGTTATCGGTCAGCCCCTGGACATTGCCCCCATGGCGGCCCACATGGAGGAGCTGGTGGCGGCCCTGGGCAGCACGGCGGCCCACTCCACCGATGCCAACGAGGCCATCATGACCACCGACACGGTGCACAAGGAAGTGGCGGTGGAGTTTGAGATCGCGGGCAAGCGGTGCGCCATGGGCGGCATCGCCAAGGGCTCGGGGATGATCCATCCCAATATGGCCACCATGCTGGTGTTCATCACCACCGATGCGGCCATCTCCCCCGCGCTGCTGCAGAAGGCCATCCGGGCCGATGTGGCCGACACCTTCAACATGGTCAGCGTGGACGGCGACACCTCCACCAATGACACCCTGGCCGTGCTGGCCAACGGCATGGCGGGGAACCCCACCATCACCGAAGAGGGCAAGGACTATGACGATTTCTGCGCGGCGCTCCGCGCACTGACCAGCGGCCTCTGCCGCGCCATCGCCGCCGACGGCGAGGGTGCCACCAAGCTGCTCACCGCCGCCGTCACCGGCGCGGTGGATAACGACAACGCCCGCCGCATCGCCAAGAGCATCATCACCTCCTCCTTGACCAAGGCGGCCATGTTTGGCGCCGATGCCAACTGGGGCCGTGTGCTCTGCGCCATCGGCTACAGCGGCGCGCAGGTAGATGTGCACAAGGTAGATGTGGACTTTGTTTCGGCGGCCGGCGAGGTGGCGGTATGCCGCGGCGGCGCAGGTGTGGACTTCTCGGAGGAGAAGGCCAAGGTTGTGCTCACCGAGCCCGAGATCACCATCCGCGTCACCCTGGGCGACGGCGACGGCATCGCCACCGCCTACGGCTGCGACCTGACCTACGACTACGTCAAGATCAACGGCGACTACAGAACCTGATCCAGGCGAAGAGGGGGCGAGACCCATCTCAGACAGGCCGAAAGCTTTGGCTTCGCCAAAGCGAGAGCCCGGCTATGCCGGCCTCCACATCCTTGCCCCCTCTTGCCGCCTGTCGGCGGCAATTCACCCCCACTCTCCTTGGCTTGCGCGACGCTGCCCCATGAAGGCAACGCCCAGCCAAGGAGAGGTGGTGCCGGAGGGGGAACTTCGGCGTTTGAGATGGTCCCCCTCCGGCTCGCCCGGGAGGGCGAAAAGCTTCGATAAAACCTTCATTCTATCACGATATACACGAGGAGAACGAAAATGCAAATTACCAACGCAGTCAAAGCCGAGGTGCTGACCCAAGCCCTCCCCTACATACAGAAGTACCACGGGCAGATCATCGTGGTGAAATACGGCGGCAACGCTATGATCAACGAGGAGCTCAAGCTGGGGGTTATGCGTGACCTGGTGCTCCTGAACCAGATCGGCATCAAGGTGGTGCTGGTTCACGGCGGCGGCCCTGAGATCACCGAAACGCTTAAGAAAATGAACATCCCCTCCGAGTTCATCGGCGGCCTGCGCAAGACCACCAAGGAAACGGTGGACGTGGTGCAGATGGTGCTGGCGGGCAAGGTGAACAAGGATCTGGTGAACCTCATCGAGAACAACGGCGGCCGCGCCATCGGCCTTTGCGGCATCGACGGCCACATGATCGAGGCCGCTCCCGTCAACGAGGAGCTGGGCTTTGTGGGGGATATTACCTCCGTGAAGGTGGATCCCATCCTCACCGCCCTGGATGCGGGCTACATTCCCGTGATCTCTACCGTGGGCTATGACACGGCGGGGAATGTGTACAACATCAACGCCGACACGGTGGCTGCACGGATCGCGGGTGAGCTGAAGGCCTGCTCGCTGATCTCCATGACCGATATCAAGGGTATCCTGCGGGACAAGGATGACGAGGATTCCCTGATTACGGCAATCAATGTCAGTGAAGCGCCCACCCTCATCAAGGACGGGATCATCTCGGGCGGCATGATCCCCAAGGTGGCCTGCTGCGTCGAGGCTATCCGCCGCGGCGTGAAGTCGGTGTTTATCATTGACGGACGTGTACCGCATGCGATTTTGATTGAAGTACTGAGCGACGAGGGTATCGGTACGATGTTTTATTGATGGTTGGGGTTCCACCCCAAGCCCCGGTTAAGCCCCTTTTTGAAAAAAGGGGCTTAACAATCCCCAAAAACTTTCCAGCGAGGAAAATAAAAATGGATATTAAGAATTTGGATCACAGCTATATTGCCCAGACTTATGGGCGTTACGATGCGGTGCTGACCGAGGGTACCGATGCCGGCTTTGCCGGGGACGGGAAGGCTTATATTGATTTCGGATCGGGCATTGCGGTGAATACCTTCGGTGCCAATGATGCGGGATGGATCGAGGCGGTTTGTGCGCAGGCGCACAAGCTCTCCCATACCAGCAACTACTTTTATACCGAGCCCCAGTCGAAATTGGCGGAGGCGCTTTGCACCCGCACGGGACTGAAGCGGGTGTTTTTCTCCAACTCGGGGGCGGAGGCCAACGAGTGTGCCATCAAGGTGGCGCGGAAGTACAGCCACGATAAGTACGGAGAAAGCAGAGCCACCATTGTGACCCTGCAGGGCTCCTTCCACGGACGGACGGTGACCACTCTCTCGGCTACGGGGCAGGATGTGTTCCATACCGACTTTATGCCCTTTACCCCCGGGTTTGTGCACGTGCCGCCCAACGATATTGCGGCGCTGGAGAGCGCACTCACTGCTGACGTGTGCGCGCTGATGCTGGAGCCGGTGCAGGGTGAGGGCGGCGTGATCACGCTGGATGCCGACTACCTTGCCGCCGCGCAGAAGCTTTGCGCCGACCGGGACATCCTGCTGGTGCTGGACGAGGTGCAGACCGGTAACGGGCGCACCGGTACGCTGTATGCCTTCCAGCAGCTGGGGATTATGCCCGATGTGATGAGTACCGCCAAGGGATTGGCGGGAGGCTTGCCCCTGGGTGCGACCCTCATGGGCGAGAAGGTGGAGGAGACCCTGGGGAAGGGCAAGCACGGCTCCACCTTCGGCGGCAACCCCATCTGCTGTGCCGCGGCCAACTATGTGCTGGAGCGGTTGGATGATGCCTTCCTTGGGGAAGTGCGGGACAAGGCGGCATATTTCCGGGAGAAACTGCTGGCCATGCCCGGGGTGACCGCCGTCAGCGGCCTTGGGCTGATGATCGGCATCTCGCTGAAAGCCGGGGATGCCCATGATGCGGCACTGCGCTGCCTTACCCGTGGGCTGATCGTGCTCACTGCCAAGGACAAGGTGCGTCTGCTGCCGCCCCTGAATGTCAGCCGCGCCGATATGGATGCGGGTCTTGCGATCTTAGGCGAAGTGATCGCCGAGGTTGTGGCCGAAGCTGAAGCCCAAAAAGAAACCGAACAATCTCAAACATAAGGGAGTAACCGATATGAATCATCTTCTCAAGCTTTCCGATCTTACCGGGGAGGAGATCCTCGACATTCTGAACCTTGCCGACCAGCTCAAGTACGAGCAGCACAACGGCATTCCTCACCCCCACCTGGCGGGCAAGAACCTGGGCATGATCTTTACCAAGTCCTCCACCCGCACCCGCGTTTCCTTTGAGGTGGGCATGTATCAGCTGGGGGGCCAGGCCCTCTTCCTGTCGGGCAACGACATTCAGCTGGGCCGGGGCGAGCCCATCCGCGACACCGCCCGCGTGCTCTCCCGCTACCTGGACGGTATCATGATCCGCACCTTCAAGCAGTCGGATGTGGAGGAGCTGGCCGAGTATGGCTCGATCCCGATCATCAACGGGCTGACCGACTTCTGCCATCCCTGCCAGGTGCTGGCTGACCTCATGACCATCCGCGAGAAGAAGGGCTCCTTCAAGGACCTCAAGCTCTGCTTCATCGGGGACGGCAACAACATGGCCAACTCCCTCATCGCCGGCTGTATCCGCCTGGGGATTCAGGTAGCCATCGGCTGTCCCGACGATTATCGCCCCGACGAGGGTGTGATGGCCGAGGGCTTTGCCGCCGGTCTGCTCACGGTTACCTCCGATATTTTTGCCGCTGCCAAGGACGCCGATGTGATCTATACCGACGTTTGGGCAAGTATGGGCCAGGAGGGCGAGGCTGCCGAACGGCAGAAGGTCTTCGCGAACTACCAGGTCAACGCCGAGCTCATGGCGGTGGCCAAGCCCGATGCCATGGTGCTCCATTGCCTCCCCGCACATCGCGGCGAGGAGATCACCGACGAGGTGCTGGAAGCCCACGCCGATGAGATTTTCGAGGAGGCCGAGAATCGCCTCCATGCCCAGAAGGCCGTCATGGTCCGTCTGATGGCATAAGATCCAACCAAACCGAACGGGGGAAATCGGGATGAAGAAACGAAACGTGATCCTGTGCCTGTGCGCACTGCTGGCGGCCGTGCTCCTGTCGGCCTGCGGCGGTGCTTCCGCGGGGGGAGAGGGAAAGGAACCCGCCCCCGAGACCACAGCGCCGCCCCCTGCCGTGGCTGATTTCACCCGGGGCTGGGCGCTGGTGCAGAGCGACCGCACCAACGAATGCGCCGAGAGCATGAAGCTGCTGCAGAAGGCCTTCGAGGAGCTCTTCGGCTATGCCCCTGTGATGTGCAGCGACTTTTTCACCAAAAACGAAACACCGCCGGAGTATGAGATTGTGGTGGGCAAGACCGAGCGGGACACCGCTGCATCGGTGTACGAAACCATGGCCGAGGGCGACTACGTTTATGAGGTGGTCAGCGACCGCGTGGTGGTCATCGCCGGCGACACGGCGGGAAACACCCTCCGCGCCGCAAAGCAGTTCCTGCTTGACAGTTTTGGGTACACCGAGGAGGGGACGGGCAAGGCCGCCGCGCTTCCCGTGGGTACTGAATTCCGGGGGTACTATATGATTCCTTTTGCCAACCCTGTGCTGGATAACTTCGCCGACCCCGATGTGCTGTACTATGACGGTGTGTATTATATGTACGCCACCTCCTACAATGTGGGCATCGGCTATGAGGTGTACACTTCCACCGACCTGCAGAATTGGGAGAACCGGGGAATGTGCCTGCGCAACGCCTGGGGCTTTGACCGCTGGTACTGGGCCCCCGACGTGGAGGAGCACAACGGCAAATTCTATATGCTGGTCAGCGCCGACGAGCATCTCGGTTTTGCCGTGGCGGATAATCCCCTCGGCCCCTTCGTGCCCTGCGAGAACTATCTCTTTGCCGATGCGATTGACGGGCATATCTACTTTGAAGGGGACGATATGTACATCTACTACGTTGCCTGGGGCGACGGGCATTCCTACGGCATCTACGGCTGCAAGATGAAGGACGATTACCTCACCCCTGATCTGTCCACCGAAAAAAGGCTGATCTATCCCACCGAAGCCTACGAGAAGACGGCCGGCAGTGTGACCGAGGGACCGTATATGCTGGTGAAGGATGGGGTGTACTACCTCACCTATTCCGGATCGGGCTACACCGGCCATTTCTACTGTGTCTGCTATGCCACCTCCGACTCTCCCCTGGGAGACTTCACCAAGTATAAGAAAAATCCCGTTCTCATCGGGGACGGCAAGACCTCCTTCGGCGCGGGACATCACTGCTTTGCCCCCCTGCCCGACAGCAAAAACGGGGATTTCGCCATTGTTTACCACATTCACCACGACAAATATAACGTCCATCCCCGCCACATCTGCGTGGATCTTGCCCGATTCCGGGAAACCGAGAACGGCGTGATCTTGGAGTGCGACGGACCGAATATCAAGGGAAAATAAGCCGGAAAGCGCGGGAGATTTCTCCCGCGCACTTCGGCATATGATCGAAAATTCTATCAAAGAAGGAACACATTATGGCAAAACGATATCTTCAGCTGGCCGACGGACGGGTATTCGCCGGAGAGGCCTTCGGCGCCCCCGGCGAGACGGCGGGAGAGCTGGTCTTCTCCACCGGCATGGTGGGCTATATGGAAGCCCTCTCCGACCCCCGCTATCACGGGCAGATCCTCATGCAGACCTACCCCCTCATCGGCAATTACGGTGTCATCCCCGCCGACATGGTCAGCGACGGGCTGCACCCCCGGGCTTATGTGGTGAGGGAGCTTTGCGGCGAGCCCTCCAACTACCGCAGCGAGGGAGCACTGAACGATCTTCTCCGGGCGCAGGGGGTTATTGGCATCAGCGGTGTGGATACCCGCGCCCTCACCGTAATCCTGCGGGAGTGCGGTACCATGCCCGCACGCATCACCGATGAAATACCCGCTGAGACCGATACCGCCTGGGCGGCGTCGGTACCTGCCGTATCGTTGGCTGAGGTTGCCCCCGCCGAGGCGCACACCTATGTTCCCGAGGGAGAGCGCAAGTGCCGCGCCGCTCTCATTGACTGCGGCTGCGGAACTGCCCTTGCCCGTGCTGCGGCAGAGCTGGGGGCAGAGGTGACGGCATATCCCCCCACCGTAACGGCCGGGGAGATTCTTGCCGCGGGGCCCGATCTGCTGCTGATCTCCGGCGGCCCCGGGGACCCGAGGGATCCCGCCGCCGCACCGGTGGCGGCCGCCTTGCGGGAACTGCTGGGGAAGATCCCCGCATTTGGGGTGGGGCTTGGCCATCAGCTCATGGCCCTGGCCATGGGGGCTGAGATCTGCCGGCTGAAGGTGGGACACCGGGGGGCCAACCAGCCCGTGAAGTGTCTCGCCGACGGGAAGATCGCCATCACCGCTCAGAACCACAGCTACGCCGTGGATGCCGCCACCCTCCCGGAGGGGGCGACCTGCACCCACATCAATGTCAACGACGGCAGCTGCGCCGGGATCGCCTATCCCGCCCTGCACGCCCGCTCGATTCAGTACGATCCCACCGCCGCCGAGCTTGACGGCGTGATTTCTGCGGCAAAGGAGGCGGCCATCCATGCCCTTTGATTCTTCCATCAAAAAAGTACTCGTCATCGGTTCCGGCCCCATCGTCATCGGCCAGGCCGCCGAGTTTGACTACGCCGGGGCCCAGGCCTGCCGTGTGCTCTGGGCCGAAGGTGTTTCTGCGGTGCTGGTAAACTCCAACCCCGCCACCATCATGACCGACCAGGCCATGGCCGATGCCATTTACCTGGAGCCCCTGACAGCCGAGACCGTCAAGCGCATCATCGAAAAAGAACGCCCTGACTCGATTCTGGCCTCCCTCGGCGGTCAGACCGGGCTTACCATTGCCATGCAGCTCCATAAGGAGGGCTACTTGCGGGAGCAGGGCATCCGCCTGCTGGGCACCGATGCCGAGGCCATCATCCGCGCCGAGGACCGTGAGCTCTTCAAGGAGACCATGGAGCAGATCGGCCAGCCCATGATCCCCTCCGACATCGCCACCACCGTGGAGGAGTCCCTGGCGGTGGCCGACCGCATCGGCTACCCCATCATTGTCCGTCCCGCCTTTACCCTGGGCGGCACCGGCGGCGGTGTGGCCTACACCCCCGACGAGCTGCGCACCATCGCCGCCGTGGGCCTTGAGCTCTCTCCCATCCACCAGGTGCTCATCGAGTGCTACATCTACGGCTGGAAGGAGATCGAATTTGAGGTGATCCGGGACGGCGCCGGCAATAAGCTGGCCGTCTGCTCCATGGAAAACGTGGACCCCGTGGGCGTGCACACCGGTGACTCCATCGTGGTAGCTCCCGCACAGACCCTGGCTCTCCCCGAGTACAGTATGCTCCGCACCGCGGCCCTGGATATCATCGAAGCTCTGGGCATCGAGGGGGGCTGCAACTGCCAGTTTGCCCTGGATCCCGTATCCCGTCGCTATGCCGTCATCGAGGTCAACCCTCGTGTTTCCCGTTCCTCGGCTCTTGCCTCCAAGGCCACGGGCTATCCCATCGCCAAGGTCTCGGTGCGCATCGCTCTGGGCTACCGCCTGGACGAGATCAAGAACGAGATCACAGGCTGTACTACCGCCGCCTACGAGCCCACGGTGGACTATGTGGTGCTGAAGATGCCCAAGTTCCCCTTCGACAAGTTCGGGGGGACCGACAGACGGCTGGGCACCCAGATGAAGGCCACCGGCGAGGTGATGAGCATCGCCCCCTCCTTTGAAGCGGCCCTCATGAAGGCCATCCGCGGGGCTGAAATCTCCCTCGATACCCTGAACGCTCCCAACGAGCTGTTGGGAGGTAATGCCACCGATATCCCCGATTATGCCGACGATCTGCGGCTCTTCAAGATCTTCCGTGCCCTGAAGGCAGGCGTTTCGGTGGACGAGATCTATGATGTGACCAAGATCGACCGTTTCTTCCTGTGCAAGCTGAAGGGAATGGCCGATTTTGAGGCATCCATCGCCGGCCGCGCCCTCACCGAGGGAGAATACCGCCGCGCCAAGGATATGGGCTACCCGGACAAGGCACTGTCCCGCTTGGCCGCCGCCCCCCTGCCCCCTGCCCGCAACGCCATCTATCGGGTGGTGGACACCTGCGCCGGGGAATTTTCCACCGAGCGGCCCTACTTCTACGCCACCTACGGCGACCCCGCCGCCGACGAAGTGTCGGCCTTCCGTCACCCCGACCGGGAGACGGTGGTGGTGCTGGGCTCCGGCCCCATCCGCATCGGACAGGGCATCGAGTTCGACTATTCCTCGGTACACTGCGCCTGGGCGCTGAAGCGGCTGGGCTACGATGTGGTGATCATCAACAACAACCCCGAGACGGTTTCCACCGATTTTGATGTGGCCGACCGCCTCTACTTCGAGCCCCTCACCCCCGAGGATGTGGACAATGTTCTCGCCATCGAGAAGCCCATTGGGGTGGTGGTGGCCTTCGGCGGACAGACCGCCATCAAGCTTACCGCGCATTTGGACAAGTGCGGCGTGAAGGTGCTGGGCACCTCCGCCGACGGCATTGATATGGCCGAGGACCGCGCCCGCTTCGAGGCCCTGCTGGAGGAATGCGGCATCCGCCGTCCCGCTGGCTGCGGCGTCATGACGGCTGAGGAGGCCGTGGAGGCCGCCCACCGCCTGGGTTATCCCGTGCTGGTGCGCCCCTCCTACGTCATCGGCGGGCAGAACATGGTCATTGCCGCCTGCGACGAGGACATCTACCGCTATATGGCCATCATCGAGGCCCAGGGCATCGACGATCCCGTGCTGGTGGATAAGTATCTGCTGGGCACCGAGCTTGAGGTGGACGTCATTTCGGACGGCACCGACGTGCTCATCCCCGGCATTATGGAGCATATCGAGCGCACCGGCGTGCATTCGGGCGACTCCATCGCTGTTTACCCGCCCTTCTCGGTCACCGATCAGATGCGGGACAAGATCATCGAATGCTCCACCAAGCTGGCACTTCGCCTGGGCACCCGGGGCCTGGTGAACATCCAGTACCTCATCTATGAAAACGAGCTTTACGTCATCGAGGTCAACCCCCGCGCCTCCCGCACCATCCCCTACATCAGCAAGGTGACGGGCGTGCCCATGGTGGATCTGGCCACCAAGATCATGGTGGGCGGCAGCCTGCGCGAGCAGGGCTACGGCAGCGGCCTGTGGCCCAACTCCCCCTATGTGGCGGTGAAGGTGCCGGTGTTCTCCTTTGCCAAGCTGGGTCACGTCAACCCCATGCTCTCCCCCGAGATGAAGTCCACGGGCGAGGTGCTGGGCCTGGGCAAGACCCTGGAGGAAGCCCTGTTCAAGGGGCTGGTGAGTGCCGGCTTCGCCCTTCACTCCCCCCACAGCGGCGAGCGGCAGTGCGGCGTTTACATCAGCGTCCACGACAGAGACAAGCCCGACGCCATGGCCCTGGCCAAGAAGTTCATGGATCTGGGCATGGCCATCTATGCTACGCCCAAGACGGCGCAGTACATCGAGCAGCTGGGCTGTGACATCACCGTGGTGGACAACCCCTCCGGCGAGCACAACATCTTCCCCTATCTCGAGGACGGCTCCATCAGCTACATTGTCAACACCTGCCCCAACCTGCGGAACAAGGTGGAGGAGCACATCTCCCTGAACCGCCGTGCCATGCAGCTGGGCATTGTATGTATGTCCTCCCTTGACACCGCCCGCGCCCTGGCCGATACCCTGGCTTCCCGCTGGAGCCAGCAAAACACAGAGCTGGTGGACCTCAACCATATGCGCACCGAGCGTCAGCGTATCCGCTTTGCCAAGATGCAGACCCTGGGCAACGACTATATCTATCTCGACAACACCGACGGCTCCATCAGCGGCCCCGAGTCGCTGGCCGTTGACCTCTGCGACCGCAACTTCTCCATCGGCGGGGACGGCATTGTTCTCATCGAGCGTTCCTCCGTGGCCGATGCCAAGATGCGCATCTTCAACCGGGACGGCAGCGAGGGAGGCACCGCGGGCAATGCCCTGCGCTGTGTGGCCAAGCTCCTCTACGATCGGGGCATGGTGCGCCGCCTGCGCCTGACCGTGGAGGCGGGGGGACGGATCTATCCCCTGGCCCTGATCCTCACCGAGGGCAAGGTGTCCACCGTTGAAGTGGACATGGGCAGCTGCAGCATGGATCCCGCCGCCCTGCCCACCACCATTGCCCCCAATCGGGATGGCAGAATCATCGAGTATCCTCTTACCGTGGCAGGCCGGGATTGGCCCATCACCTGCGTGGATATGGGCAACCCCCACGCCGTCACCTTCGTGGATCGCGTGGATCCCCTGGACCTGGAGCAGATTGGCCCCCACTTCGAGTATTCCCCCTGCTTCCCGGCCCGGGTGAATACCGAGTTCGTCCGCATCGTTAACCGCCGCACCCTCAAAATGCGGGTCTGGGAGCGGGGCAACGGCGAAACCCTCGCCTGCGGGACCGGTGCCTGCGCCGCCGCCGTGGCCGCCATCGCCTGCGGCCATTGCGACCCCGACTGCGATATCACCGTGAAACTCCGGGGCGGTGACCTCACCGTCCGCGTCACCTCCGCCGGCCGGGTCTTCCTCACCGGCAACGCCGTCCTGGCGTTCGAGGGGGAGAAGGAGTTATAAGATTTGTGGGGGGAGCCTTTTGAAAAAGGCTCCCCCCACGCCCCCCGCGAAAACTTTCGAACAATTTGGATTGGGCAAAAACTGAAGGAAACGGACAGAGTGTTTACGCCCATCAGCGGTAGCCGTCCTTCGGACGGACACCGGTCCGCATAAAAAACGCCTCGAAACCATAGTTTCGAGGCGTTTTTCCCTGTATCTTAGCCGACCCGGTCGCCGTTCGGAGAACGGCTGCGGCAGATGGAGATGAGCGATAAACGCACCGCCTTCCGCTCCCCACCCAAATCCGCACCGCACAAACATCAAGCCATTTGTTTGAAAGTTTTCGCGGGGAGTTTGAGGGGAGCCTTTTTCAAAAGGCTCCCCTCAAGTAATTCAATCCACCAAACGCGTCTTGGTCAAATTCGCGCGCTGGAAGTAGATGAAGGTAGCGGCGGAGCAGAGGAGCCAGCCGGCGGGGTAGCCCATGGCGATGGCCAGGAAGTTGCCCGGGATGAGGCGGGAGATGATGAAGAGGTAGATCTGGCGGAAGACCACGAAGGAGGCGAGCATGATGATCATGGGGGCGCGGGAGTTTCCTGCACCCCGCAGGGCACCGGCATAGATCTGATTCACCGTGCAGAGGATGTAGAAGGGGGTGATGTACCGCAGGAGGAGGGTGCCCACCTCAATGACGGCGGGCTCCTTGTTGAAGAAGGCCACGGTGTAGGGGGCGAAGATGATCACGGGGATCATCAGCACTGCCGTGGCGGAGGCGGCCATGGCGAAGGAGTAGGTGATGCCTTTCTTTGCCCGGGCCACTTGATTTTTGCCAAGATTCTGCCCCACGAAGGTGGTGGAGGCCAGGGCCAGGGACTGCATGGGCAGGAAGAGGAGCTGGTCGATCTTGGAGTAGGCGGTCCAGCCTGCCATGTAGGCCTTGCCGTAGACGTTGATGTAGGACTGCACGAAGACGTTGGAGAAGGCGGTGATCATCATCTGAATGGCGGCGGGAATGCCCACGCGGACGATCTTGCCCAGCATATCCCAATGGATGCGCAGGCGGCGAAGATCCAGCTTGATGCAGGCGTCCGAGCGCATCAGGGTGATGATGACCAGCACCGCCGATACCCCCTGGGCGATGATGGTGGCCAGGGCAACGCCCTCCACGCCCATGCGGAATCCCAGCACAAAGAGCAGGTCCAGTCCCGTGTTGAGCAGGGCGGATACCACCAGGAAGTAGAAGGGACGGCGGGAATCTCCCACCGCACGGAGAATACCCGCGCCGATGTTGTAGAGCATCAGCCCCAGCACACCGGTAAAGTAGATCCGCAGGTAAGCGGTGGACTCGGGAAGCACCTCGGCATCGGTGCGCATGGCCTGCAGCATCCAGGGCGTCATGCCCACGCCGATGAAGGTGAAGAGCACACCCAGCACCAGGGTCATGGTAATGGCGGTGTGTACCGTGCGGCTGACCTGCTCATGCTGGCCCGCGCCGTAGTATTGGGAAATCACCACGCCCGCACCGCTGGAAAGCCCCAGGAAAAAGCCGATGAGCATATTGATGATGGGACCAACCGTGCCAACCGCCGCAAAGGCGGCATCGCTGACGTAGTTGCCCACTACCCAGGTGTCCACCGTGTTGTACAGCTGCTGAAAGAGATTGCCGATGAGCAGCGGGATGGCAAAGGTGATGAGATGACGGAGAATGCTGCCCTCGGTCATGTCCACCGCTTGCTTGGGACGGAAGAAACGGGCTTTTAGCTGTGTCATGGAAGATAACCTCTGCTTCTCTGTTGCGAAAATTTCCGGGAAAGGTTGGATCTGCCTCTATTATACACCCAAAGACGGCATTTTGTAAAGCCTTGCGGCAAAATTCGGCAGAAGAGAAGATGCTGCGCTCGGCGCCGATGCCGCGGAGGACAAAAATCCGCAAGGTGAAGCCGGGGCAGAGATAAGTCGGCGCAGCGGGGCATATTCTGTGTTTGAGGGGCAGGAGAAAAATGAACAAAATTTGTAAAATCTATTGCTTTTTTGTCGACTGCATGGTTTAATACTTGTGATATCAAGATAAATCTTATCTTTTTATCCCAAAAAGTCAGGTGGAATCGATGTTTGTTCTGCGGGCTTCACCGCGGACTTTCGACAACCTGCACAAGATTGTGCGGGGATGTTCCTGCCTGTTTCCGTTTTTTTTGTGCATCCTGTTGGATGCCCTTGATTTACCCCTCTGCGGAAAAGGAGGTTGTGTTACCCATGGTGGTATTATCCAAAAGTGAAAAACGGGTGATTTGCATTGAATTTGCCCATCATCTGCCCAAAATTCGTGATCTGCTTCATTTGACTCAACGGGAGTTTGGTGCCGTGTGCGGCATTTCGGTGGACCGCCTGTCACGGATCGAAAACGAGCACGCAGTGATGACCTGGTGCCAGCTGACGTCCATTCTCATGATATGCATGATGAATCTGGACACCAAGGAATATCTCTTTGCCAACCGAGTCCTGCCCATTGATCTGTTCCGCTACTTCCAGCAGAAGGACGCGAACATTCCGCCTCTGCTCAACATTTGCGTCAGCGAAGAAACTGCAAATCAATATATATATCAAAACAAGGAGATGATTTGACATGGCATTAATTGATCGGATTAAATACGACGGCTATGAGGACGGCAGTCCGTGGCTAATCCACAAGTATCCCGGTGAGGAGTTTGTTCTGGGTTCCCAGTTGATCGTCAACCAGGGACAGGAGGCCCTTTTCTTCAAGGGCGGAAAAGCGTTGGATCTCTTTGCCGCAGGTGCCCACACCCTTGTCAGCGGAAACCTGCCTCTGCTCAATAAGCTGGTCAACCTGCCCTTTGGCGGCAAGACCCCCTTCACGGCAGAAATTTACTATGTAAACAAGACCTCCCGCCTGGATATGAACTGGGGCACCGCCAACCCCTTCCAGCTGGAGGATCCCAAGTATGGACTGATCCTCTCCATCCGCAGCCACGGTAAGTACGGCCTGCGCATTGTGGATTCGAGAATGTTTGTCTCCGAGCTGGTGGGCGCCATCCCCAGCGGCTCTACTGTGAATTATCCCTTCGTGGCCAGCTACTTCAGCGGCTTGCTTACCTCCTGCATCAAGACCGTGATCTCGGCTTTCATGATCAAGCAGAAGATCTCCTTCCTGGAGGTGACGGCCTACCTGCAGGATCTCTCCCGTGAGTGCCAGGAGCAGGTGGAGAAGGAATTTGCCCGCTTTGGCGTGGAAATCGTCAACTTCTTTATCGAGTCCATTACGCCTCCCAAGGAAGAATTCGAGAAGCTGCGTACCTACAAGGAGGAGCTGGCAATGGGTGCCGACTTCTACCGTCAGAGAAGAAGCTTCGACGTGATGGATGCCATGGCACAGAATTCCGCCAGCGGCGGCATGGCCAACGCCGGCATGGGCCTGGGCATGGGCCTGGGTATGGCGCCCATGGCCAAGGAGCTCTTCGGCGGTGTGGCGGGTAATGTCAATCCCGGCCAGGCTGCAGCACCCGCATCCGGGGCGGTCTGCCCTGCCTGCGGTGCCAAGAACCCCGACGGTCAGAAGTTCTGCGGCGAGTGCGGCGCGGCCATGGTGGTGGGGATTGTTTGCCCCTCCTGCGGCAAGGTCAATCCCGAAGGACAGAAGTTCTGCGGCGACTGCGGTGCCAAGCTGGCCAAAAAGTGCCCCTCCTGCGGCAAGGATAACGATCTGAGCCAAAAATTCTGCGGCGACTGCGGAACCAAGCTGTAAGCCGAACGCTGTACACCGACCAAAATTTTCGTGAGATGAAGGGAAGCTTTCGCCCACGCGGAAGCCGGGGTGCCTGTTATGAATCACCTTTTTGTGACGCTGTTCATCAATGACCGGGTTTGCCGGTATAAGGTGGACGAACTGATTCAGAATTCCCTTAACGGCTACGTCAGCGAGAGCCTGGTGTTCAAAAATCACAATATTTATCTTCCTATTCAGATCCAGGGAGACGGCTACTACTTGCAGAGTAAGTCCCCCGATTGGACCTGTCGGTGCGACAGTCGGGAGATCACGTCTAAGTGCCTGCAGCACGGGGACTATCTGATTTTCTCCCGGGGCAACGTGTCCTACGCGGCACTGATCACCGACTATGCCTCCATCGGCCTGTCCTGCCGGGCGTATGCTCTGCCCGCGGGGAATGTTTTCTTTGGCCGCTCGGAGGAGATGCACATTCTGTTGGATTTGAACACCAACATCTCCCGCAAATGCGCCGCTATCCGCGCTGACGGAACAGGCGCGCATTACCTGGAGGATTTGTCGGGGAAAACCGGGATTTATGTCAACGACCGTCGGATAAACTCCCATCGCCTGGAGGCGGGAGACCGGATCTTCATCATGGGCACCACGGTGGTGTATTTTCCCACCATGCTGGTTTTGCCCGCGGCGGTGAAGGTGCAGGGACTTGCCCCCGTGGAGGCTTTTGATGTGATGGCTCCCGCAGAGAGAGAGGATGCACAGCCTTACGTGCGCACCCCCCGTATCATCAAATCCAAGGAGGAGGGAAAGATCGTCATTGATCCGCCTCCCGCACCTCATAAATCTAAGGAATTGCCCTTTATTCTTACCGCCGGTCCTTCCATGACCATGTCGCTGGCCATGCTGGCCAGCCTTGGGGTGACCATTTCCAACGCCTTGAAGGGGGGGGGATTTTCTTCCCTGATCACCAGTGGTGTCATGGCGGTGAGTATGCTGCTGGGCGCGCTGTTCTGGCCCACCCTGCTTCGCCGCTACAACAAGCGGCAGGAGGAGGCCAACGAGGCCTACCGCAGAAAAAAATACTCCGCTTATTTGGCTGAAAAAGAAGAGGAGATCCGCCGCAAGTACGATCGGAGCGTGCGGGTCCTCAACGAAAACCTCATGCCTGACCCCGGAATGCTGGCGCAGTTCCTCCGCGAGAAGAGCAGACGGCTCTGGGAACGGGTGCCGGGGGACGAGGATTTCCTGATGGTCCGCCTTGGCCTGGGCGAGCTGGACTTTGATGTGGAGATCCAGGCGCCTGCCAAGGGCTTTACCCTGGAGGAAGACCCCATGATTGACGAGGCGGTTGCCCTTAAAGAACGCTATGCCAAGCTTCGCGGTGTGCCCATTCCCCTGTCCCTGCGGGATAAGCGGGTGGTTGGCGTGGTGGGGGACACCGCATCGGTGGCTGAGGTGATTATCACCAACCTCATCGCCCTTCACTCCTCCGACGAAGTCAAACTGGTGCTGGTGTATAATGTCGCCGAGGGACGGAGCATAGCCTGGGCTAACGATCTGCCCCATGTGTGGAGCGGCGACCGCGCTCACCGCTATGTTGCCACCAACCGGGAAGAGGCCAAGACCCTCTTTGCCAGCCTGGATGAGGAGATTCAGAGCCGCGAGGCGGTATTGAGCAAAGGTGACCCCCGCATCCCCGCTTATGTGGTGCTGGTGATGGATGAAACCTTGGTGGAGGATATCCCCTTCCGCCGCTATCTCATCAATCCCAACAATACCGTAGGGGTGTCCACCGTCTTCTTCGGCCGCCGCTTCAACCACATTCCCAAGGAATGCGTGGCTATCATCCAGAAGGACGAGGATATCTGCGGGATCTACGTCAAAAACGAAAACAATAACCGATTTATTACCTATACCTCCGATAGCGCTGCCGGCCTGGCAGAGGAGATCGCCGCGGGGATCAACCGCATTCCCGTGAAGCAGGAAAAGGGCAAGGCCAGCGTGCCGGACCGAGTCACTTTCCTGGATATGTACCGGGTGGGCAATGTGGATGCCCTGGAGATCACCAACCACTGGGGAACCAATTCCTCGGACAAGAGCCTGGCGGCTCCCATCGGCCTCAAGGCAGGCGGAGAGATCTTCAGCCTGGATATTCACGAGAAATATCACGGTTGTCACGGCCTGGTGGCAGGTACCACCGGTTCGGGTAAGAGTGAATTCCTGCAGGCCTACATCCTGTCCATGATGGTCAATTACAGCCCCAACGAGGTCGCCTTTGTGCTGGTGGACTTCAAAGGCGGGGACATGGCAAGACCTTTCCTCAAGTCCCCCCACCTGGCCGCCACCATCTCCAACCTGTCGGGGAATACCCTGCGTCGCGCCCTGGTGTCCCTTGAGGCCGAGGTGAAGAGCCGTCAGAATCTCTTTAACCGCTCGGCGGAGCAGCTGGGTGTGGATAAGATTGATATCAACTCCTATCATAAGCATTTTAAGGATAAGAAGCTGAAGCAACCCCTGCCGCACTTGATCATTGTCATCGACGAGTTCGCCCAGCTCAAGTCCCAGCATCCCGAGTTTATGGCTAAGCTGGTGGACATCGCACAGGTCGGCCGAAGCTTGGGTATTCACCTCATCCTTGCCACCCAGCGGCCCAGCGGCGTGGTAGACCCCCAGATCTGGAGCAACTCCAAATTCAAGGTCTGCCTGAAGGTACTGGATAAGCAGGACAGCATGGATATGATCAATCATCCCGAAGCGGCCCTGATCAAACAGCCCGGCCGCGCCTATGTGCAGGTGGGCTACGACGAGATTTTCGAGCAGATCCAGTCGGGCTATAGCGGTGCTGACTACGTGGCACAGGCCGCGTACGTCGATGAAGAAAGCGTTTCGGTGAATCTGGTAAACTGGCCCGCCGAGAAGATCCGCACCGCCAAGCGGCAGACCGCCGAGCAAAAGGGCGGTCGGACTCAACTGGAGGAAACGGTGGCCATCATCGCTGCCAACGGCGAGTCCATGGGCCTGCGGGTAAGACAGCTTTGGCTGCCGCCCCTGCCCACTGAGATTCGACTGGAAGACTGCACCGGGGACGACTTCGTCTTTTCCCCCGACCGCTGGGATACCGCCGATTACGGCGAGATCATCTGTGGTACGGTGGACCTGCCCGAGCGGCAGGAGCAGAGGCCCTACGCCGTGGATTTCCTGCAGCGGGGCCACCTGGCGATTTACGGCTCCTCCGGTGTGGGCAAGAGTACTCTGGTGCAGACCCTGGTCTTCTCCCTGACAATGCGCTATTCCCCCGAGATGTTCCACCTCTTTGTGCTTGACTTCGACGGAAGCAGCCTGGCGGGACTTACTGCCATGCCCCACTGCGCCGGCTATGCGGCGGAGGGGGACGATGCCGGCGTGGAGAATCTCCTCCGAACCCTGCAGGAGATCATCAATACCCGCCGTGAGCTGTTTGCCCGTCACCATTGCGCAAACTATACGTCATACTTGAGCGGTACCGGAGAAAAGCTGCCCATGATCCTCCTTGTGCTGGACAATTATGCAGCCTTCCGGGAAAAGATGTACCGCAGCGAGGATATGCTGGTACAGCTGGTATCCGCGGCTCGTTCCTGCGGCATCTTCCTTGTGGTCACCGGCAACAGCAAGGGCGCGATTTACTACAAGATCACCGAGCAGATCGCCGAGAAGATCGTGCTGAACATGAACGATTCCGGGGCATATCGGGATATTCTCAACCTGCCCACTCCCATCCTGCCCGAACAGAACCGGGGCCGCGCTCTGGCCGTGGTAGAGGGCCGCTCGGCCGAGCTTCAGCTGGCCGTACCCTTCGATGTGGCCAACGAATCGGCCCGTATGGGCCGGATCCGGCAGATTTATGGAGAAATGGCAGCCTGTACCGAGCAAGTGAGCTACGGCTTCGCCCCCGGCAAGGCTGAGGAGCCTGCACCTGTATCTGCCGAAGTTACCGCGATGCATATTTCCGAGATGGAGAACCCCGATCCTGTGACCGATACCCCCGAAACCCTTATCTTGGGCTGTGCCGTCAGAAGCGGTGAGCTCTATGGCTTCCCCCTGACGGCGGGCAGCCGGGTGTTTGTGAGCACCGGTGGGGATGATACCATTGCACCGGCGGTGATCAACCGTCTGGCTGAAAAGTTCGGCGGGCGAATCTGCCTGGTGACGTCGGGTGACACTTGCAGTTATGTTGACGCGGTGGAACCGGTGGAGGATTTGGATGCCTACGTGGCTGAACTGACCGATGCCATGGCAGTGGGCGTGCCTGTTCCGCTGACGGTGATCTCGGGCTTCGCTGACTTCTACGACCGCATCTCGGACGAGGCTCTGGAGCAGTTCGAGCGACTGCTGGCGGGAGAAAATGCTCCCGTTGTTGTGACCTTTGACGGTATGGATCGACTGATTGACTACCGGGATACCGGGCTGTATGTCCGCCTGGTGCGTACACCTCGGGGGATGATCGTCCGCGGCGGTATTGACGACACCCTGGCTGCGGCTATCACCGACGAAATCTACGCAATTCCCTGCCGCTATCGGGAGAAGGCCCTGCCTTCGGGTCAGGCAATCCTCTACGATGGCGCGAAGATGACCTATATCGCCGTGGAAGGGGGAGAGAACCGTGGTTGAGAAAATCTCGCTGAATGTAGTGGTGCCTTCTCTGAACCTTGAGCACAATTTCCTCATCCCCGCCGAGATGAATGTCGAGGGCGCAGCGGCTCTGATCCTGCGTGCTTTGATGGAGGAATATCCCGGCGTGGGACAGCGTGCTGCCGCGGGAGCTCACTTGATGCAGATGTCCACAGGCAAGCTGCTCAATTCCGGCTGCAATTTCCGCCAGCTGGGCATCGCCCAGGGAGAGAAACTACTGTTGATGTAAAGGAAGTGATGCCGATGGCAGAATTCAGAATTAATTACGAAAAGGTTGTGGAACAGGCCAACGAGATAAGTGATCTGGCACGGGATCTAAGTGATCGGATTGCGGCCATGGATGACCTGCTGAGCCGGGTCAAGAGTGAATGGCACGGCCCCGCATCCGAAGCTTATCAGAAACAGCTGATCATGCTCATCGCTGACATGAAGGCTACCAAGTACAACATGTCCAGCGTGTCTACCACCATCAAAAACGTTGCCGATCGCATCCAGCGTGAGGACGAACGGCTGGCCGAGCAGGCCAACAGCGCATTACCCACCTGAAATCAATTCGGGAAACCGATAAATAAAGAAAGGAATTCACGATTATGGCAAACGAATGGGCAGTAACAACAGAGAGATTGGTTTCCTCCGCAGGCGTGATTGAGGAGAAAACCGCTAAGTATAACGCAGAGTGGGCAAAGCTCTATACCGAGCTGCAGAGCCTTAAGTCCGCCCAGTGGAAGGGCGTTGCCAGCGATACCTTTAACTCCAAACTGGAGGGCTACCGTAACGATTTTGAGGAGATGTCGAAGATTCTTCTCAACTATGCTGCATACCTGAAGTCGGCGGCTGACAACTATGTCAAGACCGAGGAAGCACTCAAAGATGCTGCAGGTAACCTGCACACCGGAATTTAAGGAGGAAAAGAAGTATGGCAACCATTAAAATAAATTCTACCGTGATGCGTGATAAGGCCAGTTCCTTTAAGACTGTGGCTAATTCCATCAAGACCTTTACTGCCGAGATGACCACCGAGATTGAGAGCCTGAAGTCGGTTTGGGAAGGCGAAGCCGGTGAGACCACCGTCAACAAGTTCAAGGGCCTGGCAGATAACTTCGAAGAGATCTATACCACCATCAACAGTTATGCTAACTTCCTCGAGGAAGCTGCCGCTGCTTACGATAACGTGGAAAATGCTAACGTACAGGGTGCACAGGGTCAGCAGAGCTGACGCGCTTGATCAAAAGAACAATGCAAGGGGATGGGAGGAGATAGTTTGCCTTACATCAAAGTAAATATCGCAAAGATCAAAAACTATTCTTCTGAAATCGCGTCATTCTCCGCCCGTGTCCGCTCGATTAAGGAAGACTTCAACTACTACGCCGGGCGACTGGATTGGGATGTCAAATCCTCCTCCAACATCAACAACCGAATCAATGCCATCTCCCGAGAGCTGGAAACCGAGTTGGATACCTGTAATAAAATGCAGTCCTTCCTTCTCGCCGCTGCCGGAATGTACGATGAGCTGGAGGGTAATCGCAGTTCTGTGTCCGAGTTTGCTGCCAGCCATGCCATCGGCGGAAACGGTGTAGGCGGAGGCTTTGGAGGCGGCGGTCATATGCGATCCCGCGGAGAGAGTGGCTTTTCGGCTGATGGGACGGAGCCGCTTACGACCGGTTCTGTACCTTCTTCGGGAAACGATGATAATCTGTCGTGGGTGGATCGACTCAAATTTGGGCTGAGTGCCGCCGGCTTTGGCATAGGCGCATACGAATATGTGTCGGATTTGTTCAAAGCGGGTGACCTTGCCAAGAAGGTCACATTTACCTATAGAAATGGGAAGATGTTCCTAAAAGGCTTTGAACAGGGGCAGGGTTTTGCGGGAAGGTATAATTACTCGACCTGGATTAAAAAAGGAGCCAATAATAAAATTGGTATTGGTGTCGGTGCTGAAAAGCTGTTCAACAAACTGGATATTGCCTCCATGGTGATTGATGGCGCCCAAAAGACAGTGGGTATGGGGGTCAGATTGTACGATACCTGGACTGACGAAGACAAGACCACTGAAAAGAAGATCTGTGATACTGTAGCCAATGTATATTGCACAAGTGCCAGTGTAGCAATCAATGTCGGCGGTAAAATCGTAGGTAAGGCTGCATCCGGTGCAGTTGCGGCAGCGTGTTGTGCCATTCCCGTGGTTGGCCCTGTGATTGGTGTTGTAGCCGGCACGGCAACCGGATTTGTGGTGGATCAGGCCTTTGGCGTGATTGCAGATACCATGACCAGCGAGGCGGTTGTCTCCCGCGTGAGCGATGCAACGGAAAATGTAGTCGGTGCTGTGAAGTCCGGGGTGGCCGCTGTTTCCAATGCGGCCAAAGCGATTCATGAAGCAGATACCTTTGGGGAAAAAGCCTTGAAGACCGCAGAAGCTGTGGGAACCGCGATCGTGGAAACCGGTAAGGTTGCGGTCACGGCAGCATGGGAAGGGCTCAAAACGACTGCAACTGTAGTGGGAGAAACCTTAAATAATGTCGGAACAGCAATAGGGAATCTATTCAAAGGATGGTAGTGTATGACATTTGCTTTTTCACAGGAAGAATTATCTTACATGGCCAAAAGCTTTGGCTATCAGCATCTTGAGGGCGCTGATTTCATTAAATTTGACAAAAAAAGCTGCGAAGCATCTTTGCTGGAAAAGGGATATATTCTGCCGTACAAAAAATCCTTTGAGCTTTCCAATGAGATCAGACTATTGCTCTCCGCATGGGTGGGTATCCGTTATACGCTGATTAGAGACAGCTTTCTTTCCGATGAGCGTGTGTTTGCGATTCTGGCCAGTCCGGAGTATATTCTCACATATTCGCTGAATAAAGGCAGTATTTCAATGAATATGGGAAACTTTTCTCCCGAGGATATGGATCGCATACTGGCCGATTACCTGAATATCATCGAATGCGGCGGGGAAAACCCCGGGTTTAATATTTCTTTCTCCGGCGAGGAGTACTTGGCATACTTTGGCGGAGAACTGTCGGATGAGGCGGTTTCGGGGAAGACGGGATTGCTTTCGGCGGATATCGCGCAGATTAAAGCAACCTTGGATGCGGAGGACGGTGTGTCCTTTATTGTGCAGAATGTTAAGGATGACATCGGATGTATGGGTGCACTCAAGCGGTATGAAGACGGATATTTGATGGTAAAGCACATTGTACCTAACACAGCGATTGACCGGCAGAAGATTGTGGTCGTGAAGGGAAATGCACAGGCCATCATCGATAGTATCTACATTTTGTAAAAGGAGAGCATCATGAAGAATTATTTGCCCATCGGCTCGGTGGTCATTCTCAAAGAGGCGCAAAAAAAGATTATGATCTACGGACGCCGTCAAAAAAGAGTTTCCGACAAGCATGAATATGACTATATCGCCTGCCTGTACCCGGAAGGCAATATCAACGAAGATTATATGTACCTGTTCAACCATGAAGACATTGGCACAGTAGTTTATCGCGGGTTCAGCGATGCCGAGGAAGAAGCTTTTATTGAGAAGCTTAATTCCATTTGACCTCGAAACCCTTGTCCTGCAGGTAACAACTCGCTGTCCGCACCGCTGCCCCCAATGCTATATGCAAAGGGGAGAGTCTGATCTGCCATTGAACGAGGCGGAGCGACAGCTTGAGCACGCCCGGAAAATGGGGGCAGTTGCTGTACAGCTGACGGGGGGAGAGCCCATGGTCTATCCCTATTTGCGACAGCTGGTTGCCGCGGCATCGGCGAGAGGAATGTACAGTTTTTTCGCCACCTCCGGTACGGGACATTCCCTCGAGGCATACCGGTCGCTGGCTGAGGCGGGGTTGAGTGCTGTCTGCCTATCCCTCAATGACATTCTTGAGGAAGAGCAGAAGGCTACCCGCGATCACTTTGCGCTCAGTTTGGCGGCGCTGCGGGATGCGGCGGAAGCGGGGATTCCCGCATTCATCAATACCGTGGTGACCGATGCCAATGTTGGGCGGCTGGAGCTGCTGTGGGCGCATATAAAGCGTGTGGGGGCGGTGGGAATGAATCTGCTCCGCCCGCACCCGTCCTTCGACGGTGCCTATCAGCCCCGGCTTTCACCGGAAACGGTTACGCACCTGCAAAGAATGGTTGAGCGGAATCACCCCCATTGGCGGGTGGAAAACTGCTTTGTCGAGTATTGGTCTGCCGTGACCGGGCTTCCGTTCCGGTGCACAGATGTGGGAAGAACAACGGCAATGATCAACGCCGATGCTACGGTATCTCCCTGCGCGAGGCTGATGGAGTTCCGTTACGCCACTGTGCAGGAAATGCTGGCCGATCAGGCGAACTGGAGGAAGAAGTGCTGTGATGTTCAATGAATGCGGTGTTGCTGTATTTTCCCATGTGGGAAACAGCAGAGAAAACCAGGAGGACAATGTTCTCTTTGGAAACGGGCGGTATCTGACTGACCGTGACCGGGAGGAGTTGGCCCGAACCCGCGGAGCCTACCGTGCCTGTTACCGCCAACCCACCGACCGCAACTTCCTTCTTGCTGTCAGCGATGGCATGGGAGGACACGCCTGCGGTGAGGTGGCCAGCGGCATGACAGTGCGCTGGCTGTCCGAGCGGGGGCGGCAGATTATGGAGAGCACACGGGTGGACACCCGTCTGCTGGCCAACGAGATCCGAGGGCTGAACCGATCAATCTGCGCTTATTCCCGGCAAAATCCCCGGGCGCGGGGCATGGGGGCAACCCTGTGCGGTGTGGTGTGCAGCGGCGGCGAGTACTACGGTTTTCACGTGGGGGACAGCCGCATCTACCGTTGTACCGGAGGCAGGCTGGAGCGCTTGTCGGTGGATCACACCGAGGGACAGCGGCTCCTTGATCTGCAGCTGCTCAGCGAGGCTGAGCTGAAGACTTTTCCCCGAAGAAAAAATCTTTACCGCTATCTTGGTGCCGAGGCAGATCCCGTTCCCGATGTGTATCAGATCGGCTTCTGTGCACCGGGCACCACACTTCTGCTATGTTCCGATGGTTTGACCGACGTGATCTCCGACCGTGAGCTTGAGTCGGTTCTCGGCGGTAAGGGAGGGATAGCGAAAAAGGGCGAGGTTCTGCTGGAATTGGCCCTGGAGCGTAATCCCGGCCATGGCGACAACATTACCTTGATTTTGATTGAATTTTGAGCGGTGGCCTGTCCCGCTTGCCCCCTTGCACAGACAGGCGGTATTCCGAAACCCGAATCCAAAACGGCGAGGAGAAAAACAATGATCGGAAAAGAAATTTTGGGCTATCGCGTCGAGGAAGAGATTGGCTCGGGCGGTTTCGGCACGGTGTACCGTGTGGTGAAATCCAATGCCGCCGGAACCTACACCCGCGCGCTGAAGCACATTGTGCTGCCCACCAAAAAGCAGTATGCGGGAGTGCTGAACTCCATGGGCGGCGATTACGCTAAGGCGGACGATTATTTTGCAGGCATTTTGGCGGATATTGTGGGAGAGATCCGTATTCTCAGTGAGCTTTCCGAGAGCGGAATTCAGAACATCGTCCGTTACTACGAGAATGACATCATCGAAACCCCGTCGCCCAGATCCTATGACATTTACATCATGATGGAGTACCTGACGCCCCTCCCTGATTATTTCACGGGCAGGAGTTTTACGGTCCGTGATGTGATCCGTTTGGGGAAGGATATTCTCGCCGCGCTGATCTCCTGTCACGAGAAGAATATCATTCATCGTGACATTAAAGATGACAATATCTTCGTCTCGGCAGAGGGCGTCTACAAGCTTGGCGACTTTGGCGTGTCCAAGGCGCTGAAGGACAGATCCCGTGCCGAGTCGGTGAAGGGAACTCCCAATTTCATTGCTCCGGAGGTCTATCTGGGGAAGGAGTCCTACGATCATACCGTGGATATCTACTCTCTTGGGGTTCTCCTGTATAAACTGCTCAATAAGTCCCGCAATCCCTTCCTGCCCTCCTTCCCCGCACCCTACTCGTCCCTGGATGAGGATGCGGCCTTTGAGGCGAGAATGGCAGGAAAGATCCCCGAACTCCCCATGGACGCGCAAAATGACCTGGGCAAGGCCATTGTGAAAGCCCTGATGCCCCGGGCAAAGCGCTACGATTCGGCAAAAGAATTTTTGGGTGCTCTTCGGGCGGCTGAGCAGGGCCTGGGGGCTGAGGCGCTTTCCCTGGTATTGAACACCCCGATTCCCGCTTTACAGTCCACTCCCACGCCTACGCCTTCCCCGGCCGGTGCCACGGTGGACTATACCGCCGGAACCGCCGATTGCGGCGAGAGCCGGAACCGTCACATGGACGAAACGGTGGGGGATTCGGTGCCGGGCAGCGAGACGGACTTAGAGCCTCAGCTCACCGCGGACAAGAACCTGTTCAAAACTTTTGCGGAGGAGACCACACCCGGAAAGGCCTTCGATTCCCCGCCTCCCCCTCCCCCTGTACCCGATCCCGATCCCGATCCCATTCCCGAACCTGCACCGAAGAAGAAAAAAACCGCCTTCTCGGATGATACCCTCTCGAGAGACGGTTCTTCGGGAGCAGGCGCCTGGGGCTATGATTCCCCCTCCTACGGCGGCAGTTGGGACAGCGGTCCTCCTCAGGTAGAAGCAATCACCAAGAAGGATCTCAGTTGGCTGATCTACCTTGCCCCCGTTCTGATCGCCCTCATTTACATTACGGTTTATGTGATCTTGATTCCGGTTTTCTATGGCAAGGGGGTTTCCTTTATCGAGTGGCTCTTCAGCCGTCCCGATGATATCCTTGAAACCCTGCGTACTCCGGATTGGATCCTCAAGCCCGCGGCGGTTATTATCGGCCTGAAGATCTTCAACTGGGTGATTTCCGTTGCCTTCTGCATTTCCCTCTTCTTTGTGGGACACACCATTCAGAACCGTCGCCCCGCTGTCAGCGTTGACGCGAAGCTGACGGGCAAGGAGGCCTATCTGCTGGCAATGGAAATCTATGAGGCAGCCAAGCTGATTGACGTCAAGGAGGCCAACCCCGCCAAACTTGCCATCCGCGGGGTGTATGAACGCCTGCGGAACGAGAGCGCATTTGGCTCGGGTTCGGCCATGGTGATCACCTGCGAGAATGAGATAGCGTCTGCCTTGCAGGCCATTCGCAGTACTGTCCCGGGGCTGAACAACCCCGACGCTCTCCCGGGCTGCAGCCAAAAGATCCTTGAGTTGTGCCAAAAGACACAGAGTGCACTGAACCGAAGAATTGAACTCAAAAAGAGATAAATAAAGATTGGAGACTCGTATTATGGCTTATCAAGTTGTCGACCTGGAGTGTCCCGGCTGCGGGAAACCCATCACCACTGCAACACGGCAATGCCCCCAGTGCTTCCGTGAAATTGTTATCTCTACCTTCAATAGCGTCAGCGGAATGTCTCCCCTGGACCTGAATAAGCAGGCAAGTGCTTACCGTAAGGCCATGGCAAGCAATCCCGATGACCAAACACTGAATATGTCCATTGCTTTCTGCTATCTGAAGCTGAAGCTGTACGACAAGGCGATCCCCTGCTTTGAGAAAGCCATCGAGGATAATTTCGATAATTCCGAGACCTACTTCTACCTGGCGATTGCTCTGCTTCAGGGCAAAAAGGCGTTCCTGGCCCCCAGAACCGTCATCGACCGGGTGGAGGAGTACATCCAGGCGGCCATTATGATCGAGCCCAAGGCCATCTATCACTATTTCTGGGCCTACGTCCGCTACGATCATCACTATCGCAAGTCCTATAACATGACCCCCAACTATATGCAGCTCCGCCTGCAGGCAGAGCAGATCGGTCTGTCCCAGACCGACGTGGATGAGCTTTACAACATTCTCGGGGTTGCCTGCCCCGAGGCAATGATGTAAATATTTCCCCAAAACTTTATATTTAAGGAGAAACAATCATGGATGAAAAGGTAAGACGCTCGAAGATCTATACCTACTTCTATGGCAGAAACACCGTGTTCCAGCAGTTTTTGATCGTGCTGGGCGTGCTTCTGCTGATGCTTGCCTCCATTGCGACCGAGGCTGCCTTGGACGGCTATCAGAAAAAATCCGATAAGCTTTATGAAGCTTATTCCGAGGCACAGGAAGCTTATTCCGAGGCCATGGACGAGGCCCGCACCAAATTCAGCGTCGGCTACGAAGAGTATGCCGAGATCGAGAAGGGTGACGAATTCTCCAGCGAGAAACGGGCATACAACAAGGCTCTGGAGAAGATGCTGAAGGCCGAGGACAAGATCGAAGCACATCGGGAAAAGAATCCCACCAAGTCCTTCTGGTCCACCGTGACCCGTATCCTTGCCATTGTATCCCTGCTTGCCGGCGCGCTGTGGTGGATCTATAAAAAGATCTCCTTCAACCGTGACGGTGAGGCCGAGGTGGACGAGGAGCTCCGCATCAAGATTGCCGAGGCTAAGCGCAAGGGCATGGAAAAGCTCAACATCATTTCCGAGCAGATCTCCCGAGTGGAGCCTGTGGTGCTCACCGGCGTGGCCCGCTTTGACGGCGCAGCCGGTGCGGTGATCCCCACCAACTGGTTTAAGCGTATCTTCGGCCGCTGGATCAGCGTGATCCTTCGTTTCGACAAGATTATCCTTGGTCTGATCATTGCGCTGGTGTATTCCCTCATCGCCGGCTTCGTGGCCAAGAACACCTTCCTCTATGTCCTGGTGCTCATCGTGGCCCTGGGCGGTTCGGCCGTGGGCGGCTACTTCCTCTACCAGAAGTTTGAGGTGGAGTCCTATGTTTCTCCCCGCATCATCAAGCGGCTGGCCAAGTTCCCTCCCAACTTCATGTCCAAGCTGGGCAGCGACAATGGTGTTCGCGTTTCCCTCCCCTCCTTCACCGTGTATATGTTCGGTGATGATCAGCTCTATGTTTACTACCAGTATGTGGACCTGGTCACCGGCCGTATTTTCTATGAGGGTGTCAACGAATACTTCTACGAGGACATCGTTGCCGTTACCTCCAGCCAGGAGACCCGCAAGATCTTCAAGCGCTGCGGCTTCCTCAACCTCTTCCTCAAGAGTATCGACTACCTCAGAGAGAGCATCACCGTGGTCTCCAGCGGCTGTATGCACAGCGAATCCTATATCGTGGATATAGGCAACTCCCTGCTGGATACTCAGTTTGTGGGAATGCGCAACCTCATCCGCCAGAAGAAGGCGGAAAAGTAATCCGGTAATCCCGGTGTAATGCCACTGCACCGATGATTATATAGTGATCCCCTTATTCAAATTTTATCTTACATCGACAAAAGGAGAACTGAAACTATGTCTGCACTCGATTACGCTGCACTTGTTGCACAGAAGGCTCAATTCAAGAGAGGTAAGACCCCTGATCAGAAGCTTGCTATCGACTACCTGATTCCCAAGACCGGTATCCTGGGCCTCTTCCTCAACAAGAAGGACGAGGAGTACGATGCAGTACTGAAGAGACTGGTTGACAGCTTCGGCAGCTACAAGCGCGCACTGAACAAGATCGGCCTCGACGAGGACGAGCTGAAGGAAATCCCCCCTGTAACCCTTTACGGTTATGAGGACGGTGATTTCGAGAGAACCGGTAAGGACGGCAGATACCGCAGCAACAAGTACTCCATCACCCACCTGTTCTTCTCTTCCACGCAGGTTTATATGTACTCCGTCATTCTGGACACCACCGACAACACCAGAAAAGAAAGAACCGAGGAGTACTTCTACCGTGACATTACCAACTTCTCCACCTCTTCCGAGTCCTACGAGGCTACTTGGTTCAAGGGCTGCACCGGCAAGCCTATGAAGAGAACCGTTGAGGTTCAGCGCTTCGGCCTGATCGTTCCCGGCGATAAGTTCACCTGCAGCACTACCGGTGACATTGACCGCCAGATCCAGGCAATGAAGAACAAGCTCCGCGAGAAGAAGGCGTAAGTTACTGTTTCCGCACTTCGGGGGAGGGGCGGTGTATGTGGCATATGCACCCTCCCCTTTTCCCCGGCGGCGGACAGTTACCCGGCCCGGTTCGGCACGCAGGACGCCGTCCTGTGTGCCGCCGAGGACCGAGAAAGGTGTTTCCATGTCCGAACATCATCATGACTGTTGTCCCTATGAACTTCCCCCCGAACGGAAGGAAGAGACTTATCCCTTTACCGGGAAAAAACTGATCCGTCCCCCCGTTGCCTGGGGCAGAGCAGTGCTGTGGTTTCTGCTGTCCCTTGCGGGATGCGGGCTGCTGGCGGCTGCGCTGCAGTGGGTGTTTGCCCGACTTGCGTGGCTTGATGCCATGTCCGGGTCGGGACGGTTTGTTCTGCTTTATGCCCTGCTGCTTTTTCTGTGGCTGTGTGTCACGGCGCGGCGGGTACTGATCTTTTTTATCCGGGTGTACCAGCGGTATGCCCCCTATGACGTGCGTTGTATGTGTGTATATGTCCCGAACTGCTCGGAGTATATGATCCTTGCCGTGGAGAAGTACGGTTTGATCCGCGGCGTGGTCAAAGGCCTGCGCCGCCTTCGCCATTGCGGCGAGACCGATGGCGGCGAAGATTACCCGTGAGGGGAAAGTTTGAAAGATAAATCTTTCAAACACGTTTTGTGGCTTTCGCCACCGCAGCGTCGGCGATTTTGCTTCGCAAAACCAGCCCCAATTCCGCATGAAAGGAAGCTTTCGCCGGGCGAAAGCAATGGTCGCGAATATGAAACGAATTTTGAAAATGATCGCATCGGCTGCGGTTCAGCTGGTGCTTTTGGGCGGGTTTGACTGGTTCTTCTATGCCTATGCCCTGGAAAAATACAGCAAAAATATCTGGTGGCACTTTGCCGCTGCCAATCTGATTGTGCTGTCGGCTATTGTGCTGACGGTGCTCCTGCGCAAGCTGGAAAAGTGCCCTCTGATCAAGATTTCTCCCGCCTTTTACCTGGCGCTGGTATCCTTTTTCGCGCTGATCGTGCTGCTGATTCTGGTGCTCCTTGATCTGCAGTCGCTGAAGGCGATTCTGATTGTTGACGGCGTGTTGGTGGGCATTGCTGCCCTGAGCGAGTTGATTTTGTTCCTGGTGAAGCGCCACCGTTTCGGTGCGGAGGAGAAGGCAAAGAAGGATGCCCGGGCCGAGAAGAAGCAGAAGTCCGCCGAGGAGGAAGAGGAACCCGAGGAGAAGCCCGCCGAGGATCCTGAAGAAGAGCCTGAGGCAGAGCCCCTTGTGCGGAAAAAGTGCTCGGCCATGCTGCTGCTCATGACCTATATCACCGACATCAAGAGCTGGGACAACCTGGACACCATGCCCTACCTCTATCCCCTGATTGAGGCGGCATCGGCCTGCCGGCAGTACACCTATGCCACGGAGGCCCTGGAGACGCTGGAATCCGAACTGAAGCAGCAGACCAATGCCCTCAAGACTTACACCAACAATAATTCCGCCGACCGCGCATCCCTGACGGCGAACCGCATCATCGAGATCCTCGAAGAGCGGGAAAAGCTGCTGGAGGAGAGCGAGGCGTACTGATCCACGAAAAGCGGGGTGTCGCGCAGATGCGCGGCACCCCGCTTTTTTTCTTCTTTGCCTTGAAACTGCGGTTTGGCTGTGGTATAATGAAACCATCACCAAAACAGGGAGGAAGCAGTATGGAATCCTACATCCAAATTGACAAAAATATGATCGTGAATACCACCATCGGGGACGTTGAGGTGGCCTGGCATGACGTGCGTAATGCACCCTTCAGCCTCCACGGCTTCTACGCCCCCCACAATGAGCCCTTCTTCCGTCGCGTGCCCGCCGATGTGGCCGCCGCCACTTCCCCCGGCGTGGACAAGCTCAGCCGCGAGTCGGCAGGGGGACGGGTGCGGTTTTCCACCGATTCGCCCTTTATCGCCATTCGCGCCAAGTTTTTGGTGGTGGGGCGCTCCTCCCACCTGACCCTCATCTCCACCTCGGGCTTTGACCTGTATGTGGACGGGGACTTCGGCAGCCGTTATCTTCAGGAATTCCGAATGCCCTTTGATATGACCGACCGCTACGAGCAGATCGTCCATCTCGCCGGCGAGAAGATGACCGGCTACACCATTAATTTCCCGGTGCACGCGGTGGTGGAACGCCTGGAGATCGGCCTCAAGCCCGGCGCGACCCTGGGGGAGGCCCGCCCCTACCGGGATCTTGACCCCGTCATCTTCTACGGCTCCTCCATCGTTCACGGCACGGCGGCCAGCCGTCCCGGCTCAATTTATCCCGCCGTCATCTCCCGCGCGCTGAACCTGGACTTCCGCAACATCGGTTTCTCAGGACAGGCCAAGGGCGAGCCGGCCATTGCCCGCTGGATTGCAACCCTGCCCATGAGCGTCTTTGTCTGCGACTATGACCACAACGCCCCCACGGTGGAGCATCTGGCGGCCACTCACTACGCCCTCTATGAAACCGTTCGGGAGAAAAATCCCGATGTGCCCTACATCATGGTCACCCGCCCCAACTACTGGACCCGTCCCCGTATGCAGGAGGATACCCTGGCGCGGCGGGATGTGATCCTGTCCTCCTACCTCCGCGCCAGAGGGATCGGGGATCGGAATGTGTGGTTCATCGACGGCATGAGTTTCTTCGCTGACCCCTACCAGTACGAGTATTCGGTGGACGGCGTTCACCCCAACGATGCCGGCTTCCTGCGCATGGCCGACGGCATCGGAACGGTGATCCGCCACGTGCTGGAGCGGTAAATCTGTATTCCCGGTTAGATGAGGTGTTCCCGGGTAAACATCGCTCTTGTGAGGCTCCCTCCGGGAGGGAGGCTTTGATGTGCCGAATACCAATGGGGACAAATCGGATAACAGAGGGAATTATGAAAAAGCGGGGTGCCGCGCCGACCGGCGCGGCACCCCGCCGGATTTCGGCCATGATCTGAAATGATGAAAGCAGTTTCACCCGTTTCTCCACAGGCAGAAAACATTTTCGCAGAACATCGTGTTATAATGAAGAAAATACGATGGATCTGCGGAGGATAGGGGATGAAGGCTGTTGTGCTGTACGGCAAAGGTGATGTTCGGGTGGGGGAGTTTCCCCTGCGGACGGTGGGGCCGGGTGAGGTGAAGATCGCCGTGGCCTACTGCGGCATCTGCGGAACCGATTTCCATAAAACCGCCGGCCGGGCAGGCTCCCGCCCGGTGCGATATCCCGTCCCCCTGGGCCATGAGATCTCGGGCTATGTGGCCGAGATCGGTGAGGGCGTAGAAGGCTTGCAGGTGGGAGATCCGGTGACGGCTGACCCCAACCACAGCTGCGGCAGGTGCGACTACTGCCGCATGGGCAAGCCCTCCTTCTGCCGCCATGCGGTGGGCGTGGTCAAGGGCATGGCCGAATATGTGGTTGCCCCCGCCGAGAATGTCTACCTCCTGCCCGCGGGGATGGATATGCGCCTGGCCGCCCTGGCCGAGCCCCTTGCCTGTTGCCTCCACGGCATGGATCTGCTGGAATTGAAGCCGGGGGAAACGGCGGCCCTGGTGGGCTTCGGTGCCATCGGCGCCCTGATGCTCCGCCTGATGCAGGATGCGGGGGCCTCCCGGGTGTTGGTGGTGGAGCCAAACGAGGAGCGCCGCCGCCTGGCTCTGGAGCAGGGCGCGGCCGCTGCCATCTCTCCCACCGATGCCGAGGCGCTGCGCCGATTTGCCGAGGAATGGCACATCTCCCGGGTCATGGAGTGCGTGGGAAACAGCGCAGCACAGCAGACCGCATTGGATGCGGCCGATCGGGGCGCGACGGTGGTTCTGTTCGGGGTCAGCGCGGCGGAGGACCGGCTTGCCCTGTCGGTGTATGATGCTTTTCTCAAGGAACTGGTGATCAAAACCTCGTATATCAACCCCCACACCACCCAGCGTGCCATCGATTGGTTGGCGGCAAAGCCCCGGGCGGCGGAGGGAATCTTCTCGGCGGTGCTGGACATGGAGGAGGCGGCAGAGGAGCTGCTGCACCCCGTCCACAGCCGCCGGGGAAAGGTGCTGGTGAGGATCAATCCCCGATAATTAGCGGAAGGAGCAGGATATGGAGATCAGATGTGAGCAGGACAAGCGGCTCTCAGATGCCGAGCGGGCGGTGATGGAGTACATCAACGCAAAACAGTGTGTCATGGAGCTGCTGTCCATTGCCGATGTGGCCGAGGGAGCCTTTGTTTCCAACGCTACCGTGTCCCGTGCGGTGCGGAAATGCGGATTTTCCTCCTTTTCGGAGCTGAAATTCCGCCTGGCCGAGGATGCGAAGCGTAACCCGCAGACCTACGAAATGAATCGCATTCTGTCCAAATCCTATACCGAATGCATGGAAACCATCCGCCGTCTGGACATCGATGCCGTCATCGAGATCGCGGCAAGACTCCGCCGGGCGAAGACGGTGTATATCCTGGCTAACGGCCTGACCGCCCTGGTGGCGGAAGAGTTTGCCATCCAGCTGCAATGTCAGAAGATTTCGGTGAACCTGATCTCCGACTCGCAGATGATGAAAAAGCTGGATCTGCTGGCCGGGCCGGAGGATTTGGTGGTGATTCTCTCGGTGAAGAATTCCACCCCTGAGCTGGGAATCGGTGCCGGGCTGGCCCGACAGCGAGGGGCAGCGGTGGTGAGCATCTGCTGTACCCGGGGCACCGCGCTGGATGAGGTCTCCGACCTGGCGGTGTACGGCTATACCCAAAGCATTTATACCAACCGAATGTTCGGTGGTACCTCCCGGCTGGGGCTGATGATCATCACCCGCACCATCGCCGAGTATCTGTGGACAGAAGCCGAGGACCTGGGCTGACGGTGCCGAAAAACGGCAAAATTTTCACAAAACCCTTCATTTATATTATATAGACAGCCGCGGGGTGTTTCTCACACCTCGCGGCTGTCGGTTTTATTCAGCTGCCCAATCGGGCAGCTCTGCGGTAAAGGTCATGGACTCCCCGGTGACGGGATGGGGGAAGGTGAGCCGATGGGCCGCCAGCGCAACGGTGGAAAACTCACTCTTGGGTGCGCCGTAGCGGCGGTCTCCGGCCAGAGGATGACGGCGGGAAGCAAACTGAACCCGGATCTGGTGGGTGCGCCCGGTGTGCAGACGGACCCGCAGCAGGGTATAGTCCCCCGCACTGCGCAGACAGGTGTAGTCCAGCACAGCCTCCTTCACCCCCGCCCGACGGCGATCCACCACGAAGGATTTTCCCCGGCGGCGGTCGAAGTAGAGCAGATCGGTCAGCGTGGCGGCATCCTCCTCGGGCCGCCCGTGGCAAAGCGCAAGATATTCCTTGGCGAACGCATCGGTTCCCATGGCCGCCGACAGGGCAGCCGCCGCCTCCCGCGTCCGGGCAAATACCATCACCCCTACCGTCTCCCGGTCAAGCCGGTGGACGGGATAGACCGAGGTCTGCTCCCCCGCCTCAGCCATGGCCTGCGCCAGCAGAGCCGGCAGCGCAGCAGTGCCCTCCCCCTCGGAAAGCTCCCCCGCCGCCTTCTCGCAAACAATGACGTGTGTATCGTAAAATAAAATCCGCATCCTAACCTCACAGCCGTACTGTTTTCCCCTGTAATTCCGTGCAATTTTGCGCCGTTGCCTTTAATCTGCGCGCAGCAGTTTTTTGATGGGGTATGGGGGAAACTTTTTTGCAAAAAAGTTTCCCCCATCCATTATACCATACCTACCCCTCTGGGAGCAAGGGGAATATTTCTTCAATACGCAAAAACCGCTTTTTTGCAGGAATAATCTTGACATGATATACACGACATGGTAAGATAAACACGTAAGAATCGAATCCGCTTCCCCTGGAAAGTTTATTTCAAAGGAGAAAACGAATGAAAAAGCCGCTTGCTCTGATCCTCTGCCTGGCATTGCTTGCCTCGCTGGGGAGCATCTTTGCCGTCACCGTATCAGCCGCCGGCCCCATGGTGGTCTGGAATTTTGATGCCCCTAACTCTGCCCGGGTCCTGACCCAGGATACAGCTCTGCTCATGGATGCGGTGGTCACCCGCTTCCAGGTGGGCGACGGCGGCGGGGAGGGAATCGTCACCTTTGACGAGAAGGAAAAAGCCCTCTGCCTCACCCCCGACTTCACTAAGCCCGGTAACCGGGAACTGTACTACCAGCGGGTTACCGTTTCCCTCACCGACGATGCCGCAGGCTTCGCCGGCAAGGACTATCCCTACATCAAGGTGAAGTTTAAGCTGGTCTCGAACAATGACCTCACCACCCTCCGGATCCGCAGCTTCGACTGGAGCACCTGGGACATCTACTCCCTCCCCGAGCTGAACACCTGGATCGAGTACAGCTATAACCTCACCGAAACCTCCTTCGAGGACCAGATCTTCAACACCAAAAAGGGCCTCTACTTCCAGCTTCAGTCCATGGATAAGGAGTACAACACTTACGCCGACACCGATTATAAGCTCTATCTCCAGTACATCGCTTTCTTCCAAAATGAGGCGGACTGCCGGGCCTACACCTATACCCCCACCGATCCCGCAAAGATCCCCACACCTCCGGCCCCCGAGAGCACCGAGGTGGGGGGAAGGATCGCCATTATGCCCTTTGACCGGCCGCGGTACATCAAGGGCTTCTCCGCCCTGGACAGTATGCCCGCCGCCGATTCCCAGTTCAATTTCATGCACTGTGAATTTGGCCGCGACGGCAACGGATTCCACGGCTACGATGAAAAAGAGCAGGCACTGTTCATTTCCAGCGCCGAGAAGTTGGAGAAGACCACCCATAGCCGGTTCAACATCGTGGGCGCCGGTGATGCATATCTTTCCGGTGCCGATTATCCTTACGTCCAGTTCGCCTACAAAACCGAGAACTATACGCCATCCCAAACTGCGTACATCCGCCTGCGGGACCAGGGCTGGCGGAGTGTTACCCTTGTCCCCGCCGGACAGGTCAAGGCAGGGGAATGGACGGTGGTTTCAGTGAAGATGGCCGATGCCCCGGGCGGCGGGGATTGGAAGAGCATGGTCTTTGATGCCTCCAATTACCTCCGCCTCCAGATCGACGATACCGGCACCAACCCCACCGCGAAGGAGAATGGACGCATTTATCTGAAGTATATCGCATTCTTTGAGCGGAAAGCTGATATGGATGTCTTCGATTTTGAGAAGTACATCGCCGCAAATCCCGCCGCCACCGCCGCACCCGCCACCACGGCGGCTCCCGCAACCACGGCAGCCCCTGCCACCACGGCAGCCCCCGCCACGACCGCTGTCCCTGCGACGACCGCCGCCCCCGAAACCACCACAGCCCCCGAAACTACCGCAGCGCCTGCCAATTCCGCGGATGAAACCGCCGAAGCCCCTGAGCAGACTCTGTCTCCCGCCGAGGTGGCCGTGATGGTAGCGCTGATGCTCCTTGCCTGCGCGGCGGTGATCATCTCCCGGAAGCGGCCAAAATCGTGAAATTTGCCAGGGACATCCGCCGAAGGACCGTTTTGAACGAAAAATGAACAAATGCGTTTTTTGGTAGGCTCTGTTGCGGAAAATAGACTTTTCGGTTTGCCCCGGATGTGGTATCATTAAGTTGGCAGATTCCCACAGAAGTGGGAAAGTCAGTTTCGCTTTCGTTTGAAAAACGGAGTGCGGAGCAAAAAATTCTTTAAAGGAGAAAACACATGAAAAAGTACCTCTCTCTTGCACTTTGCCTGGTTATGCTGGTATCGATGTTTGGCATATTTGCTACGACGGCTTCGGCTGCAGGCCCCATGAAGGTGTACAACTTTGACGTGCCCAACGCCGCCAAGGATGTCATCAAGGACTCGGATCTGTTCACCCCCGGCTATATCAGCGGCTTTATCGTCGGTAACGGCGGCGGCACCATCGTCACCTACGACGAGAAGGAAAAGGCCATCTGCATGGCTCCCGATTATACCCATCCCGGTGTGGATACCATGTATGTTCAGCGTTTTACCCTGAACTTCAACAGTGACGAGGCCGGTTTTGTTGGCGCTGACTATCCCTATGTGAAGATCAAGTTCAAGCTGGTCACCGAGAACGACCTGACCACCGTGTTGCTCCGCGACTTTGACTGGGGTCGCTTCAACATCATCGCTATTCCTGAGGTTAACACCTGGGTTGAGTACACCGCTGACTTCTCCGGCACTGCCTGGGAAGATGAGGTTTACAATGCAACCAAGGGTCTCTACCTCCAGCTCCAGGCAATGGACTCTGGTTACAATGCCTATGACGATACCGACTTCAAGCTTTACGTTCAGTATATCGCATTCTTCCAGAATGAGGACGATGCTGAGGCATATCAGTACACCCCCACCGATCCCGCAACCCTGCCCACCGCAGGCGGCAGCGAGAACCCCAATGTGGGCGGCAACGTTTATGTAATGCCCTTCAACGATCCCAAGTCTGCTCTTCCCCTCCTGGGCGAAGGTGAGAAGTCTCCCTACGACTTCGTGCTGTACGAGGGAATTTTCCACAATAACGGCTGCGGCGTGCTGAAGTTCGATGAGACCGAGAAGGCACTTTATGTAACGCCCACCGACGGCGCAACTCCGGTATGTTCCCGTTTCACCATTACTGCAAACTCCGATAAGACCATTGTTGGCGGCGACTATCCCTATATTCAGTTTGCCTACAAGATGGTGAACTACACCAACCCCGAGAATGCTTCCTTCCGTATCCGCAACCAGTCCTGGCAGGATGTCAACCTGCTGGCGAAGGGGGAGGCTAAGAACGGCGAGTGGGTAACCGTCTCGCTGAAGGCTTCTTCGCTGAGTGGTAACGCAAACTGGAAGACCAACAAGTTCGGTACCGGCAATGCTCTCCGCTTCCAGATTGACGATACCACCAACAACTTCAACGCTGCCAGCGATGCTCGTATCTACCTGAAGTACATCGCCTTCTTCGAGAGAAAGGCCGATATGGATGTCTTCGATTTCGATAAGTACATCGCAGCGCAGGGCGAGACTCCTGCAGAGACCACTGCAGCTCCCGCAACTACCGCGGCTCCTGCAACCACCGCGGCTCCTGCAACCACTGCAGCTCCTGCAACCACCGCAGCTCCTGCAACCACTGCGGCCCCCGCAACTACTGCGGCTCCTGCAACCACTGCAGCCCCCGCAACTACTGCGGCTCCCGCAACCACCGCAGCTCCCACCCAGACTCCCTCCACCGGTGACATTACCGTTATCGCTGTTGTGACTCTGATGATCCTGGCTTGCGGCGCAGTCATCGTTTCCAAGAAGACTGCAAGATAAATTCTGCTTAATCCCTGCGGGGATCTCCCGCAACGGAAAATAAACAGCGGCGGCGCTGACTTCATGTTTCTTTCGGGACATGAGTCAGCGCCGTTGTTTCTTTTCTGCGGGCAAAACCGAGCTGAAACCGGTCGGGTACTTTGCCTTTTTGAATCAAATGGAGGAAATTAACATGATTTATTGCTAAAGCCGTGTCACACCATGGCAAAAACCACAATGTCTGCGTTTTTTGGTATGTTCGTATGCGGAATTTGGGGTTTACAGTTTTTTCTCAATGTGATATCATAAAATTAATAATTCCCACCTTCCGGGGCTGGGGATGTAATTTCGTGTCTGTCCGGTGGAAAGGTCGGATACGGAAAATTTTTGACAAGGAGAACGAAGATGAAAAAGTATCTCTCTCTCGCACTTTGCCTGTTTATGCTGATGTCGATGTGCAGCGTTTTCGCTGTTGCCTCCTCCGCAGCAGGTCCTATGATGGTTTGGAACTTTGACGTTCCCAACGCTTCCAAGGACGTCATCAAGAACCCTGATCTGACGATGGATGTTATCGCAACCCAGTTTATCGTCGGTGACGGCGCCGGCGCCGGCATCATTACCTTTGACGAGAAGGAAAAGGCCCTCTGCTTTACCCCCGACTTCACCAAGCCCGGTACTGCAAATCTGCACTATCAGCGCGCTGTCCTGAGCATTCAGGACGACGAGAAGTCTGTCAACACCGCCGATATGCCCTACATGAAGGTTAAGTTCAAGCTCGTATCCGAGAACGACCTGACCACCCTCCGCATCCGCGACTTCTCGTGGAAGACCGTGGAAGCTGTGGCAATCCCCGAGGTTAATACCTGGGCTGAGTATGTAGTTGATCTGTCCGGCACTTCCCTGGACGGCATCACCTTCAACACCTCCAACGGTATGTACTTCCAGTTCCAGTCCATGGACACCGGTTACAACACCTACGATGAGACCGGCTTCAAGCTGTACATCCAGTACATCGCGTTCTTCCAGAACGAGGACGATGCCAACAACTACAAGTACACCGCAACCGATCCTGCAACCGTTCCCACCGCTGGGTCCGTTGCTGAGAACCCCAACGTGGGCGGTAAGATCGCAGTGATGGCATTCAACGATGCTGCCAAGACCAACGAAGGCTTCACCGAGGAGCAGACCCTGGCAGAAGGCGTTGATTTCTACCTGGCCAAGAACCCCTCCTTCGGTAAGGACGGCAACGGCGTAGTCAAGTTTGACGAGGCTGAGAAGTCTCTCTACAGCACCTACCTTGAGAAGGTTGACGGTACCACCCAGACCCGTCTGGTTGTCGTCGGCAACGGCGATGCTTCCATCGAGTGCAAGGACTACCCCTACATTCAGTTCTGCTACAAGACCGTAAACTACACGCCTTCCGCAAACGCCTACATCCGTCTCCGTACCCAGAACTGGACCGACGTTAAGCTCGTTAATTCCGGCGAAGTTAAGGGCGGCGAGTGGACTGTCGTTTCCCTGAAGGCTACTGAGGCTTCGGGCAACGCAAACTGGAAGACCACTAAGTTTGACGCTTCCAACCAGCTCCGTTTCCAGCTGGATGACACCGCAACCAACCCCACCGCAAACGAGGATGCTCGTTTCTACCTGAAGTATGTTGCCTTCTTTGAGAGAAAGGCCGACATGGATGTATTTGACTTTGACAAGTACATCGCAGGTGAGACCGAGGCTCCCGCAACCACCGAGGCTCCTGCTACCACCGCGGCTCCTGCTACCACTGCAGCTCCTGCTACCACCGCAGCTCCTGCAACCACTGCAGCTCCTGCTACCACCGCGGCTCCTGCAACTACCGCAGCTCCCGCTACTACCGCAGCTCCCGCTACCACCGCAGCTCCCACCCAGACTCCCACCACCGGTGACTTTACCGTTATCGCAGTGGCTGCGCTGATGATCGCTGCTGCAGGCGCAGTTGTGCTGACCAAGAAGAGAGCAAAATAAGTAAGATTTATCCCCTCCGGCGCAGGCTTGACCTGTGACGGAAACTGAACGGCAGCGGCACTGACTTCATGTTTCAGCCGATACATGAGTCTGTGCCGCTGTCCTTTTTGGTGGGGACAGTTTCCGCAAAAATTGCCCAAAATGCGCAAAATCCACATGGCATTTTGTTAAGGTTGTGACATTGTATAGTAAAAATCACATAAAATGCGTTTTTTGGTATGTTCGCGTGCGGAATTTGGGGTTTACAGATTTTTCTCAATGTGATATCATTAAACTAACAATTCCCAACCCGCAAGGGTGGGGAAATGACTCTGTGTCAGTCCGAGCGGAAAGGGCGGAACAGAGAAAAATCTTTATAAAGGAGAACAAAGATGAAAAAGTATCTCTCTCTTGCACTTTGCCTGTTCATGCTCATGTCGATGTGCAGCGTTTTCGCTGTTGCCTCCTCCGCAGCAGGTCCTATGATGGTTTGGAACTTTGACGTTCCCAACGCTTCCAAGGACGTCATCAAGAACCCTGATCTGACGATGGATGTTATCGCAACCCAGTTTATCGTCGGTGACGGCGCCGGCGCCGGCATCATTACCTTTGACGAGAAGGAAAAGGCCCTCTGCTTTACCCCCGACTTCACCAAGCCCGGTACTGCAAATCTGCACTATCAGCGCGCTGTCCTGAGCATTCAGGACGACGAGAAGTCTGTCAACACCGCCGATATGCCCTACATGAAGGTTAAGTTCAAGCTCGTATCCGAGAACGACCTGACCACCCTCCGCATCCGCGACTTCTCGTGGAAGACCGTGGAAGCTGTGGCAATCCCCGAGGTTAATACCTGGGCTGAGTATGTAGTTGATCTGTCCGGCACTTCCCTGGACGGCATCACCTTCAACACCTCCAACGGTATGTACTTCCAGTTCCAGTCCATGGACACCGGTTACAACACCTACGATGAGACCGGCTTCAAGCTGTACATCCAGTACATCGCGTTCTTCCAGAACGAGGACGATGCCAACAACTACAAGTACACCCCCACCGATCCCGCAAAGATTCCCACCGCTGAGTCCGTTGCCGAGAATCCCAACGTGGGCGGCAAGATCGCTGTCATGCCCTTCAACACCCCTGATGTAATCGTTGACACTTCCGTTGAAGGTTACACCGTTCCCGAGACTGCAAAGTTCTGGATGGGCTCCAAGACCTCCTTCGGTAAGGACAACAACGGTATCATCCAGTTTGACGAAACCGAGAAGTCTGTTTACATCTCTGCAATCGATAAGGTTGACGGCGCTACCCAGTCCCGTTTCGTAATCGCCGGTAACGGTGATAACGCTGTTCTGGGTAAGGATTATGCCTACATTCAGTTCGCTTACAAGACTGTGAACTACACTCCCTCCGCCAGCGCATACATCCGTATCCGTAACCAGAACTGGCAGGATACCAACCTGGTTCCCGCAGGCGAAGTCAAGGCCGGTGAGTGGACCATCGTTTCCCTGAAGGCTACCGAGGCTTCGGGCAACGCAACCTGGAAGACCAACAAGTTTGACAAGAGCAACTCGATTCGCTTCCAGTTTGATGATACCGGTGCAAACCCCACCGCTAACGACGATGCTCGTATCTACCTGAAGTACATCGCTTTCTTTGAGAGAAAGGCTGACATGGATGTATTTGATTTCGATAAGTACATCGCAGGTGAGACCGAGGCTCCCGCAACCACCGCAGCTCCCGCAACCACCGCAGCTCCTGCTACTACCGCAGCTCCTGCAACCACCGCGGCTCCTGCAACCACCGCAGCACCCGCAACCACTGCAGCTCCTGCAACCACTGCAGCTCCTGCAACCACCGCAGCTCCTGCAACTACTGCAGCTCCCGCCCAGACGCCCACCACCGGTGACACCCTCATCGTTGCTGTTGCTGCTCTGATGATTGCTGCTGCAGGCGCAGTTGTGCTGACCAAGAAGAGAACTCACTAAGCAAATTCAAACCGGAAATTCCGGAGTTTTCGCTGAAGGGATTTTCGGGCGCATTATGCGAACATTGAGATAAGTAATGGCAGTTGTGTCAGCATCATGTTTCGTCAATTTGTGTAGATACATGAGTCTGCGCAACTGCCATTCATCTAAAACAAAAGGAGAACGAGTATGGCCATGAATCGTAAGCATTTTCTGTGCCTGATCTGCGGCATTCTTCTTGTTTCTATGGCCGCGGTCTCCCTCTGTTCCTGCATCGGACAGAATGTGGGCGCAGTTGAACCGAATACCACGGCTGCCGCTGTCACCGCAGCACCCCAGACCGAGAAGGTTTCGGTTAATTCTTCCAAATATATTGCCCAGGGTCTCAAGGATAAAAATGTGACCGACCCTCACCAGGCGATGGGACGGAACCCCAATATAGAGCACCTGGAGGAGCTGTACTCCGACCTGGGCGTTGCCTCGGGTGATATGCACCACCATACCTGGTATTCCGATGGATACCGCACTTTCGCCGAGGTGAAAAAATCGGCGGACAAATACAGATACGACTTCTTTGCCTGCTCCGAGCACAACAACTGGAAGCAGGTGGATGACGAACTTTGGAACGGGAAACGCAATCTTTACTCGATGGAATACACCACCAGTAAAGGGCATATGAACATTTATTTCCCGGAAAAAGAATCGCTGGCCAAGATGGGCGATTTTGAATATTATGATGAAACCCGCGGCCTGAATTATCATATGGCCTTTGACAAGATCCCCGACGTGCCGGTGGTGGATCCCCGGTATTGGGGCCAGGGCTATATGCAGACCTATACAAAATCCCTGAAAGACGGGACAACGTTCTACCGGCAGCTGGTGGATTACGTCCACGATCTGGGCGGCTTTATCCAGCTCTGCCACCCCTTTATTCCGAACTATCTTTTCAGCCCGGTGGATGACAACGATACCGGCAACATTGAATACTTCGGCTTTGATGCCGTGGAGATCTTCAACGGCACCACGTTCAACCATACCGGTCTGATTGAATATAACGTCCGTGCCTACGAGTACTGGCAGTATCTGCTGGATCTGGGTGAGAAGGTGTATGCCACCACCGGCTCGGACACCCATTACCTCTTCGAGGGTGAGTCCATTACCCACATGAATGTGGAGCAGAAATCGGCGGAGGGCTACTACAATGCCCTGGCAGCGGGGAACTTCTCCCTTTCCAACCGCATCGACGGTGCAAAGATCCTGATGTCCATCGGGGACACCATGATGGGCGGAACCGCGGAGTATCAGCCGGGCGAGACCCTCTGCGTCTGCATCGACTTCAAGCGCGGATACGGCGCATACCGGGTCAACATCTATACCGATCGGGGCATTGCCTACTCTCAGGTTTACTCTGACCGCCATGTGGAGATCGAGTTCCCCATTCAGGACCGTGACTACTACCGGGTAGAGATCGTGAAGGCCACCGGCAAGATCACCTCTACCACCGATAAGCAGAAATACCCCTATTATCTTGCCTTCAGTCAGCCAATCTTTCTGTCGGCTGCCGATTGATATGCCGGATCTGCTCCATCCCCCGGCATGAATCTTACCAAGGAGGATCATTCCATGACAAGCAAGAACCTTACCCTGCGCCGTTTGATTTGCGGCCTGCTTCTGCTCTCTATGATGGCCGCGCTTTTCTGCGCCTGCGGCGATCAGGGAAACACCGATCAGCCTGCCGTTACCACCGAACCCCCGGTTACTGAGCCTCCCCTTCCTCCCAAGACCGGCGAGAACGCGATGGAGATTGTCCAGGCGGGTCTGAAGGACCAGCTGGTGACCGACCCCCATACTGCCCTTGACCGCGACAGCAATATGACCCAGCTGGAAGCGCTCTACGCAAACCTGGAAGTGGCAACGGGCGATATGCACCACCATACCTGGTATTCCGACGGCTACAACACATTCGCCGAGGTAAAGGCCAGCGCGGATAAGCTTCGCTACGATTTCTTCGCCTGCTCCGAGCACAATAACTGGAAGCAGCTGGACGAGGAACTGTGGGCCCCGGACCGCAACCTCTACTCCATGGAGTACACCACCAACAAGGGGCACCTGAATATCTATGTGCCCAACAAGGAAGCCCTGCAGAAGGTGCAGGAGTTTACCTATCACGATCCCGATCGCAATAGGGATTATACCATGAAGTTCGACCAGATCCCCGATATGCCGGTGATCACCCCCCGTTATTGGGGCCAGGGCTTCATGCAGACCTTCTCCAACTCCCTCAAGGACGGTACTACCTTCTACGCACAGCTGGTGGATTATATCCACAGCCTGGGTGGCTTCATTCAGATCTGCCATCCTTATTACCCCGGTTACCTCTACACCCCCATTGATGATGAAAACGGCAATATCGACTACTTCGGTTTTGACGCGGTGGAGATCTTCAACGCTACCGAGTTCAATGGCGCCGGCGGGATTGAGTATAATGCAAGAGCCTACGAGTACTGGCAGCACCTGCTGAACAACGGCGAAAAGGTGTACGCCACCACCGGCTCGGACACCCACTACCTCTTCGAGGGCGAGTCCATCACCCACCTCAATGTGACCGAGATGAATTCTCAGGGCTTCTTTGATTCTATCACCGCCGGTAACTTCTCCCTGTCCAACCGTACCGACGGCCTCCGCATCCGGATGTCCATCGGCGACACCATGATGGGCGGTACCACCACCTACGAGGCCGACAAGACCCTCTGCGTTCGCATTGATATGGTCAAGTCCTACGGCCCCTACCGCGTGAACATCTACACCGATAAGGGCATCGCTTACTCCCAGGTCTACACCAAGGACGATGTGGAGATCGAGATTCCCATCGAGGACCGTCTCTACTACCGCGTGGAGATCGTCAAGAACGGTGCGAAGGTGACCTCCACCTCCAACCAGAAGGACTATCCCTTCTACCTGGCCTTCAGCAATCCCATTTTCCTCTCCGATGCACAGTGACGCATCGTGAAATAATAATGTGAAAGGCGATATAAACATGAAGAACAGAACAACACTTGCAACGCGCATTCTGCTGTTTGCCCTCTGCGCCGCTATGCTGATGTCCATGCTGGCAGCCTGTGGCGGTGACGGAAGCGGAGATGCCCAGACCACCGATCCCGCTGCGACCAGTGACCCCGCTGCTACCACCGCACCTTCTGTCGAGGACGATCCCTTCGCAGGACTGCCCGACAAGAAGTACGAGGGCTATGTCTTCACCTTCCTGAACGTGGATCCCGCCACCGGCTTCTGGATGAACAACACCCTCAATGTTGAGGAAGCCAGCGGTGTTAAGGTTGACCAGGCCATCTACACCCGTAACCGCATTATCGAGGATCGGTTCGACGTTGTCATCGAGGAAGTGGTGCAGAAGGACCCCATTGGCTTCGCCCAGACCGCTCTGTCTGCCCAGGAGGATTCCTATGATGTGATCCTGGACTTCATCCGCGATGTCCCCGCCATGGTAAACAAGAACTACGCCATTGACTGGAACGATCTGCCCTACGTAGACCTGACGTCCGATGCATGGTGCCAGGATATGATCAAGGACCTTTCCATCGGCGGCAAGCTCTACACCACCTCCGGTGACCTGAGCATGACCTCCTACGACAGCACTTCTGTTTTCGGCTTTAACAAGCAGATGGCAGAGGAGCAGCAGCTGGGTGACCTGTATCAGCTGGTCCGTGACGGTCAGTGGACCTTTGACAAGCTCTATGAGTTTTCCACCAAGGTGGCACAGGATGTGGACAACGACGGTAAGTACAAGGCCGACGATATCTACGGTATCTTCACCTACAACGGTATCTTTGCTGAGATGCTCACCGCTGCCGGCGTACGCCTGGTGACCAAGGATTCCGAGGATATGCCCGTCTTCACCGCCAAGGGCGACGAGAACTTCTATAACATCTATGAGAAGGTGCTGGAGGTCCTGCACCCCGACGGCGTATACATCAGCTGTGATGACTTCTCCCAGTTCAAGGGCAACACCCTGAAGTTCGTGGGCGGCGGCTCCCTCTTCTACTCCGACGTGGTATTCTGGATCTCCACCATGTCCGAGATGGAGGCTGACTACGGTATTCTGCCTAACCCCAAGTACAACGCCGAGCAGGAGAACTACCTCGCCAGCATCAACGCAGTTTCCACCTCCATGGTTATCCCCTACACTGCTTCTGACCTGGAGCGCACCTCTGTAATCCTTCAGGCCCTGGCACAGCACTCCAACCAGAACATGATCGAGACTTACTATGATGAGATCGTTACCGTCCGTAACGTCCGTGACCCCGAGTCCCGCGAGATGATCAACCTGGCCTTTGAGAACCGTGTCATCGACCTCTGCACCGTTTATGACTGGGGCGGATTTGCCTCCACCATGAAGGTGTACATGGTTCAGAACAAGAACAACATCGCTTCTCTGGTTGGCCGTCTGGAAAGCAAGGTCACCGCGAAGATGGAAGAATATATCGAAAGCTGTAACCTTGACGTTTAATCTGCGACCCGAAAGGAAAACAAGATGATGAACCGTAAATTCGGCGCCTGCCTGCTGCTGCTTTGCCTGCTCGGCCAGCTCCTCCTCACCGCCTGCGGTGGGGAGGCCGGTCCGGCAGATGTGACAACCGACCCCGCTGCCACCACTGATCCCGCTGCGACTACCGCGCCTGTTGATCCCGCCGACGATCCCTTCGCCGGCCTGCCTGACAAGAAGTATGAAGGCTATGTCTTCACCTTCCTGAACATGGACCCCACCATCGGCTACTGGATGAACAACACCCTCAACGTGGCTGAGGCCAGCGCTGTGAAGGTTGATCAGGCGATCTATACCCGCAACCGTATCATTGAGGATCAGTTTGACGTGGTGATTGAGGAAGTCATTCAGAAGGACCCCATCGGCTTTGCCCAGACTTCCCTGGGTGCCAACGAGGATGCCTACGATGTGATCCTGGACTACATCCGCGATATGCCTACCCTGGTCAGCCGCAACTATGCCCTGGAGTGGGGAGACCTGCCCTATATTGACCTGGAAAATCCCTGCTGGTCTGCGGACATGACCGAAGACCTGACGGTGGGCGGCAAGACCTACACCACCTCCGGTGACCTGAGCATGACCTCCTACGACGGCACCTCTGTCTTTGCTTTCAACAAGCAGATGGCTGAGGACCTGCAGATCGGCGATCTGTATCAGCTGGTTCGCGACGGTCAGTGGACCTTCGACAAACTGTACGAGTACGGCAGCATGGCTGCCAAGGACGTGGATAACGACGGCAAGTATAAGGTTGACGATACCTATGGCATCATCACCTACGACGGCATCTTTGCCGAGATGCTCACCGCCGCCGGTGTACGCCTGGTGACCAAGGACGAGAACGACCTTCCCGTCTTCACCGCCAAGGGCGATGAGAACTTCTATAACATCTACGAGAAGGTGCTGGATGTGCTCCATCCCGATGGAATGTACATCAGTGCCAATGAGTACAGAGAACTGGCCAACAACCCCGCCAAGTTCATCGGCGGCGGCGGTCTGTTCTTCTCCGACGTGGTGTTCTGGATCTCCAAGTTCTCGGAGATGGAAGCCGACTATGGCGTTCTGCCCAACCCCAAGTACACCGCTGAGCAGGAGCACTACTACTCCAGCATCAACCCCATTGCTACCTCCATGGCCATCCCCTACACCGCTTCCGATCCCGAGCGCACCTCGGTGATCCTGCAGGCCATGGCGCAGCACTCCCACTATAACATGATTGAGACCTACTACGATGAGATCGTTACCGTCCGTAACGTCCGCGATCCCGAATCCCGCGAGATGATCAACCTGGCCTTCGAGAACCGCGTCATCGACCTGTGCGCCATCTATGACTGGGGCGGATTTGCTTCTACCATGAAGGTCTTCATGATCCAGAACAAGTCCAACATTGCTTCCCTGGTCCAGCGCCTGGAAACAAAGGTTACTGCGAAGATGGAAGAGTACGTCGAGGCCTGCAATCTTGACGTCTGATCCGATCTGTGATAAAATAAGGAACGAAGAATGATGAAACAAAAGCTCAGCATCCTTTTGCTGCTGATCCTTTTGCTGCAGAGTCTTCTGACCGCCTGTGGTCCGGCGGGGGCGAATGCCCCCGCCGTATCTGCCACCGGGGAGACAACTGCAGCACCCGAAACCACTGCGGCCCCTGCGCCTGCGGCGGAACCCATCGTCCTCTGCGAGGGCGGGGAAAGCCCCTATCGCATTGTCCTCAGCACCTCGGCCAACCAGTATGAGAAAAATGCCGCCGAGCTGGTGCAGAAGCATTTTGAAGCCCGCACCGGGATCCGCCTTCCCATCGTCACCGACGATGAGGAGCGCATTGATACCGAGATCGTGGTGGGCAACACCAAACGAGACAAATACAGCGGCATTTCGGTGACCCGAAGCGTCGCTTCCGATGCCCTCATCAGCGAGGAGAACAGCTATCGCCTGGTGGCCTCCCGCCAGCGGATCTTCCTCTACTGCCTTGGGGACAAGAATAGAAACAGCACCAACCGCGGTACGGTGTTTGCCGCCTACCGCTTCATTGAAGAGGCCCTGCGGTACAGCGTGGTGTATGACCGCGCCCTGTCAGAGATCGGTGACCGGGTGACGGTTCCGGGGGATCTGGATGTGGAGGCCTCCTCCCATAGCCTGTCCGGCAAGCACACCGTGGATTATCCCGGGGAGACGGTGCTCTACTCCCTCCCCCAGGCTGACACCTCCACCAAAACCGGGGCAAGCGTGATCCTCAAGACCGCCGACGGCAAGATCATGGTCATTGACGGCGGCTACGCCGGGGACCTGGCCAGCATCACCGAGGCGGTGAAGGCGCTGACCCCCGCAGGGAAGACCCCCACCGTGGATGCCTGGGTGATCACGCACCTCCATGACGACCACTTCAATGCCCTTCTCCATTACATCGACTGCATCAAGAAGAACAAGGACGTGGGGGGGCTTGCGGTGAAGGAGATTTGGAGCCACATCTTAAGCGACGCCTGGTACGAGAAGAACAACCTGGCTGAATTCGTCAAGCGAGGGAATATTCTCAAAAACCCTCCCGCACCCATGAAATACGTGGACCTGGCCAAGGATCAGATCATCCCCTTCGGCGAGGCCGAGATTGAGGTGCTCTATGTGGGGCTGGAGAACATCCGCTCCAACATGAACGACACCAGCGTGGTGCTGAAGGTGAAGGCCAACGGGCGCAGTATGCTCCTGCTGGCCGATGCCGAGAACACCATCAGCGGAATGCTCATGCGCAAGTGCACCCCCGAACAGCTGAAGGCCGACGCGGTGCAGATCGGCCACCACGGTACCTTCAACGTGCAGAAGGAAGTTTATGAAGCGGTGGGGGCTGCCTACTACTTCTGGCCCATCACCTATGTCATGTGGCACTGCGACGATGGGACCGGGCTTGGGGCCATCAACCGTCAGTACGGCACCTACGAGGCCATGGCGAAAACCCGCCAGTGGCTGGAGGAGCTGGATGTGCCGGAGGAAAACCTTTTCCTTACCTTCAAAGGGATCTCTGTCTACCGCTTTGCCACGGGAACGGCAGAGTACGTTTCTTAATTGCCTGACAGCGGGTTCCGCCGCAAATCGGGAGGAACCCGCGTGATGCTGCGTCTTCACGCGGGTTTCGCTTTTCTGCAGCCCCGCAAAAAAACCTTCGAAAGAAAGCTCTCCCCCGGAGAGCGGTGATATATTCATGTGTAACTGCAATTCTGCTCCCGCCGCCGAGCCCATTCTGCTTTGCGCCGGGGGAAACAGTGTCTATCAGATCGTCATTGCCGACGATGCCACCGTTTATGAGAAAAAAGCAGCCAAGCTGCTCCAGCTTCACCTCTTGAAGCTGGCCGATGCCTATCTGCCCATTGTGGGCGAGTCCGCCCCTGCCCGGGACTGCGAGCTGGTGGTGGGCTGCACCGGACGGAGCGCGGCCTGCGGCCTGACCGTGGAACCTGCCACCTGCGCGGGGGACCTGATCTCCAACGTGGACAGCTACCGCATCCTGGCGGTGGGAGAGCGCATCTTCTTCCTCTGCATGGGCGACCCCGCCAACCGTCCCCAGAATCGGGGCACCGTGTTTGCCGCCTACCGCTTTATCGAGAAGATCTTTGGCTTCGACCCGGTGTATGACCGGGCCTGCAACGACTACAAGGACATGACCCTGGATCGGGTCACCGTTCCCCGGGATTTGGATATCGAGGCCTCCTCCCGCACCCTCTCGGGGCGTTTCGTCCGGGATTATCCCGGGGAAACGGTGATGTATATGCTTCCCCAGGCCGATATGTCCACCACTTCCGGGGAGAGCGTGATTCTCAAAACCGCTGGGGGAAAGATTCTCGTCATCGACGGCGGCTACAAGGGAGAACTGGAGAACATCACCGAGGCACTTCGGGTGCTGATGCCGGGGCAGACCCCCACCGTGGACGCCTGGCTCATCACCCACCTCCACGAGGACCATTTCGATGCCCTCATGCACTATGTGGACTGCGTCAATGGGGGGCAGGATGTGGGAGGCCTTGCGGTCAAGGAGATCTGGGGCCACATCATGAGCGATGCCTGGTACGAGCGGTCGGGCCTGGGCCAGTATGTCGAGCGGGCCAACCGACTCAAAAACCCGCCCGCCCCCACGAAATATGTGGAACTGAACACCGCTGACCGCATTCGGTTTGACGACGCCGAGATCGATGTGCTCTTCACCTGCCCCGAGGAGATGAAGGTCAATATGAACAACTCCAGCGTGGTGGTGAAGGTCACCGCTCGGGGGAAGAGCATCCTTCTGCTGGCCGATATGGAATGGGCGGCAGAGGCCGAGATGAAGCGAAGCATTACCCCCGACCGACTGAAAGCTGACGCGGTGCAGATCGGGCACCACGGCACCTTCAACGTCAGTAAGGCTACCTATCGGGAGATTGGGGCAGACGTTTACTTCTGGCCCATTACCTACAAAATGTGGTACTGCGACGACGGCACGGGGATGGCCGCCATCAACAAGCGCTACGGTACCTTTGATGAAATGTCCAGCACCCGTCGGATGCTGATCTCCCTGGGTGTCCCGCCAGAGAAGATCTTCATCTCTTACCGGGGCATTTCGGTGTATCACTTCGGCACCGGTGAGGCTGAGTTTATCTCCCGACCGGGGAATTGATTCGAGAAAGGAACAGAATGATGAGAAAGACCGCTTTTCTTCGCACCGTTGCCCTCTGCCTGCTGGCCGTTCTGTGCCTGAGCAGCTGCGGCGGCGAACCGACGCCCCCTGCGGTGACCACGGATGCGCCCGCCACCACCGAGTCTCCTGCCACCACGGCAGCCCCCGAACCGATGCCCGAGCCCATCATCCTCTGCGAGGACGGGGCGAGCCCCTATCGCATTGTCATCAGCACCACGGCCACCAAGTATGAGAAAAATGCCGCCGACCTGGTGCAGCAGTATTTCCTCGCCCTGACGGGGATCCGCCTCCCCATTGTCAGCGACCAGCAGGAGCGCATTGACACCGAGATCGTGGTGGGCAACACCAAGCGGGACAAGTATAGTGGTATCTCGGTAAACCGCACTGTGGCCGAGGATGCTCTCATCCACGAGGAGGACAGCTACCGCCTGGTGGCCTCCCGCCAGCGCATCTTCCTCTACTGCCTGGGGGACGAGAGCAGAAACTCCACCAACCGCGGCACGGTTTACGCCGCCTACCGCTTTATCGAAGAGGTGCTGCAGTTCAGCATCGTCTACGACCGCATTACCGAGAATTACAAGGATCTTTCCTTTGACCGCGTGGTGGTGCCGGGGGATCTGGACATCGAGTCCTCCTCGAAGAGCCTGTCGGGTGCCCATATCGTGGACTACCCCGGGGAGACGGTGATGTATATGTTGCCCCAGGCCAACACCTCTACCCAGATCGGTGCCAGCATGATCCTCAAAACCGCCGACGGCAAGATCATGGTTATCGACGGCGGCTACATGGGCGAGCTGGACAGCATCACGGCGGCGGTGAAGGCCCTGACCCCCGAGGGGAAAGCCCCCACCGTTGACGCATGGGTGATCACCCACCTCCATGAGGATCACGCCGATGCCTTGCTGTGGTACATCAGCCGCGTGGAGGCAAAACTGGATGTGGGCGGCCTGGTGATCAAGGAGATCTGGGGCCACATCATGAGTAAGGAATGGTACGAGAAGGCTAACCTGGCAGCCTACACCGACCGGGGCGAGATTCTGCGCAATCCCCCCGCGCCCATGAAGTACGTCCAGCTGGAGAAGGATCAGAAGATTCAGTTCGGCGATGCCGAGATTGAGGTCCTCTACGTGGGCATGGAGAATATCACTACCATTATGAACAACACCAGCGTGGTGCTCAAGGTCACGGCGGACAAGAAGAGCATGGTGCTCTTAGCCGACGCCGAGACCCTGGCCGGAACCATGCTGATCCGCAAGTGCACCCCCGCCCAGCTGAAGGCTGACGCGGTGCAGATCGGCCACCACGGCACCGTCAATGTGGGCAAGGATGTGTACCAGGCCATCGGCGCTGAGATCTACCTCTGGCCCGTCACCCATAAGTGGTGGTACTGCGACGACGGCACGGGACTTGGCACGATCAACGCCCAGTACGGCACTTTCGATGCCATGACCCTGACCCGCAAGTGGCTGCTTGACCTGAAGGTGCCCATGGAGAACATCTTCTTCTCCTTCAAGGGCATCTCGGCCTACCACTTCAACTCGGGCAAGACCGAGTATATTTCCTGGCCTGCCCGGGCAGAGTGAAAGGAGGGAGTCCCATGACCTGTTCAACCTGTGAGACGCTTCCCCCGGCCGGGGAGCTTCTTCTCGCCGAGGGCGGGAAGAGCAACTGGCGCATTGTGGTAGGGAAGGTGCCTTCCGTTTACGAGAAAAAAGCCGCCAAGCTGCTGCAGCTCTATTTCCTGCGGGCGGCGGAGGCTTATCTCCCCATCGTCACCGATGCGGAGCCTGCCGCCGATTGCGAGATCGTAATCGGGCGCACCGACCGTGATTCCCTCAGCGGTATTCCGCAGGCCAAACCCATGACACCCTATCTTCCCGATTATGACAGCTACCGCATTACCGCCAACGGCTGCCGCATCTTTCTTGACTGCGCGGGAGATCGGGCAAACGGGGAGAAAAACCGGGGTGCGGTTTACGCGGCCTATCGGTTCATTGAGGATTTCCTGCATTTCGACATCCTCTACGATCAGATCAACAACGATTACCGCGACCTGACCCTGGATCGGGTAACCGTACCCGCCGATACCCACATCGAATCCTCGGCTCGCACCCTGTGGGCGGGCAATATCCCCCCCTATCCCGGGGAAACGGTGATGTATATGCTGCCTCAGGTGGATCTTGCCACCCAAATCGGCACCAGTGTGCTCTTCAAAACCGCCGACGGGAAAATCCTGCTCATCGACGGTGGGTTTGCCGGGGAGCTGGAGAATCTTGCCGCGGCGGTGAAGGCTGTCACCCCTGCAGGTCAGCGCCCCAGGGTGGATGCCTGGCTCATCACCCACCTGCACGAGGACCATTTCGATGCCCTCCTGCGCTACCTGGATCTGGCAGAGCAGGGACAGGATGTAGGCTTTGACCTGGGGGAGATCTGGGGCCATGTCCTCAGCAGCGCGTGGTACGAGAGACAGGGCCTGGGCGGCTATGCCGGCCGTGCCGATCGGCTGAAGAATCCCCCTGCCGGCATTGGTTATACCGAGCTGAACCGGGGCGACTGCTTTGACTTCGGGGCGGCGCGGATGGAGGTGCTTTGGACCGGTCGGGAGGACGTGCGCTGCAACATGAACGATTCCAGCGTGGTCATGCGCGTCACCGCTGACGGAAAGCGCATCTTGCTGCTGGCCGACGCCGAGGGCGTGGCGGGGGAGGCCTTGCTTCGGGACTGCACCCCCGAACAGTTGTCGGCCGACGCGGTGCAGATCGGTCACCACGGAACTTTCAATGTGCCCAAAGCCGTCTATGCCCGCGCGGGCGCGACAGACTATTTCTGGCCCATTACCTACCGCTGGTGGTACTGTGATGACGGCACCGGTCTTGGTACCATCAACAAACAGTACGGCACCCTGGCTGCCATGTCCAAGACCCGACTTTGGCTGGAACAGCTGAAGGTGCCCCGGGAAAAGATCTATTGCTCCTATGTCGGTGTCGCTGTTTACCGCTTCGCGGGGGGACAGGCAAACTTTCTTCCCTGACAAAACATTATCTTGCGTTTTTTGGGAAGTGTGTTGCTGTTTCGAGAGTTGTGCCTGGTTTTTTAGTTTGCTATAATGTACACAACGGATACCCTTATATTCCGCATATCTTTTGAATCGAAAAGGAGATTACGATTATGTCTGCAAAGTTTGCTTACGCACAGTGGCCCTGGGGCACCAAGACCAGAGAAGAATTCATCGACGCCTGCCGCGATATGTCCGATGTCGGCTTCCGCTATTTCGAGAGCGTAAAGGCCTTCATTGAGGTGTTCCAGGATAACATCCCGGATTTCAAGGCAATCTGCTCTGAGTATGACATCACCCCCATCAGCTTCTACTTCCACCTCAGAGGCAACGTGGAGAACGACATCATCGACCTCAAGAATAAGCTCGGCTTCATTGAGGCAGTGGGCGGCGTTCCCAGCATTACCCTGCAGGGCGAGACCATCCGCGGCCGTACCGCTACCCAGGACGAGCTGGAGTATGCAGTCCGCACCATCACCGAGATCGGTGACATCTGCGCACCCTACGGCATCAAGCCCGCTGTACATCCTCACTACAACACCACCATCATGACCGAGTCCGAGATCGACTACGTCATGAGCCGCCTCGATCCCGACAAGATCGGCTTCGGTCCTGACACCGCTCACCTTTCCGCCGGCGGCTGCAACCCCGGTCAGATCTTCGAGCGCTACAAGGAGCGCATCAACTTCGTACACCTCAAGGACCTCAAGGGCGCTCTGTCCGACGGCGGCATGGAGGCCGGCGTTGAGGTTTATGACAGCTTCCGTGAGCTGGGCGAAGGCGACATCGACTACAAGCCCGTATTCCAGGCGCTCAAGAGCGTTGATTTCAGCGGCTATCTCTGCCTCGAGCTTGACAAAACCCGCTACACCAACAAGATCAGCTGCCTGATGAACAAGCACTACATGGATAAGAACTGGTAAACCCTGCAAAATCGAAAACTCCAAGTCGAAACCATCGACAACCTAATGGGGGGTGAGGACAATCGAATCCCAGGCAATGTACCGACTTCACCTGTTCGACGCGCGCTTTTGCCGTGGCGGCTGCCCCATGCACTGGCATGAGGAGATAGAGCTCATCTACTGCCTTGAGGGGCGGTATACCGTACAGATCTGCGACGATAAGTACGATATCGCCCCCGGGCACGTGCTGTTCATCAACAGCGGGGAGCTGCATTCGGTCACAGTAATTGAGGAAGGACTGTTTGCCTTCATTGAGTTTGGCACCAGTCTGGTCGGACGGGATTTCAATCTGATGGCGAACAATGCCTTCAGCCTGCGGCAATTGGACCTCAACTCGGACGAGGATCGGGGCGTTGCAGAGATTGGACAGATCCGCGACAGCCTTTCCGTGATCATGGACGAGTTGAAGGAAACCCGCATCGGAACCCATAATATGATCAAGGCACATATTATGGCGCTCTTTGTTCTGCTCCTGCGGGCCATCCCCGTCAAAGAGGAGCAGGATGTTTCCCGCATGGACCGCATTTTCAAGCGGAACAAGATCAACGAGGTCTTTGACCACGTGGAAAAGCACTATGCCCGGAACATCACCCTCAAGGAGGCCGCCAAGGTGGCACACTACTCCGAGCGCAGCTTCCTGTATGCCTTCAAGCTTGTGACCGGTATGACCTTCCACAGCTATCTCAACCACTACCGCGTGGAGCGGGCGATCGAGCTTCTGCCCTACCGCGAGTATTCCATTGAGTATATCGGCTACCTGGTGGGAATTCCCGTGCCCAAGTCCTTCAGCCGCATCTTCTGCCGTGTGATGGGGATCTCCCCCTCCGAATACCGCCGCCGCCTGTTTGCCAACAAGCTGGGGGAGGCAGGGCCGAAGCTGCCGGAAAAAATTCCCGACACCATTACCATGACGACTCAGGAGATCGATTCTCCCGAGGATGTTTCACTTGACGAAGGAGAGTGATACGGATGAGAATTATTGATATCGGCGCAATGCTGGGCTGGATTCCCGATCAGCGCGAGCGTCAGCTGCCCAATCCCGAGGATCTGCTGGCCTACATGGATCGGTATTGCCTTACCGATGCCGTGGTCTATCACACCGACGCCTGCCGCGACAGCTTCGCCGGCAACGCCGAGACCAGCGCCATCTGCCAGAAGTACGACAGACTCCGCGCCTGCTATGTTATCGACCCGCCCATGGACAGTAACACCTGCGGTGACGCCGATGAGCTGACCAAGTACCTCTGCGAGAACCGCCCCGTTGCGGTGAGAATGTTCCCCAAGAGCCAGAAGGTTCCCTTCAGCTCCTTCTACTGCGGTGACATTCTGGAGGTTCTGGAAGGCCTGCGGATGCCCCTTCTCATGAATGTGGGCGAGTATTCTTATGAGGAAGTTGCCGAAGTGGCGCAGAACTTCCCGGATCTGAAGCTGGTTCTGCTTCGCCCGGGTCTCAACCGTTCCCGTGTGACCTTCCCCTTGATGAAAAAGACCAAGAATGTCTACTTTGACATCAGCGTAATGCTGGATACGGGCCTTCTGACCGAGGTTGTTTCCAAGTTCGGTTCCGAGCGCCTCCTGTATTCCTCCTGCCTGCCCAACTTTGAGCCCGCAGGTCCTCTTGGTTTGGTCATGTATGCCGACATTACCGATGCCGACCGCCGCGCGATCTTCGCTGAGAACTGGCTGGCACTGGAAAACGTCATTGCATGGAAGACCTGCTGAGCAATCGAAAGGAGCTGAACTGCATGGAGAAGATTCGTGAAGCGGCCCTTGCCGCCAAGCCCGTACCCGTACCCGTTATCGATGCACATACGCACCTTCTGCCCTACCGTCTGAAGGGCTGGTATCAGGCCTACGATAAGACCGAAGATGTTGTTCATCAGATGGACCGTCTGGGCATCGACTGTATCGTTACCGCACCCCATCCGCTGATCAACGGCACCATGGAGATTGCCAACGCCGCTGCCGCCGAGGCTGCAGAGCTTTTCCCCGGCCGCGTGAAGGGTTACATCTCCATCCAGCCCTATCAGGGCGTGGATGAGGTCAAGGCCCAGATCAGCAAGTATTCCCAGAACCCCAACTTCCTTGGCCTGAAGTTCTTGATCAAGTACCACGGCAATCTGCCCCAGGCAGAGTACGAGTACGCGCTGGACTTCGCCGACGAGATGGCCTGCCCCGTCCTGATCCACAACTACGGCGATTGGGAGGGCCTGCAGAACATCCGCCGCGCCCTGGAGAAGCGCAGCAAAGTGAAGATTATCGTTGCCCACCAGGGCGGCGGTTATGCTGTCTTCTCCCGCGAGCTGGCCAAGATCATGCGCGACCATGACAACTGCTTCATGGAGCTCTGCGGCTCCCTGGAGAACCGCTACTCGGTAGAGGATCTGATCGGCCTGGTTGGCGAAGATCGCCTAATCTATGGCTCCGACCTGATCAACCTGGATCCCGCCTACGACTTCGGTAAGGTTGCGTTCTCGCCCATTGACGATGAGATCAAGCGCAAGGTATTCGCCTTGAACTATCTCTCCACTCTGAAAGATTCGCAGATGGGTAAACTCACACTGGTTGACCCGTCGAAGAAAGGAAACGGTGTATTCGCATGAGCAAGAAACTGAGAACCGGTATCATTGGCATGGGTTACATCGGTGAGAGCCACATCGAGGCGGTCCGCCGCATCGGTCTGTGCGAGCTCGCTGCTGTTGCCGATACCAACTTTGAACTGGCAAAGCGTAAAGCTGATATGTACGGCATCGAGAAGTGCTACAGCAGCGTGGATGAGCTGCTGGCCGATCCCGATATCGATGTGGTGCACAACTGCACCCCCAACCACCTCCACCTGGACATCAACCGCCGCATCATCGCTTCCGGCAAGCACCTGATCAGCGAAAAGCCCCTGACCAAGAACTACGCAGAGGCTTGCGAGCTGCTGGAGCTGCACCGTCAGCATCCCGATGTTGTGGTTGGCGTTAACTTCAACTACCGCATGAACCCCATGGTTCAGGAAATGCGCCGCCGCGTAGAGCGGGGTGAGACCGGCAACATCCGCGTCATCACCGGTTCCTATCAGCAGGACTGGCTCCTGTATGATACCGACTACAGCTGGCGTCTCGAGCCCGAGATCTCCGGTATCTCCTGCGCCATCGCCGACATCGGTTCCCACTGGATGGACCTGGTTCAGCACGTCACCGGCAGCCGTATCACCGCTGTCATGGCAGACCTGGTTACCGTGATCCCCGTGCGCAAGAAGCCCGCTGCCCAGACCGAGACCTTCACCAACAAGGTCGCCGAGCAGTACACCCTGGTTGACGTGAAGAACGAAGACTATGCCGCAGTTCTCTTCAAGATGGAGAACGGCGCCACCGGTGTCTTCCACGTTTCCGAGGTTGCCGCAGGTCACGGCTGCTACTTCAACGTTGAGTTCAACGGTTCCATTCAGTCCCTGCGCTGGTGCCAGGAAGAGAATGACCGTCTGTGGGTCGGCCGCCGCGGTGGCGACAACAGCTACATCATCCGCGACCCCAACCTCATCTCTCCCGAGGTTCGTCCCTACACCGGCCTGAGCATGGGTCACCCCGAGGGCTGGAACGATGCCTTCAAGGGCAACATCTACAACGTGTACCGCTACATCAGCGAGGGCAAGCGCCTGGGCGTTGATCAGCCCGACTTCTCTACCCTCGAGGATGCCGCTTACATCGTCCGCCTCACCGAGGCCATTGTAGAGAGCAGCAAGAAGCGCTGCTGGATCGAGCTTGACTGATTTTTGATCGAAAAATAAATTTATTTGAACAGGAGACAAAACTATGAGCAGATTTAAGTTTTCGGTAGGCCCCTGGAACGTCCATGAGGGCGCAGACGCATTCGGCCCCGAGGTTCGCGACACCATCGCCCTCGAGGAGAAGTTCCGCAAGTTCGCTGAGATCGGCATCTCCGCCATCCAGTTCCATGACGACGACGTTGTTCCCAACATCGACGACTACACCCCCGAGCAGATCCTGGAGAAGGCTAAGGAAGTTCGCGCTCTGCTGGACAAGTACAACCTTGCAGCTGAGTTCGTTGCTCCCCGTCTCTGGATGAGCCCCAACACCACCGATGGCGGCTTCACCTCCAACAGCGCTGAGGACCGTGCTTACGCCATGAAGCGCGCTTACTACTCCATCGACATCGCCCGTGTGATCGGCTGTAACAAGATCGTTCTGTGGCTGGCTCGCGAGGGTACCCTCTGCGCAGAAAGCAAGAACGAGACTGATTCTGTCCGTTACCTCATCGATGCCATCAATGCTATGCTGGACTACGGCCCCGAGATGAGCATCCTCATCGAGCCCAAGCCCAACGAGCCCATCGACCGCAGCTGCTGCCCCACCATCGGTCACGTGATGGCTATCTCCGCTGCGACCAAGGATCCCGCTCGCGTCGGCGCGGTAATGGAGTCGGCTCACGCCATCCTCGCAGGCCTCGATCCCGCCATCGAGATGGGCTTTGCTCTCTCCTTCGGCAAGCTGGGCAGCGTTCACCTCAACGACCAGAACGGTCTCCGCTACGACCAGGATAAGTCCTTCGGTGCTGAGAACCTCCGTTCCGCATTCAACCAGATCAAGGTTCTCTGCGACAACAACTACGGCGCAAACGGCGAGTATGTCGGCCTTGACGTTAAGGTAATGCGTACCCAGAAGAGCGACGACTGCTACCGTCACATCATCAACAGCATGAAGATCGTAGAGCGCATGGAAGAGAAGATCGACCGCTTCGACGAGGCTTATCGTCAGAAGTGCATCGCCGAGCGCAACTACGAGGCTCTCGAGGCTTACGTTCTCGACCTGCTGCTGGGCTAATTGTTCCACCGACCGAAAAAACATCACAACAGAAAGGCCGCAGCTCCGGCTGCGGGTTTGGTAAAATATCATGTATAGAATGGGTCAAGCTGAAGCAGATGCCGCCGCTCGCGTAATTATGAGCAAGAGCCTTTTCCGCATCTCCAGTAAGTATCTCGAGGCTGAGAATTTCGAGCGCGAGCTTGAAGCAAAGATTGGCGTTAAGCACGCAATCTGCGTAAACAGCGGTACTTCCGCTCTGCAGTGCTGCCTGGCAGCCCTGAACATCGGCCCCGGCGACGAGGTCATCGTTCCCGCATACACCTACATGGCAACCGCTAACGCCGTTCTGGCTGTGGGTGCTATCCCTGTTCTGGCCGAGGTTAACGAAACCCAGACCATCGACGTTGCTGACGTTGAGAAGAAGATCTCCAAGTACACCAAGGCCGTTATCCCCGTACACCTGAACGGTCACCCCTGCGACCTTGACAGCCTGAAGGCTCTCTGCGATCCTCGCGGCATCAAGATCATCGAGGACTCCTGTCAGGCTGACGGCGGCAGCTACAAGGGTCAGCGTCTGGGCACCATCGGCGCAGCCGGTGCGTTCAGCTTCAACTACTTCAAGATCATCTCTGCCGGTGAGGGCGGTGCAGTCCTGACCAACGATGATACCTACTACGAGCGCGCTCTGATCTACCACGACACCGGTACGGCTTACCGTCCCTATGCCGAGGCAATGACCGAGCCCTTCTTCTCCAGCTACAACATGCGTACCAACGAGATCGCTGCCGCTGTTCTCCGTGAGCAGCTGAAGCGCCTTGATGGCATCCTGGAGGACCTCCGGCGCGTTAAGGCTGAGATCGCTGCCGGCGTTAAGCTCAATGCAGGCGTACACCTCACTCCCTCCAACGATCCCGAGGGTGACTGCTGCACGCACCTCGGCCTCATCTTTGATGATGCTGACCGCGCTGCTGCCTTTGCTGCTGAAGTTGGCGGCCTCTGCCTGATCAACTCCAAGAAGCATATCTACATCAACTGGGATCCCATGCTCAACCGCCTGGGCGGCCACACCGAGGCTATGAACCCCTACCTGGATCCTGCCAACGCAGATCTGAACAAGGAAATCAACCCCGACACCTGCCCTGTTACCCTGGACATCCTTCGCCGTTCCGTCAATATCTCCATGAACCCCGACTGGACCGCAGAAGAGGTTGCAGAGAAGATCGCAAAGATCAACGCTGCTCTGGGTGCATAAGTTCAACTTTATCCCGGGAGCTGACACGAAAGTGTCAGCTCCTTTTTTTGTAAAAAATTCTGTTTTGCGGGAAAACCGAAAGAGAAAAAGTGGAGTCGCAGTGCTGGAATTTATACAATATATACAAAATCCCGGGGGGAGGGATGCCCCATTTTCGTTGTGTATAATAACTATGAAAATCTTGCTTGTGTAGGGAAGTTGTGTTATAATGAAAATAAGGCAATTTTATGTTGCATAAACGATTTGAGGAGGTTTCACACAGATGAAACGCAAAATTATCGCACTGTGTCTGATCGTTGCGATGCTGGGCGTAGCCGTAGTCGGCAGTACCCTGGCGTACTTCACGGACAGCGAGCAGGCAACCAACGTCTTTACTGTTGGTAACATTGACATCGAGCTTGACGAGGATGCAGCTGTTCTTGACGCCGATGACAACGAATTGTCCAACAAGCTGATTGAGCGTGAGGATGGTGCCGTCTACACCAACATCATGCCCACCAACTACCTCAAGAAAGAGGTTACCATCACCAATAAGGAAAATCCTGCATATGTTCGCGTGGTGGTTCTGCTGAACAACCATCTCGAGCTGTGGGAAGTTCTTGAGGATGCCATTGATCAGAAGGCAATTGATGACAACAAGAAGATTGAGGAGAAGAATGCTCTCTACAACAAGATCTTTGATGGTTGGAACATCACCTTCACCGGTACCGAGGCCTGCGGCAGCGTTATCGATGCTTCCAAGATCGACAAGGTTCTTGCTGTAGATACCACGATCTCTATCGCCGGTTACCATCTGTTCGATGACGCAAACATCTTCCAGTCTGCCGCAGAGCAGGCAAGCCACGACGAGGTCCTTGAGGCAAGCGAAGGCGGTCTTGCTGCCGGTCAGTATGCACCGATCATGAACTCCTATGAGAGATGCTATGTTTACTATATGTATCTGGAAGAGGATGAGAGCGTTACCCTGTTCAAGGGTCTGAACTGCCCTGCCAACTTCACTCAGGCACAGGCAAAGATTTTCGAGGACCTGAAGATCGAAATCTACGCCGATGCAATCCAGGCCGAGAGCTTTGCAAAGAATGATCCCACCAATCTGGACAACGCAAAGAAGGCGTTCGAGGCTCTTGAAGTTGCACATCCCCTCGCTTCCATCGATCGCCTCGCTGATTCTGTCGTTCTGATTTCGAATGATGCAGAGCTCAAGGCTGCTATCGAGGACGGTAAGACTGACCTGACCCTTAAGGCCGGCAATTACACGCTGCCCACCATGCCCGGCAAGACTGTGACCATCAGCGGGACGAAAGACGCTGTGATTGACGCATCCCAGGCATATGCCAACGGTGCACAGAACACCAATCTGGACATTACCTTTGACGGCGTTACCGTAACCTTCGGCACGAAAAACTACCTTGGCGGTTTTGCTCACGCTGATAAAGTTGTCTACAAGAACTGCAAACTGATCGGTAAGCAGACACTGTATGCAAATACGGTTGAGTTCATTAACTGCGAGCTGGATACTACTTCTGTTGGTGCTGAGCACACCGCTTGGACTTGGGGCGCAAAGAACATCAGCTTCACCGACTGTACCTTCACCTACGGTGACCGTGCGGTCAACTGCTACGGTGAGCATGGGGATGCCCAGACGGTTACCTTCACCGGTTGTAAGTTCATTACCACCAATGCAGCTTCTGAGGGCGCAGTTGAGATCAACAGTATGTACTTCACGCAGGGCATTGATGTTGTGATGAACGACTGCACTGCTCCCGCCAACGGCCCGATGGTTTATGTTTCCCCGTGGGATAGCCAGAACGGCGCTAAGACCACCATCACCATTGATGGCGTAGAGCAGTAATTTATCCTACAATTTCCAAGGGCATCGCGCACTTACGCGATGCCCTTTTGACTTGCTTTTGCAGCGGGCAGGACCGATTTTTGTGAAAAATCGCAAGTCAAAAAGCGCAAATATCTACCCGGATCCCGCACATTGAATTAATTAAAACTTGAAATAATTTCAAAAAACTATTGAAAAAACCATTGCGTTGTGCTATAATAGTAGCTGTAGTGTTATCTAAATTTTAAAGAACGCGGATGGGCTGGAAAATCAAGGAAATGTTGACAAATTTCGCCTTTTTGCGCATCCGAAAAAGCAGAAAAACGGCGATTGCCGCCGCGTCGAAACCGGCGAAAAATCCCGCAGCAAACAAGGAACAGAGCAATGAATGAAAAAATCAAGCGCGTCATGAATATCGTGTCCACCGTGGTGGTGGTGCTGGCGATTATTCTGGCTATCCTTTTGGTGGGCGTCAGGGTGGTGGGCCTGCAGGTCTTCACCGTTTTGTCCGGCTCCATGGAGCCCGAATATCATACCGGCTCCCTGATCTATGTGCGCAAGGTGGATACCAAAAAACTCGAGGTGGGGGATGACATCACCTTCATGGTGAACGAGGACACCATCGCCACCCACCGCATTGTGGAAATCCTCCCCGACGAAACCGACCCCACTGTGATCCGCTTCCGCACCCAGGGCATTGCCAATAAGGACCCCGACGGCACCCCGGTGCATTACAAAAATGTCATCGGCCAGCCGATCTTCACCATCCCCTATCTGGGCTTCCTCTCGGCGTATATTCAGGAGCCCCCCGGAACTTACGTTGCCGTTGCCGTGGGCGCAATCCTGCTGATCCTGGTCTTCCTGCCCGACCTGCTCTTTGAGTCGGAGGAGGAGAAACAGAAAAAAGCCGAAAAGGAGAGCCGGAAGAAGGGCCAGACCCCCGCACAGCCCCAGGCTCCCGCACAACCCCAGGTTTCCGCGCAGCCTCAGGCGCCTGCCTCACTCCGGCAGATGCCGCCCCAGGGCGCACAGCCCCGGAACGGCCAGCCCCAGTACCCGCCCCGGACCGGATATCCCCGTCAGGGTGCCGGACAGCAGTGGACCAACGTCCCCCTGGACGGAAGCCAGCCCGGTGCAGCGCCCCGCGCAACCCGCCCCGCACAGCAGGCGAACACCCGACCCCAGTGGACCAACGTTCCCCTGGACGGCAGTCAGCCCCAGTACCCGCAGCAGGGGAACCAACCCGCGCAGAATTACGGTCAGGGACAGAATCCCGCCATGCACCGTGTGCCCCGCCGCCCCGCGGGAGGGAACGGCGCACCCCAGCCCCCGCAGCCTCTGCCCCGTTCGGGCCGTCGGATGCCCGGGCAGTCGGATGATCAGACCCCCCAGGGCTGATCGCCGCAGATCAAATTGCGATCCCGGCGAACGGAAACCGTGTTCCCCGTTTGCCAGACCATATGACCCTTGACTGATTCCGGCAGGTCCCGGAGAAAGGAGGAGCACGATATGAAGAAAAGAAAGATCAGAATCGGCAAAAAAGTGGTACTGATGTTTGCCGCCACGGTGATCACCATCGTAGGCAGCATCGGCAGCAGTATGGCTTGGCTGTCCGATACTGCTCCGGAGGCGAAGAACTTCCTCACCTTCGGCGCTGTTTCCGCAACCTTTTTCGATGACACAAAAATGAGTACCTTCGCACTTCGCCCTACCGAAGCAAAAGGTGATTCGGTTCTGCGCTTGATCCCCGGCGCCACCCTGGAGGTGGAATCGCCGCCGGTGATTATCGCCGAGGACAGCGGCGACTGCTACCTCTTCCTGCAGATCAAGGAGGATATCGGCTCGCTGCCGGCGGCCGAGTTCAGCCGCTACCTGCAGTACGGGTTGGCGGAGGGATGGATTCCCGCCGAAGGGGAGAATATCCCCCGTGGCGTTTACTACCGCATTGTCCATGGCGGACAGGGCGAGCAGTTCTTTGAGACGGTGAAGGACGGCAGCGTGAAGGTGAGCGACACCATCACCGAAACCGATCTGAGTCTCCTTGGGCAGCCCGGCAGCAAGATGCCAAGCCTGTCCCTGCACGCCTACGCGATCCAGCTGTCGGGAGACGGCATAACACCCCTTACCGTTTCGGAAGCCTGGGAGTTTCTCGGGGTTTCGGATAGTCATACATGATAATGAGAGAAGGAGGTGATATTGTGAGAAAGAAAAAAATCATTGTCCTTTGTCTTGCGGTGGCGCTGTCGGCTCTGTCGATGGTGAATGGAACGCTGGCGTATTTTACCGATACTGATTCCGCGGTAAACGTCTTGACCATGGGTTCTGTTCAGATTGCTCAGCATGAGCAACAGCGTAAACTTGCACCGGACGGCTCGCTCATAGAACTGGAGCCGTTCGAGAATGGGAAAATGCTGATTCCCTCGATGGGTCCTGCGAAATACCTGACTTACGACAAACTGGATGATTCGTATAAGTTCCTTGCTGATGGGAACAAAGTCAGCTTGCCCAATGCTATCGATAAGATTGTAACGGTAGAGAACATGGGCAACGTTCCTGCTTATGTGCGTACAATATTTGCCTTTGAGGCTCCTGCGGGCTTCGATCGCAATGCACACGTCAACAACAAGCCCGGATGGGCGTTGCTGAGAAATGACATTGACGGCGCAGCGAATGGCACAATGTCCAACACCGAGTGGAAGTGGGACTTCTTTGTTGAAACTGCTCGCTTTAATATGGACGACGGCCAAAGCTATGTGATCGCTGTAGCGACTGCGCAGAAGCCCCTCGAGGCAGGGAAGGAAACCATTCCCAGCCTCCTGCAGTACTATCTGAACAAGTTTACCGATTCGAAGCACGTGCAGGCCTTCGGCGGCAGCCTCGAGATCTATGCTTTCACTCAGGCAGTGCAGGCTGACGGTTTCGCTTCCGCTGATGTAGCGTTCAAGGAGTCTTTTGGCGAGATTACTTATGATTCCACGACCGGAAAGTTCTCCAACCTGCCTTGGGATGAGATGAAGGAATCTTGGAGCAACGTGGCGGATACCTCCTGGTATAACGATGCGGCTTCGAGCTTCACGCTGACCACGCCCCAGCAGTTAGCCGGACTTTCTGAGCTGGTGAATGCGCAGGGTAAGACCTTTGCAGGCAAGACTGTCCTCTTGGGGGCTTCAATGGATATGGGCGCCTACGCCTTTACTCCCATTGGCCAGACGGGGGCTAAAACCTTTGCAGGCAATTTTGACGGACAGGGCTACACGATCAGAAACTTGTATATTGATTCTTCCAAGGAGACGGGAGCGCATTATTCCTCGGGGCTCTTTGGTTGGATTGAACACACCAGCGTCTCTGCTTACATCCAAAATGTCGTGGTAGAAGGCGCAAAGGTAACCGGACACCACAATGTTGGCGTAATCGTCGGAAGCGCGTACGGTGTTAGTATTTCAAATTGCACCGTAAGCAAGGCAACGATTTCGTGCACATATGCAAATAATGATGCCGATGGTGATAAGGCCGGTGTTATTGCAGGTTATCTTTACAATGGCACTGCGCTGACTAACTGTCATGTACTGAACAGTACCGTTTCCGCCGGACGCGATGCAGGTCAGATGGTTGGCTGCTTGATTTCGGGCACCACGGATGGATGTACCGCTACCAATGTGACCGTTGTTGCTAACGGTACGTCGACGGGTGCAAACATCAGAAATGAGCTGATCGGCCGCATAAGCTAACAACCCCTAATTCCCTTATGATCGCCTCTCGCGAGAGGCAAGAGATAAACACAAACAAAAACAATTTAAGAAAGGAAACCCACCCATGAAAAAGAAGATTCTTGCAATTGCCCTGGTTGTGGCAATGCTGGGCATCGCTCTGCTGAGCGGTACGCTGGCATACTTCACCGACAAGGAAGTCGAAGACAACGAGTTTGTCATCGGTGACATCGACATTACCCTCAAAGAGAGCAATGGCGACGGCAAAGAAGATGAAGAGTACAAAGATTGGCTTGCTGATCAGTACTTGTTCCCCGGTGCACCCATCGCGAAGAACGTTTGGGTTGAGAACGCCGGCGCCAATGAGGCTTACCTCCGCGTGAAGATCACCGTTCCCCAGTACCTCGTTGCTGTTTGGGCAAAGGACCTGAACGCTGCCTGGACCATCGCTTCCACCACCGTTAACGCTGACAAGTCCACTACTTATGTGCTTGAGTACAACACGATTCTCGCCAAGGGTGACAAGACCCCCATCTGCCTTGAGGCAATCACCATCGATCCCTACACTGACAAGCAGATCAACGGCGCAGATATTCAGACTGTGAACGTTGTTGCTGAGGCTATTCAGACTGTTGGCTTCGAAAACAACCCCGCCGCTGCTTTCGCTGCACTGGATGCACAGCTTACTGTTAATGAGTACGAGGGCAAGAACTATGTTCAGGCTGCTGATGATACCGCTCTTGCCGCAGCACTCGCTGGCGCACAGCCCGGCGATGTAATCGCTCTGGCTGCAGATGTTGATTACGGTACCGTTGCTCTCGATGCCCTCGACGGTGTTACCATCGTTGGCGCAGCCGGTACGAATGCTAACTTTACTGTAGCGGCCGATGCTGTAATTGGTGAAGTTACTCTGGCTAATTTTGATTTCCAGGGCGCCAATGTAATCACGGTTGCCAATGCTGCAACTGCTGATATTACCGTGGTTGATTCTACTTTTAGCGGTTCTGGTAGCCAGGCTATCAAGGCATCCGGTGAGAATGTGGCCATTACGCTCACCGACTGCGTATTCGATTCCTACAAGTACGTCATTTACGATTTCGGACGTCCTCTTGATTACCTGAAGATCGAGGATTGCGCAATCGAGGGCGCTACTTCTTGGGTGGTTCAGCAGAACAATTCCACCGCTCCCGCATACACCCTGATCATGACCGGTAATACCTTTACCGACTGTACTGGTGGTTTTGTCAAGTACCTCTCCAGCACTGCAGGCGAGTTTGTATTCACCAACAATACCATCGTTGATTGCGCGGGCCATGATGGTTCCGATGCTAAGTGGTTTGATGTTAAGTATGCCGCCGGTGCAACCGTAGATGTTTCCGGCAACACCCTTGACGGTGCTGCATGGAACCCCGGCGTTGCAGAGGGCCTTGGCAAATAATTTAACCTAACTTCCCCGCCACCCAACCCCACGGGGTTGGGCGGCAATCAAGGGGCACAAGCCGCGGTTTGCGCCTCTTGATTGCCGTTCCAAAACAAAAGAAGGAGCGTAACCATGAGTTCAAAAACGAAAAAGAGATTATTGGCTCTTGCCGTGATCGTGATCTGCTTTGCGATCGTCGGCATGGGTACATATGCATATCTGACCCGATCGAACCGCGCCCGCAACGTCATCACCACCGGCAAGGTTGACATTTCCATCGTGGAGCAGCAGTTGGTGGACGGGGAGTTCGTCCCCTATCCCGACACCCCCGTTGCGGTGATGCCCTCCTCCGAGGTGTCCAAGATCGTGGCCGTCCGCTGTGAAGAGGAACAGGCCTACATCCGGATGCAGTACAGCGTTCGGTTCGAGGATGCCGAGGGCAACGAGCTGGATCTTTCCCCCGACGTGGTGGAGATCCCCCCCGTGGGTGAGAATTGGACCGAGAAGGATGGCTGGTTCTACTACAACCGTCCCCTGTCCGCCGGAGAGGTAACCGAGCCTCTCTTTGAAACGGTGAAGTTCGCCACCATCGCCATGGGCAATGAGTACCAGCGTACCGTTATGGTGCTGCGTATCCACGCTCAGTCGGTACAGACCGCAAACAATCCCGCCCCCAACGGCGATGTTACCGCCGTGGTCGGCTGGCCCAAAGCTTAACCGAAGGAGGTATACGCTGTGACCAAAGCTAAACATATTTTAATTTGGGTCCTGTGCGCCCTGATGGCGGCAGTTTTCCCGCTCCATGCGGTGTATGCCGAAACTTCGGTGTCTTCCGAAACTGTCGGTGAGACTACCGTGGCGCCTGAGCCTGAGACTACCGTAGCCGAAACGACCGTGGTATCTGAGCCTGAGACCACCGTTCCCGAAACCACTGTGGTACCCGAGCCTGAGACCACCGTTCCCGAAACCACTGTGGTACCTGAGCCTGAGACCACCGTTCCCGAAACCACTGTGGTACCTGAGCCTGAAACTACCGTGGCCGAAACCACTGTGGTACCCGAGCCTGAGACCACCGTTCCCGAAACGACTGTGGTACCCGAGCCTGAGACTACCGTTCCCGAAACGACTGTGGTACCTGAGCCTGAAACTACCGTGGCCGAAACCACTGCACCCCAGCCTGCAGAGACCACCGCGCCGCAGAAGAAGTATACCTACACCCTGTACTTCGCGGTGGATGACACCATGCGGAATTATCAGAAGTATGTCATCCCGCTGAAGGTTACCGGTGTGGTTGAATCCACCTATACCTTCACCTGGGCGAATACGCTGCCCGCGAAGGACGGCTATGTCTTCCGCGGCTGGTCGCTCATTAAGGGCGGAGGCATTGAGACCGTTGTCGTTGTTCCTCACAGCATTACCGGCGCCTGCGGCTACAAAATCATCGCTGCGGATAAGACCGATGTTGCGGTCACCCTTTACCCCGTCTTTACGCCGGTGACCTACACCGTCACCGTGAATATGAACGGCGGATCGGCTGCACTGATTCCCCAGACTTCCTATACGGTTCTGGATGAGCTGATGATGCCCATCAATCCCACCCGTCCCGGATATGCATTCGCCGGATGGCAGCTTGCCTTCCCGCAGAAGGATGCGTTGTCCGCCATGCTGACCCTGGACGCAACGGTGATCAAGCTTCCCGCCGGTCAGTGGGGCAACGTCGTCATTACCGCGCAGTGGACGCCCCTGAATTACACCGTGATTTTCGATTTGGCCGACGGCAGCGAGCGGACCCAAATGCCCTACGACATTACCAAGCCCATCAATCTGCCCAAGCCCTCCCGCATCGGCTACGGCTTTGCAGGCTGGGCGGTGACTGTTGTCAGTGCCGGCAACTGGCCCTCCAATGATCTGGATGCCGGAGTGCTTCAGCTCCCCGCAGGCTGGTACGGTGACGTGATCCTCACCGCAAAGTGGATCAGAATTCCCTATACCATTACCTTCAACGGAGCAGGCGGACTTGCGCCGGCTTCCATTGAATACACCGTGGACCGCGGCGTGGTGATTCCGACCTCTACCCGCCCCGGCTACACCTTCCTCGGCTGGAAGGTGACCACGCCCGCAGGTGTGGACCACAACTGGCCCGCTGCCCTTGAGGCGAATTTCCTTACTCCCACAGGGCTTTGGGGTAATGTGACCCTGGAAGCAATGTGGAAGGAAAACACCGTGACCTTCTCCTATGTTCCCGCCACGCCCGGCGGAACCGTTACCCCCGGCAGTGAGCTGGTGGGGGCGGACACCGGTGCACCTGCCGCACGTCCGGTCCCCAATCCCGGCTACCGCTTCGTGGGCTGGTATTTGGATGCCGAGTGCCGCGTTCCCGTGCCTGTGCAGACGGTGGATCCCCTGACCGGCACGCTGAAGCCCGCCAAGGATGCCGAGAGCGGCCTGTATGTGGGCGGAACTTACTATGCCAAGTTTGCGCTGATCCTCAGCGACCTCACCGTAACGGTGACGGGGATTGATGCCGAGCAGCCCCTGCTCTTCAACATCGTAGGCAGACCTGCAGCCGCAGAGCTTTCCCCCGTTGTGCTTACCGTAGCCCTTGGCGCCGGTGAGACCAGCGTCACCGTCACCGACCTGCCCATCGGCACCTACACCGTGTCCGAACAGGATGGCTGGAGCTGGCGTTATGCCGGCGTGGAGAGCCTTGAGCTTACGGTGAAGGAGAAGACTCTCCTCGAGCCTGCCGCCGCGGTGTCCTTTACCTTCGGGCCCCGCACCGATAAGTGGCTGAGCGAGAATGCCGACTTGATCTATCCTGAGAAGAAAAAAGACGATACCGAAGCCTAAGAAAGGAGGAGCTATATGGAATTCAAACGCATGAAAAAACCGATCCTCCTGCTGCTCTCTCTTATTTTGGTTGTCGGTGTGGCGGTGGGCGGCACGGCGGCTCTTCTGACGGTGCGGCTCAAGCCCGTGGAAAATACCTTCTATCCTGCCGCAGTAGACTGCGCGGTGACCGAGAAGGACGGGGCGTATACCGTCACCAACCAAGGAAACATTTCCGCGTACATCCGGGTGGCCGTGGTGGCCAACTGGACCCGTGACGGCAAGGTGTACGGCCTTGATCCCATCACCGCTGAGGATTATCGGATTACGGCAGCCGAGGGTTGGACGCTGCTGAACGGTTATTACTATTATACCCAGCCTGTAGAACCCGGCGCAGCGGCCCTTCCTCTGGTGGTTTCGGCTGTGGGTGAGGCGCCTGAGGGCTGTGTCTTCTCGGTGCGCGTCCTGGCTGAGGCAATTCAGAGTGAGCCCGTCTCCGCTGTACAGGAAGCCTGGGGCTTCCCCGCACGCTAAGGGGGGAAAACCGATGAAGAACGTAAAGCTTCTCCGCGTGCTGGCCATTTTCCTGGCCACCGCTCTGTTCGTCGGCGCGGCAATCTATACCGTTGCGGGTGCCGGCAAAATCCCCGCGGTGATGTTCAACGGCAAATCCCAGGAGATTGAGTTTGAGCGGGCGCTGCCCTTCCTTGGCAACAAAGAGCCCGATCTTTTTCCCGATCTCAAGGGAATGATGCCAGGTGACAGCGTAACCCAGCGGATTACCGTCGGGGCAAAGAACCTCTATAACCAAAGAGTTTACCTTTACCTGAAGGCCGAAAATCCCAACGAGGATTATACGACCCTCATGGAAACCTACGGCGACTGGGTTACCTTCAAGGTGCAAAACGGCTCCCATGATATCACGGGCGATCTGTCCGAGGGCGTTCTGCTGGGGGTGTATGGCTACGACAATACCCAACATCTGGACGTGACCCTGAGCATTGATATCGAGGCCGGCAACGAGCTGCAGGATCTGGTGGCCGAAGTGGACTGGGTGTTCACGGCAGAAGTTCTGCCCAATTTCTACCCGCCCATCCGTCCCGACGATCCGGATGACCTGCCCTGGCTCACCGATGATCATGTGAACTACATCATGGGCTATCCCGACGGCACCGTCCGTCCCGATCAGTCCATTACCCGTGCCGAGGTGGCCACCATCTTCTACCGCCTGCTGACCGAGGAGGCCAGAGCCGAAATCTGGAGCAGTGACAACATCTATCCCGATGTGAAGTCTGAAGACTGGTTCTATATTGCCATCTGCACTCTGACCAACGGCGGCATTCTGAAGGGCTATCCCGACGGTTCCTTCCGTCCTGACCAGCCCATCACCCGTGCCGAGCTGGCCACCATCATCACCAGATTCGACTCCCAGTTCGGTGTGCTGAAGGTTACCGAGAACTTTGCGGATGTTTCGGGTCACTGGTCTGAGTATTATGTCGAGTTCTCCGCAACCCGCGGTTATGTCCTGGGTTATCCCGATGGCACCTTCCGTCCCGACCAGCCCATTACCCGTGCTGAGACGGTGACCATGGTCAACCGTTGCCTCGACCGCGCTGTGGATGAGGAGGGCTTGTGCGAGGGCTACACCGTATGGCCCGACAACCCGAAGGGCGACTGGTACTACTACGACATGATTGAAGCCACCGATTACCATGACTTCAGCCGCAGCAAGCGGAAGGTCGAGGACCAGGATTACCGGTACGAGAACTGGATTCGCATCAAGGAGCCCATCGACTGGAAGAAACACGAGACCGAATGGCACCGCAATCTGTCCAAATAAGCACAAAACCCCAAGGGGCTGCCGCAGCGCGGCGGCCCCTTTTTGTGTGCGCGGGGGCATGATCGTCCGCCAGCGGGAACGACAAAAGCAGAGCGGCAGAGAAATTCTCTCTGCCGCTCTGCTTTTGTCCTGGCGAGGATTATTTGTCCCGGGGGATCCATCGGGTGACGGTGGAAACGAAATCCCAGCTTTTTTCTTGCCGGGCGGGGGGCGTGAGCCCCAGGGTTTCGTAGTATTCGGGGGTGTAGGTGATGCAGGTGGGGTTGAAGCGGTCGCTGCGTGCGCGGATCTCTCCGTAGGGATCATCCACGGGGGCGCAGGGGATGAGAGCACACAGTGCCGCCAGCTCATCGGCGCGGTTTGCGTCTTCCTCCGCCAAGAGTTGACGGAATGCGGTGTCAAAGGTGTCCCTGTCCCAGCCCACCAGCTGATCCATCAGCTGTGTGCCGTGAAGGGCGGCCACCAGGCGGAAGAAATGGGCGATGCAGTCGGCGACGGGCAGGACGTAGCGGTCGTCCGCGGGCATGGGATTCACCACGAACACATACTCTCCGAGGGTGGGAATGGTGCAGTAGTGGATGCCGTCCACCCCGAGAGAGCCGAAGATTACAGCATCTTTTGGGGTGCAGAAGTAGCGCACGGCCCGGCGGGGATCCTCATAGGTGAAGCCCAGCGCCGACCAGCAGGGGGCGGCGGAGCGAAGCTGCTGCAGGAGGGATTGATTGGAGGTCATGGGCGGATTCCTTTCTGTGTGTCGCCACCGTTTTTATTTGACGGTATGCGTATGTGGATTTCGGTGCCCCAATGGCAGCTTTGAAAGCAGTCATCCAGGAAGATATTGAAAAAGGGGGTGAATTGGCTTCCGCTGCCGCTCGGCGCGGGGCGGGGAAGCTGCAGAATCAAATCGGTGAAGGCGGGGGTTACCTCGCCGCCGATCACCGTGCCATGGCGCCAGTTGTGCTCCTGCACGGTGCCATGCTGCAGAGCGAGGGCAATGGCCTCTGTTTCTTCCAACCAGCAGTGTATTGCAAAGGTATGGGCGGTGCGCAGGGCGGCGGCAATCAGCTCCCGCCATTGTCGGAAATCCGTATCGATTCCGTCAAGGTAAATGGATTCCCATGGGGTGGAATCCGTGGGACAGGCGGGGGCCGGCTCGAGCTCGCCGATCAAGGCGGAAAGACGGGCAGAGAGGGTGGTGACCGGAGGAAATTCAACGTTGTCCTCCAACACAATGTCCCCGCAGTAAACGGTCAGATACCGCAGAGCGCGGCGGGTGTGCAGCAGAATATGCAGGGCATAGCCCTCCTCCTCACGGTAGAGCTCGTGGTAGAGGTAAGTGCAGCCTGAGCTGTATTTGCCTTCGGTATCCTGCCGCGGCCGGATGGAAAACCCTTTTTCCCGATCGATTTGTGTGACACCGCGAAAAAGAATACGGATATAGGGGGTGGCGGGAGCATCCCAACCACCGTCCTTGCGCAGGATGAGCTCGGTGTCCTGTCCGATTTGTTCAAAGCGCAGAAGCCGGGCATCGTGGAGCTGCAATCCATCCCGGAGCCGGGCAGGGATGTTCTCCGCCGCCAGCGCGTTGTGGGCATCGGCCATGATCTGCGCAAAGGCTTGTTTGTTGGCGTGATCCTCCGCCAATAGACGGCGGTAGGCGGACTCGGGAATCCGCCCCAGGGCGAGCAGGCGGGGATCGGTGATCCTACAAAGCCAGACGGGATAGCCGTCTCGGACGTGGCGTGTCATTGTGCGGTAGCACTGGGTAAAGCAGGAGATGGTTTCGGCGGGGTTAAAAGCCCCGGCGCCTCGGTGCAGGCTGCGGTCGCGTGCAGTTTCCTCTTGCAGATCCGCTTGAAAGAAGGCGTCAATCTCAGCCTCGGAATAGGCCTTGTCGGGGATGGGGGTCAGTCCGTCAGCGCGATGCAGCTGCTGCATCAGGGCGTACCATTCCTTGGTATAGTAGCGCATGGCAATCTCCTTTCACAGAAGAAGGATGAGCTGTGGATGAGGTTGTTTTTTTCAGTATAGCACACAGATATGAACAAAGCAAGGCACCGCAGAAAAAAGCGATGAAACGGAACCGTTTCATCGCTTTTGCCGTCAAAGGTTATTCGCTCAGCAGCATGATCTTGCCCTTGACCGCGCCGGGGGTTTTGTAGAGGGCGAAGGCCTCGGCGGCCCGGGAGAGGGGGAAGCTGTGGTGGATCAGCTTATCCGAGAAGCGCAGGCGGCCGTCGGCAAAACAGTCGGCGCAGATCTGCCACTCTACGCCCGGGTAGGGAGCGGAATAGCTCATCCAGGAACCGGTGAGCTTGAACTCCTTGCGGTTCATGCACTCCCAAAGCTTGGGGGTGAAGGTGAGGTCCACATGGGGCGTGCCGATGAAGCAGACGTGGGCTTTGTTTGCCACCAGCTCAAAGGCCATCTTCATGGTGGCGGTGGCACCGGCCGTCTCGAAGACGTAGTCGAAACCGTGGCCGCCGGTGAGGGCCTTGGCCTGCTCCATGAAGTCGGGGGCGGAGGTGTTGACGGTAGCATCGGCGCCCAGCTCGCGGGCCAGCTCCAGACGTTCCTCCAGCAGGTCGAAGACCACCACCTTGCGGCCGCCGTAGATGCGGGCCCACTGGGCGGTGAACATTCCGATGGTGCCGCCGCCCAGGATTGCCACGTAGCCGCCGCCCTTGAAATCGTTGCACATCACGCCGTGGAGGGCCACGGCGGCGGGCTCAAACATGGCCGCCTGAATGTAGGGGATGGCGGGGTCATACTTGATGGCATTGCGGGCGGGGATCACCACATACTCGGCAAAGCTGCCCTGCTCCCGGGAGCCGATAAAGCTGTAGTGGCGGCAGAGAGCGTAGTTGCCCTGCTGGCAGTCGGCGCATTCCATGCAGGGAACCAGGGGCGCGCCCGAAACGGTGTCGCCCACCGCAACGTTGGTTACCCCCTCGCCCACCTCTACCACATCCCCGGCAAACTCGTGACCCAGCACGATGGGGAAGAAGTGCGCGCCGTTGTGGAGCACACGGGGAATGTCCGAGCCGCAGATTCCGCTGGCGCGGACACGTACCTTTACCATCCCCGCCTTGACCTCGGGGGTGGGATAATCATCATAACGCAGATCTTCATTTCCGTAAAGAACAGCAGCTTTCATGTTTTACTCTCCTTGTAATTAGTTATAGCAGGGGCGCCGCCCCTGCACCCGGCTTAAGGGGCTTTTTGTAAAAAGCCCCTTAAGAATCCGCAAAAACTTTCATGAAAATTTATTTCTGCAAGTTTTTGCGGGGGACTGGGGGCGCTTTTTTCAAAAAGCGCCCCCAGCAGGGTTTGGGACAGCGTCCCAAGGTCTTTACCCCCGACACACTGCGATCTTGGCTTTGACCAGTTCGGTGACGCGGGCCATGGCCACTTTGCCGTACTTTTTGGGGTCGAACACATTGGGATCGGCGGCGATTGCGGCCTTCACGCCCTCCGAGTAGGCGATACGCAGCTCGGTGGCGAAGTTGACCTTGCAGATGCCGGCGGCGATGGTTTCGCGAACGGCATCATCCGACAGACCGGATGCGCCGTGGAGCACCAGGGGAATCTCCACCACCCGGCGGATGGCGCGGAGGCGGTCAACATCCAGCACGGGGGTGCCGGCGTAGACACCGTGGGCGGTACCGATGGCCACCGCCAGGGAGTCGATGCCGGTCTCGGCCACGAAGCGGACGGCATCGGCGGGATCGGTATAGCCGCATCCGTCGGCCTCAAGATCGTCCTCCTTGCCGCCGACCTTGCCCAGCTCAGCCTCTACGGGAATGCCGCAGGGGTGCGCCACGTTGACCACCGAGCGAGTCACGGCGATGTTGCCCTCCAGGGGGCTGTGGGAGCCGTCGATCATGACGGAGGAGTATCCGGCGTGGATGGCCTGCACGGCCAGATCAAAGGAGGAGCCGTGGTCCAGGTGGAGGCAGACATCCACCTTCGCCTTGGCCGCGGCGGCGTAAACATTGGCGCGGTAGAGATCCAGTCCCGCGTACTTCACGGTGGAGGGGGTGGTCTGAATCATCACGGGGGCCTTCATTTCTTCAGCGGCGGCGATGATGGCCATGACCATCTCCATGTTTTCGGCGTTGAAGGCGCCGATGGCGTAGCCGCCCTTCTGGGCATCGAGCAGCATCTTTTGGCTGGTAACGTAGGGCATAGCGGTATCCTTCCTGTATGTTCAAATTGGTCATAACGTTTTCAATTTATCCGTAACATCATGATGATTCATTATAGCATGATTCGCCATCTCTGTCAATAGATGGGCGGGACAAAGCGGGGGGGATTTTTGTAAATTTTTTCCTATACACCGAAATCCCTTTGACAGCGGGCGGGTCTTATGGTATACTAAAAAAGACGAAAAAGCGCATATTCCGCGGCGTCATCCCGGCGCCCGCCCGTATATGTCCCCCCGCACCCGCATAGATTGGAGGGAGGACAACTTTTCCCATTGATAAAGAAAGGACACCGCCCATGAAAACCCTTGATCTGCACTTGGTTTCCACAAAGATCACCGGCCTGCTCCTCGGGGCGATGATTTTGTTTTCGCTGATTTTCAGCACCCTTACCGCCTGCACCGACTCTGCGGCGGCCGCCCAGGCCAACGGTGCCGGGGCACAGCTGTCCCGGGTGGAGCCCAGCGCCTATGTGAAGCCCGAGCCGGGGGGCGCGGGGATCCTCAATCCCGATGCAGAGGTGCGGGGTGTGTGGATCGCTTCGGTAATGAATCTCCACTATCCCTCGGAGAAGGGGCTGGATTCCCTCACCCTTGCCGCCGAGCTGGATGCTATTCTCGACAACTGCGAAGAGAACGGATTCAACACCGTGTATTTTCAGGTGCGGCCTGCCGCTGACGCGCTGTACAGATCCGAGCTTTTCCCCACCTCGGCCTATCTGACGGGGGAGCAGGGCGCGGCGCTTCCCGACGAGTTTGATCCCCTGGCATACCTTCTCCAAGAGGCCCACGCCCGCAATATCCGCGTCCACGCCTGGGTCAATCCCCTGCGCGTGACGGCATCGGGATCGCCGTCCAAGCCCGAGACCGACGTGAAGGCTCTGGCGGAGAGCCATCCTGCCCGGAAAAATCCCGATTGGGCCATCCCCTACGCCGACGGCAAGCTGTATTTTGACGCGGGCATTCCCGCGGTGCGGCAGTATGTGATCGACGGCGTGGCCGAGATCGTCCGCAATTACGACGTAGACGGCGTGATTTTCGACGATTACTTCTATCCTTATCCCACCACCGAAAAGGTGAACGGGAAGAATGTGAAGGTTCCCTTTGACGACGATGCCAGCTTCGCCGCCTTTGGCGGGGATTTCGAGAACCGCGACGACTGGCGGCGGGACAACATCAATCAGCTGGTGGAGGGCTGTTACCGGGTCATCAAGTCCATCGATGACGAGTGCCAGTTCGGCATTGCCCCCTTCGGCATCTGGCAGAACGACGACGGTGAGAACGGAGGCAGTGCCACAAGCGGCCTGGCGTCTTATTCCGAGATCTACTGCGACGCGCTTACCTGGATCGAGGGCGGATACATCGACTACATCGCGCCTCAGATCTATTGGCGTTTTTCCTCCTCTGCTGCCCCTTACGATGTGCTGGTGCGCTGGTGGAATGCCCAGGTGGACGGCACCGGGGTGGATCTGCTCATTTCTCACGGTGTGTACAACTATGCCACCTGGACCGATCCCGAGGGGGAGATCAGCCAGCAGATCGAGTACGCCCGCAGCGAGCTGGGCTATCGGGGCAGCATTCACTACGGCTATCCCGACATTGTGGCCAACACCAAGGGCCTGGCTGACGAGCTGAAGGCCATGTATGCCGGGGAGATCATCTATACCGCACCCGTGTCCAACGGCATGGCCCTGACGGTGACCTCCCCCCGGAGCGGTTCTTGGATTGATTCCGCCTCCACCTATCTCATCGGTGCGTCCGATCCCACTAAGCCCCTGCGCTTCGAGGGAAAGCCGGTGAGCCGCACCAAGAGCGGATACTTCTCCCTCTACGTTTCCCTGGAGGAGGGGGAGAACAAATTTACCTTTACCTATGACGGCACCGAGATTCCCTACATTCTGCACCGTGGGGTGCAGCCGAGCAGTGGGACTACTGCCAAGGACAAGGTGCTGGATGGCTATGTTCTCTCGGTGAGTGCCCCCAGCGGCGACGTCGCCGCCGCGGCGGGCAGCCGTGTGACCCTCACCTGTACCGCTCCCGTGGGCAGTACCGTTACCGCCGCCCTGGGCGGTCAGACCGTGACCCTGCAGAGCTCGGGGAAGGTGAAGGGCAAGACGGGATATACCGCCGATACCTATTCGGGCAGCTTTACCCTGCCTGCCGCCGGAGAGGGAGAGATCTACTCCCTGGGAAATGTGACTTTCCGTGCAGTGCGGGGCAATGAGAATACCACCGCCCGGGGCCCCCTGGTGCGGGTACTGGGCAAGAACGCCGTGATCCCCGTGGAGGTCACCCGGGATCACGCTGAGCTGAAGCTGAGCTACACCTCCTGGTATTACGACGATTTCACCCCCCAGGTGGCGGGAATGCGGGACTATGCTGTGTCCCAGGCCAACGGATACTATCTGCTCCGGGTTGGGGGATATATGGCCACCGAGAACGTCCGCGAGCTGGCCGGGAACACCGAGATCGGCATTGCCAACGTGCGCGCCGTGACGGTGGGAAGTGCCGGCAGTCACACCCTGGTGGCCATCGATGCCGAGAACACCATTCCCATGAACGGCTACTGCGAGAACGGCATCTTCTACATTTCGCTCTACAACGTTAATACCGCCTCGGTGGGGAAGATCACCCTGGGGGAAAATCCCCTCTTCACGGGCGCAGAGTGGGTCAAGAGCACCAAGGCCAACAGCATCAAAATCGCCCTGACCCTGCGGGATCCCGACAACTTCTACGGCTTTGAATTTGACTACAGCGATGAGGGCATGACGCTGGTCCTCCTGCGCAATCCCGTGAAGCTTCCCGCCGACGGCCTGCCTCTGTTTGGCAAGACCATTGTGCTGGATGCCGGCCACGGCGGCACCGACAGCGGTGCCCTGGGCGCCCAGGGGGCGGGATCGGGCTATGCCGCGGTGGATGAGGCCGATCTCAACCTTGCCATCACCCTCCGCGCGGCGGAGGCTCTCCGTCAGCTGGGGGCAAACGTGGTGCTGACCCGTGACGGGGACACCACCGTGTCCATTGATCAGCGCATTGCACTGTTGGGTGAGTTGGAACCCGATCTGTCCATCTCCATCCATCAGAACTCCATGCCCTATGCCTCCGACATTACCCGGATCCGTGGGCTGGTGGGGCTCTACTACGCCGACGCGGGCCGCCTGCTGACCCAGTGCATTTCCTCTGCCACGGCCACGGCCCTCAACCGCTACGAGCGGGACTTTGCCGAGCAGCGGCTGGCACTCTGCCGCAACGCCAGATTCCCCTCTACCCTGATCGAGGTGGGCTTTATCACCTGTGTCGAGGAATACGAAAAAATGCTGAACGCCGAGGCCATTGCCCAGGCGGGAGATGCCATTGCCCGTGGTGTGCTGGACTACTACGCTGCCCAGGCAAAATGGGTAAAATAACAGTTCCGAAAAGGAAAGATTATGCGAACCATCTACATTCTGCTGTCCCGCAGCAATACGGTCTGTGCGCGGTTTATCCGCCTCATGACCGCCTGCCGCTACAACCACTCCTCCATCTCCCTCTCTCCGGAGATCGACTGCTTCTATAGCTTCGGTCGGAGACGGCTGCATAATCCCCTCATCGGGGGCTTCGTGCGGGAGACCCTGGATGCGGGTGTCTTCTCCCTGAATCTGGATCAGCCCTGCGTGCTGTACGCCCTGGAGGTGTCGGAGGAGGCCTATGCCAAGATGGAGGGGCAGGTCAGCGAGTGCCTTGCCAACTACCCCAGCTACCGCTACAACTTTTTGGGGATTCCCTTCACTTATTTCGGTATCCCCATGCCCCTGAAAAAGCACTACCAGTGCGGGCAGTTTGTGGCGTGGATGCTGGAGATGACGGGGGCCTGCACGCTGCCCCGGCCGGTGTCCCTGATGCAGCCCATGGACTTCGTGAAGATCCCCGAGCTGGTGCCGGTGTATACCGGTACCCTGGGGGGGCTGGCGGATTTCACCCCCGCCGGATCCACCCGCGCTCCGGCTCATGCATAACCCGTGAAAAATCCCGCGCCGCAGCTGCGGCGCGGGATTTTTGTTGACATTTCGGGCGGCATTTGGTATACTATAGGTAACGATTTTCTATCACAGGAGAATTTCCATGAACGACATCAAAGACATCAGCCTTGCCAAGTCTGGCAAGGATAAAATTGACTGGGTACGCAGCTATATGCCCGTTCTCTCCCGCATTGAGCAGGAGTTTATCCAAACCAAGCCCTTCGCGGGCATGAAGATCTCCATGTCCATTCACCTGGAGGCCAAGACGGCCTACCTGGCCAAGGTTCTGCGGAATGGCGGCGCGGAGGTGGCGGTGACGGGCTGCAATCCCCTCTCCACCCAGGATGACGTGGCCGCGGCCCTTGCCGCCGAGGGCTTCACCGTCAACGCCTACCGCGGCGTGAGCATGGAGCAGTACACCGAGCACCTCAAGCGCACCCTCTCCATCGTCCCCGATCTGATGATCGACGACGGCGGCGACCTTACCGCCCTGCTCCACGGGGAGTGCCGTGACTACGGCCGCAACCTCATCGGCGGTGCGGAGGAAACCACCACCGGTATCCACCGCCTCTTCGCCCGCCAGGCCGCAGGTCTGCTGGATTACACCATGATCGATGTCAACGATGCCGACTGCAAGCATCTCTTCGACAACCGCTACGGCACCGGCCAGTCCACCCTGGACGGTATCATGAATACCACCAACCTCATCATCGCCGGCAAGACGGTGGTGGTAGCCGGCTACGGCTGGTGCGGCAAGGGCATTGCTATGCGGGCCAAGGGCATGGGTGCGGTGGTCATCGTCACCGAGATCGACCCCGTCAAGGCCATCGAGGCGGTGATGGACGGCTTTACCGTAAAGACCATGGACGAGGCCGCTCCCCTAGGCGATCTCTTTATCACCGTCACCGGCTGCTGCGATGTCATCCGCCGGGAGCACTTCGCCGTGATGAAGGATGGCGTTCTGCTGTCCAACAGCGGCCACTTCGACGTGGAGGTGGACAAGCGCGCCCTGGCCGATATGGCTGAAGAGGTGTGGGAGCGCAAGCCCAACATCACCGGCTACCGGATGCCCGACGGCCGCATTCTCAACCTGCTGGCCGAGGGACGCCTGGTGAACCTTGCCGCCGGCAACGGTCACCCGGCAGAGATTATGGATATGTCCTTCGCCATCCAGGCCAAGAGCCTGGAGTACCTGGCCAAGACCCGCGGCACCCTGGAGAAGCGCGTCTACGCCGTTCCCCGGGAGATCGACGTGGAAGTCGCCGCCATCAAAGCCGCCGCTCTAGGTGCCGGCATTGACACCCTCAGTGAAGAACAGAAGGCATATTTGGAGAAATGCGAGTGAGCAGGGGCTTTGCCCCTGCACCCCACTTAAGGGCCTTTTTGAAAAAAGGCCCTTAAGAATCCCCAAAAACTTTCATGAAAAAGAACGGCCTTTGTGCGCATCAGATTTGATTGGCACAAAGGTCATTTTCTTATTTGGAAAGTTTTCGCGGGGGTCTGGGGGCGCCTTTTTCAAAAGGAGCCCCCAGCGGGGTCAGGGGCAGAGCCCCTGTCAATCAGCTCCCCCAACAGCGCCTCCAACAGCACACCGTCCCGGACGGGGGTGCCGGCTTCAAGGGTGCGGGCGATGGCGCGGCCGGTGAAATGGGCGGCGGATTCTGCGGCGGCTTGCAGTCCCGGGGCGGTGAGGGGGCCATTCTGCCCCATGAGGCGGCCCAGGAGAACCGAGGCGAAGAGGTCGCCGGTGCCGGGGTAGCCTGCACTGATCCGCTCATGGGAGAAAATAAATCGCTCGCCCTCTACCGCGCCGGCCACGGTGATGACATCCCCGTGGGGAAGCCCGGTGAGCAGGACGGCAGGGGAGCCCAACTCGGCCAGGCGGTCAAGCAGCTCGTGGGCGAAGGCGTTTACCTGGGCATCGGTCATGGCGGCCGTGTCGCGGTAGGGCACGCGGCAGAGGAAGCAGGCCTCGGTGAGGTTGGGGGTGATAAGATCGGCGTGGGCGCAGAGCTCTCTGACCCGATCCACCATCTCGGGGGTGTAGGTGGAATAGAGCAGGCCGTCGTCCCCCATGACGGGATCCACCAAAATCAACGCCCCCTCGCCGAACTCGGCGATGAAGCGGGATACCGTATCAATCTGGGGCGCACTGCCCAAAAAGCCGGTGTAAATGGCGTCAAAATCCATGCCCAGGGTCTTCCAGTGGGCGGCGATCTTCTCCATCTCCCCGGTGAGATCGGCAAAAAACAGATCGGTAAAGCCCCCCGTGTGGGTGGACAGCAGGGCGGTGGGCAGGGGAATGGGCTGAATGCCCATGGCAGCCAGGGTGGGCAGGATCACCGTGAGGGCGCAGCGGCCCACACAGGAAAGATCATGAAGGGCGGCAGCCCGGGGGAGTCGGTTTTCGTTGGACATGGCAGTTCTCCTTGTGCGCTTATCTTCCTTTATTATATCGCATTTTGGCGCTCGGTGCAAGGGGGCAGCGTGATTTTGGGGAGGGGCCTTTTTGAAAAAAGGCCCCTCCCTTTTGCGACGTTTGGCCGGTTCCCGGCCAAACTCGACGGAAAGGCGACACGTCGCCTTTCCCAACCCCTCCCCAAAAACTGCCCGAAAAAGAACGGCCTTTGTGCGCATCGGATTTGATTGGCACAAAGGTCAGTTTCTCATTCGAAAAGTTTTCGCGGGGGTCCGGGGGAGCCTTTTTCAAAAGGCGCCCCCAGTGGGGTGTGGGGCAAAGCCCCACGGTCCTCAATGATGTACCTTCGCTCCCCGTGCGCTGCTCTTGCCTTCGGGTTGGATGTCGCCGGCCTTGAGCAGGGCGATCTTGGTCAGCATGGGGCCGATGAGCTCGTAGATGAGCACGGCGAAGAGGGTGATGTTGCTCACCAGCAGGCCTTCGGGGCCGAGGGCGGTGGCCTTCATGGCCATGCCCAGGGCAACCCCCGCCTGGGGCAGGAGGGTAACGCCCAGATACTTGACAATGTTGGGGTCGCACTTCACCGACTTTGCGCTGATGAATGCGCCGATGTATTTGCCGGCCGAGCGGGCAAGGACATAGGTCACGCCAATGATCACGATGGCCATATCTCCGAAGACCGACAGCTCCAGCTCAGCACCGCTGAGGACGAAGAAGAGGATGAACAGAGGCGCGGTCCAGCGGTCGAGGCGGTCCATCAGTTCCTCGGAGAAGTCGCAGACATTGCAGAAGACGGTGCCCAGCATCATGCAGCTGAGCAGGGAGGAGAAGGCGATGTGGATGCCGCCGACCGTGAAGGTCATCATGGAAATGCCCACGGTGAGGAAGACGAAGGCAACCGACACGGCCAGTCGCTTGGAGCGGGAATGGAAGAAGCGCTCCATGAAGCTGAAGAGGAAGCCCATGACCAGGCCCAGGCCCAGGGAGAGCACCACCTCAAGAATGGGCTCGAGGATCACCGAGGCCACATTCACATTGCCCAGAGTCAGGGACTTTGCCACGCCGAAGGAGATGGCGAAGAGCACCAAACCCACGGCATCGTCCAGCGCCACCACAGGGAGCAGAATGCTGGTCAACGGGCCCTTGGCCTTGTACTGGCGGACCACCATGAGGGTGGCGGCGGGAGCGGTGGCGGCGGCCACGGCACCCAGCACAATAGCGGCGGGAAGGGAGAGCTTGTCGGGCATGAGGAAGTGCAGGCCGATGAGGATACCGTCCACCAGAAGGGTAGTGATCACAGCCTGAAAAATGCCGATGACGGTGGCCTGCTTGCCGATGCTCTTCAGGGCAGAGAGACGAAATTCATTGCCCATGGAGAAGGCGATGAAGCCCAGGGCAACATCGCAGAGCAGAGAGAAGGACTCCACATTCTCCATGCTGGTGAAGCCCAGCCCCGGAACACCGAAGTGTCCCAGCAGGTAGGGACCGATAAGGATACCCGCCACCAGATAGGCGGTGACGGCGGGGAGCTTGAGCAGCTTTGCACCCCGGGAAAGCAGAAGCCCCGCAAACAGGGCGACCGATAAACTGAGCAGCGTTTCCATAGATGTATCTCCAGTGCTTACAGATTGAGAATTTGTGCCGAGAGGGCGGCACACGCCAACCGACTTATTATAGTACAATCCCCCCGGAAAGTCAAGGGGCGGTGGGAAGATTTTGCGGGGAGAGGGAATTCTTTTTCGGGCAATGGGATATGCCGGGACGGCATATCTGCAGCTGTTGGCCTGAAGAATGAATATTCATGCATACTCCTACGATAAACCATTGATATTTTTAATAGATTGATTTAAAAAAGGAAAAATAAATCAAAAATATTGAATTATTTTTCCAAAACCCCTTGACATTGCGTGAATATGGTGATAAGATATACACATAATCCAAAAGCGTTTGAGCAGAATAGAGTAACACGGGGTTGTGCCGCAGAGAGTTGTCGGTGGGTGCAAGACAATGACGCGAGCCGTGTGAAGTTCCTTCTGCGAGCTGTGTGCTGAACCGATAGTAGGCACAACGGTTGCGGCCGTTACCCCGCGAAGACTTTTCAGCCTTAGAGTCCGCATTCGCAAGGGTGCGGAGAAGCAGAGTGGTACCGCGATTCAGTCGTCCCTGTTTGCCGGGGGCGATTTTTGCTTTTTCGGAAAAATCTGCGGTGCATAAAACTTGATGTAAAAAGTAAAGATTACTTTATACATACATTTACTTTCAACTTGTTTCGGAGGAAAATCATTATGAAAAAGCTTCTCTCTCTCGTTCTTGCCGTTCTGATGACGGCGACCCTTTGCCTGTCCCTGGCTTCCTGCGGCGAGGCGAAGTCCTTTACCGTGGGTATCTGTCAGATCCAGCCCCATCCTGCGCTGGATGCCGCTACCCAGGGCTTCAAGGATGCCCTCGTGGAAGCGCTGGGGGAGGAGAATGTGACCTTCCTTGATCAGAACGCGCATGGTGATGCCACCGCCTGTACCACCATCATCACCGACTTCGTAACCAAGAATGTTGACCTGATCCTGGCCAACGCAACCCCGGCCCTGCAGGCCGCCTACAACGGCACCACCACCATCCCCGTGCTGGGCACCTCGGTGACCGAGTACGGTACCGCCCTGGACATCGACAACTTTGGCGGCCTGGTGGGCGGCAATGTGTCGGGCACCTCTGACCTGGCCCCCCTGGATCAGCAGGCGGAAATGATCACCGACCTCTTCCCCGATGCCAAGAAGGTGGGGATGCTGTACTGCTCCGGCGAGCCCAACTCGGCTTACCAGGTCAAGGTGGTCCGCGAGCTGCTGGAGGCCAAGAACATCACCGTAACCGATTTCTCCTTCTCCGACTCCAACGATATTGCCGCTGTTGCAGCCGCCGCTGCCGCTGCTTCCGATGTCATCTATATCCCCACCGATAACACCGCCGCTACCTGCACCGAGGCCATCAACGGCGCGGTTCTGCCCACCGGCACCCCCATCATCGCGGGTGAAGAGGGCATCTGCTCGGGCTGCGGCGTGGCTACCCTGTCCATCAGCTACTATGATCTGGGCGTAACCACCGGTAAGATGGCGGCCGAGATCCTCAAGGGCGATGCTGACATTGCCGAGATGGAGGTCGCTTACGCCGAGAACTTCACCAAGAAGTACAACCGTGCCAACTGCGAGGCCCTGGGCGTGGATATCGCTGCTCTCGAGTCTGCCGGCTACGTGGCCATCGGTGACTGATAAAGAAAATATTCACGCACGGAACAACCGGGGATGCCGCACCGACAGTGCGGTATCCCTTGTTCCGCGAAAAAGGACAATAGATAGAAAGGGTAATTGACCATGTTTTTTGATTGGCTTGGCGCATTGCCGGGAGCTTCCGCACAGGGAATGGTGTGGGGGATTATGGCAATCGGCGTTTATCTGACATACCGGATTCTGGATTTGGCCGACCTGACGGTGGACGGCTCCATTTGTACGGGAGGCGCAGTCTGCGCCGTCCTGGTGACCAACGGCGTCAATGTTTGGCTGGCCATGCTGGCGGCGCTGGCCGCGGGACTGCTGGCGGGACTGATCACCGGCGTTCTGCATACCTTCATGGGCATTCCCGCGATTCTGGCGGGGATTCTGACCCAGCTGATGCTGTGGTCCATCAACCTCAAGATCATGGGCAAGGCCAATATCGCGTTGCCCATCCGAAAATATGAGCTCCTGCTGGCGCAGATCAAGGTTGTTCAGTCGATCCTGGTGCTGCTGGCGGTGGTGGCGGTGCTGATCGCGGTGCTGTACTGGTTCTTCGGTACAGAGCTTGGCACCTCCCTGCGCGCCACCGGTAACAACCAAAACATGAGCCGCGCCCAGGGCATCAACACCGACTTCACCAAGATCCTCGGCCTGGTGCTCTCCAACGGGATCGTCGCCTTCGCCGGTGCGCTCTTAGCGCAGTATCAGGGCTTTGCCGATATCAACATGGGCCGCGGTGCCATCGTTATCGGTCTTGCCGCCGTCATCATCGGTGAAGCTGTGGTGTCCCGCATTTCGCAGAATTTCGCCGTGCGCCTCTGCGGCGTGATCATCGGCGGTGTGATCTACTACTACGTCTATCAGACCGTCATCTTCCTGGGCCTGGACGCAGACCTTTTGAAGATGCTCTCCGCTCTGGTGGTGGCCATCTTCCTGGCCGCTCCCTATTGGAAGAAGAAGTATTTCTCGAAACCGCACCATGCCAAGGGAGGGGAAGATCATGCTTGAGATCAAAAATCTGACCAAAACCTTCAATCCCGGCACGGTTAACGAAAAGGTCGCCCTGCGGGACATCAGCCTTACCCTGAAGGATGGGGATTTTGTCACCGTCATCGGCGGCAACGGCGCAGGCAAGTCCACCCTGCTCAATGCCATCTCGGGCGTATGGAAGCCCGACTGCGGCCACATCATCATCGACGGCGTGGATATCACCGCCATGCCCGAATACAAGCGGGCGAAGTTCCTGGGCCGCGTGTTCCAGGACCCCATGATGGGTACCGCCGCCGATATGCAGATCGATGAAAACCTGGCCCTGGCCAAGCGCCGCGGCCAACGCCGCGGGCTGGCGTGGGGGATTCGTGCCGCCGAGCGTGCCGAATACCGCAAGCTGCTGGCCGACCTGGACCTCGGCCTGGAGAGCCGCCTGACCTCCAAGGTGGGCCTGCTGTCTGGCGGTCAGCGCCAGGCGGTGACTCTGCTGATGGCCTCCCTCAATCAGCCCAAGCTGCTCCTGCTGGACGAGCACACCGCCGCCCTTGACCCCAAAACGGCGGCCAAGGTACTGGAGATCACCGACCGCATCGTCACCGATGCCCGTCTGACCACCCTGATGATCACCCACAACATGAAGGACGCCATTGCCCACGGCAACCGTCTGATCATGATGCACGAGGGACGGATCATCGTTGACGTGGAGGGGGAGGAGAAGCAGAAACTCACCGTGGAGGATCTGCTGAGTCTCTTCAGCCGGGCCAGCGGCAAGGAATTTGCCAGCGACCGGGCGATGCTGTCCTAAAACGCAATGAAAACAGAAGGTGCCGCGCATCTGCGCGGCACCTTCTGTTTTCACAGCCGGACGCCTCTTTTTCCTGTCTTGTACAGAAATTCTGTCAGGTCTTCGGCACGTAAATTCTCAGATGGGGAATGTCGCTTTCTGTGACTTCTCTGGTATGTGTCCCCTGGGGGGAGAGGTTGAACCCTCTGAATTCGTAGTCCTTCCACCATGCTTCGTCAACGGTGACCACCGATGCAGGCACCACAGGCTCTCTCGTTGCGCTGGTTGACTTGTACGACTCGCTCTCCCACCCCTCGGGACGGTATTGGAAGCCCTTGTCCACGATGATGACAGATCCCACGGGCAGGTCGGTTCTGTAGAGCCTTTTGGAGGAAATGTAGTATTTCGCCAGCTTGGAATTGGAGGAATCGTGTCTTGTGGTTCCCCCTGTTGAGCTGTAAAGGGTGTACAGTTGGGCGTCCCAGTCCAGCAGTACATAGCCGTCAAAATCAAGGCCGAGCTTTCTGAATCTGTCGGCATCGGTGTCGGTTTCCACATACTCAAGATCGGGAACACTGGGCTTTGTCCAGTCTATGGCGATCTTGGGCGCTTCGGTAAAGGTAGACTCCGTTACCTTGTAGGGCGATTTCACGGCGTTCTTCACCGCTTCACGCAGGGCGCCCAGGTGGTCGGAAAGTCCCGGGTAATTCTTCGGGACCCAATCGATCCCGTCGATGTCACCCCCCGTGAGATAGGAGAACCAGGTGAGCGCTGCCGTGTAGCGTGCCTCCCCGAGGTTGAGGTGATATCCGTCGCGGGTGAGCTTGTCGCCGAAATAGGAGGTGCGGAGGTTTTGGATCGCCGTGCCTACCGGGATAATCCCGTCGATGTAGCTTCTCTTTTCGATGTTGTTCTTCACCGCATTGACAATGCTGTTGTACATGGTTTTCTGATTGCGGTTGTAGTTGGCAAAGGTGCTGCCGGTGTAGTCAGCCTGATACGCCCAGGTCATGTGCCAAAGCACCCTGGCATCGGGGTTGGGACATTCGCGCTTGAGATAGTCCACGATCTCCTCCAGGGGGGTAAAGGTGGAGGATCTGCCGCTGTTGTTGCTGCTTTGCTGAACGGTGATCACATCCCAATCTTCCCGCTTGAGGGCAGAACTGAGCTTGGTGGCAGGGGTCTTGTTCCATGTACCCGCGGTGTTCAGATAGAACTCGTAAGCCGCAAGGTCACCCCGGATGTTGGAGAGATGCATTTCCAGGGTGCAGCCCCCGATGTAGAGATTTCCCAGCACGATTTCTTCTGCGCCGCCTGCCCGGCAGATGTCATAAAGATATTCCATGGCATCGATGCTGAAGCTGTTGCCCACGGCCAGGATTTTGATCGACTTCGTTGCGGGGATCGGCTCTGTGTAACTGTGTTGGCAAGCGGAGCAGGTATATTCCATAACGCCCTCCTCAAAGGTTTTTGCGGGGGTTCTCACCTTGGCTTCATATGCGCATTCCGCGCACTTTGCCGCTGTGGTTTCAGGCGCGGCCGTGGTTTCGGGTGCAGCCATGGTTACGGGCGTGGCCGTAGTTTCGGGTGCAGCCGTGGTTTGGGGCGCAGCCGTGGTTTGGGGCGCGGCCGTGGTTTGGGGTGCAGCCGTGGTTTGGGGCGCAGCCGTGGTTTGGGGCGCGGCCGTGGTTTGGGGCGCGGCCGTGGTTTGGGGTGCGGCCGTGGTTTCCGGTGCGGCCGTGGTTTCCGGTGCGGCCGTGGTTTGGGGCGCGGCCGTGGTTTGGGGCGCGGCCGTGGTTTGGGGCGCGGCCGTGGTTTGGGGCGCGGCCGTGGTTTGGGGCGCGGCCGTGGTTTGGGGCGCGGCTGTGGTTTGGGGCGCGGCCGTGGTTTGGGGCGCGGCTGTAGTTTCGGG
>SVTK01000002.1 GCA_015063805.1 Oscillospiraceae bacterium
TTGTTTTTGAAATATAAGATAACCCCGACAGATTTTATGATGAATCTGTCGGGGTTTATTATTTGTTTTCTGTGGATTAAATTAAGTAAAGTTATTTATGATTTCTCCGCTAAGAACATCACGCATTACGCGACAGTCCTTTTTTACAATGTCTCCGCCATCTCACCCAGAATTCCCAGATCCCAGCAAAGGTGGGCAAGCACATATTTGAAGCGGATATCCTTGGATGCCCGGAAAGCCATGGGCAGCGCGGCAGGATCCATGCCGATCTCCGCCGGGGTCTTCGGCATATCGATGGCCGCAAAGACAGCATCCAGCTCGGCGGCGGTGGGAAGCTCTTCCTCGATTACGGCGAGGATATCCTGCCAATGGTCAAGAATGCGCTCCAGGCGCAGGGCGTGGGCAGCGGGGGCATACTTCCCTTCCTTCTGCTCCAGGGCAATCATGCTCTCAGCGCTCCTGCCGAGGAATGCGCGCATTTCCTCGCTCCACCGGGCATAGTCGAAAGTCTGCGCATGGGCAAGTGCACGCGCACGGTCGGGGGTGATCTGCTTGAGTTTTTCGTAGAGCGCAACCGTCATCCGGGTGGCAACAGCACACTGAATTCCGTGCAGTTCCACCGGCGTGCCGAACTCATGGCCCCGCATATCCCAGATATGAGAGAGGTAATGCTCGCCGCCCGAGGCCGGTCTTGACACGCCTGCATAGGTCATGGCAATCCCACAGATCGCCAGGCCGGCAAATACCGCCTCAACCGCGGCATCCTCCCGCCGCAGAAGACCCTCACGGTGATCGATGCACTTCCGCAGGGCCGTTCTGACCAGCTCCGCAAGCGTCTCGCAGTAATACTCCCCCGTCACCAATGCGCCGATGCGCCACTCGCAGATGCTGACGTATTTCGCCAGCATATCGCCCAGCCCCGCCTTGAGCATATGCATGGGTGCCTGCCGCAGGATCTCGGTATCACCGATGATCACATCGGGGGTTTTGGAGGGAATTGAAACCTTCAGCCCGTCCCGCGTCATGGAAGAGGTGGCGGAAGCATAGCCATCCATGGACGGTGCGGTTGCCACGATAATGTAGGGCTTATTTGCCGTAGCGGAGAGGATCTTGCCGATGTCGTTAATGACCCCGGAGCCGACGGCAACGATCACATCGGCGGAATAGTCATAATGCATCACCGCCGAGCCGACGCTGACTTCGTTAGGTTCGGGACGGTCTTCGGCAATCATGTAATCAGTGCAGGCGATCCCGCCCTCGGCAAGGAGGGCAAGCACCTGCTCACCGGCAACGCGGTGCGTATTCTGATCGCTGAGCAAGAACACCTTTTTCGCGTGATATTCCTGCAGGATCCCCACAAGCGAATTCAAAACGCCCCGACCGCAGTAAATCTGCGCCGCGACCTGATGTTCTCTGCCGCAGGGACAGGGTTTGCCATTGATCCGCTTCAGTTCAACAATGTCCATTTGTTTGCCCTCCTTCGTATCCACCGGATATCCGCAGATATTATATCACCGGGGCGCACGATCTGTCAAGGAAAAAACCGCCGCTTCGGTATGCGAAGCAGCGGTTTGAACATGCTTTCAATCGATGGACATTCCAGATCAAAGCAGAAATTCCAGCGCAGAGAGAACGCCGTAACTGATCAGGGTGACAATGATCGCAGCGCCCAAGACACCCAAGAGGATGGCAGGAACAGCGGTTTTTGCCCTGACGCGGAAAAGTGCCGCTACCAGCGATCCCGTCCACGCTCCCGTTCCGGGAAGCGGAATGGCCACCAGCAAAAGCAGTCCCAAGAAGGCAAAACGATCCACCTTTTCTCGGTGCTTCTCTGCCTTTTGCTCGAGCCAAAGGGCGATTCTCTGAAAGAGTCGGAGGGGGCAGCGCTTCATCCAATCCAGGATCCCGCGGATAAAGAGCAGGATGAAAGGCACGGGAATGCAGTTGCCCACGATAGCAGCCAGCATACACAGATACCACGGCAGACCAAGCGCGGTTCCGGCCGGGATAGCCCCACGCAGCTCGATAACGGGCACCATGGAAATGAATGCCACCCAAAGGATATTTTTGATCGAACCCATCATTTCCTCCCAAAATCGAATTCTTGGTTAACGGTGCAGGATCCCCGACACGCGCTTATACAGTAATCCGGCAAGAATTGAGCAGATAATGCCCTTCACCAGATTAAAGGGGACAACGGCAAAGACGATCATGGACTTGAGATCGGTCACGGCACCGTTGACCGCCGAGGCCATCTCAATAATGGCGTCCAGCGGCATTTTGTACATTTCCACATAAGTGGGAATGAGGACGAAATAGTTAAGCAGAGAGCCCACTACCGCCAGCGAAACCGTACCGATCGTCATACCCAGAATTGCACTTTTCAGGGACTTTCGGCCGCGATAGATGAATGCAGCTGGGACGACAAGAACACATCCCGTGATGAAGTTTGCTGCTTCCCCCACAAAAGCGGTAGTAGTCCCATCAAGCAAAAGATTAAGCAGATTTTTTAACAGTTCGATCAGCACAGCGGCCCCGGGTCCCAAAGCAAAACCGCCGATAAACACCACGACCTCGCTCAGATCTATTTTATAGAATGGCGGGGTAAATGGCAGCGGAAACTCAAACAGCATAATAATCACAGCTGCCGCAGTGAGAACGGCAACCTTTGCAATGTACTTAATGGCATTTGCGTGTTTACGGTTCATATGCAATCTCCCAACATATTGTCTATGTTAAGAAGAATAAGCACCCCCAAAACACTTCGGGGGTGCCATTATCTTCTTCTCTCATCCGGACTTTACCGTCGGCACAGGAATTTCACCTGTTCGGCGTGCGGTGCGCACGTTAGCGGGCTGTACCGCCGGTATGGAATTTCACCAATCCCCAAAGAATGATATTCAAGAAATGGGCGGATACCGAAGTATCCGCCCACAATTAGGTTAGAAATTACTCGTGGATTTCAGCAACGACGCCCGAACCAACGGTACGGCCACCCTCGCGGATAGCGAAGCGGAGACCCTTCTCAATCGCGATGGGGGTGATGAGCTCAACGGTCATATCAACGTTGTCGCCGGGGCGGCACATCTCAACGCCTTCGGGAAGATTGATTACACCGGTAACGTCGGTGGTACGGAAGTAGAACTGAGGACGGTAGCCTGCGAAGAAGGGCTTCTTACGGCCGCCTTCCTTCTCAGTCAGAACGTACACCTGGCCGGTGAACTTGGTGTGGGGGTTGATGGAGCCGGGCTTGCAGAGAACCTGGCCACGCTCGATCTCGTTCTTCTGAATACCGCGGAGCAGAGCACCGATGTTGTCACCGGCCTCAGCGCGATCAAGCAGCTTGCGGAACATCTCAACACCAGTGATGGTGGTGTTCTTCTTCTCGTCGGAGAGACCAACGATCTCAACAACGTCGCCTACCTTAACAGTACCGCGCTCAACACGACCGGTAGCAACAGTACCACGGCCGGTGATGGAGAACACGTCCTCAACGGGCATCAGGAAGTCGAGGTCAGCCTTGCGCTCGGGAGTAGGAATGTACTCGTCAACCTGGTTCATGAGCTCGAGGATGCAAGCATACTCGGGAGCATTGATATCGGTGTTGGCGGACTCAAGGGCCTCACGAGCGGAGCCACGAACGATGGGCAGATCGTCGCCGGGGAAGTCGTAGGAGGAGAGGAGGTCACGGATCTCCATCTCAACGAGGTCAAGCAGCTCCTCGTCATCAACGAGGTCAGTCTTGTTCATGAAAACAACGATTGCGGGAACGCCAACCTGACGAGCGAGCAGAACGTGCTCGCGGGTCTGCTGGAGAGGACCGTCAGTGGAAGCAACAACCAGGATTGCGCCGTCCATCTGAGCTGCACCGGTGATCATGTTCTTAACATAGTCAGCGTGGCCGGGGCAGTCAACGTGAGCGTAGTGACGGGTCTCAGTCTCATACTCAACGTGACGGGTGTTGATTGTGATACCACGAGCCTTCTCCTCGGGAGCGTTGTCGATCTGGTCGTAAGCGAGGAACTCGATGTTACCGTTGCTCAGAGACAGGGTCTTGGTGATAGCAGCGGTAAGGGTGGTCTTACCATGGTCAACGTGACCAATGGTACCAATGTTAACATGGGGTTTGGTTCTTACAAATTGAGCCTTTGCCATTTTAAAAATCCTCCTAAAAATAAATTTAATTTAATCAGCCGTTGTTTTTGTTGCGTGCAGTTACGATGCTTTCCTGGATGGACTTAGGCACTTCCTTGAAGTGGCTGGGTTCCATCGAGTACTGACCGCGGCCCTGGGTACGGGAGCGAAGCTCGGTTGCGTAACCGAACATCTCGGACAGAGGAACCATTGCGGTAAGCTGGGTTGCGCCGGGCTGGGGCTCCATGCTCTGGATCTCACCGCGGCGGGAGTTGATGTCACCGATAACATCGCCGAGATAATCATCGGGGGTAATGACAACAACCTTGGTAATGGGCTCGGTCAGGACGGGATCCGCCTTGCGCATAGCCTCCTTGAAGGCCATGGAGCCGGCGATCTTGAACGCCATTTCCGAAGAGTCGACTTCGTGGTAGGAGCCGTCGTAGAGGGTAACCTTAACGTCAACTACATTGTAGCCGGCGAGTACACCGCTCTGCATTGCACCCTGAATACCTGCATCGATAGGACCGATGAATTCCTTCGGGATGGAGCCGCCGACGGTCTTGTTGATGAACTCGTAGCCCTTGCCGGGTTCGTTGGGTTCGAGAATGATCTTGACGTGACCGTACTGACCCGAACCGCCCGACTGGCGCTTGTACTTGGTATCCTGGTCCACAGACTTGCGGACAGTCTCCTTGTAAGCAACCTGAGGCTTACCGATGTTTGCCTCAACCTTGAACTCGCGCAGAAGTCTGTCAACGATGATCTCAAGGTGAAGCTCACCCATACCTGCGATAATGGTCTGACCGGTCTCTTCGTCAGTGTAGGTACGGAAGGTGGGGTCTTCCTCAGCCAGCTTGGAGAGGGCGATACCCATCTTTTCCTGACCTGCACGGGTCTTGGGCTCGATCGCAACGCTGATAACGGGTTCCGGGAACTCCATGGACTCAAGAATGATAGGATGCTTTTCGTCGCAGAAGGTATCACCGGTGGTGGTGTTCTTGACACCGACAACAGCAGCGATATCACCGCTGTAGCAGCAGTCAAGGTCTGAACGGTCGTTGGCGTGCATCTGCAGGATACGGCCGAAACGCTCGCGGCTGCGCTTGGTCGAGTTGTAAACAGCAGAACCTGCTGCAACGGAACCCGAGTAAACGCGGAAGAAGCAGAGTTTACCGACATAGGGGTCAGTCATGATCTTGAATGCAAGAGCCGAGAAGGGCTCCTCATCACTGGCATGACGGCAATCTTCCTCATCGGTATCGGGATTGATACCCTTGATTGCAGGGATATCGGTAGGAGCGGGCATATAGTCGATGATAGCGTCAAGCAGCTTCTGCACGCCCTTGTTCTTGTAAGAGGTACCGCAAAGCACGGGAACGATCTTGTTCTCGATGGTTGCCTTGCGAAGTGCGATCTTCAGTTCCTCGGTGGTGATCTCGCCGCCCTCGAGGTACTTCTCCATCAGCTCGTCATCGGACTCTGCGATGGACTCGATCATGTTGTTGCGATACTCCTCAGCCTTCTCCAGCATATCGGCCGGAATGGGCTCGACACGCATATCCTTACCGAGGTCATCGTAGTAAACGTCGGCCTCGAAGTTCATCAGGTCAATGATGCCCTTGAACTCGGACTCGGCACCGATGGGCAGCTGAATCGGAACAGGATTGGTATGCAGGCGATCCTTCATCATGTCAACGACACGGTAGAAGTTTGCACCGGTGATATCCATCTTGTTGACGTAAGCCATTCTCGGTACGCCGTACTTATCGGCCTGTCTCCAGACCGTCTCGGACTGAGGCTCAACGCCGCCCTTTGCACAGAAGACGGTTACCGAGCCGTCGAGCACGCGAAGCGAACGCTCAACCTCTACGGTAAAGTCAACGTGGCCGGGGGTGTCGATAATGTTGATACGGTTGTTCTTCCAGTAACAGGTGGTAGCAGCGGAAGTGATGGTGATACCACGCTCCTGCTCCTGCTCCATCCAGTCCATCGTTGCGGAACCCTCGTGGGTCTCGCCGATACGGTGGGTCTTACCGGTGTAGAACAGAATTCTTTCGGTAGTCGTAGTCTTACCGGCATCGATGTGCGCCATGATACCGATGTTACGAGTACGCTCAAGCGAATATTCCCTGGGCATAGCAGTCTCCTTTCAAGGAACAGATCAATATCTGTAATGTGCAAACGCCTTGTTGGCTTCTGCCATTCTGTGGGTTTCTTCTTTCTTCTTGAAAGCGCCGCCCATGCTATTCTTGGCATCCATGATCTCGGCTGCAAGACGCTCAGCCATGGTACGCTCGCCGCGCTTTCTTGCGAAACCGATCAGCCAGCGAAGACCGAGAGTCTGACGTCTGTCAGCGCGGACTTCCATAGGAACCTGATAGGTAGAACCACCCAGACGGCGAGCCTTGACCTCGAGAACGGGCATGATGTTCTCAAGTGCTTCCTTGAACGCCTCAAGGGGATTCTGACCGGACTTTTCTTCAATGATCCGGAATGCGTCATAGACGATCTTCTGGGCAACGCCCTTCTTGCCGTCATACATGACATTGTTGATCAGCTTGGTGACAAGCTTAGAGTTGTAAAGCGGATCCGGCAATACATCTCTCTTCGAGATTTGGCCTCTTCTTGGCACTGTACTTCCCTCCTTCATTAAATTATGAGCTCACAGGTACTCGAAAGCAATCTTTCGTAAGCGCGCGTCGGAGGCAGCCGGAATGAACAGTATATAAACAAATTCAATCACGGGAGTGCAACACAGACGGGCACAGTGAAGTTATGCTTTAGAATGTGTTTCGAGAGCTTCTGCTCTCAGGCGCCTTATTTCTTCTTAGGAGCCTTTGCGCCGTACTTGGAACGGCTCTGCATGCGGTTGGCTACGCCCTGTGCGTCAAGCGTACCACGGATGATGTGGTAACGTACACCAGGCAGGTCACGAACTCTACCGCCGCGGATGAGGACTACCGAGTGTTCCTGGAGATTGTGACCAATACCGGGAATGTAGCTCGTAACCTCAAGACCGTTGGTCAGACGAACTCTCGCGAATTTACGCAGAGCAGAGTTCGGCTTCTTCGGCGTGGTCGTCGAAACTTTGGTGCATACGCCTCTCTTTTGGGGAGAACTGATGTCAGTGGGGACGTTCTTGAGGGTGTTGAAGCCCTTCTGCAATACAGGTGCTTTGGACTTGTACACCTTATCGCTGCGGCCCTGCTTAACCAGCTGGTTAAAAGTAGGCATGTGTTTCCTCCTTTTCTGTGATTTGATTTGTTTATATACCACCGACGCGCCGATTGGCACCCCGGAAGCACACAGAATGCAAGCTACCCGAAAATAGCTATTGTATATTATAGCACCGCCATGTCAATCTGTCAAGAGACAATTTTCTTTGGGCAAAAATTCTCCCTTTTCACCAAAGAGCGCATCATTCTGCTATAGTATTTGCCATATTTTTCGGTTTTATCCGCAAAAAGCACAAAAAGACGCAGAGAGGGGACGCCGTGCACAGCACAGCGTCCCCCTTGCGGGACCGAATATTCCGGCGGGTGTTATGCACCTGCAACCGGGGTGTCGGCATCCTCTGCAGGCTCACTGTAGCCTGCGGGTTCAACGTCAATATTGTGGTAGCAAGCAAGGCCTGTACCGGCGGGGATCAGCTTACCGATGATCACGTTCTCCTTCAGGCCGCGCAGGTGGTCAACCTTACCGCGGATGGCGGCTTCGGTAAGCACCTTGGTGGTCTCCTGGAAGGAAGCGGCAGACATGAAGGACTCGGTCTGCAAAGCGGCCTTGGTGATACCCAGCAGAATGGGAGATGCCGTGGCCTGCATCAGATCGCGCTCGCCGGCGTCGATCCGTGCGCGGATGCGGTTGTTCTCCTCCTCCAGCTCGGTGACATCCACCACGGTGCCGGTGAGCAACTCGGTATCCCCTGCATCCTCGATGCGGGCCTTTCGGGTCATCTGGCGGGCGATGATCTCGATATGCTTATCGTTGATATCAACCGACTGAGTACGGTAAGCGCGCTGTACTTCCTTGATCAGGTAGTCGTAAACGGCGTCAATACCGTTGATGTTCAGGATATCGTTGAGGCTCATATCGCCCTCGGTCAGAGGCTGACCGCGCATGATATGCTGGCCGTCCTCGACGAGCAGACGCATACCGTAGGGAATCTGATACTTGACCTCTTCGCCGGTTTCCTCGGAGGTGAGCACCGCCTCGTGCACACGCTTGACATCGTAGATATGCACGATGCCGCTGTGCTCGGCAACCACGGCCGTCTTCTTGGGACGGCGGGCCTCGAAGAGCTCCTCGACACGAGGAAGACCCTGGGTAATGTTGGAACCTGCAATACCGCCGGTATGGAAGGTACGCATGGTCAGCTGAGTACCGGGCTCACCGATGGACTGTGCGGCGATGATACCGACGGCCTCACCCACATTCACGCGCTTGCCGGTCGCCAGGTCGGCGCCATAGCAGTGCGAGCAGATACCGTGCTTTGCATGGCACTGCAGGAGAGTACGGATATAAACCTTCTCGATGCCGGCGGCGGTGATCTTCTTGATCTCCTCTTCGCCCAGCATGGTATCGTCCTCTGCGATGACGCTGCCGTCGCGGGGGTCGATGACGGGACCGATGGTGTAGCGGCCAAGCAGACGGTCCTTGAGGGGCTCCAGCACCTCTTCGCCGTCCAGGATAGCGCTGACCCATGCACCCTTGGTGGTGTCGCACTTCTCCTCGCGGACGATGACATCCTGGGAAACGTCCACCAGACGGCGGGTCAGGTAACCCGAGTCAGCGGTACGGAGTGCGGTATCGGACAGGGACTTACGGGATCCGCGGGCACCGATGAAGTACTCGAGGATATTCAGGCCCTCACGGAAGTTGGACTTGATCGGCAGCTCCATGGTCATACCGTTGGTAGCGAACATCAGACCGCGCATACCGGCCAGCTGACGCATCTGGGCAATGGAACCACGGGCACCGGAATCGGACATGATCTTGATGGGGTTATACTGGTCAAAGCTGTTCTGCAGGGCAGCGGTAACGTCATCGGTGGTCTGGTTCCAGACACGGATAACATTCTGATAACGCTCGTCCTCGGAAAGCTCACCGCGCTGGAAGTGGCGGGTGATGGTCTCGACCTTCTTCTCGGCCTCGGCAATGAGGGTCTTCTTCTCGTTGGGAATGGACATATCATAAACCGAGATGGAGAGAGAAGCGCGGGTGGAGTACTTGTAGCCCATCTCCTTGATGCTGTCCAGCATATTGGCGCAGACAGCGGGACCATGCTTCTTGATGCAGCGGTCAACGATATTCTTGAGTTCCTTCTTCTTGGTCACGAACATGATCTCAAGATCAAAGGCCTTCTCGGGATCGCTGCGATCCACAAAGCCCAGGTCCTGGGGCAGCGGACGATTGAAGATGAGGCGACCGAGGGTTGCATCGATAACCTTGGTCTTCTCTTCCCCGTCGATGGTCTTGGTCACGCGAACCTTGATGGGGGCGTGGAGACCGAGCTGCTTGTTCTCATAGGCCATGACGGCCTCGTCAAAGTCACGGAAGACGCGGCCCTCACCGGGCTCACCCTCCTTGAGCATGGTCAGATAGTAGGAACCGAGAATCATATCCTGGGAAGGCACGGCAACGGCGGTACCGTCGGCGGGCTTCAGCAGGTTGTTGGCAGAGAGCATGAGGAAGCGGGCCTCCGCCTGTGCCTCAGCAGACAGGGGAACGTGTACAGGCATCTGGTCGCCGTCGAAGTCGGCGTTGAATGCGGTACAAACCAGGGGATGCAGCTTGATGGCACGGCCCTCAACCAGCACAGGCTCGAAAGCCTGGATGGACAGGCGGTGCAGGGTCGGTGCACGGTTGAGCAGAACGGGATGTTCCTTGATCACGTTCTCCAGGGCATCCCAAACCTCGGGGAATACCTTCTCGACCTTCTTCTTTGCTTCCTTAATATTAGACGCCTTCTGCATCTCCACCAGACGCTTCATGACGAAGGGCTTGAAGAGCTCCAGCGCCATCTCCTTAGGAAGACCGCACTGATAAATCTTAAGGTTAGGGCCGACAACGATAACCGAACGGCCGGAGTAGTCAACACGCTTACCCAGCAGGTTCTGACGGAAACGTCCCTGCTTACCGCGAAGCATCTCAGAGAGAGACTTCAGGGGGCGGTTGTTGGGACCGGTGACGGGCTTGCCGCGGCGGCCGTTATCGATCAGCGCATCCACAGCCTCCTGGAGCATACGCTTCTCGTTGCGGATGATGATGATGGGGGCGCGGAGCTCCATCAGCTTCTTGAGACGGTTATTGCGGTTGATGACGCGGCGGTAGAGATCGTTGAGGTCAGAGGAGGCGAAGCGGCCGCCGTCCAGCTGGACCATGGGACGGATCTCGGGAGGAATGACGGGGACAACATCCAGGATCATCCATTCGGGGCGGTTGCCCGAGCGGCGGAAGGACTCAACGACCTCCAGGCGCTTGATGATACGGGTCTTCTTCTGTCCCGATGCGGTGCGCAGGTCAGCCTTGAGCTGTGCGGCCAGGGCCTCGATATCGATCTCGGCCAGGAGTTCACGAACAGCCTCGGCGCCCATACCAACGCGGAAATCATCCTCGTACTTCTCGCGGTATGCGCGATACTCAGTATCCTTGAGCAGCTGACCCTTCACCAGGGGGGTATCGCCGGGATCAAGAACGATATACTGAGCGAAATAGAGCACGCGCTCCAGCTGCTTGGGAGAAATATCCAGCACCAGGCCCATACGGGAGGGGATGGCGCGGAAATACCAGATGTGGGATACGGGGGCGGCCAGCTCGATGTGACCCATGCGTTCACGGCGAACCTTCTTGGTGGTCACCTCGACGCCGCACTTCTCACAGACCTTACCCTTATAGCGTACCCGCTTGTACTTACCGCAGAGGCATTCCCAGTCCTTGGTGGGGCCAAAAATGCGCTCGCAGAAGAGACCCTGCGGCTCGGCTTTGAGGGTACGGTAGTTGATGGTTTCGGGCTTGGTAACCTCACCCGAGGACCAAGAGCGAATCATCTCAGGAGACGCCAGACCAATTTTTATAGAATCAAATTCGATATGCTCCACAGCAATTCTCCTTGTTCATTATTCATCGTAATCATCGTTGAAAGGATCGAACTCAGCTTCACCCGACTCGGAGAAGAAGCCCTCGTCATCCTCTTCGGGGTCCTTTTCCACAAAGGAATCGGACAGCTCATCAGTAGCCACAGACTCACCGATATCCGACTCGGAGACGTAGTTGGGAGGATCAAGCTCATCATCGCAGAGCGAAGACAGGCTGATCTCCTCGCCGTTCTTATCCAGCACGCGGATATCCAGTGCCAGGGACTGCAGCTCCTTGACCAGGACCTTGAAGGACTCGGGCACGCCGGGCGTGGGAATGTTCTGGCCCTTGACAATGGCCTCGTAAGCCTTCACACGGCCGGTAACATCGTCCGACTTGACGGTAAGGATCTCCTGCAGGGTGTAGGCGGCGCCGTATGCCTCCAGTGCCCAAACCTCCATCTCACCGAAGCGCTGGCCGCCGAACTGGGCTTTACCGCCGAGAGGCTGCTGCGTAACGAGGGAGTAGGGACCGGTGGAACGAGCGTGGATCTTATCGTCAACCAGGTGATGGAGCTTGAGGTAGTACATGATACCCACCGTAACGGGGTTGTCGAAGGGCTCACCGGTACGGCCGTCGTAAAGAATGGTCTTACCGTCCAGCACCTCCACCTTTTCCTCACCCGTTGCGGGATCGGTTACGATGCGGGTTTCCTTGCCCTCGTAGTTCTCACCGGGCAGTGCGGGACGCCACATGTTGGCATCCTTCATGCACTGAAGAATGTCATGCTCGTTTGCACCGTCGAACACGGGGGTCATGATCTTCCAGCCCAGCTTACGGGCAGCAAGACCCAGGTGAACCTCCAGCACCTGACCGATATTCATTCGGGAAGGTACGCCCAGGGGGTTCAGTACGATATCCAGAGGAGTACCGTCAGCCAGGAACGGCATATCCTCGGGAGGCAGAATGCGGGATACGACACCCTTGTTACCGTGGCGGCCTGCCATCTTATCGCCCACAGAAATCTTACGCTTCTGTGCGATATAGATGCGGACGTCCTTATTGACGCCGGCGGGCAGTTCGTCGCCGTTTTCGCGAGAGAATACCTTGACATCAACGATGATACCCGACTCGCCGTGGGGAACACGCAGGGAGGTGTCACGCACCTCGCGTGCCTTCTCACCAAAGATGGCGCGGAGCAGGCGCTCCTCGGCGGTCAGCTCGGTCTCGCCCTTCGGGGTGACCTTACCCACCAGGATATCACCGGCGCGGACCTCGGTACCCTTCTTGATGATACCGTCGGCATCCAGATCCTTGAGGGCGTCGTCACCGACGTTGGGAATCTCGCGGGTAATCTCTTCCGGCCCGAGCTTGGTATCACGGGCTTCGTGGGTGTACTCTTCAATGTGGAGCGAAGTATAAACGTCATCGCGAACCAGACGCTCGTTGAGCAGAACTGCGTCCTCGTAGTTGTAGCCTTCCCAGGTCATGAAGCCAATGAGGGCATTCTTACCCAGGGAGATCTCTCCCTTGGAGGTGGCGGGACCGTCAGCGATAACCTGCCCTGCCTCCACCTTGTCCCCGCGGGACACGATGGGACGCTGGTTGACACAGGTACCCTGGTTGGTACGCTTGAACTTGATGAGATAGTAGGTGTCCTTGTGGCCGTCCTCGCAGCGGATCACGATCTCGTCAGCCGAGACCTTCTCCACGTAGCCGCCCTCACGGGCCAGCACCACAACGCCGGAGTCAACCGCAGCCTTGTACTCCATACCGGTACCCACGATGGGGGAATCGGTCACCATCAGCGGCACAGCCTGCTTCTGCATGTTGGAGCCCATCAGTGCACGGGAGTTGTCGTCGTTGCCGAGGAAGGGGATGGAAGCGGTAGCAACCGACACGACCATCTTGGGCGAAACGTCCATGAAGTCGACACGGGATGCATCCACCTCGATGATGTCGGCGCGGTCACGGGCGATGACGCGCTTGTTGACAAAGCGGTTGTTCTCGTCCAGCGGCTCATTGGCCTGCGCCACCACGTAGTTATCCTCCACGTCAGCGGTCATATAAACGATCTCGTCGGTAACGACACCGGTTTCCTTATCCACGCGGCGGTAGGGAGCCTCGATGAAGCCGTACTCGCTGATACGGGCATAAGTTGCCAGGTAGGAGATCAGACCGATGTTAGGACCTTCAGGGGTCTCGATGGGGCACATACGGCCGTAGTGGGTGTAGTGTACGTCACGAACCTCGAAGGAGGCACGGTCACGGGTCAGACCGCCGGGACCGAGGGCCGACAGACGGCGCTTGTGGGTCAGCTCAGCCAAGGGATTGATCTGATCCATAAACTGGGACAGGGGGGAGGATCCGAAGAACTCACGGATCACCGTGGCCACAGGGCGGATATTCACCAGGGCCTGGGGCGTCAGGCTCTCGTTATCCTGGGTGGTCATGCGCTCCTTGACGATCTTATCCATACGGGAGAAGCCGATGCGGAGCTGGTTCTGCAGAAGTTCACCCACAGAGCGGAGACGGCGGTTGCCCAGGTGGTCGATATCGTCCACGGAACCGATGTCATGGGTGAGGCAGAGCAGATAGTTGATGGAAGCGAAAATATCGTCCTTGGTGATGTGCTTGGGGCAGAGATCGGCAGCACGGCGGCGGCAAGCCTCCTTGACTGCATCCAGGTCGCCTGCGCACTCCTCCAGGATATCGAGAAGCACGGGAATCTTGACCCGCTCGCTCAGGCCGTAGGGCTTGAGGGAGAAGCCGAGAATTGCCTCGGGCTCGATGGTATTGTTGCCGAAGACCTTGACTTCAACGTCATTCTCCAGCAGCAGGTAAACCTCGTTGATGGCGGCGTTCTCGATCTGCTTTGCGCGTTCCTTGTCCAGCTTCTCACCTGCGGCGAAAATCACCTCGCCGGTGAGGGGGCTGACAGCATCGCGGGAGAGGGTGTGGCCGGCAATACGGCGGGCCAGCGAAACCTTCTTGTCAAACTTGAAGCGGCCGACCGGAGCAATGTCGTAACGCTTGGGATCGAAGAAGAGGTTATTGATCAGCAGCTGAGCCGATTCCACCAGGGGGGGCTCACCGGGACGCAGCTTCTTGTAAATTTCCTTGAGTGCCTCGTCGCCGATGGAAGAACGGCTCTCAACAGCCAGGGTCTCGCACTCGTCCTTCTCCAGGGTCACATTCAGCTTCTTCTCGTCGCCGAACATGGCGGCGATCTCCTCCCGGGACTCAACGCCCAGGGCACGGATCAGCACAGTGATGGGAAGCTTGCGGTTTTTATCGATGCGCACATAGAAGACGTCATTGATATCGGTCTCATATTCCAGCCATGCACCGCGGTAGGGAATGACCTGTGCAGTATAGGTACGCTTACCCGTCTTGTCCATCTCGGATGCATAGTACATACCGGGAGAACGGATGATCTGGGAAACGATAACGCGCTCGGCACCGTTGATGACAAAGGTACCGTTCTCGGTCATCAGGGGGAAATCACCCATAAAGATTTCCGACTGCTTGACCTCGCCTGTCTGCTTATTGGAAAGCCGCACGTCAACCTTGAGGGGAGCAGCGTAGTTTACGTCGCGCTCCTTGCACTCCTCGACCGAATACTTGGGCTTGGAGTCGATGGAATAAGACACAAAATCAATCGACAAATTGCCCGAGAAATCCGTGATCGGAGAGACGTCACGCAATACCTCCATCAGACCCTCATCGAGGAACCACTGGAAGGATTTTTTCTGGATCTCAATGAGATTAGGCATTTCGAGGGCTTCGTCAATCTTCGAAAAGCTCATTCTGACATTGGTACCCAGCTTTTGCGGTTTGACCATAAATTCAATCACTCCATTCAATGTAAATATCGCGCCGTCCCGCCCGGACGCCGCCGAAACAGGGGAAACTCCGCCGAAAAACCGGCGGTGCAGGGATATATATAATAAGTGGACAAATCAATTGCTTTCTTCCACAAGCGCAGAATAAGCAATTATAATGCAGTATATAATTATAGCATGAGTTGTCCAGCTTGTCAAGCGTTTTTCTACGGTTTTTTTGCGTTTTCTGAAGAATTTTCCATCTTTGTACGATCGGGGCGCAAAAAATCTTAAAATTTTTTTCTTTTTTTGTCAAAAAGCTCTTGCTTTTTTTTATGATCCGTGGTATCATATATAGCTGATAGACAGATGCGGCGGCGCAACCTCTCAGGCGCGGTCGTGTCGCAAACCATCATTCGATAAAGGGAGGTGAACACGTTGCCGAACATCAAATCCGCCAAGAAGCGCGTCAAGGTCATTGAGGCCAAGACTCTGCAGAACAAGATCGCACGCACCCAGCTCCGTACTTCCATGAAGAAGTTTGAGGCTGCCGTCACCGCTGGTGACAAGGCTGCTGCAGCTGCTGCTTACACCGCTGCTGTGAAGAAGATCGACAAGGCTGCTGCCTGCGGTCTCGTTCACAAGAACAAGGCTGCTCACAAGAAGAGCCAGTATGCCAAGATGATGAATACGCTCGCCTGAGTTGATTCAGTGAAAAGCGCCGCGGAGTAATCCGCGGCGTTTTTCTCTTCCCTGCCCTCACACTATTTCCGCACAGGAGGTTTATCATGAACATTTCGATTCCCCCTTCCCCCACCATTGCGATTCATGAAGTCACTCAAGACGAACTTCAGGCATGCCTGTCGGTGATTCACCATAGCTTTGGTACCGTGGCAAAAGAGTTCGGCCTGACTCGGGAGAACTGCCCCAAGCATACCAGCTTTATTCCTCTCACTTTTCTCGAAACGCAGATGAACTGGGGCTGGCATATGTACGGTCTTTACGCCGGCGAAAAGATCATCGGCTATGTATCGCTGTCGAAGGAAGGCGAAGTCGCCTTTGCGCTGCACAACCTGGCGGTTCTGCCCGAGTACCGCCACCGCGGTTTTGGCAAGCTTCTGCTGGATCATGTCAAGGGCGAGATGCGTGCCATGGGCGGGAAAACGCTCAAACTCGGCATCATCGAGGAGAGCACCGTACTCAAGAACTGGTACATCTCCCACGGATTTGTACACACGGGGACGAAGAAATTCGACCATCTTCCCTTCACCAGCGGATATCTGGAATGGAAGGCAGACTAACAAAAGAAGAAGCCGCGTCTGTGACGCGGCTTCTTCTTTTAGTAGGCCGGGGAAATAATTCTCGCCTTATAGAAGGCACGGTCCCGGAAGACGATCTTCTTCGTCTCCCATCCCCCCGATTCCTTGGGTGTGAAGATCGCGAGGGTATCGGTATCGTGTTCCTTGTACACCTTTGTAGCGGCACTCCGCACTACGGTTCCATCGGGGAAATTGCCGATGGATTTTGTTCCGCTGACATAGAGGGGAGCCTTCATTTCGGTGCACTGCCCCGTGGTTTTATCCACACGGAGAAGCTTGGCCGCGGCAACCCACATCACAGCAGGCTGGTTCGGATCAGGCTGCAGGTCATGTCCACTCTTGCAGGGCAGGCCGATCCGCAGAGATTCCACCTCAGTGATGGTGGGATATGCGGCAGCTCCGCCGATGCGGTAGGCGCAGATCTCATTATGGCCCAACCCCCACAGCACCCCGAGGGTATCGTCCCATACCACACCGTGGGCACCGGGCAGAAGCGCCTCGGCATAGGTACGGTTATTCTTCCCCTGGGAAGCGGCATAGACCCGGATCCCTGCCACATCATCATTGCCGTTTCCGCTGGAGGCAACTGCCACGTTGCCCCCCGGAAGAAGCTCAATGGAATGGGGACCGATCTTGTCCGTGGTGTTCCAGACGCATTCCCCGTCAGGGAAGGAAGCCACGCCCATAAAGCCGGCGGAGGAGGTGACGCAAAGCAGGAAACGGCCGCTCACCCCGTCATAGCGAAGCTTAGCTTCGTCCACTGAAGTGCCAAAGCCGTCGGTGTTGAATCCAAGGGCTGCGGTGGGACTCCACCGCCAAAGAACAGCCTCCTTCGCCTTGGGATCGGCGGCATCGAGATCGATGATTGCCACCTCGGCGTTTTTCTGATCGGTAAGCGCTACCGCACGTTTGCCTTCCAACAGCGGAATCTCAGGAATTTCTGCCGTCTCCAGAGTACAGGTGATCTGCATATCGGCGCAAAAATCGATTTTGGTCTCATAGGGCAAATCGGTGAGGTGATGGGCAATCAACCCGCGGACAGTGCGTACCAGTGTAGACGAGTCGGCAGACACCGCTCCGATGATACAAAGATTTACGCCATCGAAGGCAACGGGAACATCTCCTGTCCCGCCCCGGGCAGTTTTGCCCAGGCGGATCTCATAAGGGGCAGCGGGCGCACTGTCATCCACAACCTGCAGGGATACCCCGCAGGCTTCCCGGACAGCCTCGCAGAACAGTTCGGCGGCATATTGGGTATAGCGGTCACTGCCGGCGGGGATCACCACACAATAGTCGGCAATGGGGTGTCCCGCCACCGAAAGCTCGGCAGGATAGTTACCGGCGGTGATGAAATGCAGATCTGCCGGCAGAGCAAGCGCCGCCCCTGACCCCATGAAGTTCGCAATGAAGTATTCCACCGCCTCGGCGGTTTGGGCAGGACTTCCCCCGAGAATTACCACGCGGGGGCCGCTGACTGCGATGACATAATCTTCCGCCAGAAGTCCTTCGGCAAATTGCCTGGATTCTGCACGGTTGGTGGCACCCACCAAGATCTCGGGGGTGCCAGTGGGGATATCCGCCTCAGATCTCGCCCAGTCGGTGGTCAGCTCCGGAGCACTGCCAAACTGCGCCAACAGTGCAGAATACAGACGGGTGGCAGCAGATACCTCTTCCGCAGCCCCGCCATCGGCACGAACGATCCGATACTGCCCCATATCCACGGACATCATCACCGGGGCAGCCGTGGTTTCGGGGGCAGAGGTATCTCCTGGCACGCCGGAGGGCGTCTCACCGCCGCAGGCACAAGCAGCGCACAGCAGACAGACAAGCATAAACAGAGCAAGCACTTTTTTGATCATAATGCTTTTCCTCAATTCAGCAAAAATTAGAACAGGGTCAGCTGGTTGGTTTCGTTCAGACCGTCCAGGACACCGTTGCGGCGCAGGATCTCCATGACACTCTTGGTAAGCTTCGCCTTGATGCGCAGCTCCTCCACCGAGTAGATCACGTCCTTATCCCGCGCCTCGATGATGCTGGCGGCGGCGTTGTCGCCTACACCGGAGAGCGCCGAGAAGGGCATCCGGATGGCATCCCCCTCGGGCAGGAAGGCTTTGGCGTCCGACTTGGTCAGGCTCACCGGCAGGAAGCGCACGCCACGGGCCATGGCCTCCATGATCAGCTGCAGGGAGGACACCATGGCCTGTTCCTTGGCGGTGGCATCCATGCCCTTGGCCTCAATATCGGCAATGGCACGCTTTACCGCGCCCTTACCCCCCGCCACGATTTCGCCGTCAAAACCGCCGGGGGCGGCGGTGAAGTAGGCTGCGTAGAAGTGCATGGGATAGTGAACCTTGTACCAGGCAAACTGGATAGCCTGCCGCACATAGGCGGCGGCATGGGCCTTGGGGAACATATACTTGATCTTTTTACAGGAGTCGAGATACCACTCGGGCACCCCGGCTTCCCGCATAGCAGCCTCGAATTCGGGGGTGAGGCCCCTGCCCTTGCGAACAAACTCCATGATCTTGAAGGAAAGGCTCTTCTCCACCCCGTAGTTGATCAGCGCCAGCATGATGGAGTCACGGGTACCGATGACGTTGGAAATGGTACAGGTGCCGGCCTTGATGAGATCCTGGGCGTTGCCCAGCCACACGTCGGTGCCGTGGGACAGGCCGGAGATCTGCAGCAGGTCGGAGAAGTTCTTGGGCTTTGCGTCCAGCAGCATCTGCTGCACGAAACGGGTACCAAACTCAGGCAGGCCCCAGGTGCCCAGCTGACAGCCTCCGATGTCCTCAGGGGTCACCCCCATGGACTTGGTGGAGAGGAAGAGCTCATACACCGCAGGGTCGTTGAGCTGGATATCGGTGACGGGGATCCCCGTGTACCGCTCCAGAATCTTGAGTTTGGTGGGCATATCGTGTCCCAGCTCGTCCAGCTTGAGGATGGTATCGTGGAGATAGGAGAAGGCGAAGTGGGTGGTCACGATGTCGGAATTGGGGTCATCAGCCGGATGCTGGACCGGGGTGAAATCGTACACATCGTACTCTCTGGGGACGACGATGATGCCGCCGGGGTGCTGACCGGTGGTGCGCTTGATGCCCACACAGTTCTCCACCAGGCGGTTCATTTCGGCCTTATTGGCCCACAGCCCTTTCCCTTCCAGGTACTTGGCCACAAAGCCGTAGGCGGTCTTGGAGGCAAGGGTGCCCAGAGTTCCGGCGCGGAACACGTTCTCGGCACCGAAAAGCTGCTCGGTATACTTATGTACCTTGCCCTGCACGTCCCCGGAGAAGTTCAGGTCGATATCGGGGGATTTGTCGCCGTAGAAGCCAAGGAACGTCTCGAAGGGAATATCGTGCCCCTCGTTGATAAGGTGCGTACCGCAGACGGGGCAGTCCCGGTCGGGAAGGTCATAGCCTGAGCCCACGGATTTGGTCAGGGCCACCAGCTCGCTGTCTTCCTTCCCCGCCTTGGCACTCTGCTCGGCATCGGTGAAGGTATTGTAGCGACATTTGGGGCAGTAATAGTGGGGCGGGAGGGGATTGACCTCCGAAATACCCGACATAGTGGCAACAAAGGAAGATCCCACCGAACCGCGGGAGCCCACCATATACCCGAGGCTCTCGGAATAGGCTACCAGCTTCTGGGCGATCATGTACAGCACCGCAAAGCCGTGCTTGATGATGGAAGTCAGCTCGCGGTCAAGCCGCTCGGTGACATATTCGGGAAGCTCGTCCCCGTACATGGAGCGGGCGCGGTTCCAGCAAAGGCTCTGCAGCTCTTCCTCGGCACCGTACATCTTGGGGGTATAGTTTCCCCGGGGAATGGGGCGCACTTCCTCGATCATGTCGTTGATCTTGTTGGGGTTGGTGACCACCACCTCGTAGGCAGTCTCCTCCCCCAGGTAAGCAAACTCCGCCAGCATCTCCTCGGTGGTGCGGAAATAGAGCCCCACATCCCGGTCGGCGTCCGAAAACTTCATGCCGGACAGCAGGATCTTGCGGAAGATTTCATCCTCGGGGTTGAGGAAGTGAGCGTCACAAGTCGCCACCACGGGCTTGCCCAGCTTTTTGCCCAAAGCTACAATCTTACGGTTCAGATCCCGCAGGCCCTCGTCGTCGGCCACCGTTCCCTTCTGTACCAGGAAGCGGTTGTTGCAGATGGGCTGGATCTCCAGATAGTCATAAAACTCAGCAATCTGCTCGATCTCGGCCTGGGGGCGATTCTCCAAGATCGCGGTAAACAGCTCACCCGCCTCGCAGGCAGAGCCGATGAGAAGCCCCTCACGCATCTCGGACAGGAGGGATTTGGGCAGGCGCGGGTTGCGGCGGTAATACTGCAGATAGCCCGCTGAGATGAGCTTGTACAGGTTCTTCATTCCCGCCTGGTTCCGCACCAGCAGGATCTGGTGGAAGGTGCGCAGCTTCAAGGGGTCGGCGTGCTCACTCATGTCGGTGATCATATCCGCGAAGTTGTTGAGTCCCTCGGTTTTCATGCGCTCCACCATGCAGGCGAAGATTCGTGCCAGCATCTCAGCATCGTCACAGGCTCGGTGGTGATCAAAGTCGCCCAGGCCGTAATGCTCGGCCAGCACATCCAGCTTGTGCCGCTTGAGGTCGGGATTCAGATGGCGGGACAGGGCGACGGTGTCCAGGTAATCGTTATTGAAGGGGAGTCCGCAGGCCTCGGCGGCGGTGCGGACGAAGGAAATGTCAAAGTTCGCGTTGTGGGCCACCATCAGACGGTCACCAACAAAGGCAAGGAACTGGGGCAGAACCTCCTCAATGGGGGGACAGTCTGCCACCATTTCGTCGGTGATCCCCGTCAGCTCCACAATATTGGGGGGAATGGGACAGCCCGGGTTGACCAAGGCGTTGAAGCGTTCCACCACCTCACCGTCATGGAACAGCACCGCACCGATCTCGGTGATCTTGCAGTTGATGGGGGAGAGGCCGGTAGTCTCCAGGTCAAAGACGATGATCTCTTCGTCAAAGCTGCGGTCAGCGTTGCCCCACAGGGCGCGGGCGGTATCGTCCACGAAGTAAGCCTCGATGCCGTAGATCACCTTCATGCCGCACTTTTCCGCCGCGATCATGGCCTCGGGGAAGGCCTGGACATTGCCGTGGTCGGTGATGGCCACCGCAGAATGTCCCCAGGCTTTGGCGGTCTTCACCGCCACATCGGGGGGGATTACGGCATCCATGGCTGACATATTGGTGTGCAGGTGCAGCTCGATGCGCTTCTCGGGGGCATTGTCGGTGCGTCCCTTTTTGGCGATCACGGCGATGTCGCTGTAGTAGAGGGACAGGTCATCGTCATTGCGGTCGGGCTTGGTGTAGCCCCGCACAGCGATCACGGCTCCATCCTTCACTGCACCGCACAGAATATCCGCATCCTCGGCTTCGGCCGAGAAGCGGCGCACCATAATGGAAGCAGATCCGTCGGTGAGGCCGAAGCTGATGTTGTACTTCCCTCCCCCGCGGGTCTCCTCGCGGGTAAAGCCAAAGACCTCGCCGAACACCACCAGGTTCCTCGCAGGATGATCCAGGGCGGCGATGGGGGTAGGATCGGCGAGGGGGAAGTCCCCGCCCACAGCAAAGTTAGGTGCCGACACATCAAAGGTGCGATAGCCGATGGTGTACAAATCCCCCTCCACCTTGGGCGGGGGCGCATCCATCAGCGTCTGCACCTTTTTGAGGTTGGCGGTTCTGTCCTCCTTCTCTTCCACGGGAGGAGGAGGTGCAAACCTTGCGGTATGGTATTCCTGCTCGGCCTGAACAATTTTGCGGTCAAGGGCCGCATAGGCCTCGGCTCGGTCGGACACAGGTGCGGCATTTTCGTCCCGAACAATCGTCACCTTGATTTCAAGGCCAAACTCGCTGCGGATGATCCCCTCGATCACCTCCGGGGTACGGGCATCGTACAGCAGGCGCACGCCTCCCTCGGCAAAGGGAATGGCCAGGGTCAAAGTGTCCTCAGTCAAAGTATGGGTACAGCCGGTAAAAAAACCGCGGGCCACAATGCCCACGCGCTCGGCTTCGACCAGCACCTGGGAGATGTAGCTCTCTCCAAAGCATTCGGGTGAATAGTGCGGCAGGATCCGCACCGACTGAAGCGCATACGCTTCAGCGATCCCTGCCTCCAGCCCATACAGCCTGGACTTTTCCAAAAGCTGGGGGAAAGACGCGTGGATCTCGATCATCCTCGATGCACGGTCAGCCCGCAGACGCACATTCTCGGCGCTGAGCAAAATCTCCCGCTGAGTCTCGCTGGGACTGTATCGGGAGAATATCTCGGTCAGCTTCTTTTCGTTTTCCATGGGATCTCCTTGGTCAAAGAGATTTTTGTTTCGCCTTCAGTTCAGCGATCAGGCGGGGGATAATGTCGGCCTCGGAAATGCGGTCGATGATCTGTCCGTGGGTGAAGAGGACGGCCTCTCCCACACCGCCGGCAATTCCCAGATCAGCCTCACGGGCTTCCCCGGGGCCGTTGACCACACAGCCCATCAGCGCCACCTTCAGGGGGAGCTGATCCAGGCCCTCGGCGGCCACAGCTTCCTCAAAACGCGCTACCAAGGGAATGAGATCGATCTTTGTCCGCCCGCAGGTGGGGCAGCAGATGAGGTCAAGCCCCCGCTGCTCCTCCATATCCACAGCGGCCAGGATCTTCCGGGCCGCCGCCACCTCGCGGATGGGATCGGCGGTAAGGGACACCCGCAGGGTGTCGCCAATGCCGTCACAAAGCAGCGCACCGATACCGGCGGCGCTCTTGATCATGCCCATATTCTCGCTCCCCGCCTCGGTCACCCCAAGGTGAAGAGGGTATTCACAGGCGGCGGCCACCAGACGGTTGGCGGCGATCATATCGGGAACGTTGGACGCCTTGATTGAGATCACAATATCCCGGAAATCACACCGCTCCAGCAGGGCGGCGTGGTAGAGCGCACTCTCACACAGGGCGGCGGGGGTAGGCGCCCCGTGGCGGGCGAGAATGGACTTCTCCAGCGAGCCGCTGTTGACCCCGATGCGGATGGGAATATGCCGTGCCGCGCAGGCATCGCACACCGCGCGGACCCGATCCTCCCCTCCGATGTTGCCGGGGTTGATGCGGATTTTATCCACCCCCTGCTCCACGCAGGCCAGGGCAATGCGGTAATCGAAATGGATATCGGCAACCAGAGGCATTTCGGGCAGCTTCTCTTTGATGTATCCCACCGTCTCGGCGGCCTCGCGATCGGGGATGGCCAGCCGGACGATGTCACAGCCGGCGGCGGCCAGAGCGCGCACCTGCGCCAGAGTGGCCTCCCGGTCATGGGTATCGGTATTGGTCATGGACTGGATGGGAAGGAGATGACTGCCGCCGATTCCCACGCGACCTACCTGAACGGGATGGGTCTTACGGCGGATCTGTTGATAAAGCATAAACTTGTCCTTTCTGCAAAACAGCAAAACGCGGGAACCGCGGCTCAACCGTGGCTCCCGCGGAAATTATCGGAAGAGTTTAACCACATCCTGGCAGGAAACGAAAAACATAAATCCAAGGAGCAGAACAATGCCCGCAAAATGGATGTAGGCCTCCACATCGGGATTAAGGGGCTTGCGGCGAAAGAGCTCAATGACAAGAAAGAGCATCCGTCCCCCGTCCAGGGCCGGAAACGGCAGCATATTCATAATCCCCAGGTTCATACTGATGACGCTGATGACAAAGATCAGGTTAAAGGATCCCTCCTGGGCGGCTTCACCGATCTGCTGGGTGGCACCGATGGGACCTGAGACGTTATCCATGGAATAGCGTCCCCGGGCGAAATCCACCAGGGAGTCCCACACCAGCTCCACCGCCAGCACCGAGCGCCAGAAGGAATGCTCAATGAGTCGGGGCAGCGTTTTTTCATAGCCGTAGAGCTTGAAATCATACTCGCCGAACACGATCCCGTCCTCGGTGGTGGTGGCAAACATCACGTCGCGGAAGAGGATCTCCTCCCCGTCACGCTCCACCAGGAAGTCCATGGGGGCATCCCCTGCATGGGTGATGGCATAGATCAGATCGTATCCGGTGTGCATCCGCTCACCGTTGACTTCAAGAATCTTATCCTCCACCTGCAGGCCGTACTGTGGGCTCACTGCGCCCTCATTGAAGGCACCGATGGTGGTAGATGCCAGTCCGTCGGCCGAGAGCATCAGGATAAACATAGCGAGGAAGCCCACCGCAATGTTCATGGCGGAGCCGGCGGCGGTGATAATCATCCGCTGCCACACCGGCTTGCGGCCAAGGGCGTTTTCATCCTCGGAGTCCTCGTCTTCCCCCACCATGCTGACAAAGCCGCCGATGGGCAGAGCACGGATGGAATAGACGGTGCCGTGTTTTTGGGATGTGCGGGAAATCAGCCTCGGCCCCATACCGACGGAAAACTCCTTGACCGGGACACCGAAGCGGCGGGCGAAGAAAAAGTGTCCGCCCTCATGAATAAGAATCAGCAGGCTGAAGCAAAGCAGAGCCAGCAGAATATACCAAATATTAATGGGTAAAACCTCCCCGAAAACAGCTGTGGACGAAGGGGTCAGGCACCGAGGAGCAGCTCGGCGCGGCGGCGTGCCTCACGGTCGGCGGCGGTGATCTCCTCCAGGGTACGGCAGGCAGCGGCATCGGCCATGGCCTCTACCACGGCGGCTACCGTATCCGCAATCCCCGTGAAGGTGAGTCTGCGGCCAAGGAAAGCGGCAACTGCCACCTCATTTGCCGCATTGAGCACGGCGGGCAATGCGCCCCCACGGGTGATGCAGTCCACCGCCAGGGGAAGCAGGGTAAAAGTGTCATAATCAGGGGCGGCAAAGGTCAGCTGCCCCAGGGTGCGCCAATCGATAGCCCCCACATCTCCGGTTACACGAGCGGGAGCGGTGACGGCGTAACGGACGCAGGTACGCATATCGGGCAGGCCCAACTGGGCGATGATGCTGTTGTCATTGTATTCCACCATAGAGTGGATTATACTCTCCCGATGCACCACCACCTCGATCTGCGCGGGGGAGGCCCCGAAGAGATGTACGGCCTCAATTACCTCGAAGCCCTTGTTCATCAGGGTGGCGCTGTCAATGGTAATCTTGGCCCCCATCTTCCAGGTGGGGTGTGCCAGCGCCTCATCCACGGTGATCTTCTCCAGCTCAGCGCGGCTGCGGCCGAAGAAGGGACCGCCCGATGCGGTGAGCAGAATCCGCCGAAGGTCCTGTCTTCGGCCGGCGGCCAGGCACTGATAGATGGCGCTGTGCTCGCTGTCCACGGGGTAGATCTCCTGTCCCGCGGCACGGGCAGCCTCCATCACAATATCTCCCGCCACCACCAGGGATTCTTTGTTAGCCAGAGCCAGGCGGCGGCCTGTCCGCAGCGCGGCGAGAGTCGGTTCAAGGCCGGCACGGCCCACGATGGAGTTGAGCACAACATCCCCGCCGTGCTCCTCGATCATGGCGCAGATTCCTTCGGCACCGGCGTAGACCCGAACGGAGGTATCGGCCAGTCGGGTGCGCAGATCTGCCGCGGCAGACTCATCGGCCATGGCACAGGCGGCAGGGAAAAATTCCCGCACCAACGCCTCAGTCTCAGCCACGCTGCGGTTAGCGCTCAGGGCGGTGACAGGGATACCCTGCTCCCGCGCCACGTCCAGCGCCTGCAGACCGACCGATCCGGTGGCCCCAAGGACAGTCATGGTGGGGGGGGAAGTTTTATTCATAGAAGTATCTCCTTCGGGTATTCTAAAGCAAGAGGGCAGGCGGTAGTTCCCACCCTGCCCTTTCCGTTAAGCGTAAAAAAATCCCAACTGGGGCAGCGCGCAAAGCATCAGCATCACCAATGCAACCGCTGCAATGCTGTCAAAGCGGTCCATTACACCGCCATGACCCGGGAAAAGTTTGCCGTAATCTTTGATCCCATGCTCCCGTTTGATCAGCGAAGCGATCAGGTCCCCGATCTGCGAGCAAACCGAAAGAAGCAGCCCGCTGACACCAAGGAATAGGTAATTGGGCTCAGCCTGGGTGAGGGCGGCGGTAACCGCACCGAAAACTACACAGGCGATGATGCAGAACAGGATGCCGCCTACACTTCCCTCCACTGTTTTGTGGGGGCTGACCGCAGGGATAAGCTTATGCCGACCGAACAGGCGGCCGCAGAGATAAGCAAAAATATCGGTGATCCATGCTGCAATAAAGATCAGCAAGTAGATGTATCTCCCCGTTTCATTGAAATCCCGCACCATCACAATGGCCGAAAAAGCCAGGGTAATATAGGTCCCCGAAGCAAAAATTTCGGCACTCTTCCCAAAGGTAAGTACCCCGCCGGAGAGCAACGTAACCGCCATCAGGTAGAAGAAATACGCCATCAATATAAACAGAGCCATGCTTCCGAAGGAAGGGATGGAATCCATCAAACGAGCCACCGCCGGCATTGCGGCGGAAATGAGATATAGCGGAATGGTGGCAACCAGATTCTTGTGCACCCCAAGGCAGCGCATCATCTCAAAGGTACCCATCACCGCGAAGAATGCGGCAGCGATGGGCAGCACCCAGGTATGGGAGAGAAATAAAATTGGCAACAGAACAGCAACACCGATCAGGGCGGTGATAAATCGAGTTCGCATGATTTAGTTCCTTTCACACCCCGCCAAAGCGGCGTTGTCTTGCATAGAAATGCCGCACCGCTTCATCCACGTCCTCCTCCGACAGATCGGGCCAAAGGACGTCGGTGAAGTAAAGCTCGGCATATGCGGCCTGCCACAGCAGGAAATTGGACAGGCGCAGCTCGCCTCCCGTGCGTACAATGAGATCGGGATCGGGGGAATGGGCAGTATAAAGTGCAGAAGAAATATCCTCAGCGCTCACCTTTTCCACACCCCGGGCAAGCAAAGAATTCACGGCGTGAACGATTTCGTCCCGCGCGCCGTAGTTGAGGGCAACATTGAGGGTCAGTTCCCGCCCCGCCGAGATCTCTTCGATCCGGTCGATTCGGCGGCGAAGATCCTCCGAGAGCACACTGCGGTCCCCAATGAAGCGGTAGCGGATGCTCTGTGCATCGGGATCGGCATCGCAGCCGTCCAGATACTCCTCCAGCAGGCGCATAATGGCCTTGACCTCCCGGGGAGGACGGGACCAGTTTTCGGTGGAAAAGGCATACACCGTCACCGTTTTGATCCCGATATCCCCGCAGTGGCGGACAACTTTTTTGAAATTGGCGGCACCGACTTTATGCCCGTACTCCCGCGGCATTTTGCGCCGCTGTGCCCAGCGGCCGTTGCCATCCATAATGAAGGCAATGTGCTGCAGGCGTTCATCCACGCGAAGTTGATTTTCGGTTTTTGCTTCAGACATGAGGTGTCTCCGTTTTTCTATATAGTCTGCAGTGATACGGCTCTGCCGTGTCAGATCTCCATGATCTCCTTGTCCTTGGCGGCGGTGATGGCATCGACCTGCTTGATGTACTTATCGGTCAGATCCTGGATTGCCTTCTCGGAGGCCTTCTGCTCATCCTCGGTCATGGTGCCGTCCTTCTTCTGCGCCTTGCAGGTATCATTGGCATCGCGGCGGATGTTGCGAATAGCAACCTTGGCATCCTCACCGTACTTCTGCACCTGCTTCTTCAGCTCGCGGCGGCGCTCCTCGGTGGGCTGGGGGAAGACCAGACGGAGAACCTTACCGTCATTCTGCGGGGTGATACCGATATCGGAAGCAAGGATGGCCTTCTCCATGTCCTTGAGCGACTTTGCATCGAAGGGGGAGATGGTCAGGGTCTTGGCGTCGGTCACGCGGACATCAGCCATGGTGGTGATGGGGGTGGGACTGCCCCAATAATCAAAGGTCACGCGGGACAGAACGCCTGCGTTGGCGCGGCCTGCGCGGACGGAGGTCAGCGTATCCTCAAGGGATGCGAGACTCTTTTTCATTCTCTCTTCGTAGTCCTTGGTATTCAGCTTCATGGCAATTCTCCTTTGTTTTATGTATGGTTATCGGATAATGTTGTAAAATTCAAAGATTTTTTTCGGTATTGACCCGAGTGCCGATCTTCTCACCGGCCATAACCCGACCAATGTTGGCAGGATCACGCAGGTCGAAGGCGATGAAGCCCAGCTCCCTCTCGAGCCCCAGCTGCGCGGCGGTCAGGTCAATGGCATTCAGCCGCTGGGCAATGATCTGCTCATAGCTGAGGGTATCGAACTTCACGGCATCGTCAAATTTGCCGGGGTCCTTGTCATAGATGCCGTCCACATTTTTGGCCATCAGCACCACATCCACCTCCAGCTCGGATCCACGGACAATGGCGGTGGTATCGGTGGAAACGTAGGGGATACCCAGGCCGCTGCCCAGGACAACCACCTTCCCCGCATTCAGCGCAGCATCCGCCGCCTCGCGGGAGTAATGCGCGGCCAGGGGAGACACATCCACCGTGGACATGGCCACAGCGGGAATTCCCTCCTGCTCCAGGGCATCCACAACAGCCAGGGCGTTGATCACCGTGGCCAGCATACCCATGGCGTCACCGCGGGAGCGATTCTTCATGGGGAAACCGGAATTACGGCCGCCCCGCCAAATATTGCCTGCGCCCACCACCACAACCAGCTGTGTTCCGCTGTCATAAATGTTCTTAAGATTCTCTGCCGCTTCCTTGAGGCGGTCCTCCGCGTAGATGGTCTTGCCCTCGTCGCTGCGCAGAGCCTCACCAGAAAGCTTGATCAAAACGCGCCGATAAACCGATGTTTTCTTGTCCATGGAAAATCCACCTCCGAGAATAGATAATATACTGTCCCTATTATTTTACTCCATTCGGAGATTTTTGTAAACAGTAATTTGCAAATTTTTTTGACGCTTGCGAAAAAACTGCCACAGGAGCAGTCTCATGTGACAGTTTTTTCTCTATTTTGCGGTAAGTGGTATCTTATTTGCTGGTCAGCTTTGCGATTTCCTCAGCAAAGTTGTCCTCGCGCTTCTGGATACCCTCGCCCTTCTCAAAGCGATAGAAGTCAACGATCTTGATCTCGCCGCCCAGCTCCTTAGCGGTAGCTGCAACGTACTGACCGACCTTCAGCTCATCGTCCTTGACGTAGCCCATATCAACCAGGCAGTTGTTGTCGTAGAACTTGGAAATTCTACCCTCAACCATCTTAGCCTTGATTGCATCGGGCTTCTTTGCGTTGGCAGGATCGTTGGCGATCTGAGCGAGAAGGATGTTCTTCTCTTCCTCGATTACGCTTGCGGGAACCTGCTCACGGCAGAGGTAGGGAGTGGGATATGCGCCGATCTGGAGGGCAATGTTCTTTGCGAAAGCAGCGAACCCGTCCTTATCGGCAACATTGGTCTCGAACTTGGCGATAACACCGATGGAGCCGGTGCCGTGGATATAGGTGCTGGTAATGCCGTTGACCAGAACAAAGCGGCGGACGGTGATCTTCTCACCGATCTTGAAGATCATTTCCTTCAGCTTTGCCTCGACGTTCATCTCATCGTCGTACTTGCAGTTCATGAGTGCATCAACATCTGCGGGGTTCTGTGCGACGATGATCTTGAGAAGATCAGCAACGAAAGCCTTGAAGGTCTCGTTCTTTGCAACGAAGTCGGTCTCGGAGTTAACCTCGATCATTGCGGTGTAGTCGCCGTCCTTGAGGATCTCAACCAGACCGTCAGCTGCGATTCTGGTAGCCATCTTGGACTCGGCCTTCAGCTCACCCTTCTCGCGAAGGATCTTGATTGCCTCTTCGAAATTACCGTCTGCCTCAACGAGTGCCTTCTTGCACTCCATCATACCGATACCGGTCTGCTTGCGCAGCTCGGCGACGTCTTTTGCAGCAATGTTTGCCATGATTCTATCTCCTTAAATTTTAATCGTTGGGGACTTAGGCCTCTGCGTCCTCGGCAGCAGGCTCAGCGTCGGTCAGCTGCTCGCCCTGCTTACCCTCGATGACAGCGTCAGCGAGAACAGAGGAGATGAGCTTGATGGCGCGGATAGCGTCATCGTTACCGGGGATGATGTAGTCGGCATCATCGGGATCGCAGTTGGTGTCAACGATGGCAATGACGGGAATACCCAGCTTCTTTGCCTCTGCAACAGCGTTCTTCTCCTTGCGGGGGTCAACGATAAAGATGGCAGAGGGGAGAGTATCCATGGTACGGATACCGCCGAGGTTCTTCTCAAGGTCGAAGATTTCCTTCTGCTTAGCGGCAACTTCCTTCTTGGGAAGCATATCAAAGGTGCCGTCTTCCTGCATCTTGGTCAGGTTGTTGAGACGGTTGATGGAGCGCTTGATGGTCTTGAAGTTGGTCATCATGCCGCCGGGCCAACGAACGTTGACGTAGTACATACCGCAGCGGGTAGCCTCTTCCTTGATGGCATCGGCAGCCTGCTTCTTGGTACCGACGAACAGGAGGGTACCGCCCTGTGCGGAGAGGTCGCGAACGAAGTTATACGCCTCGTCGAACTTCTTTACGGTCTTCTGGAGGTCAATGATATAGATACCATTGCGCTCGGTGAAGATGTACTCGGCCATCTTGGGGTTCCATCTTCTGGTGTGGTGTCCGAAATGGACGCCTGCTTCAAGCAGCTGCTTGATCGAGATAATCGACATTTTTCATGTCCTCCTTCGGTTATTTCCACCACAGCGTACGGCGTGTTCAACTCGGGCGAGCCGAGCACCGATCACGCAAATCTGCGCTGTGTGTGTGATATTTTCTTGCAGTCAAATGGGAAAATCCACTTTTTCCGCAATTGTAGATAGTATAGCACAGCAGGCCGTTCTTGGCAAGAGCGGCCTGCTTAAGTTCACAATTTTTTTACATTTATTCTCTGTTTTTGCCCTCAGCCCCGTTTTCCCCGGGGCGGAACGGGACAGCATTCCTCCGGCGAGAGCCGGACCAGGATAGCGTCGTCACCGATGGTCTCGATCTTCTCCCAAGGAATTACTGTCCGGGATGCACGGCCGAAGCAAAGGAATCCCCCTTCTCCGGGGACTGCAATGGCCGTAATCCTCCCGTCGCACAGGGTAAACTCCAGGTCGCACACATAGCCAAGCCGGTGGCCGTTGCACAGGTTAATGACTTCCTTTTCCCGCAGTGCCGTAAAGCTGCACATGGTCATACGCGTTCCTCCCGATTGCTTGATCACCGCAATCTATGCGGAAGGAAGAAAAATCATTCCTGCGGGGGAGCATATTCCTCCGCTTCGGGATGCCGTAATTCACGGACGGCCCGCACGGTACGAAGGATCTCACCGCCGAAGATTGCGGCCATGGGCGAGATCAGCAGACAGAACTGTGCCGACAGCGGAAGTGAACAAACGCCGAAAACGCCGCCGAGTCCGGGCAGAAATGCACAGAGCAGCGCAAACGCCAGCACCGCCGCAGGCCAAAGCAGACCGATCCGAGAGCTGCGGAACAGCGCAGTTCCCCGTCGGCAGACAAAGAGGAATGCCAGCTGAGTCAGCGTAAGCGTCAGGAAAAGAAATGCGCTGCTTTGGGGACCGTTTGCGGTAAAAACATTGGTCAGGCGCAGGATATAGACCGTCAGAACGGCAATTCCTCCGCAGACCGCACCGATGAGCATATCTGCCGGGCAGAAGCGCCAGGGGTGTGTGAACAGAGATTTCGGCGTTTCTCTGTCCTCGCCGCGGTCAAAGGCACAGACAAGGATTGCGCCGAAGTCCAGGATCAGGCCGGAAAACAACAGATGCAGCGGTTTGAGATCAGGAATACCCAGGCCAAGCAGACAAATCAGCATCACGGTCCGCATGGTTTGAGACGCAAGCAGGCAACGGAGCATGGAGGTCAGATTTGCCTCAATTCGTCGGGCGGTGCTGCGGGCGGCGGAAAGGGCACAGATCCCCCCGCCTCCACCGTGGGGACGGCGGACCAGCAGGCCGGCATTTTTCTTGAGCAGCTCAGCACCGTAAAGCTCCCCTGCCCCGGGATTCAAGGCGGTGAGCATCCGGCTTTCCCGACGCTGGGAATAGGACACGGGAGTGCACGCACCACTGACGGCACAGGCCTGTACCGACGAAAGATCCTTCATTTCCACGCCGAGACCCAGGGTGATGCTACCGGCCGCACGGCGCTCGGCCAGCCAAGCCCGCCGCGCGGCGGAGCTGTATCCCAGGCAAAGCTCGGCATCCGGAGCAATGGCCTCCGGCGCGCGGCAGATCACCCCACGGCGCAGGATCCCTGCGGCACGGGCGAGATTTTCCATACGGGCATGGTCGGGGCAATCGCTCATCAGAACCACGCGAACGCCTTTTTCTGCCAACGCCTCCACCGACTCGGTTACATTTTCAGCCACCGGGTCACAGAAGACCAGAACGCCCACAAGGATCATCTCACTCTGCACCGCAGAAAGCCGGTTCAGCGTGGTGTAAGGGCTGCTTCGCCGAGCATAGGCCACAGCATAGCCGCCTTGGGCAATGGCATCGCGGCAGGCCTCCATGAGCGCGGCCCGCCGGTCGGCGCGAAGCAGACAGGTACCGCCAATCCCCATGGGATCCACCACCCGCTGACAGCGGTCGAGAATCTGCCCCAGCTCGCCGCGGCAGATCACATAGGGCGCGCGCTGTTCCTCGATGAGAGCAGTGTCAAAGGGATTCGACTCAGATGCGGCGGCATAGCCCAGCAAACGAGTCTTCGACCGAAGGGCCGCCGCATCCACGCCGCAGGCTTCGGCGAAGGAAAGCAGGGCCAGCGCCTCCTCAGCACCGCCCGGAACAACGGCAGGGGCAGCAGATGAAGGAAGTCCCGCCGCGATCAAAGCGGTTTCAGCCAACTCCCGCGTACCTGTGGGATCAACGTCGGCAGAAACAGGCCTTGTCCCCAGGCAAGATGCCGTAATCGTCAGCCGTCCCTCGGTGAGGGCAGTGCTGTCAAAGAGTACCACCGTATCGGTACGGGCAATGGCGGGGATGTCCCGCAGATGAAGCATAACAGCGGCGTTGGCCCCGTTCCGTGCACCGCGAAGGAGGCCGCTGCCTACAATAATGCATCCAATGGCGGCGGTCAGTTCACTCATGGAGGACACGGCAAGGGAAAGCGCTAGAAGGAAGCCCTCCAGCAGATTCATCTCCAGCCCGGGCAGAAAAACGGCGCACAGGGTCAGGGGCAGGATCAGCCCCAGCATCAGCAGAGACGAGCGGCCGCAGTGCCGCTTCAGTGCCTCCAACGCCGGCATCCGATCTCCGGATCCGGTCAGGGGGATCAGTCCTTCGGTCGCCACCAGCAGGGTGTCTTCCCCTGTCTCGGTGACAATGGCTCTTCCCCGCCCCTCCAGGACGATGGATCCGGCAAAGACCATATTCAGCTGTTCCCCCATGGTGAGCACCGCATCGGGCCCACAGAGGAAGTCAGCATTCTTTGTGACGCGCCCCCGCTCAGTCTTCCCCGCAATCTTTCCGCGGTATTCCAGCACCCCCAGCCCCTCCGCCGAAGCAAGGCGGGCGTCGCAGGGGACCACATCCCCCGCTTCCAGCAGGATAACATCTCCCCTGACCAGCAGACGGGAATCCAGGGCAAACAGCTTCCCATCCCGCAGAACACGGACACGGGGCATGGCACAGACCGCCATGGACTCGATGATACGGCGGGCTTTGATATAGGTAAAAATCGCTGCACCGCAGTTCAGAGCAACCAGCAGAAGGATGGCTCCGCCGCTCTCCCCCCAGATAGCAGAGATGATGGCGGTGATCACCAGAAGGAGCACCGACAGATCGGAGCAGATGTAGGCTGCACAGGTAAGCGCAGGGGTATGGGGGAGGGAGAAAACCGTGTTGTCCCCCTCGGTGCGGCGACGGGCGGCGGCCTCTTGTTCAGTGAGCCCGGACTCGGTACTCCCCAGGGCCTGCCGTACCGCCTCCGACGACATGGCATACCATTTTTTTGTCATATTAGTTAAGAACAGCTGACGACCAGCTCGTCCTCACGGACGGTCAGCTCGGCACGGGCAATCTTCCGGGCGTGATCGGCAATGATCTGCTCGGCCAGCCGGTCCTCCACGTGGGTCTGGATATAGCGGCGCATATTCCGCGCCCCGTACTTGTGAGAATAGGCATTCTTGGCAATATACGCTGCCGCCTCGGGGGTATGGGTGAAGGCGATTCCCTTCTCCTCCAGGGCCATGCGCAGCTCGCCCAGCATGATCCCGGCAATGGCGGCGAAATTCTCCTCGTCAAGAGAGCGGAAGGTAATGATCTCATCCACACGGTTGAGAAATTCGGGCCGCAGGAAAGCCGAGAGCGCCTTCTCGGTGCGGGCGGCGGCACCCGACTGTTCTGTCGCACCGAAGCCCGCCGTGGCCGCCGAATGGTCGGAGCCGGCGTTGGTGGTCATGACCAGCACGGTGTTCTCGAAGTTCACTGTTTTGCCATGGGCATCGGTGATGCGGCCGTCGTCTAAGATCTGCAGCAGGATATTGAGCACATCGGGATGAGCCTTCTCAATCTCGTCGAAGAGCACCACCGAATAGGGACGGCGGCGGATTTTCTCGGTGAGCTGACCGGCCTCGTCATACCCCACGTATCCGGGAGGCGCTCCGATGATCCGGGACACCGAATGCTTTTCCATGAACTCACTCATATCCAGGCGGATGAGAGTCTCGGGGGAATTGAAGAGATCGTCGGCCAGGGTCTTGACCAGCTCGGTCTTGCCCACGCCGGTGGGACCGGCAAAGATAAAGGAAACCGGCTTCCGCTTGTAGGCAATCCCTGCGCGGCTGCGCTTGATGGCACGGGAAACGGCCGAAACAGCCTCATCCTGCCCGATAATCCGGGCGCGGAGACGGCTCTCCAGCCCGTCGATGCGGGCAAATTCGTTTTCGGTGATGCTGGTGGCGGGAACGCCGGTCCAGATCTCGATGACATCGGCCAGCTCTTCCTCGGTGAGACAGATGGACTCTGCCTCGCCCTCCAGCTTTTTCAGCTGCTCGGCCACCTTCAGCTCGTCGGTGCGGATATTGGCAATCTTTTCGTAGCGGGCATTGACATCCTTCTCTTCCCCGCCTGTTGTCGCCTCCAGGGCTGCCCGCTCGGTCTTCAGGGCCAGCAGACGATCACGGAGAAGGCGGCTTTCGTTGAGCACAGCAGAGTTGATGGAAAGATGTGCTGCCGCCTCGTCGATCAGGTCGATGGCCTTATCGGGCAGATAACGGTCGGTGATATACCGCTCCGAGAGCACCACCGCGCGGCGCAGAACCTCTTCGGGAATGCGGATATTGTGGGACTCCTCGTAATAGTGCTTGATGCCCCCCAGCATCTCCACACTCTCAGCCACCGAGGGCTCGTTGACGGTGACGGGCTGGAATCGACGCTCCAGAGCACTGTCCTTCTCGATGTGCTTGCGGTATTCGTTGAGGGTGGTGGCACCAATGATCTGCACCTCGCCCCGGGAGAGGGCTGGCTTGAGAATATTGGCAGCATTCATGCTGCCCTCAGCATCCCCGGCCCCCACGATGTTGTGAACCTCGTCGATCATCAGAATGATATTCCCCGCCTGCTTCACCTCGGAGAGCAGACCCAAGATACGGGACTCGAACTGGCCGCGGAACTGGGTTCCCGCCACCAATGCCGTGAGATCCACCAGATAAAGCTGGCAGTCCCGCAGGCGGTAGGGGACGTTGCCGAAGGCAATGCGCTGTGCCAGGGCCTCGGCGATGGCGGTCTTACCCACGCCGGGCTCGCCGATCAGACAGGGATTGTTCTTTTGCCGGCGGCAAAGGATCTGGATCACCCGGGCCAGCTCACGCTCACGGCCCACGATGCGGTCAAGCTTGCCCTCGGCAGCCTGACGGGTCAGGTTGCGGCAGTAGGTATCGAGAAATTTGTACTTTTTCTCTTTTCCCTGCTTCTTTTCTTTTTTCTCTTCGGAACCTTCGGGGCGGGCGGGCATATTCTCCCCCGTCGGCTTGCCGAAAATGCCGGCCTCGCGGAAAAGCTTGGGGAAGTCAATGGCGGGGGCGCCGCCCTCCTCATTATCCTCTCCGTCGGCTGAATCGGGAGACGCGAGGGCACCCAGCATATTGCCCATTTCCCCCTCCATTGCCTCGAAGTCCTCTGGGCTGATGCCCATCTTACCCAAGGCACCGCTGAGCATATCATCCACCGGCATACCCAGCTCCCGGGCGCATTTCATGCAGATCCCCTCGCTGATACGCTGGCCGTTTTCAATTTTGGTCACAAACACAACTGCCACACGCTTGTGGCATCTGGAACACATGGTCATAATTATCCCTCCGTTCGGGAATTGAAATCAGTCCGGCCGCAATGGCTCAGGACAGGCAGAAATACTTAACGATCAAGGTCTTATCCATGATGTCGGCGGCAAAGCTGGTGGGATCCACGGTATGAAGATAACCCATCAGAAGAGATGCCGCATTGGCAAACAGGAAGGTCAGAATCAGCGCGATCACCACGCCCAGGATGAAACCGAGCAGGCGGTTGGCGGTACGCAGAACGGGCAGTTTCACCAAAAGACAAAGCAAAAATCCGATGAGGGCACAGGCCAGCAATGCGCCAAGGAAAAGCAGAATAAAGGCACAAACATCGGACAGCCCCGCCACCACGGGTGCCGCGATGGCGGCGGCAAGATCGGCGGCCGCCGTCTCTCCCGCTTCGCTCATCCCGCCATAGGTAGAGGAAAGTGCCTCAACATCAGCCCCGTAGCGGGACAGCATGGCTGAAAAGTCGGCAGGCATATTGGCAAACAGGCGGGACAGATCAAAGACCTCAGCCCCCTTGGATGCCAGGGCGCGGACCATTTCTTCGACGCTTTCCGTGATGCGTTCGGCAAAGAAATTCGCCTCCAGCCAGTCGCCGAATCCCGGTGCAAACAAACGGGCAACAACGAAGGAAACCCCAAGGGAAACCAGGTTGATCACCGATTTCACAAATCCTTTTACCGTGCAGCGAACAACTGTGATCACCACAATGATAATCAGAAGCAAATCAAGAAGAAACATCATAATGTATCGCCTCCCAAATTATTTTTCGGCCTCCTGACCGGACAGATCGGTTGCTCGGCAGCGGCGTGCAGAGGCAGGGGTACAGATGAGAACATCCTCTTCCACCGCCAAAATTGCTTTCGCACCGCCGCCATAGGACACGGAGGTCACCTTGCCGTCGGGTGCCACGCGGAAGAGCAGGCGCTCGGTCATCAGCCACGCCGCATCTTCGGTCACGGTCACGGCCTGCGCCCCGCCTTCCACCACCGCTTCGGTCAAGGCATTGCCGGCACCGTCAAAGATGCAAATTCTGCTCTCAGTGCCCATCACGTTGGCAGGAAAAACCAATGCAGCATATTTCCCCTCGAGCGCAAACCGCTCAGGAGCAGCATCTGCAAAATCCAGTTCTTTCAGCAACTCACCTGAATCGCTGTAGAAATAAATCGCCGCGTCACAAAGTACAGCAAAGCTGTTATCCGAGAAAAAGCGCACCGCCATGGGGAAAACACCGGGAATGCTCAGGGTAGCGATAGCGCTGTCCGCCCCCGGCTCGCAGAGCTGAAACTCGGCCAGGTAATCCCCCTGCGAGGAGGATACAGAAACGATGGCGATCCGATCACCGTCATCGGAAATGGCCACATCGATTACATATTTATCCTTCAGATAACGGTTGACCGGCTTGCAGTTCTTGTTGTAAAGCAATACTGCCGAAGTGTATTCCCTGGTTTCGGAGATCACGGCGTAATACCCTGAATCCGAGATGGCTGCCCCATGGATGGGGTAATCAAGGGTATCGCGGTAAACCGCCGAGAGGGAGTTGTACAGGGTATATCCCCCGCCATTGCGGTCGTAGGTCAGCAGGTAGCGGTCGGAGGCCACGGCGCGGGGGTCGGAATAGTCGGGGTCATCCTCCAGGGTGCGCTTTCCCCCGCTGTTATAGATCTGCACCCCATCGTGGCTCACCAGGGCGAGGCCGTCGCGGTAGGCCACATACTGCCGGTCCTCCGCCGTGCTGTAATGCAGGCTGTCGGCATCCGTGCCCCCTACCGCATCAAAGACCACATCCAGGTCACGCAGCAGATAAACGAAATTGGCATAGGTAATGTTCCCCGAACCCATGACAAGTCCGCCCAGCAGAAGCAGAACCAAAAGAAAAACGGTCAGATACTTCGCGGTGCGGTAGCGAGAGGCGACTTTGGCGTAGTAGCTCGTCTCGGACGTATCCCCATGGGGCGGCTCTACCGGCGGGACAGGCTTTTTGGGGGACGTTTCCTCCCGCGTTTTTTCCGGAGCGGGGGGAGATGATGTTACGGCCATGGGGCACCTCCTTTACGTTATATGCAGAATTCGGGGGAATATACGACACGGGAAAGGGACAGGCCGCAGGCAGGTGCGGTGATCCCGCCGCGGGATCGGTCCCCGGATGTGAGGATGTGGGGAATGTCATCGGGAGAGATCTTTCCCTCAGCCACTGCCATCAGGGTTCCGGCCATGATGCGTACCATATTATAGAGAAATCCGTCAGCCGACACCCGGAAGAGGATCAGCTCACCCTCCCGCTCCACCGCGGCACGAGTGACGGTGCGCACGGTAGTGCTCACCGACGAGCCCTGGGCCATGAAGGCGGCAAAGTCGTGGGTCCCCACATAATGGGATGCCGCGGCCTGCATGGCGGCCAGCTGTTCGTCCCCGATGGGACAGGGATAGTGCCACACCCGATCGGCTAAGAAGGGATCCCGCTCGTGGCGGTTCCAGATGCGGTAGGTGTAGGTCTTCTCCATCACGTCATAGCGGGCGTGAAATTCCGTGGGCACCCACTTGGCCGACCAGACCGCGATATCCTCGGGGAGATGGCGGCAGAGGGCACGGGGAATGCGATCCACCGGAACAGATGTGGGCAGGTGATCCTCCCCCCGACGGGTCACGGTGGCGCAGAAGCACTCGGCGTGCACGCCGCTGTCGGTACGGCTGCAGCCCACAATGTCGCAGGGATAGCCAAAGAGAGCTTCGGCGGCGGCACAAAGAGCAGCCTGCACGGTGGGGCCGTTTGGCTGGACCTGGTAGCCGCAGTAGTGGGTCCCCACATAGCGGACGGTGATCAGCAGCTTCATGCTGCCCTGCCCGCTCACAGAGTAAATCCGGGTGCAAACCGGTTGATCAGCACAAGAGAAACACCGAACAGAACCACCGCGGCAAGCATCAGCCAGTCGGCGGCAGTGGCGTGAAGAACAGTCATTCGGGTGCGTCCCTCTCCGCCCCGGTAACAGCGGCACTCCATGGCCACCGCCAGCTCATCGGCACGGCGGAAAGCCGAAACAAAGAGAGGCACCAGGATGGGAATCAGGGCTTTTGCCCGTTGGAGCAGGCTCCCGGTGGAAAAATCGGCACCGCGGGCTTTCTGTGCGGCCATGATCTTCTCGGTTTCCTCAATGAGCAGAGGAATAAAGCGCAGAGCGATGGTCATCATCATGGCAAATTCATGCACAGGCAGATGGAAGACCTTGAGGGGAGAGAGGAGCCGCTCAATGCCATCGGTCAAGGCAATCGGCGTCGTGGTATAGGTGAGGAACATTCCGGTCCCCACGATGATCACGGTAATGCGAAGCACCATGGAAACGGCGGTCAGAATCCCCTCCAGGTAGATACGAATGACCCAAAATTCCACCAGCAGGGTCTCTCCGCGGGTAAGGAAGATATTCAGCACCACGGTAAAGAGCATGATGAACAGAATGGGGCGCAGTCCCCGCAGAACGATGGAAACGGGAATGCGGCTGACCAGTACCAGCACCACCGCCGAGATGGCCAGGGCGGCAAAGCTCCAAATATTCTTGCAAAGGAAGGAAGCTGTGATATAGAGAATGGCCAGCACGATCTTGAAGCGGGGGTCAAGGCGATGCAGCAGCGAATTTCCGGGGAAATACTGACCGAGGGTGATCGAGCTCATTTGCCCTCACCTCCCATCAGTCGGCGCAGCGCGGCGGCGGCCTGCTCCACGGTATAGATGCTCTCGGGCAATGCCAGCCCCCGCTTGCGCAGAAGCTGTGCCACGCGGGTGATCTGGGGCACATCCAGCCCCACCGCCGCCAGCTCCTCGGGATGGGAGAAAATCTCCTCACAGCTTCCCTGCATAAAGAGCTTGGCATCGGCCATGACGATCAGCTCGTCACAGTAGCGGGCCATATCCTCCATGCTGTGGCTGACAATGATCACCGTCGAGCCGCTTTTTTCCCGGTATGCGCGGATGCCGCCCAAAATCTCGTCCCGCCCCTGCGGGTCAAGCCCTGCGGCAGGCTCGTCCAGCACCAGCACTTCGGGGCGCATGGCCATGATGCCGGCAATGGCGGCGCGGCGCTTCTGGCCTCCCGACAGATCAAAGGGGGACTGGTCCAGCATTTCGGGGGAGATCCCCGCAAATGCGGCGGCTTCCAGCACCCGTGCCTCCACCTCCTCGGGGGAAAGACCCATATTCTTCGGTCCGTAGGCGATATCCGCCCGCACCGTTTCCTCGAAGAGCTGGTATTCAGGATACTGCATCACCAGGCCGACACGATAGCGCAGGCGGGCGATCTCCTTGGGCTTCTCCCAAATGTCGACACCGTCCATCAGCACCCGCCCTTCGGTAGGACGGTTGAGACCGTTGAGCAGCTGCACCAGGGTGGACTTGCCCGAGCCGGTGTGGCCGATCAGTCCCGTCACGGTGCCGCCTCGGATGGTCAGGCTGACGTCGTCGAGCGCCCGCATCTCATACGGGGTACCCGCGCTGTACAGATAAGAGATATGTTCAAGCTGTAGTGTATTCATTGCAATTGGCGTCACAGCCGAAGCGGTCTGTGCGCCTTCCTCCGATTCAGGATTGAGGTGGGTTGAAGGGAATTCCCCGTGCCGCACAGGCGGCACAGATGGCATCCGCACACTGGGCGGGAGTCAGGCAATCGCCCTCGACGGCAATGCCCGCAGCCCGCAGCTGATGCACAAGATCGGTACATTGGGGCACATCAAGGCCGATGGCGGCAAGCTCATCGGGATGGGAGAAGATCTCGGCAGGCGTCCCCTGCATATACAGTTCCCCATCGTTGAGCACCAGCACCCGATCGGCACGGGCGGCCTCGTTCATGTAGTGGGTAATGGTCAGCACCGTAATGCCCCGCTCCCGGTTGAGATTGTCCATAATGCGGAGCACATCCCGACGGCCCATGGGATCGAGCATAGCGGTGGATTCGTCAAAGATAATGCAGTCGGGCAGCATGGCGATGATCCCCGCAATGGCGATCCGCTGCTTCTGTCCCCCGGAGAGGCGGTGGGGCTCATGGCGGGCATACTTCTGCATTCCCACCAGTGCCAGCGCTTCATCCACCCGCTGGCGGATCTCCTCGCTGGGCACCCCGAGATTCTCGGGGCCGAAGGCAACATCCTCCTCCACCACGGTAGCCACCAGCTGGTTATCGGGATTTTGGAAGACCATCCCCATGCGGCGGCGGACCTCGTATAGCTCGTCCTCGGTGAGGTTCGGATCGGTAATTTCCCGACCTGCGATGACGATTTTACCGCTATCGGGGGTCAGGATCAGATTCAGCAGCTTGGCCAGGGTGGATTTGCCCGAGCCGTTATGACCCAGGATGGCCACATACTCGCCCTTCTCCACCGCAAAGGAAAGGTCCCGCAGAACAGGACGGCGGGCGCCCTCCTCCTCATAGGCGTAGCTCAGATTTTCAACTTGAATAAAAGGCTCCATCAAATCACGACCTTTCGTGGATTGGATCGCAGGCTCAGTGCGCATCGGCACCCTCGGCCTGCCAGCGGGCACTTGCCCCGCAGGGGAGGAAGCTGCCGCTTGCCTCAACGGGCAGCGCGAGCTCACCCGCCTCACAGCGGCCGCCGTAGCGTGCGCGGACACGCAGCTCAAGCAGGTACGCCATGGTCAGGGGGGACAGCCCCGTAGTGTAGGAATTGATCAGGAAAAAGAGGGGCTTATCCGAGAGCACCTGCGCAGCCAGGGCCACAAATTCATCGATGCACTCCTCCAGCTTCCACACCTCTCCCGACGGTCCGCGACCGTAGGAAGGGGGATCCATGATGATGGCATCGTAGCGGTTGCCCCGGCGGATCTCCCGCTCGATGAACTTGCGGCAGTCATCCACGATATAGCGGATGGGAGCATCGGCAAGGCCCGACAGGCGGGCATTTTCCTTGGCCTGGGCCACCATGCCCTTGGCCGCATCCACATGGCACACCGAGGCCCCCGCCTTTGCCGCCGCCACGGTAGCACCGCCGGTGTAAGCAAAGAGATTGAGCACCTTAATGGGCCGTCCCGCACGGCGGATCAGCTCACCGAACCAATCCCAGTTGGCAGCCTGCTCGGGGAAAAGTCCCGTATGCTTGAAGCCCATGGGTTTGAGCACGAAGGTCAGCTCTCCATATCCGATGTTCCAGCTCTCGGGGAGTTTATTCTTCACCCATCCTCCCCCGCCCTTCTGGGAACGGTGGTAGATAGCATCTGCCCGCTTCCACGCGGGGTGAGTCTTATCGCTCTCCCAGATGATCTGAGGATCGGGGCGGATGAGGATATATTTTCCCCACTGCTCCAGACGCTCACCGGTCGAAGCATCGAGCAAGCGGTAGTCTTTCCATTGATCAGCACACCACATATATTGTCTCCTGTTTTACGGTTTGTTATAATATTGCGCCAGGGCGCTTCCCGCGCTGTGGGCATGACAGACGGCAATGGCAAGGGCATCGGCGGTATCGTCGGGCTTGGGCGGTTTGGGCAGCCCAAGCATCATGGTCACCATGGTGATGACCTGCTTCTTCTCGGCCTTGCCGTAGCCCACCACGGCCTGCTTGACCTGCATGGGGGTATATTCCTGCATCACCAGACCCTTCTGCTGTGCGCAGAGGAGAATGACCCCCCTTGCCTCCGCCACGCGGATACCCGTGGTGACGTTGGTATTCCAGAACAGCTCCTCCACGGCGATCTGCTCGGGACGGTAACGTTCAATAATGTCCGAGAGGGCATCGTAAATGTCTGCCAGCCGCTCCGAGGTGGTTTTGGTCTTCGGGGTCTGGATCGAACCGTAGCCCAGGGTGCGGAAGCGGTTTCCCTTGTATTCGATGACCCCCCAGCCCACAATGGCGATCCCGGGGTCAATGCCGAGAATGATCATAGCCTACGCCTTTCATGATAGATTTGTCCCATTATAGTAGTATACCATAAAATTCCGCTCCCGTCAAGCCGGGGGCAAAGATTATTCCGACGCAAAAAGGACGGCACACCGCGCCGTCCTTTGGGATGTCTTGTTTATTCTGCGGCCTTGGTTCCGCCCCGCATCAGAAGCAGAATCACACCCATGTAACCGAGGGCGGGGATCAGCAGATCCCCCGCGTAACCGGACACCATCTCCACGGTCTCGGCCGCCGATGCGGGCAGGCCCAGGTCGATATCATAGATAATCCGTGCGGTAAGGCGAAATAACGCCGTTACCCCTGCTGCGCACAGGGCGGACAGCTGCAGGCCATTGTGCGCCGAGAAAATCTTCTCCGGCGGGCTGACCGGTCCGATATCCTGAAATTTGATGATCCTGGCAATGATGAGCACAATCCCCAGCTGAAGAAGCTCCTGACCAATGCCGGCCAAGGTGGGAAAAAGGAGATAGACGAAATATTCCCCGCCGCCCCCCACGGTGACATCCATCACCAGGTTGGCCGCCGCGCCGAAAACAAATGCCCCGATGTATCCCAAAATCAAGGGCATCGCACGGTGAAAGCCCTGATGGAAAAACGTTTCCAAAATGAAGGCAAAGGCAATGTAGATCACCGCCATCTGCAAAAGATCGGCCAGCACATCAAGAACCACCGGCCACACCGTAGTCATGTACACAATATTGGTGTTCACCTGCACCTTGAGAGGACAGATCACAAAGGCACGCAGGGCGTGGAGACCGAAGGCCAGGATCGGAAGAAGGAGGGTTGGCCGCTTGGGTGCGGCAGAAGTATTTGACATGGTCATATCCTTTTCGGTGTTTTTTTATAGTGTATCACATCCGGGCGAAAAAAGCTACCCCTCTTTTGTAAACATTTTGTCCTCCCCGGCATAGAATGGAGCAATTCTTATTGCAGAAAGGACAACATCATGGCTCAGACCAACACCCAAAAACGGATCCTCGATTCGCCCGATATCCCCGATGCTCCTCACTTTGGTGAGATTATCTCTCTGCTTTGTGACCGCTACCCCTTCATCAATCCCCTTCCCCTGGGGCACAGTATGCTGGGACAGCCCCTCTCTCTGCTTGGGCTTGGCAAGGGACGGCCGGGGGTCCTCTATTTCGGCGGGCAGGCTGCCGGTGACCGCATGACCCCGGCGGTGCTGACCCGATTTCTCAACGAATACTGCGAGCTGTACACCCGCCGCGGCCGGGTCTTCGGGGTCAACCTCAGCTATCTGGCCGAACTTCGGCGCATTGAGCTGCTTCCCATGCTCAACCCCGACGGCATCGGCTATACTCTGCATGGCGTTGCAGAGGATCACATCCTTCGGGAACGCCTGCTGACCATGAACGGCGGCAGCGATGACTTTTCCCATTGGCAGGGCAATGCCCGCGGAGTCTGCCTCGACCGCAATTATTCCACAGCCGATTTTGCCGCCCGTACCCACAGCGAGAACTGCGGCCCCTCCTCCGAATCCGAACCTGAAAGCAGTGCCCTGACCCGTCTGCTGCGTTGCCGGGGGGAGATGGGACTGGTGATTGAGCTTCGCACCGGCTCCAAGGGCATCCTTATGGCAAAATCGGCCAGCGGACGGATCGCCGGGCTTGGGCGGATGCTGGCCCGGCTGTGCGGAATGTCCCTCTCGTCCACCGACGGCGGGTGCTTCTGCGATTGGGCGGCGGAGGAATTGGATCTCCCCGCTTTTACTGTTTTCTGCGGCGAGAGCAGCGAGGTATTCACCCTGTACGCAGGGATCAGGGAGATGCTGTTTGTGGCGCCCACCCTGATCGGATAAAACCGCCGCGCAACCGATCATTGCTCGACAAACCACCGGAAATGTGGTATCATAAGGGCAGAAAGGTGGTGCCGCAATGTTTGATACCCAAAAATTCGGCGGTTATCTCAACCGACTGCGAAAGAATGCCGACATGACCCAGGCCGAGGTGGCAGACAAACTGAACGTAACACGGCAGGCCATCTCCCGCTACGAGCATGGAGAATGCTTCCCCGATGTTTCCATCCTGGTGCAGATCGCGGATATTTTCCATGTCACCCTGGATGAGCTCATCGGTGCGGGTGAGCCCTCCCGCGGGGAGTCGGCCATTCTGTCCAGCGTCGCCCGGGGGGAGCGGGCCGCGACACCGGAGCGCATTGAGGATATTGTCAGCCTCGCCCCCTATCTCAAGCCAAGCGTACTGGGTGAACTGTCCGCCGGGCTGGCTCAGCAGGGGATTGACATCTCCAACATTGTTGCCCTGGCCGAATATCTCCAGGATGACAGCGTCATTGCCATGCTCAAGAAGGCAAATTTCGATACCATTCCTCTTGATCTGATGGAGAAACTGATGCCCTTTCTCGAGGCAAAATCCAAGGCCGCCATCTTTGACAAGATTCTCTCGGGAGAGATGGATTGGCATTTTCTCTACCCCATGCTTCTCTATTCCGACAGCATGAACAGCCAGGTGGAAGCTGCCGTGGTGGAGGGGGCCCTGCCCTGGGAAGCGTTGAAGCTGATGCGAAAGGCCATGTCCGAAAAATGGAAACGCCGCAAAAAGGACGACGAACGATGAAACGGCGCTGGGAAAATCTGTGCTGGCTTTTGGTCTATGCGTGGAAGACCTGCCCCGCTATGTACGCCGTCTCCCTGGGGAAGGCCCTGTTTTTCGCCGTGACCTCCCTTGTGGACATTGCGGGGCTTGGACTTGTGCTGGATGCCCTCACGGGGGGAAGTCCTCGGCAGGACTGCATTTTGCTGATCCTGAGCTTTGTGCTCTTCAATCTCACCCTGTCCCTGCTGTCCCAGCTGCTGTCCCTGGCCGAACTCACCGTCATGCGCCGGGCATCGGATACTGTTCAGCGTGAGTACAGCCGTGACAGTGTGCAGATCGACTATCACTGGGTGCAGGACCGCAGCCTCCTCAACCTTAAACAGAAATCCATAGGAGCCAATCCCGCATGGTTTATCGAATACCTGGGCCGAGCGGTGAAATGCCTTCTGCAGATCGGGGGCATTGCCTATCTCTTCGCCTCCCTCAGTCCCCTCCTGCTGCTTCTGCTTGTCCTCTCCTCGGCGGCCAATATCCTGCTGCTTCTACGGGAGAAAAAGATGAACTTCGCCTTCACCGAAGCCTCCGCCGAGGATGAGAGGGCTATGGCCTACCTGTACAAAACCATGACCGATGCCCGCTATGCCAAGGAGATCCGCATCAACGGCGCGGAAGGCCTTCTGACACAAAAATACGCCCATCGCCACCGGGCACGCATGGAGCGGAAAACAAGACTGGAGGGACAGCGGGGCATGCTGCATTTGGGCGGGATTACCGTCAGCCGTCTGCTGCTGGCCGCCATGTATCTGTACTTTGCCCACCAGGTGGCCGCGGCGGAGATCACCGTGGGGGAATACAGCGTCCTCATCGGTGCCGCCGCCCTGCTCACGTCGGTGATCCTGGAATTTTTCAATGTTACCGTCAATGTGATGGCCAAGACCCTGGATCACACCGATCTCTTTCGGCAATACCGGGATTATCTCACCCGGAACAGCACCATCTTTGCCAGCCGTTCCCTGCCCATGCCCGCCCTCAACCGAGACAATCTGCGGGTGGCCTTTGAGGATGTATCCTTCACCTACCCCGACGCAAAAGCGCCCGTGCTGGAGCACATCAGTTTCACCCTGGAGCCGGGGGAACGGCTGGCCATTGTGGGCCTGAACGGCTCGGGCAAGACCACCCTCATCAAACTGCTCTGCCGCCTGTACGATCCCACAGCGGGGCGCATCACGCTGGGGGGCATGGACATCCGGGAGATTCCCCATGACCGATACACCGAACTGTTAGGTACTGTTCTTCAGGACTTTTGTCTCTTTGCTTACTCTGTCGCCGAAAACATGACTTTCGACGCCGCCCCGGACAAAATACACCTATGGGACAGTATCGAAAAAAGCGGCCTTGCTGAGAAGATCGCGTCCCTGCCCGCAGGAATGGCTACCCCGGTGAGCAGGACCCTGGATGAGAACGGCATTGAGTTCTCCGGGGGCGAGGGACAGAAACTGGCCCTTGCGCGAGCTATCTGCAAAAATGCCTCCATCCTCATGCTGGACGAGCCCTCCTCGGCGCTGGACCCCATGGCCGAGCTGGCCCTCTTTATGCGCCTGGCTGACGTGGCGGCGGGGAGAAGTGCACTGTTCATTTCCCACCGGCTTTCCTCTACCCGTTTCTGCGATCGGATCCTTGTGCTGTCTGATGGGCGGATCGCAGAAATGGGCACGCATGATGCCCTCATGGCGGCGGGGGGACTTTACGCCGATCTTTTCCGCACGCAAGCAAAATATTACACCCGGGAGGGGATAACGGTATGAAGAAAAAGCTGAAGATCCCCTTCACCATCCTGCGGCTGATCGTCGCCGAGGAGCCGACTTATCTGCTTTGGTCAATTCCGCAAACGGTCACCGGCTCGGTTCTGCCCCTGCTTGGGGTATACACCGGAAAGCGCATTCTGCAATCTCTGACCGAAGGTGACGAATTCCGCAAATCCGCATACATCATCCTGATTTGTGCCGGGCTGATGCTGCTGCTCATGCTGCTGGACAAGTACCTGGCCAACCGAAGCGGGCTTGCCGCCGAACGCTTTGCGGCAAAACTTCGTTTTTCGGTTGGGCAGACGGCCATGCAGCTGGAAATGCAGGACATGGAAGGAGCGGAGCAGCGCAAAGTCATTGAGATGGCCAACAACGCGGCCAAACTGACCGGCCTGCTGGACATTGCCCGGCAGATCGTTTCGCTGCTCATTACCATCGCCGGTCTTGCTCTGGTGGCGGTAACGCTCACCCCCATGTTTATGCTCATGATTGCCGCCGTGCTGGGGGTGAAGATTCTCTTCACCTGCCTGCAATACCGGTTCAACCGCCAAGCCAGAGAGCTGATGGGAAAAAGCAACCGCACAGGGGACTATCTCAACGGCCTCGCCTACTACCAAAAGGGCGCGCAGAAGGAGATCCGTGTCAACGCGCTGCAGGACTGGTTCATGGGAAAGATCTTGCATTACCGGGAGGAAATGGTGCACCTGCAGTATCGGGATTTCCGACGCAATTCTCTGTTTGGCGGGATAATGGCGGTGCTGATGGCGGCACAGTCGGCGGTGGTTCTGCTGATGCTGACCGACAGTTATTTGGCGGGAGAAATCACGGTGGCTGAGTTCGCCATGTACTTCCACACGGTCACCGCCCTTTCCTCTGCACTCATGGCCTTGACCCAGCAGATCAGGCGGTACAGCGAGCAGGTGCTGAACTTCACCGACTACCAAAAACTTGCCGAGCTTCGAGCGCGGACAAAAAGCGAAGAAACAACCGAAAATCTCCCCGCCGACACCGAACTCATCTTTGAAAATGTGAGCTTTACTTACCCCGGCAGCGACAAGCCTGTGCTGGAACATCTGAACCTGACGGTGCGGCGGGGCGAAAAGCTGATGATCGTCGGTCCCAACGGCTCGGGCAAGACCACCCTCATCAAGCTTCTCTGCCGCCTTTACCGCCCCACCGCAGGGCGCATCACCCTGGGCGGAGCGGACATCTGGCAGATTCCCGCCGATGCCTATTTCCGTGTTGTGGCCGCCGTGTTCCAGGACTACCAAAACTTTGCCTTTTCCCTGGCTGAGAATATCTCCATGTCGGAGTCGGGGGAGGACAACCGCATCCAGGGAATCCTCGGTGCCCTGGGGCTGACAGAGTTCATCCGAAACCTCCCCCGGGGCACCGACACCCCGCTGACACGGCAGTTCTCGGCCGACGGGGTGGAGCTGTCCGGCGGGCAGGATCAAAAAATTGCCATTGCACGCACGCTGTACCGGGATACCCCGGTGATGGTGCTGGACGAACCAACCGCAAGTCTTGATCCCCTGGCAGAGAGTGAGATCTACGGGGATTTTGCCCGAATGACCGAGGGCAAGACCGCAATCTTCATCAGCCATCGGCTTGCCGCCGCCACCCTGGCCCAGCGGATTTTGGTACTGGAGGGCGGGCGTGTCACCGAGTGCGGCTCCCATGGGGAGCTGATGCGGAAAAACGGAACATATGCAGAGATGTACCGTGCACAGAGTCGGGCATATCTGGAGAAAACCTAAGCACAGACTTTCCCGCTGATGCATAAAAGCCGTAGAAAACGGGCATCATGCCTTTGCACAGAAAATTTTCCGGGAAAGTGTGGTAATTTTTATGATCGAGCATGATACCGTCCGACTTCTCCGTGAATGCGATGCCGGCATCAAAATGGGGATCTCCTCTATCGATGACGTGCTGAACGACATCAAGGACAGCCGCTTCAAAAACCGTCTGATCGACAGCCGGGAGGAGCACGCCCGCCTGCAGAGCGAAACTGCCTCCCTCCTGGCCCGATACCATGACGACGGCAAGGATCCCAACCCCATGGCCAAGGGAATGTCGTGGATGAAAACCAACTTCAAGCTGAATATGAATGACTCGGACAAGACCGTGGCAGACCTGCTCACCGACGGCTGCAACATGGGCGTAAAATCCCTCAGCCGTTACCTCAACCAATACGCCGCGGCCGACGAAAACAGCAAAAACATCACCAAGCGGCTCATCCGTGAGGAAGAACAGCTCTGCACCGATCTTCGGCAGTATCTGTAATTTCAAAGCCCGCCCAAAAGCGTGGATATTCCGGAAAATTGACGGAATATCCACGCTTTTTTGTCATTTTCCCGTTTACAAATCCAGGGGATTATGGTATAATGATATTATCCGTAACTATTTTTTCCCGGAGGTATCTGCGGTGGAAATTCTCAAGCTTCGATCGGGGGATGTCCTCGAACTGAAAAAAACGCATCCCTGCGGTGGGCGGCAGTTCCGTGTTCTGCGCACCGGCAGCGAGGTACGCATCGTCTGCTGCAGCTGCGGCCGTGATCTGATCATGGATCGGATCAAACTTGAGCGCGCCGTCAAGCGGGTGATCCCCGCCCCTGAAAGCACCCCCGAAACAGCCGAATAAACCAAGGAAAGGACGGTTCAAAGCCTTGAGCCCTATTGAACAAATTCAGCCGGGGGGCACCCTGCCCGCCCCCGAGAAAAAGCATTTCAGTCTGCGGGAGCTCTTCCGCGGCAATCAGTACACCTATCTGATGCTGGCCTTTTTCATCCCCTTTGTCATCATGTATGTGCTCTACCTCGCCATGGAGGTGCATCCCATCGGCGAGCGTTCGGTGCTGGTACTGGACCTCAACGCCCAGTATGTCTATTTCTTTGAGGCGCTGCGCAATTTCATCTACGGCGACGGCAGTCTGCTCTATTCCTTTGCCCGCTCCCTCGGGGGCGAGTTTATGGGCATCTATGCCTACTATATCGCCTCTCCTTTCTCCTACCTGGTGGCCCTCTTCCCCAAGGAAAAGATTCTCGATGCCCTGCTCTGCATCTTTCTGCTGAAGACCGGCTGCTGCGGCTTCTCCTTCGGCTATTACCTGCACCGCACCTCCAAGCAGATCAAAAAGTCTGCCATTGTGGCCTTCTCCATCCTCTACGCCCTCTCGGCCTATGCGGTGGTGCAGCAGCACAACACCATGTGGATCGATGCCCTGATCTGGCTCCCCATGATCACCCTGGGCATTGAACAGCTGATCAAATTCGGCCGCTTCAAGCTCTTTGTCTTCTCCCTGGCCATTTGTCTGATGAGCAACTTCTACATCGGCTATATGTGCTGCATCTATGTCATCATCTACTTTTTCTACTACTACTTTGCCAACAACGAAAATGACCGCAACAATCCCTGCGGGGAAAAGCAGCATTTTCTCAAGTCCTTCCTCCGCATCGGCGGTTATTCCGCCGTGGGTGTGGGCATCTCCGCAGTTATCGTCTTTACTGCCTACTACGCCCTCACCTTCGGCAAGACCACCTTCTCCAATCCCAACTTCTCCCTGGGACAGCAGTTCGACTTTTTTGACCTGCTGGTGAAGTTCTTCCCCGGCACCTACGACACCGTTCGTCCTGAGGGACTGCCCTTTGTCTACTGCGGTCTGCTGACCGTTCTGCTGGTGCCCTTCTACTTCATGAACCGCCGCTTCTCGGTGCGGGAAAAGATCATGGCCGGTGTGGTCATCGCCATCTTCATCATCAGCTTCAACACCACAACCCTTGACCTGGTGTGGCACGGTTTCCAGCGTCCCAACTGGCTCAACTACCGCTACAGCTTCATGCTCTGCTTCTTCCTGCTGATCCTGGCCTACCGCGCTTATATCCATCTGACCGAGGGCACGCCCAGGTCCCTGGTTGCCATCAGCGCTTTCCTTGGCATGATCCTGCTCATTGCCCAGAAGCTGGAATACAAAAACGTACTGGATTTTGAGACCATTTGGTTCTCCCTCTTCTGCATCGTGCTGTATCTGGTGGTCCTCTGCATGGCCTTCAAGGCTGATTACCGGGAAAACGCCTCCCTTGTGCTGGTAATTCTGGTCTGCCTTGAGGTTTTCTGCGCCGGTCTGACCAACATGATCGCCCTGGACAAGGATGTGTATTATTCCTCCTATCCCTCCTATGTGGACTTTATGGCCAAACTCCGTCCCGTGGTGGAAACGGTACAGGAGAACGACACCTCCTTCTACCGCATGGAGAAGACCGAGCACCGCAAGACTAACGACAACATGACCCTGCAGATCCGGGGCCTGACCAACTCCACCTCCACCCTCAACGCCGAGACCATTCAGTTCCTGGCGCGGATGGGCTATTCCTCCAAGTCCCACTGGTCGAAATATCTGGGCGGAAACCCGGTCAACGACTCCCTGCTTGGCCTCAAGTATATCATCTCCAATCAGGATTTGAGTGAGTACTACACCGCCGCCTACACCGAGGGCGAGTACACCGCTTACCTCAACCCCATGGCCCTGTCTCTGGCCTATGCCGTCAACAGCGGGGTGAAGGAGCTGGACTTCGGCGACTACGACAATCCCTTTGAGCGGCTCAACGGCCTGGTCACCGCCATGCTGGGCGAGGAAGAAACCGTCATGCTCTTCACGCCCCTGGAGCGGGGAGCCACCGACAACGACAACTGCGACGTCTCCTACGCCGAGGGCCATGTGGCCTATGCACCCACCAACAAGAGCCGGGATGCCAACATCTACTACACCTTCACCGCTGTGGATGACAGAGAGGTCTTCTTCTACCTCCCCAGCAGATACCCCCGGGAGGTTGCGCTGAAGGTCAACGGCTCTTCCATGGACACCTTCTACGGCAACGAGACCACCCGTATCGTGTCGCTTGGCCACTTCAGCGCCGGCCAGCAGGTGCGGATCACCCTCACCATCAAGCAGGATAACCTCTATGTGCTGGAGGATGACACCTTCTTCTACTCCATCAACATGGATGCGGCCGCCAATGCCTTTGCCCGCCTGGCAGAGGGCAACTATATGATCGATGCCGACTACAGCGAGTCCCACTTCACCGGCACCATCACCACCACCGAAAACGCCCCCACCGTTTTCACCACCATCCCCTATGACGAGGGCTGGACGGTACGCCTTGACGGCGAAGAGGTGGAAATTTACAAGGCCCTGGATGCTCTGATCGCCTTTGACACCACACCCGGCACCCACACCCTGGAGCTCAAGTATGAGCCCAAGGCCTTCACCTACGGCCTGGCCATCACCATCGGTTCCACCGTCATTTTCATCGTACTCTGCATCATCGAGCCCCTGTGGCGCCGCCGCTTCCCCATGGTGCCTGTGGCTGTTTCCCGCGAAGAGGAACTTGACACCTTCGAGGAGATCGCCGCCGAGCTGGATGCCATCTCACCTCCCATTCCCGCCCCAAATCCCGACGACACCGAGGAGAAGGAATAATGTTTTACTATATCTCGGGCGGTCTCGCCCTGCTGGACATGAATACCGCCGTGGTGGATGCCGGCGGCGTGGGCTATCGTCTCACCGTCAGCCAGACCACCTACAACGCCCTGCCCCGCCCCGCGCAGCCCATGCCTCAGGTGCGGCTCTACACCTACATGGCGGTGCGGGAGGATGCGGTGGAGCTCTTCGGCTTCTGCACCGTGGAAGAGCTGTCGGCCTTCAAGCTGCTGATCTCGGTATCGGGGGTTGGCCCCAAGGCGGCTATGGCTATCCTCTCCCTGCTCACCCCCGAAAAATTTGCCCTCGCCGTCTGCAGCGAGGACACCAAGACCCTCTCCCGCGCGTCGGGGGTGGGGGCAAAGACCGCCGCCCGCATTGTGCTGGAACTCAAGGACAAGCTCCTGCGTGAAGCCAAGGAGGACAACTCCACCGCCGCGGCCCTGGAGACCATCAAGCCCGGCGCGTCGAACAACCGTCTCACTGAGGCCCAGGATGCCCTGATGGTGCTGGGCTACACCCGCGCCGAAGCGCTGACCGCCCTGCGCACCATCGACACCGCAGGAATGGAGCTGGAGGACATCATCCGCGCCGCCCTTAAGAAGCTGATGAAATAAGCTGCTGCACCAGCGATTTCAGACGGAGGAAACATGAACGAGAACGAATTTGATTTTGAAAACCGGATTATTTCCACCGAATATCACGCGTCCGATGCCGATGTAGAGCTATCCCTGCGCCCCCGGACCCTGGATGAATACATCGGCCAGCAGAAGGCCAAGGAAAACCTGAAGATCTACATCGATGCCGCCCGACTGCGGGGGGAGGCGCTGGATCACGTCCTGCTCTACGGCCCGCCCGGGCTGGGTAAGACCACCCTCTCGGGGATCATTGCCGCCGAGATGGGGGTCAACCTTCGGGTAACCTCGGGACCTGCCATTGAGAAGCAGGGGGATCTTGCCGCTCTGCTCACCAACCTCAACGAGGGAGATGTGCTCTTCATCGACGAGATCCACCGGATGTCCCGCTCCATTGAGGAGATCCTTTACCCTGCCATGGAGGACTACGCACTGGACATCATCATCGGCAAGGGTCCGGCTGCGCGGAGTATTCGCATTGATCTGCCCCGCTTCACTCTCATCGGTGCCACTACCCGTGCGGGGCAGCTGACCACGCCGCTTCGCGACCGCTTTGGGGTTCTCCTCAAGCTGGAGCTTTACACCGTCGACGAGCTGGCCACCATTGTCCGCCGCAGCGCGGGCATTCTGGGGCTGCCCATCACCGAGGACGGTGCCAAGGAGCTGGCATCCCGTTCCCGGGGCACGCCGCGAATTGCCAACCGTCTGCTCAAGCGCGTCCGCGACTTTGCTCAGGTGGCGGGCAAGGACACCATTGATCGGGAGATCACCGCCTATGCCCTGAGCAAACTGGAAATCGATGAGCTTGGGCTGGACAACACCGACCGCAGGATGCTGGAAACCATCATCAAGTTCTATGGCGGCGGACCGGTGGGACTGGAAACCCTGGCCGCCACCGTTGGTGAGGAGGCCATCACCCTGGAGGATGTGTACGAGCCTTACCTGATGCAGATCGGCTTCCTCAGCCGCACGCCCCGCGGCCGCTGTGTCACCGCTCCCGCATACCATCATCTGGGACTCCGCCCCCCCGAACCTGCGCAGACCGCCTCGGCGGGAGATCAGCTGGCTCTGTTTGACGATCAGAACTGATCGATACCAACTGTCTCCACCCCATTCTATACCGAATACAAGGAGTCGCACCATGAAAAAAACAACCGCCGCTTATCTTGTGGTCTACGAGGCCATCAAGGCGCGTATTATCGATGAGCAGTACCCGGTGGACAGTCTGCTCCCGCCCGAGCCCATGCTGGAAAAGCTGTTCGGGGTCAGCCGCACCACCATCCGGCGCGCCGTGGAGATGCTCTCCCGTGAGGGCTACGTCTGCGCCAAGCAGGGGGTGGGCACCGTGGTACTGGACTACAAAACCATGCAGAACCTCAACACCATTTCCTCCTTCACCGAAACCCTGAGCGAGAGCGGACACACCATTACCCTCCGCGCCATTGATATCGGCATCCGCAACGGTGCCGATGTGCCCGAAATGGCCGCCCAGTTCGGTTTGTCCGGGGATGCCAAGCTGGCGCGGATCAAGCGCATCGTCTGCACTGACGGGGTGCCGATCGCGGTGATCCAGAATTATCTCCCCTACAGCCTGGTGGAGGGAATCGAGGGGTATGCCTCTCGGCTCCAATCTCTCTATTCCCTGCTCAGAGAGCAGTATTTTATCAGCTTTGATATGGCAAGGGAGCGCATCACTGCCCGCGCAGCCGATGAAACCGAGGCCATGCAGCTGAATGTCCCCCTGGGCTTTCCGCTTCTTTGCGTAAAGCGTATTTCCTACATCCGCAACAAACCCGCCTGCTGCGATGTGCTGGCCATCCGCAGCGATATGTATGGGTATAATGTCAGTCTGTACGAGAGCTGACGGAATACGGGGCGCTGCCCCGTACCCTGCCAAGGAAACTTTTGGAAAAAAGTTTCCTTGGATCCTTCAAAAACTTACGCAGAAAAAGCAGAGGAGGCACGGTAGTGCCTCCTCTGCTTTTTCTCATATTGATCGCTTACTGCTTTCGATGATATGCAAAAATTCTACCGCCCAAAAGGTAAGCTCGCACCAAATCGCAGTATCCTTTCTATGGTCGGGTTCAAGTCCGATTTCTGCATAAGGATGTCCGCTGCGGAAATTATCTTTGAAACGGCTCTTTTCATAAGACGAGGAGAATGTGGTACGGAGCACACCATCATCGGACAGCATTTCAAGCAGAGTGTCCACCGACTCTCTTACCACTTGGGTTCGATCCCCTGTTGCCTTTGCGAGTGCGGTCAATGTTTTTCTGTGATTGGGAGCTTTCTGCGGAAATGACAGAGCGAAAAATGGATTCATATATGCCCATCCGGGTCCCACCTGTTTGCCGTTGATCTTTACCGCAAAGCCACCGAAATCCTTTGTGATTCTGTCGTGGTGGTCGATTGCTTCGGCAAGCCGAGCAATGCTCTCCTCTGTACGCCAACTCTGCGTTTCAGCCAAGGTTTCAAGATGGTATTGGCACGGAAAATAGGTGTCGGGCGTGATGGTGGGATAGTTATATTTTCTCTTGAGATTCGGATTGAAGGTCGTGATCTCATCTGCCGACTCGTAATCAAGCAAGCTGGCGAATGCCTTATAAGAAGCATCAACAAAATGTCGCATCTCAGGATCATCACCATATCCGAGCAACGCCTGACAAGCGTATAGCGTAACATCAAGAGACGAGCCGCTATTGATGCCTATACTGCGCGTCTCAAAGCGCACCTTTTCGGGATTGTAATACGAAAACTCTTGCTCCAAAACCGCGTCATCACGCATAGCTTTTACAAAGTTCTGCACGATAGGCATATCCTTGGGAATACCGTAATTATGTAAGAGTCTTGCGGCGTTTTCACCGTCATCAAGATGTGATGCTTTGAATTTTTCCCAAGAGTGCATACCGATTCCGATATATCCGCTGGGCTTGACGTGCGTTAAAAGCAACTGATATTCGGGTGTTTGCATCACCTTTTCAAGAAGCAGTTCTTCCTCAACTTCGGTAAGATCATGGAGTATATCTTTATGCAAACGGTACTGAATCACATCTCTGCCGTTTCGGAAAAGAAAATCTATTGATTTTTGATAGTCAAATCTCATAGTTACCTCCGTTGGCGTAGTGCATGATCAAGAGAACTCGGAATGTAATATCGCACAGTTTTCTTGTATCGGTTTCCCAATCCGCTTCAAGCTGTTGACCGCCGTAGGTGCTGATGCCTTTCAGTTGATTTTCATCAACGGCAGCTCGGCAAATACCGTTTTCGTCAATCGCATTGGCGAGAACATCCACCTCCGCTTGAAGTTCGGGAACATAAGGCGCAAGACCGCAACGGCAAAGCCATTCCACACGGTCAAGGTAGGTATAGTGTACGCCGTCCTTGTCATAGCCGAGCGTGTATCCCTCTTTGAGACAACCTACCGTTCCGAGTACGTATCCTACCCAACTGTCGCCGCCGACTTGACATTCGGGGCGGTCGAAACGCATAAGCTTTTTGACGGCTTCTGAAAGCATCTTGATATTGTCCTCGGATTTCCAAGACTCGGTATGCGCAAGGATGTCAAGATGATAATAGCAAGGCCATTTTTCATAATCGTTGAAAACGCGCTTTTCTTTGCCGCTGACTTTTTTGATACGAGTAATATCCAAGATCGAATCCACTTCAAGCACACGTTTAAAGGAGTCAAGTGCCAACTGTATCTGCGGTCTGATATCAATGACATTATCATATCCGGCACGTGCGATACACGCGCAACGAATCAGATTCTGACCGTTGGCAGCATAGCGGAACTCGTCAAAATATTTGCCCTTTGTCCGGTAACAGAGGTCTGTCAGTTCGGTCGTAACAAAAGCATCCATGGCACGTTTCAGCACGGGATCGTACTTGCCAACTGCCTTTTCCGAGAGCCATTTTGTACCGACCTCTTGATTCTCGTATGGTCCTGCATTTTTGTTTGGTCCGTGAAAGCCATTGCCGAGCCAACCGTTTTCCTTTTGGCAATTGGCGATGAGTCTGTATATCGGTTCCTCTTTGATCTGGACAATCAGCTCCGCTTCTTCCGCTGCGGTGATATTTCCGAGAATTTCTTTCTTTGCGCGGAGACAAATAGAAGGATTGGCGTTTCCCAGGAGAAATTCGATAGATTTTCGGCATTCAAAGTTCATTCCTGCCTCCTCTGCTTTTATTGCTCGGTCAGTCGGCGGATGATTTCTCCTGCCATGATCAGGCCTGCTGCCGAGGGAACATAGGCTACGCTTGCCGGGGTGGAGCGGCGATTTGCCTCCTCGGGGGCTGCGCCACGAATCGCGGCGGGGGGCTCGGGGGAAAATACCACGGGCAGGTGGGTGATTCCCCGCTTGCGCAGGCTGGTACGCATTACCCTTGCCAGGGGACAGCCCTCGGTTTTGGCCAGGTCGGTCACCGAGAAGCGTGAGGGATCCAGCTTATTCCCCGCTCCCATGGCGGAAATGATGGGCACCCCTGCCGCCTTCGCCCGGCAGATCAGCTCGATCTTGGCAGAGACGGTGTCGATGCAGTCGGCGATAAAGTCGAACCGTTCAAGGGGTACGGTGTCGGCGTTCTCCGGGGTGTAGAAGAGCTGATGCGCCTCCACCACTGCGGCGGGATTGATGTCGAGAATACGCTCCTGCATTACCTCCACCTTAGGACGACCCACGGTGGAATGGAGGGCAATGATCTGGCGGTTGATGTTGGAGCGGGACACGGTATCGCGGTCGAAAAGCACCAGTTCCCCCACGCCGCTCCGGGCCAGTGCCTCACAGACGTGGCCGCCCACGCCGCCGATTCCAAATACCGCCACCCGGGCGCGGGAAAGACGCGCAACGGCTTCCTCCCCCAGCAGTGCCGCCGTACGGGAAAACTGTTCGTCCAACATCTGTATACACCTCTCTGCACGAAGATTACGGAGATTCTCTCCTCTGCCGACTATTCTATCATATTTTCCCCAAGAATGCAAGTTCTTCCCTTGTTTTCCCACGTTTCCCCCACACAAAGGGGGATTTTATTCCTCTTCCCCGCTGCGCACCCCACTTTTTTGCGGAAAACGATTGACTTCTTTCCATTTTTATATTATAATTATCAGAAGTGTATTTTCTCTGCGAAAGGAAGCCATACCATGTCTGAATTGATTGAACGTGAATTGCGTGATAGTCTTATCTACGACGGCGCGGTGGTGAAGCTCCACAAATATACTGTTGCTCTGCCCGACGGCAGAACGGCTTACCGGGAGATCGTCCGTCACCCGGGAGCGGTTTGCGTACTTCCTCTCACCGCTGAGAACGAGGTCATCTGCGTGCGGCAGTTCCGCTTCCCCTTCGACCGAGTGCTCACCGAGCTGCCCGCAGGCAAGCTGGACTCCCCCGACGAGGATCCCCTGGCCGCCGCCCACCGAGAGCTTCGCGAGGAAACGGGGGCCGTGGCAGGAAGGATGGTTTTTCTCGGCGAACTTTATCCCTCCGTGGCGATTTTTGATGAAAACATTCGGATGTATCTGGCCACTGATCTCACCTTCGGTGATACCGATCCCGACGATGACGAGTTTCTTGATGTTCTGCGCATTCCCCTTGATCAGCTGGTGGAGCAGGTTCTGTCCGGCGAGATCCAAGACGCAAAAACCCAGGTCGCCGTACTGAAGACTGCCGCCATGCGAAATAAATGACAGGAGGTTCCCCCATGCAAAAGCTCAACGTTCGCCGCACCATCTGTATCGGCGCAGCTTTCCTCTCGATCTCTGCCTTCTGGCAGCTCTATGACAACATCATTCCCCAAATTCTCAAGTACTCCTTTGGCCTTGGTGAGACAGTAAGCGGTGCCATCATGGCCCTGGATAACCTCCTGGCCATCTTCCTGCTTCCCCTCTTCGGCGGGCTCTCCGACCGGGTCAACACCCGCCTGGGCAAGCGCACCCCCTTCATTCTGGTGGGTACGATTCTGGCTACCGCCATTATGCTGCTGATCCCCACCGCCGCCAATGCCAAGAACCTGGTTCTCTTCTTCGTGGCGCTGGGCGCAGTACTGATCGCCATGGGAACCTACCGTTCTCCCGCCGTTGCTCTGATGCCCGACCTTACTCCCAAGCCTCTGCGCAGCAAGGCCAACGCCATCATCAATCTGATGGGCACGGTGGGCGGCATCTTTACCCTGGTCTTCATCAAGCTGCTGGTGGGTCCCGGCACTACGCCTTCCTACTTCCCTCTCTTTGCTGCGGTCGCAGCCCTCATGCTCATCGCGGTGGCAGTTCTGCTGATCACCGTCAAAGAGAAGAAGCTGGCCGAGGAAGTCATGTCCTCCGGCGAGGGCGGGGCCGATGACGAGCCCGTAGGCGGCGGAAAAGGCAGCCGTCTGCCCAAGCCCGTCTTCCGCAGTCTCTGCTTCCTGCTCTGCTCGGTTCTCTTTTGGTTCATGGCCTATAACGCCGTCACCACCGCCTTCTCCCGCTATGCGGTGGAGGTATGGGAGCTGGAGAACGGCGGCTTCGCCGACTGTCTGATGGTTGCCACCGTGGCGGCCGTCATCACTTACGTTCCCGTTGGTCTTTTGGCCACCCGTTTCGGCCGCAAGCGTGTCATTCTCTGCGGCATCACCCTGATGGCGGTTGCCTTCGCTTCGGGCTTCTTCTTCCGTGAGTATTCCTTCTTCCTCAACGTGATCTTCGCTGTGGTTGGTATCGGATGGGCGACCATCAATGTCAACTCCTACCCCATGGTGGTGGAAATGAGCTCGTCGGGGGACATCGGCCGCTACACCGGTCTTTACTACACCTTCTCCATGGCCGCACAGATCACCACCCCCATTCTTTCCGGCTTCCTGCTGGAGCACGTCTCCTACCGCACCCTCTTCCCCTACGCGGCATTCTTCATGGTCGCCGCTTTCTGCACCATGCTGATGGTCAAGCACGGAGATTCTAAAAAATAAGCACTCTCCCGTTTTTTGCCGGGATGGAGTACCAAAGGACAATATATCATGATTCCGTTTTTTCTGACTTTACTGATTCTTCTTTTGCTGATTTTTCTCGCTATGCTGCCGGGGTTCGGCCGTCGGGAGGAAATGCAGGTTCTGCGCACCAACTATGCCCATCGGGGCCTGCATGATGACACACGCCCCGAGAACTCCCGCTCCGCTTTCTCCGCCGCCATTGAAGCCGGCTACGGCATCGAGATGGATGTGCGGCTGACCGCCGACAAGGTTCCCGTGGTCTTCCACGACGATCTCCTGTCCCGGGTCTGCGGCACCGAGGGAAAGGTTTCCCAGCTGACCCTGGAGGAGCTTCGCGCTGTTCGGCTGGGTGGTACCGAAGAAGATATCCCCACCTTTTCCGAGTTCCTTTCGCTGGTGGCCGGGCAGGTCCCTCTGCTGATTGAGATCAAGGGCGAGGACGGGAACACCGAAGTGTGTGAGAAGATCGCCGAGCTTCTGGACAACTATGACGGACTTTTCTCGGTACAGTCCTTCAATCCCCTCTATCTGCGCTGGTTCAAGCAGAACCGGCCGGGTTTTCTCCGCGGCCTGCTTTACACCAACTTCATCCGCAACAATCCCGGGATGTCCGCGGTCCGCAAATATGCCCTCACCTGTATGCTGCTGAATTTTTTGGCGCGTCCCGATTTTGTGGCCTATCATCACGAGTATCCACGGGAGCTTCCCCTGCTGCTTTGCCGCGATGTGTTCAACATTCCCTGCCTGACCTGGACGGTACAGAACAGCGAAACAGCTGAGAAATGTCATCCCTCTGCCGCAATTATTTTCGAGCATTTCAGACCCGACCGCTGAGTGCCGCCGATCTCCCGAAGAAACGAGGACCTTACCATGTACACCATTCGCCCCGCCGCAATCGGGGATGCGCCTGCGCTCTCTGCCATCTATGCTCCCTATGTGGAGAATACCACCGTTACCTTTGAGTACATCCCCCCTACCGCCGAAGAATTTGCCGAGCGCATCGCCCGAATCAGCGCAAAATATCCTTACTTAGTCTGTCTTGAGGACGGCCGGCCGGTGGGTTATGCCTACGCAAACACCTTCCGCGAGCGCGCCGCCTACGACTGGGATGTGGAGCTTTCCATCTATGTGGAACACGGTCACCACCATGCAGGCATCGGTCGGATGCTCTATCTTGCCCTGGAGGAGCTCCTGCGGGAGATGGGGATCGTCAATCTCTACGTCTGCATCACCTCCCCCAACCCCGACAGTATCGCATTTCACGAGGCCCTGGGCTACGCGCACCTGGCAGTATTTCCCCGTGCGGGCTACAAGCACGGGAAATGGCACGACATCACCTGGATGCACAAAGAGGTCAACTCGCACCGCAATCCTCCCCCGCAGATTGCGCCGCCCAAGTACACAGACTAATAGAAAACCAAAGCAAGTGCCCGACAGTCAACCTGTCGGGCACTTGCTTTATCTGTGTAATTTTCAGTCGATGATCACATGAACGGGCAGGCCGTTCTCATACTTGGGGGAAACTTCGCCGGCGATCAGGGGGAGCAGATACTCCACGCAGGCGTCGGTGACGTTGTTGCCCTCGGCGTTGATAAACTCGTCGGGAACGCGCTTGACCTGGTTCGCAATGAGGTCAATGTCGTTGTGGCCGATCTTGTAGGCGTAGGGCTTGGTGGAGATGCGGTCGATGGTCATCATCTCGCGGGTCACGCCCTCGGATGCGCCCTTGACTGCGGCGCGGCCCACAGCCACGGACTCCTCCAGGTCAATGGCAGAGGCAACGTGTGCGGCACAGCGCTGACAGATGTTCAGCTCTACCGAGCGGACCTTGCAGCCGATTTCGGCCTTCACCGCCAGTTCCAGCGCCTTACCGGTGCCCGAGAGGTACTTGTGGCCAAATGCATCCACCACGCCGCTCTGGGTACCCTCGCCGACGTAGGTGCCGTCGGCAAAGCGGATACCCTCGGAAACAGCCACCACCACGTTGGGGTGCTTCTCCAGGGCGGCACGGACAGAGGTGAAGAACTCATTCATATCGAAATTCCGCTCGGGGAGATAGATCAGGTCGGGAGCAATGCCGTTAACCCCGCGGCCGATGGCGGCGGAAGCGGTGAGCCAACCTGCATCGCGGCCCATGATCTCCACGATGGTGACCGCCTTGGTGGTGTACACTGCGCAGTCACGGATGATCTCCTGCATGGTCACAGCAAGGTACTTGGCGGCGGAACCGAAGCCGGGGGTATGGTCGGTGACCACCAAGTCGTTGTCGATGGTCTTGGGCACGCCCACAATGCGCATCTCGTAGTCATGGCCTTTGGTATAGGCGGACAGCTTTGCAACGGTATCCATAGAATCGTTGCCGCCGATGTAGAAGAAATAGCGAATATCGTACTTCTTGAAGATCTCCAGCAGCTTTTCGTAAACCGCATCGTTCTCCCCCATCTTGGGCAGCTTGCGGCGGCAGGAGCCAAGGGCCGCGGCAGGGGTATGCTCCAGATCGTTGATTTTGGACTCGTCGGCGAAGAACTCGGTCAGGTCCACCAGGCGCTCTTCGAGAAGTCCTTCCACGCCGTTGTGCATTCCGTAGAGGCGGGGAATGGAACCATCATGTACATTTTCGCGGACGCCGCGGATGACGCCGGCCAGGGTTGCGTTAATGGCCGCAGTGGGACCGCCGGACTGGCCAACCACAGCATTACCGATCAGTTTGCTCATGAAAAAACACTCCTTTGAATGAAAGTTTTACGGACAAGATAGATAATTTATTCACACATTAGATTATAACACAGAAATTCCCGCTTGTCAACCGTCCAAGCATCCTCCGCATATACTGTTACTAAAAATGCACGTTTGCAAAAAGGAGTGATGCGTTTGTTATCCGCCCTCTTCCGCTCGGCCGCTGAGTTGATCTTCATGATCCTGGGGCTATCCACCCCCCAAAGCTTTCCGCCGCCCCTTCCCGCGCAGAAGGAGCGGGAATATTTCGCCCTTGCCCGGGCGGGGGACGAGGGTGCCCGGGAGAAGCTGATCGAGCACAATCTCCGCTTGGTGTCCCACATCGTGCGCAAATACTATGGCTCCAGCCGCAACAGCGAGGATCTGGTTTCCATCGGATCCATCGGCCTCATCAAAGCCATCGACTCCTTCCGTCCCGAGAACGGCGCACGCTTTGCCACCTATGCGGCAAAGTGCATCCAAAACGAGATCCTCATGCACTTCCGCGCCCAAAAGAAGCTGGGATGCGAGGTATCCATCCACGAAACCATCGATACCGACCGTGACGGGAATCCCCTGACCTACATGGACATCATCGCCACCGAGGACACCATCGCCGACGATCTTGACCGGCGTCTCCGCACCGAGCGGGCAATTCGTTTGGTCAAGACCAAGCTGGATGCAAGAGAGCGACAGATCATCGTCCTGCGCTATGGCTTGGGGAATGCCCCGCCCCAAACCCAGCGGCAGGTGGCCGATCGGCTGGGCATCTCCCGCTCCTATGTGAGCCGCATTGAGAAGGCCGCCCTGGAAAAGCTCCGTGCGGGGCTGTAAACAAACAGGAAGGTGCCATTTGGCACCTTCCTGTTATTGCATTTTCCGATAGGCGCGGTAAACGCTTCGGCGGGTAAAATCGGATACAGCATCGAACTCTCCCACGGGAAGTTCGGTCAGGGTTTCATCGGGACGAACGCCCTTGGGAATCAAGCCATTTTCCCGCCCCCACTCCATGGCCCCCGCGTAGGGATGCACTGCCTTGCCCTGCTGACGGATCATATTGTGGCGGCGGGCAATTGCTTCCTCCTTCGGTGCCAGCAGCATGGTCAGCTCACCCCAGGTCATGGGGGCATCCGGCCGCAGGCGGTTGTCGGCATAGACCACGGCGCGCTCTTTTGCCAGGGCGCAGAACCGATCAAAATCGGGATCATCCCGGCCCACATCGGCAAAGGGACTCTCGGCCATCAGCTCTTCCGCCGTCACCACACGGTAACCGTAGCTCTGCAGAAGGGCCAGCTGTTCCCGCAGGCCAAAGGCCACGGGGGTTCGCTTGGCCATGTTATAGCCATCCTTCTGGAAGATGATCTGCCCGCAAAAAAAGTCGGGATCCGTTTCCAGGGCGCGGCGCATGGGGGCAATCATGGCCTCCACCTCGGCGGCAAGGGCTGCCTCGGGATCGGATGCGACGGCGGGCAGCCAGCCTGCACCATCGAAAGAAGCGGCAAGGTACTGGTACCCCATCACATCGCACACATCGTAGGCCGTGAAGCCGTCCTGCATCCTGTCCACATAGTGGGGCGGGCGGTGCATGGTCATGACGTAGCCGTACTCCTTCTGCATCAGCGTTTCCAGCCGGAGAAGATCGGCCACAGCATGGGCGATGTTGCCGAGATACTCCCTTCCCCCGTACACCAGGGGCTTTTTTCCAAAGATAATGTGTCGATAGCCGTGGTTGGTGATCTGGTGGCCCTCCTCCAGCATCCGCCGGATCAGGCGGGGATTGTTGGCCGCGCCGCCCCGGCGGTCACAGCCAAGGTCGGGATAATGGTCAAACTTAATGCCCCCCCACGCAGCACTGCCCAGTTTACCAGCACGGTCGGGATAGTTCTCCCCGGTGTCACCGATGACGTCAAAGGTTCCCTTGGCATCAAATTCCGCAAGGATATCGAGGATCACATCGGTGAGTGCCTGCCCGCTGAAGCGGTCGGGGACGGCCGGCATATCCATGGGGCCGTCGTCAAAGGTCATGGCGCAGATGCGTCGGGATGTCTTCACCCGCTCAATGCGGCGGGTATAGCTGAGGCGAGGAGGTGCTTCTGGCAGCAGAAACCGCCGCAGAAGCCGCTTCCCCGCCTTCCCTGCTTTTACAATGATGGACACCGATTCAATCTCCTCCCTGCAAAAGATCCTGCAGCAGACACTGCAGGGCAAACAGCCCCCACTTGGCATAGGACAAGGGGGATGCCCCCTGTCGTCTGCGGCGGGTCAGCTGGCTCATGGCCGTATAACGCGCGGGGCTTCTCTGCCCCGTAATCTCCACTTTGCCTGTCAACAGAGCCATTTTTATCCCTTCGGCAGACAGTTCTTCCACCTCAAGAGTCACATATGCCCGCCCGACCTCCTGTGCAAGGTGCGCATCGCTGCCGGCAAAGCGGCGCAGGCCGTGAGCGGCGGCAAATTCCTCCGCCATGGCATTGGCACGGGGATTTTTCCGCATGGCGCGGCTGTTGTAAACCTCGATCCCGTCCAGCATGGGCAGGATGGGCAACAGCGCGTCCCCATCCCGTCGGCGGGCAAAGGGATGGGCCAGCACAGCGATCCCGCCTGCGGCATGGATAGCCTCCACCGCTGCGGCAAAATCCCCGGCAGGGATGGGCGCGGTGACAAAAAGGCCCAGCAGATGGCCGTACTCGGTAGAAACCTCCACCCCGGGAATCCAGAGGAAATCGGCATCCGTCCGTTCTTCCATCACCCGGTCATGGTCACACACCGCGGCCCCCTGCAGGCCCTCTTCCCGGCAGCGGCGAAGGATTTCATCCGGGCTCATCCGCCCGTCGGCCGACGCGGCCGAGTGGATATGCAGATCCAGTTTCAGTTTCATCGCTCCACCCGGCTTGCGTACAAGCCTTCCTTTCCTGCCGCTGGGGCATTATTTTCCAAAGAAATTTTGACGCAGATACCTGCGCATGGGCGCGGGATCCTCCCTATCGGTCAGGGCTTCCTTGGCGCGAAAAACATCGGCCACACCCTCGCCGAAGGCCCGGAACCGTCCGTGCCCCAAGTAAGCAAACATAGCTAACGTATCGTTGAGCAGGAAGCGCATCCGCACCCCCGTGCGGTAATCGCAGGGGGTGTAGTCTACACGTTCCCCCGCCGCGGCACGCACATAGTTGAGGGCAAAGGGACTATCCGTGCAGGCGGTGAGGGGAAAGCTCCCCCAAATCCGCGGATTGACCTCCAGCACGCGCCCGGCCTTGAACTCTACCATGGCCATACCGACAAAGCCAAAGTCTACCAATAGACGGCAGGCCGTTCCGATCATCTCTTCGTCGTAAAAGCTCTCACAGCAAGTGGAAGGACCGCCGGAGATGGGATACTCCCGCACACGCCGATGACAGATGGCACTGACGAGTTTGCCGTCTCTGTCCAAAAGCAGGCTGACCCCAACGCCCTCTCCCTCAAGCTTTTCCTGCACCAGGGGCTCGGGGTCGTACTGCCGCATCTGCGTCATGCAGGACGCATATTCGGCGGGATTTCCGGCCACCGTATAGCGGTCAGCCGCGGTCAGTCCCAGCTTTTCCCCGCAATGGGGCTTGATCACCACGGGATATCGGTCTGGCTCTCTCTCATACTGCTCGGGGACAGGAATCCCCAGGGCACGGCATCGGCTCCACACCTCGGCTTTATCGTTGAGACGATCGAGCACCTCAGGATCTGCGATAAGAAAATCGCAAACCCGGGCAAACTCCTCGCGTCGGCGGGAAACGGCCCCCAGCGTTGCAGCCCCCACACAGAAGAGCACCGGGCGGTCATACTGTCGGAGAAGAGCCAGCAGGCGGTCGGTATAGTCGGCATCTGTCACCGAGCCCTCCAGCCAGTGGGTCTCGGCAGCATAGCGGGAAGTGAAAACAGGCGGCTCCCCCCGGGTGTCCTCCCGGGTCTGGGTCACCACCACCTGCAGGCCGGCGCGGCCCAAAGCCCGCACCACCGCAATCGATGTGCGGTATTTCCCGTCGGTGACCACAACTGTCTGCATAAATCCTCCCTCAGATCAGGCCTTGGCCGATCAGCCCTTCTTGTTCAGGAACTTCTCCTTGTGCACCAGGTCGTGGATCCGACGATGGGGATCCAGCAGCTGGGCAATGGAACAGCCCGTGTTAACGCTGTAAATATAATACGCGGTGTATTTGACAATATTGACCTCTCTGTACCAGGGCGCAGCGATGACCTCGTCACCGCGGTAGCTGGCGTTGGTGACAAAGATGGCATCCAGCTCACCCTTCTCGTACGCGCTGTCAAACTTAGCGGTACCCGCCGTGAACAAACCGAAGGTAACAGCCACAAATACTCTCCGTGCCCCCATTTCCTTGATCTTGATCACTACGTCAAGGATGGTATCGCCCGATGCGATGATGTCATCCACAATCAGCACGTCCTTGCCCCGCACATCAGGACCGATGTACTTGTGCACCTGCACCGCATAGTGGCCATCCACAAAATCGGTCATGCTTCGGCGCTTATAGAAGACGCCCAAGTCAAGCCCCAGCTCATTGGAATAGATATAGTTTCGTCCCATGCCGCCGAAGTCGGGGCTGATCATGACCATATTTTCCTCGTCAAAGGTCACATCGGGGAAGTCGCGGCAAATGGCCTTGATGGTCTGATAGGTGGGCATCAGTTTGTCAAAGCCCATGAAAGGAACGGCATTGGACACGCGGTCATCATGCACGTCAAAGGCCATGATGTTCTCCACGCCGATGCTGTAGAGGTTCTGCAATGCCACAGCGCAGTCCAACGACTCACGCAGAATACGTCTGTCCTGACGTGCGGCATAGAGCATGGGAGAGATCACATTGATGCGGGCAGCCTTTCCGCCGATGGCAGAGATCACACGGATCAGATCCTGGTAATGCTCATCGGGGGACATATGGTTGGTGATCCCGTGCATGGAGTATGTGCAGGCATAGTTGCCCACATCCATGAGAATATACACATCCTTGCCGCGGACAGAGTCACACAGCACTGCCTTGGCATCACCGGTATTGAATCGGGGAAGGTCGGGGTTGATAATCCGTGCCGAGGTGACATCGGCGATCTCCACCAGATAGTTGATGATCTGCTCGGCCATCTCCTCCATCCCGCGCAGCGGGATAATCACAATATTCCCCAGAAATTCCTTTTCCATAGCTGACTTCCTCCTGTTATTTCCATTCTTCTCCGCCCCGGGGGCGGAATTCACAAAGTCTCGATCAGCGAAACGTTTTACAACCTATTATAACAAATTGTACCGGAAATTGCAAGAGTATGGACGGAAAAAGAAGTTTTTCCGCAGTTTTTTGAATGTTCTTTTTGGCTGTGGAGCACTTCCCCTTGACAAAAGGAATTTTTATCTGCTATAATCATCCCATAGGGGAGATTGCCCCCCAAAATTTTCCGAAAGCGAGGATCTGCTATGACCGACCTCTCTGCCCTGCCCATTGGCTCCTCCTGCAGTTTCTTCCATCACATTGACCGGGAGATCATGGAGACCGCCCGGAATGTAGGAATCGACACCCTTGAGATCTCCTTCAAATTCGATAAATACATGAATGAGCTGGAGTTCCCCCGCCGCGCCGCCGAGATCGGGCGCATGGCCCGTGAGGTGGGAATCGGCCTGTGGTCGCTTCATCTGCCCTTCAGCCGCAACATCGACATTTCCACCACCAACAAGGAGCTGCGGGCTGTCACCCTATACACCAACCGCACCCTGATCCGTGCCGCCGCCGAGGCGGGGATCTCCACCATTGTCCTTCACCCTTCCTCCGAGCCTATCGCCGACGAAAATCGCGCCGAGCGGATGGAGCTGAGCCGGGATGCCATCCTTTCCCTGGGTGGACTCTGCCGCGAGCTGGGGCTGACTCTGGCAGTGGAAAATCTTCCCCGCACCTGCCTGTGCCGCACCTCTGCCGAGATGATCGAACTGCTGGCCGGAACCGGGGCAAAGGTTTGCTTTGACACCAACCACTCCCTCGCGGAATCCAATCCCGATTTTCTCCGCAATCTCCTGGCCGGCGGCCTGGAGATTGCCACCCTGCACATTTCGGATTATGACGGCGTGGACGAGCGTCACCGTCTTCCCGGTGACGGCATCAACGCATGGGGAGAGATTTTTGCTATTTTGGCGAAAGTGAATTACAGCGGCCCTCTGATGTATGAGGTATCCCGCAAGCCCAAGGAGCGGGAGGAGCTCACGCCCGAAGAACTGGCCGAAAATATGCGCCGCCTGGCCGCGGGAGAAATCCGATAAACCCACACAGAAACCGGCCGGTGTATTGACAAAGCCGCCCCACCGTGCTATACTGGACCCAGGTGAAAACCGCAAATTTTACCCATGAAGAAAGGACTTCCTGCCATGATCGAACAATTGATGGAAAAAATCTTAGCCACCGGTGCAAATATCTATTCCCTGACCGCCATCGAGGATGGTCAGGTACACACCTATAAGATCAGACCCGCCAACCCCTGCAACGATACCTACTCGGTCGCCAAGGCCTTCACCATGTCCGCCATCGGTCTTTGCTACGACCGCGGCCTGCTCAAGCCCTCCGACAAGGTATGCGACATCTTCCGCGGCCAGCTCCCTGCTGACATGGACGAGAGATGGGAAGAAGTTACCGTGGACAACGTGCTCCGTCACCGCATGGGCACCACCAAGGGCTACCTCGACATCGACGTGGAGGACATTAATGACTATCCCACCGATGATCTGCTGTCCATGGTGTTCAGCGCCAAGATTGAGGTCGATCCCGGTGAGAAATACTGCTACAGCGACGCCGCTTACTATCTCCTCTCCCGCGTGGTAACCCAGGTTTCGGGTGAGGGCATGGACGATATCCTCATGCGTGAAATCCTGCGTCCCCTGGGCTGCCGTGAGGCTGCCTGGAGCAAGTGCCCCCGCGGCTACGCCATGGGTGCCACCGGCCTTTACATCCGCAGCATCGACATTGCCCGTCTGGGCCAGCTTTATATCAACGAAGGTATGTGGGAAGGCAAGCAGATCCTCTCCTCCGAGTGGGTCAGCCTGGCCAAGGAGCGTGAGTACTCCCTCGTCCTCTGCCGCAACGGTGGTTACACCAAGGGCGGTATGCGCGGCCAGCGCCTCTATTTCAACCCCAAGACCAATGTGGCCATCGGCTGGACGGCATACGATCCCGACGGCAAGAACAAGCCCATTTTGGAATACATTGCTGATATCGATATCTGAAACTGATTTGTCCGGAGGAAATTCATATGTCACTGATTACCGCACGCTTCCGCTCTGCGGCCCTGTCTCATAATACCGCCGTCAACATTATCCTGCCCGACGACGGCCCCACCGAGGATATCCCCACCCTCTACCTGCTGCACGGTATGCACGGCGACCACACCGGCTGGTGCAGAAATACCGCCATCGAGCGGTATGCCAAGGACCGCGGCATTGCGGTGGTCATGCCCGATGGGGAAAACAGCTTCTATCACAACATGAAATACGGCAAGGATTACTTCACTTATGTGGCCGACGAGCTGGTGGATTATACCCGCCGGGTCTTCCGTCTCAGCCACAAGCGGGAAAAGACCTCCATCTGCGGTCTGTCCATGGGAGGCTACGGTGCTTTCCTGCTGGCTCTGCGCCGCCCCGAGCAGTATACCGCCTGCGCAAACCTCTCGGGATGTATCGATATGCCCGCAAGACTGCAGCGCTGCAACTGGGTGCGCTGCGCCACGGCCATCTGGGGCGAGGACTTTGCCACCTGCACCAAGGACACCGAGAGCGACCTGATGTGGCTGATCAGGAACTTCCCTGCCGACAAGCCGAAGCCCCGGATGTTTGCCTGCTGCGGCCGTCAGGATGCGCTGTTCGGCGACAACCTCAACTTCCGCGATTTTATGGCTGATCAGCCCTTCGACTTCACCTTCACCGAAGACAACGGCGACCACAACTGGCTCTTCTGGGACAAGTGGGTTGCTCCCGCCATCGACCATATGCACGCGGTGTAAAAACACCAATCAAAGATCTTATTTGTCTGTCTTTTCACAAACAAATGCGCCTTTTGTCCGAGAAATACGGTCGAAAGGCGCATTTTTCTTTATTTTCGGTTTGTGACAAAATAGACAAATGCCAATTCCCCACATTCCCTTGACAAGGCAATATTGATATGCTATGATAAATAGTATCAAATGAAGTGCCGGTCCCCTTTGGCAGTACGAAAAAAAGAAGGTGTTGAATTCATGTACGATGTGGTAGTTATCGGTGCGGGAATTGTCGGGGGAATGATCTCCCGCCGGCTGGCTCGACTCGATTTGAAGCTGTGTATATTGGAAAAGGAAAACGATGTAGGCATGGGCGCATCCCGCGCCAACAGTGCCATTGTTCACGCAGGCTTTGATGCCAAGGAAGGTTCCCTCAAGGCCAAGCTGAATGTACGCGGTTCCGAGATGATGGAAGACATCGCCCGGGAGCTGGACATCAAATACATCCGTAACGAATCCCTGGTGGTGGCCTTTGCCCACGAGCGAGAAAGCATCCGCGACCTTTACGAGCGAGGCTTGCGCAATGGGGTAAAGGGCCTGAGCATTCTGGAAAAAGAGGAGCTCCACGCCCTGGAGCCTCACCTCAATCCCGAACTGGACTGTGCCCTGCGAGCCTCCACCGGTGCCATCATCTGCCCCTTTGAGCTTTGCCTGGCTTCGGTGGGCAATGCCATGGACAACGGGGCTGATCTCATGTGCAATTTCAAGGTCTGCGACATTCAGAAAACCGATGGCGGTTATACCGTCACCGCTGCCGACGGCCGCAGTGTGCAGACCCGTTACATCATCAACAGCGCAGGGCTCTATTCTGACAAGATCGCTGACATGACCGGGGACGGCGGTTTTACCGTTCACGCCCGCCGCGGCGAGTACATGGTGCTGGACAAGGCCTGCAGCAAAAACATCACCACCCGCTCGATTTTCCATACGCCCACCAAAATGGGCAAGGGTATTCTCATCACCCCCTCCGCCCACGGCAACATCCTCCTCGGTCCCACCGCGGTGGACATTGACGACAAAGAAAATCGCGCCACCACCCCCGAGGGCTTTGCCGACATCCTGGCCAAGACCGGGGATAACATGGCGGACATTCCCTTCAACCAGGTGATCACCTCCTTCTGCGGCCTGCGTGCTGTGGGGGACACGGGAGACTTCATCATCCGCGAGCGGGACGGCGTGGTGACCCTGGGCGGCATCGAGAGCCCCGGCCTTTCGGCTTCTCCCGCCATCGCCGAGTATGTGGAGGAGCTCCTCCGTAACGCAGGCATGAACGCAGAACAGAAGGCCGATTATCAACCCCGCCGCACTTCCCTGCGTGCCTTCGGCGAGATGACCCCCGAGGAGAAGAACGCCGTCATAGCCAAGGATCCCCGCTACGGGCGCATCGTCTGCCGCTGTGAACAAATCACCGAGGGCGAGATTGTGGAGTCCATCCACAAAAATCCCGGCGCACAGGATGTGGACGGCGTCAAGCGAAGAACCAGAAGCGGCATGGGGCGCTGTCAGGGCGGATTCTGCTCCACCATTGTCCTGGAGATCCTGGCCCGGGAGCTGAAGCTCGATCTCACCGAGGTCACCAAATTCGGCGGCGGCTCGGTGATTAACTACAGAAAAACGAAGGGAGGCATCTGACATGACATCGGTTGATCTCGTCATCATCGGCGGCGGCTCAGCTGGCATGAGTGCCGCTGTGGCTGCATATGATGCCGGCCTGCGCAATATTCTCCTGCTGGAACGGGGCAACGCGCTGGGGGGAATTCTCCTGCAGTGCGTGCACAACGGCTTCGGCCTGCACCGATTCAAAGAGGAGCTGACCGGTCCCGAATATGCCTACCGCTATGAAAAGCAGGTGCGTGAACGCGGTATTCCCTTCAAGCTGGAAACCACTGTTCTCGATATCACCGCTGATCGGGTGGTCACCGCCATCAACAGTGAGGACGGCATTTTCACTGTTCAGGCGGGGGCAATCATCCTGGCCATGGGCTGCCGTGAGCGGCCTAAGGGCGCGCTGAACATCGCAGGCACCCGTCCTGCCGGCATCTTTACTGCAGGAACGGCACAGAAATACATCAACATTGACGGCTATATGCCCGGCAACGAGGTGGTCATCCTCGGTTCGGGCGACATCGGTCTGATTATGGCCCGTCGCATGACCATGGAGGGCGCAAAAGTCAAAGCGGTGTGCGAACTGATGCCCTACTCCGGCGGCCTTGCCCGAAATATTGAGCAGTGCCTCCACGACTTTAACATTCCCCTCATGCTCAGCCACACCGTGGTAGAAATCCACGGGCGTGAGCGCGTCACGGGCGTTACGGTGGCCAAGGTGGATGAGCGCCGCCGTCCCATCCCTGAAACCCGTCAATACATCGCCTGCGATACCCTGCTCCTCTCCTGCGGCCTCATCCCCGAAAACGAGCTGACCCGGAGCGCAGGCATTCCCCTTGACCGCATCACCAACGGCGCGCAGGTGGATCAGAACCGACAGACCGCCATTCCCGGCATCTTCGCTTGCGGCAACGTGCTTCATGTCCATGACCTGGTGGACTATGTTTCCGAGGAAGCCGAGATTGCCGGCCGTGCTGCAGCAGCCTTTGTTCAGGGAAAGAATACTGCCCCTGCCTGCGAGATTGCTCTGCGCACCGACGGAAAGGTTCGCTATACTGTCCCTCAGCGCATCACCGCCGAGGAAGATGTCCGGGTCTATTTCCGCGTGGCCGACGTATATCGCGGGGTAACCATCACCGTCCGCGACGGCGAACAGATGATCTTCTCCAAGAAAAAAGGCAAGGTCGCGCCCGGTGAGATGGAGAGTGTCACCCTCACCGCCGCCCAGCTGTCCAAAGTGAAGAGCGGCTGCCTGGAATTTTCCCTTTGCCTTGACGAAGCGAAAGGAGGCGAGAGCGCATGAGTGAAATCCGCAAAATGACCTGTATTGTCTGTCCCATGGGCTGCCAGCTGGTGGTCAATCTCGACGACAACGGCAATGTGACCGGTGTCGCCAACGCAAACTGCAAGCGCGGAGTTGCATACGCTGCCACCGAGTGCGTTCATCCCATGCGTACCGTCACGGGAACCGCTCCCATCGCAGGCGGCGGCGTTGTGCCGGTGAAGACCGATCGGACCGTTCCCAAGGATCTGATGATTGCCTGCATGATGGTAATCAATGAAACCCCCGTCCCTGCCAACGCCCCAATGGGTACTATCGTGATTCGCAATATCCTGGGTACCGGTGCCAATGTGGTAACCACCAAGGATCTGCTTGGGTTTAACTAAAAAAATATCCGCCCACGTCTGTGGGCGGATATTTTTTCCAAAGCACATTTGAGCAAAGAGGGCTGCCGCAAATGCGGCAGCCCTCTGATGTACAAATTAGTGAACGATGCAGCGCTCGGTGTCCTTGTCGAAGATGTGGAGTCTGGAGGTGTCGATGGCAACCTTGATGGTGTCGCCGGAGCGAGCCTGGGAACGGGAGGAAACGCGGGCAATGAGGTTCTGCTCCTCAACCAGGAGGTAGAGGTAGATCTCTGCGCCCATCAGCTCGGTAACCTCAACATAGGTATCGATAACGCTGTCAGCGAAGTTGGAGAGGTACATGGGCTCGTCATGGATGCACTCGGGACGGAGACCAAGAACGATTTCCTTGCCGATGTATTCCTTGAGTGCGGGGTTGTTGGCCTTCTCTGCGGGCAGCTTGATCTGGGTGCCTGCGAAGTCAACGTAAAGATCCTCGCCCTTCTTCTCAAGGCTGGAGTTGATGAAGTTCATCTGAGGTGTGCCGATGAAGCCTGCAACGAAGATGTTCGTGGGGCTGTCATACAGGTTCTGAGGAGTATCAACCTGCTGAATCAGACCGTCCTTCATAACAACGATACGGGTAGCCATGGTCATAGCCTCGACCTGGTCATGGGTAACGTAGATGAAGGTGGTTTCCAGTCTCTTATGGATCTTGGTCAGCTCGGTTCTCATTGCTGCACGGAGCTTAGCGTCCAGGTTGGACAGAGGCTCGTCAAGCAGGAAGACCTTAGGATTACGGACGATTGCACGACCCAGTGCAACACGCTGCTTCTGACCGCCGGACAGAGCCTTCGGACGTCTGTCGAGCAGATGGGTGATATCGAGGATACGGGCAGCCTCCTCAACGCGGCGCTTGATCTCCTCCTTGGGGGTCTTGCGCAGCTTCAGACCGAATGCCATGTTCTCAAACACGGTCATGTGAGGATACAGAGCGTAGTTCTGGAACACCATCGCGATATCGCGATCCTTAGGTGCTACGTCGTTGACCAGACGATCGCCGATGAAAAGCTCACCTTCGGTGATCTCCTCAAGGCCTGCGATCATACGCAGAGTCGTGGTCTTACCGCAACCGGAAGGACCGACGAGGATCAGGAACTCCTTATCCTTGATCTCAAGGTTAAAATCGGAAACTGCGGTAACACCGCCGGGGTACTTCTTGTAAATGTGCTTAAGGGACAGACTTGCCATTGATTTTTTCCTCCTTGAAATAATCGAACCGACAGGCAATTCGCTGACTGTTCGCGTGGTTTACAGACTAATTCCAACGTACAATATTGTATCAAATTTTTTCGCCAAATGGAAGAGGTTATTTCCCCAAATTTTTACGGTTTTGTTTGTGTAGTTTGCACAATTTATAAAACAAAACGATGAATAGCCAATGAAGTTCGAGGGCGTTGAATTTAATTTATTAAAATTTACTTATTTTTTCTCCGATTTCATAGAAAGTGCAATGCGGCGGCGAGGCACATCTACGCTGAGCACCCGAACCTCCACCACATCCCCTACCGCAACCACCTCGGAGGGATGCTTGATAAATCTGTCGGAGAGCTGGGAGATATGCACCAGACCGTCCTGGTGCACGCCGATATCCACGAAGGCACCGAAATCGATAACGTTGCGCACGGTTCCCTGCAGGATCATGCCTTCCTTGAGGTCCTCCAGATCGAGAATATCCTCCCGCAGAATGGGGGGCGGCAGGCTGTCGCGGATATCCCTGCCCGGCTTTTCCAGTTCGGTGATGATGTCCGCCAGGGTAGGTGCTCCCACCTCCAGCTCACCGCAAACCGTTTCCATCCCCTTTTCCTGCACCCGCTGGCGAAGCTCACGCAGACGGCCCGCACGGACGTCCTCGGGGGTATAGGCAAAGAGATCCAACAGCCGTCTGGCGGCGGCGTAGGACTCGGGATGGACGCCTGTATTATCCAGGATCTCGGAGGATCCGGAGACACGCAGGAATCCCGCACATTGCTCATATGCCTTAGCCCCGATACGGGGAACCTTCAGCAGCTGGGCCCGGGAAACGAATGCACCGTTCTCCTCACGGTATTTCACAATGTTCTTGGCGGTGGCGGCATTGATGCCCGCGATATAGGCCAAAAGTGAATGGGATGCGGTGTTAAGGTCAACACCCACACGGTTCACGCAGTCCTCCACCACACCGGTGAGGGCTTCATCCAGTCGAGCGGGCTTCATATCATGCTGATACTGCCCCACGCCGATGGATTTGGGATCGATCTTCACCAGCTCGGCCAGGGGATCCTGCAGACGGCGGGCGATGGATACCGCCGAGCGCTGGGTTACATCAAAATCGGGGAATTCGTCAGCTGCAAGCTTGGAGGCCGAATACACCGATGCTCCCGCCTCGCTGACCACAATATACTTAACATCTTCTTCGATCTCATGGAGCAGCTCGGCAATGAAGATCTCGCTCTCCTTAGAGGCGGTGCCGTTGCCGATGGCGATGACGTTGACCCCGTGGGCACGGATCAGGCGACGGATGATCTTCTTGCTTTCCTCGGTGCGGCACTGGGGTTTGGTAGGATAAACCACCGCGGTGTCCACCACCTTACCGGTGGCATCCACCACCGCCAGCTTGCATCCCGTGCGATAACCGGGGTCGAAGCCCAGCACCACCTTCCCTTTGAGGGGGGCGGCCATGAGCAGGTGTTTGAGGTTCTCGGAGAAGAGCTTAATGGCACCTTCTCCTGCGGTATCGGTAAGGTCATTCCGCAGCTCGCGCTCAATGGAGGGGGCGATCAGGCGATCATAGCTGTCGGTCACTGCCGAGATGACATAATCCCGGGCGGGGCTGGCATTGGGCTTCACCGTTTGGGCGAGAAGATATCCCACCACCGTGTCGCGGTCCACCGTAATGGCAACCTTGAGGAAATCCTCCTTCTCCCCGCGGTTGATGGCCAGCACGCGGTGTCCGGGGAGGGTTTTGATGCTCTCGCTGAAATCGTAGTACTGAGCGTAGACCGAGTCGGCCTCGCTTGCGGCTTTGGCGCTCAGCAGGCCGTGGTCATAGGTGAGCTTGCGCAGCTGCTTGCGGTACTCGGCATTGTCCGAGATCTCCTCGGCAATGATATCGCAGGCACCGGCCAAGGCCTCCTCTGCGCTGGCCACCCCCTTTTCCGCATCGATGAAGGAAGCTGCCTGCTCCTCCAGCGCGGGGGTATAGCTCTTCTCCTGGGCCAGCAGGAGCTGCGCCAGGGGCTCGAGCCCCTTCTCTCTTGCCACAGAAGCGCGGGTCTTGCGGTGGGGACGGAAGGGGCGGTAAATATCGTCGATTTCGGTAAGGGTCTTGGCGGCGGCCAGGGCTGCCTCAATCTCGGGGGTGAGCTTGTCCTGTCCGGCGATCAGCCCCATGACCTCCTCACGGCGTTTGTCCAGGCTGCGGAGGTAGTTGAGCCGCTCCTCCAGGCTGCGCAGAACGGTATCGTCCAGCGAGCCGGTAACCTCCTTACGGTAGCGGGCAATGAAGGGGATGGTATTCCCCCCATCGATGAGTTCGACAGTTGCCTCCACCTGTTTGGCGGAAATGGAAAGTTCTTTTGCCAGGGTTGCGATAATATCCATATGTACTCCTATTCAGATTGTGATTGACTTGGGTGCAGATGAGCTAACAGGGACTTCTCCTCCTCGGGGGTGAGATGCCGCCACTGACCTCTCTCGGGCAGGCCGTCCAGGGTGAGGGTATCAAAGCGAGTACGCTCCAGGGTCAGCACCTTGTTGTTTGCAGCCTCAAAGAGCCGCTTGATCTCATGGTACTTTCCCTCGGTGAGAACGATGGTGCCGCTCTTTCCCTCGGCATCCATGGTGATGCGGCAGGGGCGGCTGAGGTAGGACTCCCCTGCCCCGTCCAGCAGACGGACGCCCCTCTCCAGCCGAGCCGTTTCCACGGGGGAAATGGGCTCCCGCAGGGTAAAGACGTAGGTCTTCTCCACATGGGTGCGGGGAGCCAGGAGGCGGTGGGCGAGAGGCCCGTGATTGGTCAGCAGCATCAGCCCCAGAGTGTGCTTATCCAGCCGACCGCAGGGGAAGAGGTTCTGCCGCTGCAGCTCCTCGGGAAGCAGAGTCAGCACCGTGGGATCGTTTCCGTCCTCGGTGGCACTGACGTAGCCGTCGGGCTTATTGAGCAGAATGTAGGTGTATCGGCGGTAAGTCAGCACCTCGCCGCCGAGGGAAATTTCATCCGTTTCGGGGTCGATATGGCGGTCGGGCGTGCGTATCCGCTCCCCATTCACCGTGACCTGTCCGCCGCGGATGGCCTTCCCCGCCGCCGAGCGGCTGAGTCGTCCGGTGGAAGCTAAAAACTTGTCCAGCCGCATACCGTCACCTCCTCAAAGATAAGATAAAATTCCTGCGGCAATGATGCCCAAAAAGAAAAGTCCGAGCAGAAATCCGATCAGAAAATCCCGCCATTTGCGATGCATAAAGTTTCCTCCGCATTCCGTTTGGCTTAGTATCTGCTCATTATTTATATTTTATCACAAAAACCTGATTTTGTAAAGTCGGAAATTCGTCGGGATGATTGTAAAAAAACAATTGAAAAACGGACGAAAATATGATATAATGACTATGATATAATATTAACAATCAATATTCTGCTAACATAAAAAAGGAGATGCACTTATGTACGAAATGATGCTTGACACCGCGAACCTTGACGAACTGGCAGCTGGCCTTGTGGCATGGCCCATCTGCGGTGTTACCTCCAACCCCACCATCCTCAAAAAGGAGGGCAAGATCGACATCTACGAACATCTTGCCAAGATCAAGACCCTCTGCGGCCCCAAGCGCAGTCTGCACGTTCAGGTCATTTCCGAGGATACTGAATCGATTATCAAGGAAGCCCATGACATTCTTGACCGTGTCGGCCGCGACACCTACATCAAGATCCCGGTAAGTGCAGGCGGACTGCCCGCCATCAAGGCGCTGGCCGCTGAAGGGGTCAACATCACCGCCACCGCAATTTACTCCACCATGCAGGGCATTCTGGCTGTGCTCTCCGGTGCTTCCTATGTGGCCGTTTACTACAACCGCATGGAAAACAACTGCACCGAGCCCTCCCAGGTTATCCGCGAGATCCGTCACTTCATCGACGGCTGCGGCAGCAATGCCAAGATCCTTGCCGCTTCCTTCAAGAATGTGGCCCAGGTCACCTCCGCCTACGCCGCAGGTGCACACAGCTCCACCGTGGGCTGCAACGTCATCAAGTCTGCTCTGGGCATGGCATCCATCGATGGTGCTGTTCACGACTTCAAGAAAGACTTTGAGGACGTATGGGGCGAGGGTCACACCCTCTGATTACCCAAGAAAACGCAGGCGTGCCGCGCAGTCAAGCGCGGCACGCCTTTTTGCATTTCGGACTTGAAACCGAACCGCATCTGTGCTATAATGGCTGCAGTACAGAAATACGGAGGAAATATGATGATCCAGCTTCCCGAATATATGTCAGCCGCGCCCACCGTTTTTGCAGCGGGGGACAAATACCACATCTTTGTTCCCTTCTCTGACGAGGTGATCATGTGGGTACGGGTAGGTGAGCGAAATTACTACGACCACTGCAACGGCATTCTCCGCTCCAACACGAGAATGCACCGGGCGGAGATCCCCATGGTTGTCCTTGACCGGGAAAAGGAATACACGGTGGTCTACCGTAAAATGATCGAGCGCAAGCCCTACTTCCCCACAAGTGAAGAGCCAAGGGAGATGACCGTTTCCTTCCGTCCCGTGCCGGAGGAGGGGGAGATCAGCATCTACCACATCTCAGACGCCCACAATCTGGTGGCAGAACCGGTGGCGGCCGGACGAAATTTCGGCCGTGAGATCGACCTTCTCGTGCTCAACGGGGATATCCCCAACCACAGCGGCGACATTGAGAATTTTAATGCCATCTGTGAAATTGCCGCCGGGGTGACCGAGGGGCACTGCCCCTGCGTCTTCGCCCGGGGCAACCACGACACCCGGGGCATTCACGCCGAGGATATGCCCCACTACATCCCCACAGTGAACGGACGAACCTATTACACCTTCCGTGTGGGCTGTGTATGGGGCCTTCTGCTGGACTGCGGCGAGGACAAGGACGACAGTATGCCGAACTACGGCTATACCATCTGCTTCCACCAGTTCCGGGAGGAGGAAACCGATTTCATCCGCGAGGTCATTGCCAATGCCGAGCGGGAGTACGCCGCCCCCGGGGTGAAGCACAAGCTGGTCATTTCCCACGTGGCATTCACCCACATCTGTCCGCCCCCCTTCGACATCGAGCAGGAGCTTTACGGCGAGTGGGCACGTCTGATGCGGGACCATGTGAAGCCCGATCTTCTGCTCTTCGGCCATCACCATCAGGTGGAAATCAGCCCTGTGGGGTCGGATTTCGACCACCAGGGCCAGCCCTGCACTGCCATCATCGGCTCCAAGCCCCTCAAGGGCAAGGACGGCGCCCCCAACCACTTCATCGGCGCGGGGATCATTCTGCAGGAGGACGGGCGAAAGCGAATTATCTTCAACAGCGACGAGGGCGAGGTTCTCCGGGACGAGATCATCGACTAGGTTTCTTGTGCAAAGGTAGAGGCTTTTCTTACCCATAAGTTCGCCCCCCATCGCCGTCAGCGTTAGCTGGGTAATCAAAATTACCGCAGAGTGCAACCGTTCAAGTTGCGCTCTGCGGCAATTTTGTGTGATAGACTTGCTAATTATCCGTGCAAATATTAAGCGTACAGAACCTTCTTGATTTCCTCTACAGCATTCTTATACTGTTCTGACTTTGTAAATTCATTCTCTTTGCCGGAATACATTCCGCTAAAACTAAATGCCCAATGTGGGGTTCGCTCAGCAAAGAACTTGTAGTCCGCCAAAATTTCTTTATTTTCTGTCTTTCCCTTTACCCACACATACATTTCACGCGCAGCTTTTGCAGCTTTGCCCAATGCCTTATATGCTGCGTCATAATCGTGATTCAACAAATTCGTATTGCACTGCATGGTATATGCCGTAATCAGATAACAATATGGCATCTTTTCATAGGAATTAACCTCAAGTGATGTTGCATCTAAGTATAAAGATACTGCCATTTTTGCAATGCTCTCTGCGTGTTCCAATATCGGGATGGATTTATCTTTCTCATACACACCGAAATTTACGCTTTCATACAATGCCTTCAGATAGTCCAGGCATTTTTCTTTATCCGCAGCCAATTTTACTTTGCTCGCTTTGCCAATGGCTTTTTGCACGTACAGCACTTGGCTTTGTGCGGTGTATTTTATTCCGCAAGTTGTTGGAAGCATTTCGACGCAATGCAGAGCTTCATCAAAATGATCATCCAAGAGCATAAGTTGGATCATCAACTGATTTGCCTGTATCTGCAGTTCTATGCCCGAAGTGTTGTTGCAAACCGATGACAGCATTGATTTGCACTGCGTATAGATAGATTCATAAGTACTCGCTTCAATGTGAAATTTCCCTCTCGCCTTTCCCACCAAAAGGTAATCGTATAAGGCTAATGCGCACTTATACTTCACTTCATAATCGGCAGGATACTTGCGCAGATACTCTTTATACAGATTGGCTGCCAATAAATCAGCATTGTCTTCTCTTGTGTTGACGGAATAATTTGCCCAAACGGTATTTACATTGCGAACAAGCGTTTCCTGATCGGCTTTTTCGTCAAATCCCACGCCAAGCAAGTAATCGGTTGATACGCAAAGAACACTTGCGAGAGGAACAATTTGCGATATATCCGGCATTGTGTTATTACATTCCCAATTGGATACAGATTGAACTGAAACCCCAATGTGTTCTGCAAGCACAGCCTGCGATAAGCCTGCATCCGTGCGTAGCTTTTTGATTTTCTGTCCAAAATTCAACATATTCATTCCTTCTTTCATTGTTTGATGGAAAGATCGTAGCTACTCTTTCTGATTACATTATAGCAGAGAATATTTTAAATAAAATATAGCAAACCGTTAGCACAATTCCAAACGTATTTATACACCGTGTTATATCAAACAATTGGAAATTTTTGTTTCGTTATCATTGTACCATATTTTTGTGAGAATTTGAAGAAGGAGAAAACGCGTTTGATGAACAATGGGCCACCGAAAGTAACCTTTTGGTCGCTCTCAGTGGTTAAAATATGGATAAGTTAGCTCACTTGGAGCCGAACAAAAGGCTCCCTTTACACAAGGGAGCCTTTTCATGTAGCGACTAATTCAATTGTTATTCCGTGTTGTAAAACCGTCCTTTAGCACCCAAAACTTATACAGCACACTTTTTTTGCGTTCCGACTCTTCGGTCTTATTCCCGTCCCGCCTCGGCGAATTCATCCATGTTGTTGATGATGCCGGGGAGAATGCGGAAGGAGAAGGCAATCTCGGTCTCGGAGAGGGCGTACTTGGGATTCAGATCGGGCCCGCAGGAAGCAGAGCCGATGCCGGCATGGCGGTAGTCGATGTGTACCACCGTCTCGGGCATGGGAACCAGCTCGTAGTCGTGATCGGTGGCGGTCAGCTGCTCGGCGGTAAAGTGGGATGCATTGAAGCTGAAGGGCGCATTCACCGAGGCGAAGAGCAGACCGCGGCCTGCCGGTGTGGAGATGTCCATCCAGGCCGTATCGGCATGGGCACAGTTCTCCTGGGGACGGACGTAGGGCTCGAAATGCTCGGTCACGGTGGTTTCAAACAGTCCCAGGCGGGAGGCAAGCCGCTTATCCAGATAGGATTCCACCGGTCCGCGGCCGAAGTAGCGCAGGCGCTCATTGCCTTCGGGCATCTGCATCACGAAGCCGAATCGCGGCAGGGGGGACATCCCTTCCCGAAGCTTGGCATCAATATCCACCCGAATGCCGCCGACGGCATAAACGGTATAGGTCAGCACCGCCTGCATGATGGGCAGCAGAGAGGGGGCTCCCAGGGAGATCTCTGCCGTGATCACCGCAGACTTGTCGTCCAGCGACACGCTGCGGCAGTTGTAGCAATGCACCTTCATCTGATCGTAGCGCTCAGCAAACCATTTCCGCTTGAGATTGCGGTCATTATCGGTGGGAGCACGCCAAACGGTGGGGGTAAGGGGAGCCGAGAGCAGTTCCGCGCCGTGATCCCGAATGGAGGTCAGCAGGCCATGGATCTGATCGAAGGTATACACCGTCTCCCCTGCGGTCACCGTGATCTGCGTCTTGGTATTGGTCAGGGTCAGGCGTGTTCCTGCGGGAACGGTATCCCGCAGAGCGGGCTTGGGCATGGTCTCATTGGGGATGGACAGCTGGACAAAGCCAAGCTCGTGTCCCATCGGTGCCCAGGGCGTGGTGGTATTGCTCCGCAGGAACAGATTCAAAGTCGCAGTTCCGCGGGGCAGGTCGCCGTAGACCAGCATATAGCGGCTGCTGTTTTGAGGAGAGATGTACAGGGGACCGATGCGGCCTTCTGCCGCCACCGTGCCATCCACCTCGATGTTCCAGTACAGATCGCAGTCGTCAAGACTGCGGAAATAGCGCAGGTTCTTGATGCGCACCGACTTTTTGTCGGCATCAAAATCGGTGACGGCGAAGGGCTTGAGTGCCTGCTTCAGCTCAAGCAAACCCGTATGGAGACGGCGGTCGGGATAAACCAGGCCATCCACGCAGAAGTTGCCGTCATGGGGATTTTCCCCGAAATCACCGCCGTAGGTGAAGTTGGGCTTGGCATACCGGTTCTCGCCAATGGCCACCGAGTGGTCGATGAACTCCCACACACAGCCCCCGAAGAAGGCATCGTTGGCGTAGATCATCTCCCAATAATCGGCCAAATCACCGGGGCCATTACCCATGGCGTGGCTGTACTCGCACAGGAAAAGGGGCTTTTTCGGAGAATTCTCCAGGTAATCGCGGCAGAGATCCAGCTCCCAGTACATTCTGCTCACCACATCCACGAAGCCGTATTCCTCGGGCAGGGATTCACCGTTCTGACGCAGTCTTGCATCCCGGCGGGAGATATCCTCGCAGTGGATAAGGCGGCTGTCATCCCGGGAACGGAAATAGCGGTCCATCTCGATCTGATTGCGGCCGATGCCCGATTCGTTGCCCAGGGACCACATGATGATGCAGGGATGGTTCTTGTCCCGCTCCAGCATCCGCTCGGCGCGGTCGAGGTAGGCAGCCGTCCAGTCGGGATGATCGGTGAGCCCGTCCCAATCTCCTACGGTCTGCATACCGTGGGTCTCAAGATCGGTCTCGTCGCAGACATAAAGCCCCAGCTTATCGCAGAGCCCCACCAGGCGGGGATCATTGGGGTAGTGGCTGGTGCGCACCATGTTGACATTGTGGGCCTTCATGATGAGCAGGTCGCGGCGCATATGGTCCAGAGGCGTGGCATGGCCCAGCAGGTGATGGCTGTCATGGCGGTTGACGCCCTTGGCCTTGACCTTCTGTCCGTTGATGTAGATCACGCTGTTGCGAATCTCCACATGGCGGAAGCCCACAGGCAGGCGAATGATCTCCTCCCCGGCGTAAAGGCGGAGCACGTACAGGATAGGTGCCTCATCCGACCAAAGCTGCAGGTCGCGCAGGGCAAGGGAGAATTCACCGGTGCCCTCCACCGTCACGCTGCCCTCGGCGGCAAGCTTGCCATCGGGGGTTTCCAGGCGGTAGGCAACAGGAAGCGTTCCGTTGGCGGTAAGGGTCACCGAGAGGGTGCCCCGATCAAAGGTTTCCTGTACACGGGGGCGAACATCAATATCCACCAGGTGGGTCTTGTCCCGCAGGAGCAGGTAGACCTCGCGGAAAATGCCCGAGAAACGGAACATATCCTGGTCCTCCAGGTAGGAGCCGTCACACCACTTGAACACCACCACCGTGATCTCATTCTCAAAGGGCGCAGGACTACCCTCTTCCGTGAAACGGAGATAATCGGTGACATCAAATTCGCTGGTCATGTGGCTGACCTGGCTGTAGCCCACGAAGCGGCGGTTGACAAAAAGATAGAAGCAGGAATCCACGCCCTCAAAATTGAGAAGGATGCGCTTGCCGGCCATCTCGGGTGAGAGGCAGACGGTACGCTGATACAGGCCGCAGGGGTTATCCTCCGGCACATGGGGGGGATCCACAGGATAGGGATAGCGCACATTGGTGTACTGGGGCACGTCATAGCCACGCCCCAGGGCAACCTGCCAGTTCATGGGTACAGTCAGGTGCTCGGCATCTGCCATGGAGAAGTTGGGATCGGTCACATCGGGCAGATCGTGCAGAGAGGGATACCAGCGGAACTGCCAGTCCCCGCAAAGGCTGACAAAGCGAGAGGAAAGTGCGCGGTTATCGGTAGCTTCGGCACGGTCGGCGACAGCGTCCGACTGGAAGGGGATGTAATAGGCGTGAGGCTTTTCACATCCCACGTGCAGATGATCAAGGGAGCGGTGATAAATATACTCCATGGAGTTCTCCTTTCGTGGTGGGCATAAATATAGAAAAAACAATCTCTTGGCCTTATTATGCCATAAAATTCACGCCTTTGCAAGGACAAATTCCGCATCCGAGGGGACTTTTTCATGACATTTGCAAAAAGAAGGGTGCCGCACGGAATGTGCGGCACCCTTCTTTCAGCCCTTCACCCGCAGACGCTTCACCGTCTCGGGGTCAGGCGTCACATAGGCTGTCCAGTTGGTATGGTAGATCACAAGCCCGGGTTTGCCCCCTGCCGGCTTTTTGACGTGGCGAGCCAGGGTGTAGTCCACCGCCACGTTCTGCCCATCGGCGGCTCCGGAGTGGTAGGCCGCGATCTCAGCCGCCTGGGTGAAGTCCCGGTCGGTTGGCTCCCCCTCTCCCCGGAACATCACCACATGGGAGCCGGGACGGCCCTTGGCATGGAACCAGTAGTCATCCTTCCCTGCCAGCTTGTGGGTGATATACTCGTTCTGCAGATTGTTCTTGCCGCAGAGCACCCGCAGGCCGTCATCGGTGCGGTACTGGGCGGCCACAGGTGCCTTCTGCTTGCGGGGGGCTGTCGCCTTCATGCGGGAGGCATAACCTGCCTGGTGAAGCTCGTCACGGATTTCCGCCAGGTCCTGGTCGGTCTCGGCGCGGCTGAGGGCATCCTCCACGCTCTCCAGATAGACCAGCTCCGCCTCAGCCAGGGAGATCTGCCGGGTCAGCTCCACCTCGGCGGTCTTGGCCTTGTTGTAGCGTTTGTAGAGCCGCTGGGCGTTCTGCGCAGGAGTAAGCCGCTCGTCCAGGGTGAGGGTGCAGGTGGGATAGTTTCCTTCCCCGTCGGGCTCTCCGCTGTAGTCGGTGAGCACCGCCTGCTTCATGCCCCGGGACAGCTGCCAGAGGTTGGCGGTGATCAGATCCCCCTCGGTCTTGTACTGCGCCCCCTTGGCGCAATCGGCCAGCTCCGCCCGCTGAAGGGCAAGCTTTCGGGTGATGCGGTTTTGGGCGGCGGTGAGCAAGTGCAGCACATCGGCGGCCCGCTGCTTAATTCGGGTGTCACGGTCACGGGCACCGAAGAAGCTGTCCAGCAAGCTTCCCGTGTCGGGGTAGGCCGTGAGCTTTTCCTCGCCGTACTGGGTGAGAGGAAGGAAGCTGTATTCCACCGGCCGTGTGCCCTCCAGCGCCATGGTGGGGGCGGCGGGAGTCTCGCCCCGTACAGTGGCCATGATCCCGTCAAAAACTTGCCACAATCGCTCTCCGTCGCAATAGCGCAGGGGCGTATCGGGGTAACGGGTGGCGCGGAAGACCATCTCCCGTGCCAGGGCGGCCGACAGACCGAGATAGGTGGAGGTAATCCACTTATCGGCAGGACGGCTCTCCTCGGCGGCTGTCATGGCCGCGCAGAAGCCATCCCGGGTTTCCTCCAGGGGATTTCGCTTATCCTGCGGAGGCGGGAGGGTGTAGCGCATTCCCGGGAGCACCTGCCGCTTACGGCTGGTGGTAAAATCCACGGGACGGAGCACCGCCAGCACACGGCGGTCAGCATCGGTGAAGATCAAGTTGCTGTACTTGCCCATGATCTCGGCAATGATGCACCGCTGTGCGGCAAATCCCATCTCGTCACGGGTATCGAAGGTGAAAATCGCCACGCGCTCAAAGCCGGGCTGCTCCACCCCGGTCAGTCGCGCCCCGGTGAGGTGCTTGCGCAGGAGCATACAAAACATGGGGGCGACAAGGGGGTTCTCCTTCTGCACCGAAGTAAAGCCCAGGCGGGGATTGTTTGCCCCCGCGTTGATCAGCAGGCGGCAGTTCTCCCCTGCCCCGCGAATGGCCAGCTGAATCTCATCCTGCTCGGGCTGGTAGACCTTCTCGATCTTCCCCCCCAGTCCGCGGCGACGGATCTCGTGAAGGATCACCGAGAGCATTGCGGCATCAAATGCCATATGATCACATCCTAAATAACAAATTCAATTTTCCCACGTTTTCACCGGCGGCACAGCGCGGCGAAAGGCCGGTACATATTCCGTGCCGACCCGGCGCAGACCCAGGCTGTGCGCCAACGCCATGGAAGCGGTATTCCCCTCAGCACAGCGATAGATGGGCTGGCAGCCTGCGGAGATCAGATCGCAAAGCAAAGCTGCGGCCGAGGCGGCGGCCAGGCCACGTCGGCGGTATGCCGGAGCGGTTTCCAGGGCGATTTCCCGAATATGCCCGTCCCCTGCGGGATCGGGCATGGCCCAGGCGGCCGAAACCAGCACGCCTTCCCGCAGGATGCCCCGTCCTCCGGCCGCCGCTATCTCTGCCGAGGAATGGGTCAGCAGAGTGGGCTGTGTCGGGCTGACGCGGCACACCTTCTCCAGGGAAAGTGTCGGCGGTGTATCGGCGGCAAACCGGGCGATGGGCTCCATGGCATGGGGCAGCGGGCGATAGCCCTCCGCCGCCATCCGTGCGGTCAGGCAGACAGACAGGCACGCAGGGTTCCGTGCGATCTGCTCCGCCTCCTCCCAAAATTCCCGCCCTGCCCACAAAGTCAGCGTATCCGGGGTCACAAGCAGGCGAAGCGGGCGGCAAATATCTCCCGCCCGTATTTCTTCTGCGTATATTTGAATTTTCATCGGCTTTTCGTTGTTGATTACCGCATCAATTCCGGTCCAGGGCATCGGTCAGGCTGCGGCGCTGCTCTGCCGCAAGGTAGAGAGAACCGAAGCACAGGAGGGCATCCCCCTCGTCCAATGCTTCAACCGCCGTCCGAGAGGCTGCAGCCCCCGTGGCCGGGATCACCATCTCCGCTCCGGCAAAGCAGGGCAAGCCTCGCAGCAGTTCTCCCAGCTCCTCGGCAGGCATGGCTCTGGGGCTGTCGGGGGTCAGCAGGTATATTGTCCCCATGGAAAAGGCGTCCTCGCCCGCAAACAATGCTTCCAGGGCGGACAGAGCCTCCAGGGGGGACTTGTCCCGCAGCATCCCCACCATCAGATGAAGCTTCCCCTCCACATGACCGCGCAGGGGCTTCATGCTGGCGCAGAGGGCTTCAATGCCGTGGCGGTTATGGGCCCCGTCCACAATAACGGCAGGCCAGATGGACAGCACCTCGAAACGGGCGGGAAACTGCGTGTTGGAAAGAGAAGCCTTCACCCCCGCATCGGGCAGATTCAGCCCGGCGCGGCGCAGTGCTCCCACCGTCTCCAGCACCGTGGCGGCGTTCACCGCCTGGTAGTCGGCGCACAGGGAGAGAGTATAATCGATCCCGCGGTAGGTCATATGGAGCCCCCGCAGAGTGTGCCGGGTGATGTGAAGATCGGCGCGGTTGGGCTGTGTCAGGCGGCAGTTGGCGGCGGCACAGGCATCGGTGACCGTGCGCTGTGCGTCGGGTGCCTGGGGACAGCAAACCACCTCGGGGCAGCCCCGCTTGATGATACCGCACTTCTCGGCGGCGATCTCTCCAATGGTCTCTCCCAAAAGCTCGGTATGGTCAAGTCCAATGGCGGTGAGTACGGCGCACAGGGGAGGATCGATCACATTGGTGGCATCAAACCGGCCGCCAAGGCCGCATTCCAGCACCACAATGTCACAGGCGCACTGCTTGAAATAGAGAAACGCCGCGGCGGTGATGAGCTCAAACTGCACGGGGGTATCGGCGATCTCCCCCGCCAGCATTCCCTGGGGGATGGGGGCGGAGACAGATTCTCCCGCCCGGGCGGCGGCAAGGTCGGTCTGCATCTGCCGGACGGCCTCCGCCACCTCGGTGACACAGGCGGCCAAATCCCGATGGGGGATCATCTCCCCATCCACGCAGATGCGCTCACGGAAATCCAGCACATAGGGAGAAATATAGCGGCCGCACCGGTATCCTGCATCGCTGAGAATACGGCTGAGCATCGTGGTTACCGAGCCCTTGCCGTTGGTCCCCGCCACATGGATAAACTTCAGCCTGCGCTGGGGATTACCCAGGTAGTGGCAGAGCAGGCGCATCCGCTCAAGGGTGGGTTTTCCCGCGGTACGCCCTGCGGCGTTGATATATTTCATGGCGTTAACAAAGATCATTTTTCCCCGGCCTCCTCGCCCAGCAGAAATGCCCGGGCGGCGGCGTATTCCTCTGCAGCACGGGCCGCGGCGGCGCGGTCAGCGGCACTGCCGCCCCTGCGGACGGCACGCAGAAGAATGTTCTTGGGGGTATCCTCGGGATCAATGAATTCCAGCGCACCGACCGAATAGCCTGCCGCCTCCAGGCGGGTCAGGCGCAGAGCATCGGTGGCGGCTTCACAGAAGCGCTGGCGAAGCATGGAATGGCGGGCAATAAAGCGCAGGGGCTCGCAATCCAGCGCATGATTGAGAGCATGGTGACAGCAGGGGGTGGAGAGAATCACCTTGGCCTCCCATTCGATGGCGCGGTCCAGCACCAGGTCGGTGGCGATATCGCAGGCATGGAGGGAGATCACCAGCTGGGGATGGATGGGCTCGTCATAGCGGGACACATCCCCGCAGACAAAGCGCAGGCCGCCATAGCCCAGGTTCTTCGCGGTGGTCTGACAGAACTCCACCACATCGGGCTTGAGGTCCACGCCCACCATCTCCACCTCGCGGCCACGCAGGACGGCGAAATAATGATAGACGGCAAAGCTGAGGTAGCTCTTGCCGCAGCAAAGGTCGGCAATGACCAGTTTGCCCTCGGCGGGCAGATGGGGCTCAATATCCCGCACCTGCTCAAGGAATCGGCAGATCTGACGGAACTTCGGCCGCTTTTTGTCGTGGATCCGTCCGTCGGCGGCACTTACGCCAAGCTCAATGAGAAAGGGCTCGTCCCCTCGCAGAAGGTAGTTTTTGTCCCGATTATTGCCCCCAACAGCGACGGTGGCACCGCCGTCGGCGGACAGGGCTGCAAACAGCTTGTCCCCGCCAAGCAGAGTCTCCCGCCCCGACTTGGCCCGCTTGAACTCGCAGTCCCCCACGGTGGTCAGCAGATTGATCTGCCCGTAATCCCCGAGGATCTCCGCCAGAGCAGCGACATCAGCGAAGTTGCGATGCACAGCCTTGTTGTCGGCCAGGAAACTCTCGGCCTGCAGCATTTCCCTGCCCCCGATCTTCTTTTGGGTCACCACGGTGCGCAGAACAGCCTTATCGGCGGGACGGGAAAGCACCAGGCGGCGCAGATAGTGCTGCCCGGCGGCAAGGCCGATCAGTTCCTGCAGACGAAGCAGGGGCGATTTTGTTTCATTCATCGGTTTCATCCTCCTTCTCGGTGGGCTTTTTCTTCTTGCCGAAGGAGACCTTATTCTCCTCACCGCGCAGAAGCCGCTTGATGTTCTCGCGGTGCATGAATACCACCAGGGCGGCGATAGCCATAGCCATGAGCACAGGTGCCCCGGCCCCCTCCATACGCTGGAGGATCAGGGGCCAGATCATGACGCACATGACCGATCCCAGGGAAATAAACCGCGTGCCCAGCACGATGAGAAGGAAAACTGCAAGCAGGATAAGGAAGATCACGGGGTTCAGCATCAGAATCATCACGGCAGTAGTGACCACACCCTTACCGCCCTTGAAGCGGTAGTAAATGGGGAACATATGCCCGAGAATGCAGAAAAGTCCCGCGATGTAGGCGCCGGTAACACCAAACACAACATAGCCGATCAAGCTCGACACCACAGCCTTGAGGGCGTCGCCGAGCAGAGTCAGCGCAGCGGCTCCCTTGCCGTAATTGCGGAGCATATTGGTCATCCCTGCGTTTCCGCTGCCCTTTTGACGCACATCCTCGCCGTAAAAGCGGCGGGACAAAATGAGGGCAAAATTGAGACTGCCCAGCAGGTAGGGCAGAATAATACAAATCAAAATACAGCCAACCAGGATCCATCCGTTCATGCGGTAATCCAGCATATACGGGATTAACCCGTCATTCATGATTTTCATCCATTCCATGGTAAATTTTTCCTTTCCAAAATCCTCCCCACAGCGGGACAGGGGATATGATTATCTTACAGTATACCACATTGAAGGAAAAAATGGAAGCCCTTTTCGGCTTTTTCTGTAAATTCTCCTCTTCCCCGTTTCGGCATTACCTCTGCCGCATCATGGTGCGGGCGGCCTCCAGGGCAACCTCAGCTCCCTCTCCCACCGCGTAAAAGACGCATCGCCCCATCACCAGGGGCGGGACGGCGACATATTCCTCCCCGCACAGGCGGCCGATGGCGGCCATCCGCTGCAGGCAAAGGGCGGCCACCGTTTCGGCATCCCGCTCCCGCGCCGCAATCAGACAGCCGTATTCCACCGGGGCCGCGAACCCGCTCAGGTAAATCCCGTAGGCCTCCAGGGAGGCGAACACCTCCCCGTCTCCCCCGTCACCGAAAGCGGCAGCCACAAGAGATTCGGGCATGACATCCGCACTCCCCTCTTCCCCATCGACATTCCGCGCATCGTACACATACAGCCGTCCCGACGCACCGCCGCCGGCTTCCACCATCGCCTCGGCTACCGCGCCGGGATCGGCAGGCCGATCGGCAGTACAGCCACAAAGATACAGCAAAAAAAAACAAAGGATCAAGGTTCCCCAGATCCGCATAGCATCACCTCCGGAGCAGTTTATGCACCGGAGTGGGGAATTTATGCTCGCAAAAAAGGAGCCGTGCGGTGTGCACAGCTCCCTTGTGTTTTGGTTATTCTCCACCGTAGAGCCGGTAAAGGTCGGCATAAATGCCGCCCTGCTTCAGCAGCTCGGCGTGGCTGCCCTCTTCGGCAATGCCCTCCGAGGTCAGCACAAGAATGCGGTCTGCCCCACGGATGGTAGTCAGGCGGTGGGCAATGGTGATGGTGGTACGCCCCTTGGCCAGCTGCTCCAGTGACTGCTGGACCAGGCGTTCACTTTCATTATCCAGGGCAGAGGTAGCCTCGTCCAGGATCAGGATGGGGGGATTTTTGAGGAAAAGACGGGCGATGGAAATTCTCTGCTTCTGTCCACCTGAGAGCTTCACGCCCCGCTCGCCCACATAGGTATTATACCCGTCGGGAAGCTCGGCAATGAAGTCATGAGCCCCCGCCAATCGAGCCGCCTCGGCGATCTCCTCGTCGGTGGCCTCGGGACGGCCGTAGGCGATATTCTCTCGGACACTGCCCGAGAACAGGTATACATCCTGGGCCACCACGCCGATTTTTTTGCGCAGGGACTCCAGGGTGAGGGTGCGGATATCCCTGCCGTCAATGCGGACAGCACCGTCGGTGATCTCGTAAAAACGGGGGATCAGATTGCAGAGTGTGGTCTTACCGCCGCCTGAGGGGCCCACGAGGGCAATGCTCTCTCCGGGCCGGACGGTGAGATCCAGGTGAGACAGCACGTCCCCACCTTCATCGGAGTAAGCAAAGCGGACATGGTCGAAGGTGATCTCGCCCTTCACCGATTCCAGGGGTTCTGCATCGGGGGCGTCGCTGATGGAGGGCTCGATGTCCATGATTTCACAGAAGCGCTCAACCCCTGTCATGCCCCGCTGGAACTGCTCGGCAAATTCCACAATGCGGCGGATGGAGGTAAGCAGAGTAGTGACATACATCAGATATGCCACATAATCAGCAGCATCAATCTTCCCGCCCCGCAGAAAGAGAGCACCGGCGACCACCACCACGATGTACATAATGCCGTCGAACAGACGGGTGGATGCCTGGAAGCTGGCCATGATCCGGTAAACCTTGGTCTTGATGTCAAGATAGCGGTGATTGCCGCGGTCAAACTTTTCGATCTCGGTATTCTCCCGGGCAAAGGATTTCACCACACGGATCCCCAGCAGGCTGTCCTCAATCTGGGAATTCAGCTCACCCACACGGCGGCGGGACTCCTTGAAGCCCTCCCGCATCCGATGGTTGAAGAAGGACAGCACCACCACCATGATCGGCACCACGGCAAAAATAATCAGCGTCAGAGGCAAACTCATCCCCGCCAGAATGATAAAGGCACAGATAATCTTGATCCCGGTGATCAGCAGTTCCTCGGGACAGTGATGGGCAAACTCGGTCACGTCAAACAGGTCGCTGGTGATGCGGGACATGAGAGTACCGATCTTGGTCTCGTCAAAATAGGCGAAGGGGAGCTTCTGCAGATGGGAGAAGAGGTCGGTTCGCATATCGGTTTCCAACCGTGTACCCATGATATGTCCCACCGAGGCCATATAATAGTTGGCGGCGGTGTCGATGATACGAAGAATGAGGTACAGGATTCCCATCCGCAGGATCATCTCCACCGTAAGGGCGGCGATGTCGTTAGTGGCAGCCGATGTGATTTCCCGCACGATGAGGGGCAGGATCAACTCGCAGATGGTGGTCAGTCCTGCGCAGAGCAGGTCAAAAATCACGATCTTCCAATATTTCTTGTAATACGGCAAAAAGCGGCGAAGCAGTCGCCCTTTGCTCTGTTTCTCTTCCATGATAACCTCCGAAAAGACAAATTCTGCATAGGGAAAGTATAGCACAAAACCGTTGCTTTGTCAACCAAATCCAAAGGAAAAAGGGTGCCGCAGCGTAGGCGGCACCCTTGAGATCATCGTAAAGTGGGATCAGTTCAGCTCTGTGCCGCCCCACTCCACCAGAGTAAAGCCCACACGGTCGGGAGCGGCGAGGGTCTGCGGAGGGATGTCCACGGGGGCATCCAACCCGCGCCAGGTCATGAACACGCGGATCACCGTGTCGGGAGCGGGGTTCACCGTCAGACGGGCAGCCTTCAGGTAGGCGGCGGTATCAAAGGAAATGAGATTATAGGCATTCCCCTCCATCCGGGGCAGCCAGTAGATGATGAATTCGTTGGCTTCGCGCCGGGTCAGCCCCAGCTTGGCGAGGGCATCCTCAAGGAATGCTTCAGTATCCTTCCCTGCTACCACAAAACCGCTGTCGATGGTGTAGTCTTCGCCTTCGCCCTCCCAGAAAAGGCAGTAGTACTCCCTGCCTGTGGCAGGATCGGTAAGCGTGCCGTCGGGCTGTGCGTCCACGCACCAACCGTCAGAGGGGTAAGCGGGATAGGTGGAAGTCAGCATGCCGGCATAGTCCAGTGCCACATTCACCCGGGTGGGCGCGGTGGGATAGAGGTAGATCACCGGTTTGGCGACTGTCCACTTCGGCTTTGTCTCGGGCGCAGTGGTTGTCTCGGGCGCAGTGGTTGTCTCGGGGGAGACGGTTGTCTCGGGTGCAGGCGTGATCTCGGGGGCAGAGGTGGTCTCGGGGGCCACCGTCGTTTCAGGGGCAAGTGTAGTTTCGGGAGCCACCGTCGTTTCGGGGGGAGCGATAGTCTCGGCTTCATCGGGGGAAGCGTCACAGCCGCAGACAAGCATAATCAGGCAAAGCAAAATCGATCCAATCCAATAACATTTCTTCATGGCAGATCCTCCCAAAATGTTTCCTTCGCACGGAACGTACGAACATCCCCGCATCGATCAATTCCCAGTATAACACAACCTGCCCCTGCTGTCAAGAGCGAAGGATGTCAGTCAAGTTCGGCTCCGCCCCACTCCACCAGGGTAAAGCCGGTGCGCACAGGCGCGGTAAGCGTTTGCGCGGGAATGTCCATGGGGGCATCCAGCCCGCGCCAGGTCATGAACACCCGGATCACCGTATCGGGAGCGGGATTCACCGTCAGGCGTGCGTCCTGCAGGTAGGCGGTGGGATCAAAGGAAATGAGATTATAGGCATTCCCCTCCATCCGGGGCAGCCAGTAGATGATGAATTCGTTGGCTTCGCGCCGGGTCAGCCCCAGCTTGGCGAGGGCATCCTCAAGGAATGCTTCAGTATCCTTCCCTGCTACCACAAAACCGCTGTCGATGGTGTAGTCTTCGCCTTCGCCCTCCCAGAAAAGGCAGTAGTACTCCCTGCCTGTGGCAGGATCGGTAAGCGTGCCGTCGGGCTGTGCGTCCACGCACCAACCGTCAGAGGGGTAAGCGGGATAGGTGGAAGTCAGGGTGCCTGCATAGTCCAGTTTCACACTCACCCGGGTGGGTGCGGTGGGATAGAGGTAGATCACCGGTTTCTCGGGACAGATGGTGATAGATGGAATCACCGTCGGGTCAATCACCGACGGTACGGTGACATCAGGTTCGGTCTCATGGGGCTCAAGATCCCGGGTGGTGACGGGGGCCGCCGTGGTGATGGGGGCTTCGGTAGTAACGGGAGCGGCAGTCAACTCATCAGGGATAGTACTGTCACCCCTTCCGCCATCGGTCTCACAGGCAGAGAGCATTCCAAGCGTTAAGCAGAGCATCATCACAGCGTAAAAAAACTTTTTCACGGTAAAACCTCCCCAAAATCGGATTTGTCAGTATTGACGAAAAAAGTGCAAAATTGTTCCCCAAATCGGCAAAAAATGAAAACTTTTTCAACCCGGACTTTTCTCCTTGCTTTTTTTACGCCGCTGTGCTATGATTATGGTAACAAAATTTTCGCCGCACAAGGAGGAGCATCCATGCAGCTTGCCGTTCAATCCAGCCCCGTCTCCCGCGATTTCGGGCCCGAGGCCGGTTATCGCCTCATCCGCGAGTCGGGCTTTACCGCCATTGACTGGAACATTGACTATTATCTGGACAGAAAAGCCTTCAAAACCGCAGAACTCAAGGACTTCTGCATTTATGAAAAACCCCTCGAGGAAGTCCTTGACTTCTTTGCCGAGGAGCTGAAATACATCCGCGCCGCAGGGCTCACCATTACCCAGGCCCACGCTCCCTTCCCCTCTTATATGCCCGAGCGTCCCGATGTCCTGGATTACATGATCAAGATCCAGCGCCGCTGTATCGAGTTCTGCCACGCTGTGGGATGCAAAAATCTCATCATTCACGGCATCTCCCTCTCCAATACCGATGCCACCAACACCCCCGAGTCGATTAAAGCTCTCAACTACAAGCTCTATGAAGGCCTGATCGATGTGCTGGTCAAGACCGATGTTACCGTCTGCCTGGAGAATCTCTTCTCCGGATCCCCCAAGGGACTCATTGAGGGCACCTGTTCCAACCCCTACGAAGCGGCGGAATACATCGACAGCCTCAACGCCAAGGCAGGCAAGGAATGCTTCGGCCTGTGCCTGGACACCGGCCACCTCAATCTTCTGCGCAAGAGCTTCCGCACCTATGTACCGATCCTGGGCAAACGGATCAAGGCCCTGCACATTCATGACAACAATGGTGCCACCGACCAGCACCTCATGCCCTATACCGGCACCATCAACTGGGATCACTTCTGTGATACCATGCGGGAGATCGGTTATGACGGAGACCTCTCCTTCGAGACATTTGCTCAGGTTCGCTCCTCCCAGCTTAACCGCGAACTGGTGCCTACCTTCCTCACCGCCATCGCCGGAGTCGGCCGCTATTTCCGCGACCGCATTCAAGGCTGATCTTCTCCGCAAAAATGATGGCCGATGCCCATGCATCGGCCTCTTCCACGAAAGGACCTCCCATGAAAAAACATATTGCCGCCGTACTGACCGCAGGTGCGCTGTGGGGCCTGATGGGCCTTTTCACCCGTTCACTTGCTCAGTTCGGCATCAGCTCCACCGGAGCGATTCTCCTGCGCTGCGGAGTGGCCGCTCTCTGCTTTGGTTTTACCGCCGCCGTCACCGATCCGAAACAGTTCCGTGTCAAGCTCAAGGACATCTGGTGCTTCATCGGCAGCGGAATCTGCAGCCTGCTCTTTTTCACCTACTGTTATTTTGAGGCCATTACCCGCATGAGCCTCTCCACCGCCGCCATTCTCCTCTACACCGCCCCTACCATCGTTATGCTGCTCTCGGCCCTCTTTTTCAAAGAGAAGATCACCCCCATCAAGCTGGTGGCTCTAGTGATGGCCTTTGCCGGCTGCTGCTTGGTATCGGGGATGGGGCAAGGCGAGAACGCCCTTTCCCTGGGCGGCCTGCTCTTCGGTCTCGGCTCGGGTGTGGGCTACGCGCTTTACAGCATTTTTGCCCGCTGTGCCCTCAACCGCGGCTACCATTCCAATACCATCAACTTCTACTCCTGTCTGCTGGCCGCCCTCGGCTCGGCGGTCATCTGGGGCGTGAAGGAACCCGTCCTTGCCCTGACAGGCTCATGGCAGACTCTCCTGCTCAGCCTGGCCATGGGTGCCATCAGCTGCTACCTCCCCTACCTATTCTACACCTACAGCCTTACCGGTCTGGAAACAGGGCGAGCCTCCATCCTCTCCTCCTTTGAGCCGGTGGTGGCAACCCTGGTGGGAATCATCGTCTTCCGGGAAAAGCTCACCCTCATGAGCGCGGCAGGCGTGCTCTGCGTTTTGGGTGCTGTGGTGCTGCTGAACCTGCGGCAGAAGGCCAAACCCACCGAAAAATAAAAAAGATCCCGCGCAGATGCGCGGGATCTTTTTTATTTGAATCGCATATGGCGCTGCTGTTTCCGATAGCGGTAAACGGCAGTGCCAAAAATGTAAGCCAGGGTAAGGATCACCGCCGCAATGAGGGTTGCAATGAAGAAGCGGCTGTGGGAAAATTCTTTGATCCGGGAGAGCACATAGAGAAACTCCGATCGCTCCACCTCGTTTTTGGCCACCAGGTTGACGGTGCTCAGCACTTCATCTCCATAGCTGACAGTAATGAACCCCGCTACCTGTCCCTCCTGCACCGGGGCAGCCAGGGATGCGGAAGTAACATTATAGCTGTAAGTCAGATCGGTTTCGGGATTGATGGAGGCAGGCAGGTACCGTACCACCGAGGTTTCGGGAACGAGGGTAACGTAATCCACCTTGTCCGACAGGGTGACTGGGACCTCGCAGACCATGCGGTCGGTGTCCAGCACTGTCATATAGCCGTAGGCCGAGAAGGCCCAGTCCAACAGACTGCGGGCAAGGGTGTAGGAGGTAATCTTTCCCTCCACCTCGTCCGCCCCCATGACGATGCAGAGATAGCTCAATCCGCTTTTCTCGGCCGTGGTCACCAGGCAATAGCCCCCTTCGTTGGTGGAACCGGAATTGAGGCCCCGGGCAGAGGGATAGTAGTAGATAACCTCCTTGTTGCGGGCGATCAGATAATTACGGTTGTAGATGTTGCGGTCTCCCGAAAGATTGGTGGCAGGCATGATGTACTTTGCCGTGGAGGTGATCTCCATGTAAAGGGGAAGCTTGACTGCCGCCAGGGCAATTTTCGCCGTATCGGCAGTGGTGGTAACCATGTCCTTATGGTGCATACCCGAGGGATTGGTATAGCGGGTGTCGGCAGCTCCCAGGGCTGCGGCACGGTCATTCATCATCACCACAAAGGCAGCCTGGCTTCCACCCACCAGGTGGGCAAGCACAGCGCAGGCATCGTTGTATCCGCCGCAGAGGGCGGAATAGAGCATATCCTTTACCGTAACCGTTTCTCCGGCCTTGAGGGCAATGTTGTTGCCCGTGACGTTCTTGAGCATTTCGGCGGTGATGGTGACTTTTTCTTCCATCCGGTCAGCCAAAGCCTCCACCGCCAGCAGGCCGGTCATGATTTTCACCGTGGAGGCGGGATATATCTTCTCGTTCTCCCCATAGGTCAGCAGCGGCATTTCATGCTCAAGGTTGTACAGGTAAACGCCTTTTGCGTGGGTGATTTCGGGAGGCGCGGATGCATCCTCCTCTGCCCCTGCAGGCAGGCAAAGGAAAGTACCGAGCACAAACAGAAGGGACAAAAGGGCGCTCATCGCCCGCAGGCTTCTCTTCATGCTTTTCCCTCCTTCATTTGCGCCGTGGCGCCGAAATAACGGCGAGTCCCGGCAATATCTTCCTGGATGGCGGCCTCCAATGCCGCAAGGGATTCAAATTTTTGTTCGGCGCGCAGATAAGTACAGAAATGCACCCGAATATCCCGGCCATAGAGATCAGCGTTCAGGTCCAGGATGTGACTCTCGCAGGTGACGGCATCCCCGTCGTCCACGCTGGGACGGATGCCCACATTGGTGACGGCGGGATGGAGCCCCCCATCAATCTCGCAAAGGGTGGCGTAGACCCCGAAGGCGGGGAGAATATGCCCCTCCGGAAAGCGCTGGTTGACAGTGGGAAATCCCAGCCGGCGGCCCAGGGCTTTGCCGTGCTGAACCGGCAGACAAATCGACCATCTGCGGCCAAGCATGGCCGCCGCACCCTCGGCGTCCCCTTCGGTCAGGGCGCATCGGACAGCGGTGGAACTCACCACGCGGTCCCCCAGGCAGATCGGCTCCACCACCGTGAGGGCATCCCCGAAATGGCGGCGAAGGGTATCTGCGTTTCCCTGCCCCCGTGCGCCGAAGGTAAAGTTAAAGCCGCAGACCACATGGCGGCAGTCACAGGCATCCACCAGAATCTCCCGGACAAAACGGTCGGGGGGGCAATCCTTGAGAGTGGGAAAGTCGGCCAAAATACAGCAGTCAATTTCCGCTTCGGCAAAGCAGGCCAGCTTTTCCTCAAGGGTAGACAGCTGGGGCACAGGCTTGTCCGAGAGGAAGGCAGACGGGGGCTGGGCAAAGCACCACACCCCTGTGCGAATGTGGGGGATCTCCCCCCGCATGGCCTCTGCGGCCTCCCGCACCCGGGCAAGCAGGGCGCGGTGTCCGATGTGCACCCCGTCAAAGTTGCCAATGGCAAGAGCGAGGGGGCCCGATAGAACCTCCTCGCACATGGTTTTCAGATCAATTCGTGTCATAATCGCCCCGACGCATTATACGCCGAGATACTCCTTCAGCAGCTTGTTCAGCAGCTCATAGCGGTCGATCCGGCAGATGAGACTGCGGGCATTGTTGTGGTTGGTAATATAAGTCGGATCCTCCGACAGAATATAACCGACGATCTGGGTCACGGGGTCGTATCCCTTCTCGCTGAGGGCGGTATACACCGCGGACAGGATGGTCTTGGTGGAATTTTCCTTATCGGTGCCCAGGGTAAAGGTCTGGGTTCTCTGCAGTTCATTCTTCGGCATTCGGATCTCAACTCCTTTGTGATTTTCTGTGCTTACAGTATACGATATTTCGGAAAAAATTTCAAGTGTTTTTGCGGATTGTAATATAATTTTAACTTTTTTGTAAGGCGGCTGCAACAAAAAGGGGGGGGCCGCACCGTACAGCGCGGCACCCCGTCTCCGCGGTTAGTCCAACTCAGCCACCGCGCAGAGGATCTGTGCCGCCTGTGCCCGGGTAATTTTACTGTCGGCGGCAATCACGCCGCTCCCCGTTCCCCGGAAGACTCCGACGGCGTTGAGGGCACTGAGCGCATCATATGCCCACTCCGGAACCCGCGCGGCATCGGCAAATATCGGCTTGACGGTGGGAACCGCAGGATCCAGCATATTTCCCAGCATCACCGCAGCCTCGGCGCGGGTGATGGTCTCCTTGGGGGCAAATACCCGGCGGCCATCCTGCATCCAACCGTGGATATAGCCCAGTTCCTCTGCCGCCGTCACATAGCCCTTCATGGCAACCGGGATATCCGCATCATCAGCAAAGCCGGTGTTTGACACCGCGGGAACCTCGGTAATTCCCAGCACGTTCATGGCCATCACCAGGAAGTCCCCCCGGCTTACCGTTCCGTCCGGGTCAAAATAGCAGAGCTTTCCCACCTGCCGCCCCTGCATGATTCCCAGTTCGGTCATGGTCAGCGCGGCGTTGTGCGCCCAATGCTCATTCATGTCGGAATAAACCACCGAGGTGGAGGGGCGGGTGATGGTCACCGTCACCTCAGCCGCGGAGGAATAATTGCCGTAACGGTCCCGTACCACATAGCGGAAGCTGTCCTTTCCGCTTTTCCCGGCGGCAGGGGTATAACGGTAATCCCCCCTCGTTTCATCCAGTAGGGTAACCGATCCCTTCTTGGGCGGGGTGACGATTTCATAGGTGAGGGCATCCCCCTCGGGATCGTGGGCAGGCAGACTGCCGAAGCAGCTGACCGAGCGGTGCGTGCTGACTGTCAGCACATTGGGATCGGCCAGGGCCACGGTGGGGGAGAAGTTGAGGGTTGGCAGCAAGTACAGCGCACAGCTGATGGCATATCCTCTCTCTCCGCAGACAAACTCAAAGCTGCTCTCGGTCACTGCCGCGGACGCCGGGGAAAAGCTGAGCAGATCCAGCTGCCGCTGAGAGAGCATCTGCCCCTCCTTTACCCGCACGCCCCCAAGCTTCAGCAGGCCCTCTGTCTCAGGGGGGAGGCGAGTGAGGGTCACCGAGCCTGTCTGCGCCAGGTTCACGGCGCGGGAGAAATCATCGGCAGAAAAGCAGATCTCCTCTGCAATCAGCCCGGATTTCACCATCTCATACTCGGCCGCCAGCAGCTGCAGACCGGGGGAGAGGGGTGCCGCGGCTGAGAGCGGGAGAACTGCCGCCATCACCGCCAGAAGAACGGCCAAACCACGAAAAATCTTCTTCATAAAAACCAAACCTTTCCGACGCATGAATTGATGCGGCAGCCCGCGTCATGGACCGCCGTCCTGTCCTTAATCTGCCCGCATCGCCGTTTTTTATGCGCTGTGGTATATTCAGCCTATGCAGGAAGTACCCGTATCCATGCATAAATCGCAAAAAAATCATCTTTTTTTCAAATAATCGTTGCAAAATTTGCAGAAATGGTCTATAATAGATGCAATCCTAAACGTACAGACGCAGGAAATTCGATTACGGAGGATTTCGTGATGTTAGACATCAAAATCACCCTCACCACCACACCGAAGGAAAAGCCCAAGACCGACAAGCTGGGCTTCGGTAAGATCTTCACCGACCATATGTTTATTATGAATTACACCGAGGGCAAGGGCTGGCATGATCCCCGCATTGTCCCCTATGCTCCCGTCTCCCTTGATCCCGCCGCCATGGTTTTCCATTACGGCCAGGAGATGTTCGAGGGTCTTAAGGCTTACCGCACCGCTGACGGTTCCATTCAGCTTTTCCGCCCCCAGAAGAATATCGAGCGCATGAACAACACCAACCGCCGTCTTTGCATTCCTCAGGTGGATCCCGACGACGTGCTCCAGGCCATCAAGGCGCTGGTAGAGGTGGAGAAGGACTGGGTTCCCGCCTTTGACGGCACCTCCCTTTACATCCGTCCCTTCATCATTGCCACCGACCCCTTCCTTGGCGTACATGCTGCCAAGACCTATCTCTTTATGATTATTCTCGCTCCCTCCGGCTCCTACTATCCCGAGGGGATCAACCCCGTCAAGATCTTCATCGAGACCGAGTATGTCCGCGCTTCCCGGGGCGGTACCGGCTTTGCCAAGTGCGGCGGCAACTATGCCGCTTCCCTCATCGGTCAGGAGAAGGCCGAGAAGCTGGGCTATGCACAGGTGCTGTGGCTGGATGCCATCGAGCGCAAGTACATCGATGAAGTGGGCGCCATGAACGTCTTCTTTGTCATCGACGGCGAGGTAGTGACGCCTTCCCTTGACGAGGGTTCCATTCTTCCCGGCGTTACCCGCGCATCCTGCATCGAGCTGCTCCGCAGCTGGGGCTACACCGTCACCGAGCGCCGCGTTTCGGTGGAGGAGCTGTACACCGCACACCGTGAGGGCCGCCTCAACGAGGCCTTCGGCACCGGTACTGCAGCGGTTATCTCTCCCATCGGCGAGCTCAACGACAACGGCAACAAGATCATCCTCAACAACAACGAGATCGGTCCCATTGCCCAGAAGCTTTACGACAATCTCACCGGCATTCAGTGGGGCCGCATTGCCGATCCCATGGGCTGGGTTGAGAAGGTCTGCGACTAAACATCACACAGGAAAAATGGGCCGCGCAAACGGTCCATTTTTCCTGCAGGACGCAGGGGCGCTGCCCCTGCACCCCGTCGGGGCGCTTTTTGAAAAAAGCGCCCCGAGCCCCGCAAAAACTTTCATACAAGGAGGATTACCATGAAATTTAAGGATATGCCTTACGCCAGGCCTGATGTGGAGGCGATTTGTGCGGCTTACCGCAAGCTTACCGAGCGCGTGCAGAATGCGGCTGCGGCGGCTGATGTGTTTGCTGCCATTGAGGAGCATGAAAAGCTGTCCATGGAGTTTGCTACCATGGAGTCCATCTGCTACATTCGCCATACGGTGAATACCACCGATGAATTTTACACCGCCGAGATGGCCTACATTGATGAGAATTCCCCTCTCGTTCAGGAACAGAGACAGGCCTTTTCACTGGCTGTACTGACCTCTCCCTTCCGTGCCGACATTGATGCCCGCTACGGCGAGCTGATGCTCCGCAATGTGGAGATCGGCACCAAGACCTTCTCTCCCGCCATCATTGCCGAGCTGCAGGAAGAGAATCGACTGGTTTCGGCTTATCAGAAGCTATCGGCCTCTTCTCAGATCGACTTTGACGGCAAGGTGCTGACGGTGGCTGAGCTGGCTCCCTACAAGCAGTCCCCCGACCGCGAGGTGCGCCACGCCGCATATCTGGCCGAAGGCAATTTCTGGATGTCGGTGAAGGATGAGTTGGACCGTCTTTTCGACGAGCTGGTAAAGGTTCGTGCCGCCATTGCCGAAAAGCTGGGATACGCCAGCTTCACCGAGGTGGCCTACCTGCGCAACACCCGCAACTGCTATGACCCCGCTATGGTGGAGAAATTCCGCGCCCAGGTCAAGCGTGATCTTGTTCCCGTGGTCACAGCCATGAAGAAAAAGCAGGCAGAGCGCATCGGGCTTTCCGGTGACTTCCGCTTCTACGATGATGCCTTCGGTTACCCCGAAGGAAATCCCAAACCCCACGGCACCCCCGACGACATTCTCGCGGCGGGCCGACAGATGTACCACGAAATGTCTCCCGAAACGGCGGAGTTTGTGGACTTTCTCTACGACAACGAGCTCTTTGATGTTTGCTCCAAGAAGGGCAAGGCCCCCGGCGGCTACTGCACTTCCCTGCCCATCTACCGCGCTCCCTTCATCTTCTCCAACTTCAACGGCACCTCGGGTGACGTAGACGTGCTGACCCACGAGGCAGGTCATGCCTTCGCCGGCTACCAAGCCCGCAACTTTGAGCTGCTGGAGCAGACCAGCCCCAGCATGGAGTCCTGCGAGGTGCATTCCATGTCCATGGAATTCCTGGCCTGGCCCTGGCTCAACCTCTACTACAAGGAGGACGCCGACCGAGCCCGCTACGCCCACCTGGAGTCCACCCTCATCTTCATCCCCTACGGCACCATGGTGGACGAGTTCCAGCATCACATCTATGCCAACCCCAAAATGACGGCCGCTGAGCGCGATGCCCTGTGGATGTCCTTAGAGAAGGAATACCGTCCCTACCTTGACTTTGCCGATGTTCCCTTCTACAATGCAGGTGCCGGCTGGCAGAGACAGCTGCACATCTACCACTATCCCTTCTACTACATTGACTATTGCCTGGCTCAGACCATTGCCCTTGAGGTATGGGCTGAGTCCCAGACCGACTACGCCTCCGCATGGGCGCGCTATCTGCGCTTTGTGGAGCAAGGCGGCAAGCAGACCTTTGTAGAGCTCTGCCGCACTGCGGGATTTGTCACGCCCTTTGAGGAGGGCTGCCTGAAGCAGATCTCCGACACCGTCACCGATTGGCTGAGCAAAAATGGCTGATTGAGCAAAACACAAAAACGGATGTCACACATCAGTGTGACATCCGTTTTTTATTGGGCCAGTCAAAGCCATGCGATTGCCGAAGCAACGTACTTCGCCGATTTTGCCAGGGAGGGGATGGAGGCCCACTCCTTCACCGAGTGAATCTTCTCTCCGTACACCCCAATGGAATCCACGCAGGGGATACCGCAGGATGCCACATCCGCCGCGTCCGAGCCGCCGGTGTTCATCTCGGCACCCATCTCGGGGAGCCCCACCTCGCGGTAAATCCGATTCATCCGGGCAAGCAGATCGCGGTTTCTCTCCTCTTCCTCCATGGCGACACGGAAGGTAGAGGTCTCCAGGGCGGTCCTGCAGCCCGGAACAAAGACGGTTTCCGCCACTTCTTTTGCCTTCTGGCACATCCATTCGTACTGCGCCATATTGGCAAAGCGCACGTTTGCCTGGAACCGACAAAAATCGGGGATGGTATTGGGCACCGTTCCGCCGCTGATCACCGAGCAACAGCAAGTTAGCCCGTCGTTGTCCTTAATCTTCTCCAGTTCAATAATCTTGTGTGCCGCCTCCAGAATGGCATTTGCCCCCTCGATGGCGCAGCGGGAGGAGTGCCCCGCAACACCGTGCACCGTGAAATCAAAGGTGACGATTCCCTTGCGGGCAATGCAAAGGTTTCCGTGACCTTTGTCGTTCTCCAGGTTCAGAAAAGCCGTCGCCCCTTCTGCCTTACGGCAAATATAGCCGATGGTTTCCTTGTTGCTGGGCATACTGCTAACCTCCTCGTCGCTCTGCAGAAGCAGGCGAACAGGACGGTCGGAAAAACCGAGGCGGGACAGGGCATCCATAGCCAAAAAACCTGCCACAATGCCGCCCTTGCAGTCGGTTACCCCGGGGCCGTAGATCCGATCCCCTTCGATGCGCACCGCAGGGGTACCGAAGGATCCCAGGGGGTGCACCGTATCCATATGCCCCGAAATGCACACCATCTCTCCCTTGGCCGTGGGATTCATGGTGATGCACACCACATCCCCGGACACGGCATGGGGGAAGGTTTCAACCTCCCAGCCCCGGGCTGCGGCCATGGCCGAAAAATATTTTCCCACAGCATCCACGCCGGCCTTGTGGCGGGAAGGGCTCTCAATATTGCACACATCCTCCCACACCCGAAGGTATTCCTTCGCCAGGGAGTCGATCTGATCAAATAATTGCTGTCCGTTCATTATGTCACCTCACGCGCAGATGTTAAGGATATCATATCACGAATCCCTCACCTTGTCAATAGCGCGGAGGACAGATTTTTGCCTCGAAATTTTCTCAGTTTCCCCGCTCGATGATCTTCACATTGGCGGGGAGAATGCCCGCCTGCTCGTAGACAATCTCGTTGATCTGGGCGATTTCATTGGGCAAAAGGCCGTCACTTTGGACGATGATGTTGGCACTGCTGCCGTTCACCACTGCTACACACTGTTCAAAGCCCTTGGAGGTGATCAGTGTCTCGATGTTGGCCTCAAGCTCCATGTCCAGGGCGATGCGGGTGATGTCGGACAAGGCCTGCCCCTTCACCGTTTCCTGTGCCTCCGCGCTGTCTACCACGCCCCGGAGAACCTCCATGGCCTCATCCCGTGCCCGCTGGCGGCTGACCTGGGTGGCGGCAAAATAGGCGGCATCCCCTTCGTCCTCACCACTGACGGCGGTACCGTCGGTGAGCCCATCGTTGGTAAGGCTTCCGCTGCTCATGCCCCCGGCGCTGTCGTAGGAAAATCCGTCGTCGCCGCCGGCGAAAAGCACCCAGTTCAAACAGACTGCTCCTGCAATCAGCACCAGCGCACCCAGGATAATCCAGTTTCGCCGCCCTACCTTCACGATGCCCCGTTTCAGGGCTTCAAAGTTAAAGATCTGCTTCAGTTTCATATCTGACCTCCGTTTAGCTTGAATTTGAATTCCGGTGTACTATATGCGCCGGGAAATTTTTTTATGTCATCCAGCCGCGGCAATGTAAATCCGATTTGCCCCAACGCCGAAGGCGGCGGACAAAAGGGATACCAGCTTCTGCACGGTTTCCGGGTCGTCCGCCCCGCGGCAAACCACCCCGATCCCCCCGATCTGCGGTGGACGTTCGGTAACCAGGCGGGCCCCCGTGTTCCCCGTTCCAAGATAACTGCTCTCTCCCGCCGCATAGACATACTCCGCCCCCTGGGCAAGGCTGAGGGCAACCGTCACGTCCTCCACTCCAGCCACCTGACTGCAGAGCGCGGCGGCTTTGGCTTCCAGCGCGCTGATTTCCCCACGCCAATCCGAAGAAGCAGAGGCAGCGGTATCGTCCCCCCTCTCGCTCCGCCCCAGCCACAGAAACAGGATGCCCACCGCGGCCAGCACGCAGATCAGAACGGTTCGGCTCCGACGTGAGAGAATGTTCTTTTTTTCTTGTCTTTCCATCTCGCTCCTTTCATTCCACCGCCGCCCTAACGGGACAGCACAAAATTTCTTCCAAATACGTCTCGATGGCGTAGGGATCCGCCCAAAGGCCCCTCCCGGAAAGAATGACCCCCACCGAAGACAGGGTAAATTCCCCGTCCCGCTCGGTCAGATCAATCTCAACACGGCAGCATTCCTCCGGCAAATCAAATCGCTCGGTCAACAGTTTTTTCACCGCCGACGACGCGCCGGCCTCGCCTGTCTGCCGGATATACTCCATAGTCTGCCGGGTATACATCTCCCCTGCCTCCGCCGAAGCTGTCCGCGCATTTTCATATATCTCCCCCAGGCGATCAAGCAAAGACTCAGGTCCCATCTGCAGAAGGCTGTGTATGGGCGCGGCCACCACGGAGAGAATCATCAGCCCCGTGATCAGGCGCAACAGCTTTGCCCCGGACCCCGCATCGTCGCCCCCAATCAGTTCAGCCAAGGTCCCGGCAACCGCCGCCCATACCACCGTCAACAGATATGCCTTCATTTCCTCTCCTTATCCTGAAACAGCCAGGGATATCCGCACAAAAATAATCAGCACATAGATAAAGCACACCGCCGCTCCCGCCACCATGGCCAAAAGCAGGCCGCTGACCGAGGCGTATTCCTCCAGCATTTTCTGTTCCTCGCCGCATCCCAGCAGTTCTGCCGCCGCGCCTCCGATCAGCAGAACCGCGCGGTGAAGGAAGAGGGTAAGTAAGGGAGCGGCAAGGGGAAGAAGCGTAAGCAAAATTCCCAACAGCCCTACCGTGTCCCGCAGATATCCCAGCCCCGCCGCCACAGTACGCACCGAGTCGCCGATCACCCCGCCGATGACGGGAAAAGCGGTTCCCACCGCAAATTTTACTGTCCTCGCCGAGATACTGTCCGCTCCCGCCGCAAGCAGCGTCTGCGCACCGAACACTGCGGCAAACACCGTCCCAAACAGGGCAAGAGAAAAGGTAAGCACGCGCCGCAGACAGCCAAACAAACTTCGGATCCGCCCCCGCTCGGGAAGCCATACCACCGCTGCAAGACCGCACAGTGCCGCAGCAAGGGGAAGAAAAAACTCCGCCGTAAGATTTTCGGCAAGATTCAGGAACAGCAGAAGTCCACCGCCCGACGCTGCGGCAGAAGCGGTATTCCCCCCTGCGGCCAGCAGGGCGGCCAGTACCGGGAGCATGGCGTTGGCTACGCCCTGCAGACAGGCCAGCGCACCCCGTACCAGGTTCAGCTGGGCAAGCTGCCCCCCGCAAAGGACCAACGCCACCCCAACACGACCGCAAAGCAGAGCACTCTCCTCCAGTTTTCCCTCGCCAAAGGCAGCGCAAACCCCGCGAAAGAGCGCGGAAAAAAGCAGACAAAGGAGAATCTCCCCCAGAGTTTCCGCAGACGAAGGCAAAACATTCCGCAGCGTTTCCCCCGCCGCCTTCAGCAGTGCCGGAAGACTGCTCATCTCTGCCACAGCCTCCCCGTCGGGCATACTGTCTTCCTCTCCAAATACAGTCGGGGGAAGCCATGCCCGGACTTCTTCGGGAAGTGCTGCGCGGAACTCTTCCATCACGGTGGACAAGTCAGGCATATCGGTACCTGCCGCGGAGAGCATCAATGCCGCCCCCCATACTGCGATCCAAAATGCCAGCAGAATGGATCGCTTCGCTTTTACCATGCGAGGATCGCCTCCACATCGGCCAACAGTTCTTGGAGCAGGGGAATGGCCAGCAAAATCAACTCGGCCTTCCCCGCAAACTCCAGGCAAAGGGCAACTGTACTCTCCCCGCAATCCCGGCAAAGGGCGGCGCAAAACCGCACCAGCAAAAGGATGCAGAGCGCGCGCATCAGCATGGATGCCTGTCCTTCGGCAAAAACCCGTTGTCCAAGCCCCTCAAGAAAACGCATGGCGGGGGTAAGCAAAACCGCACCGCATCCCATGAGCATCACCCCCGATGCAGTCCGCAGCGGAAAGACAAATTCGCTTTTATACTGCCTCACCAGCACAGCGGCAACGGTAATGAGCATAGCGGCAGCACACAGCTTGAAGCTGTCCATCCCTACACCCCGAAAACCGCGCGCACGGTGTCAAGCAAAGCACCCATTTCCCGCACCAAAAAGAGCAGGACCACCACCAATCCGGCCACCGTTACCAGCATAGCCTGTTCATCCCGCCCCGATTTGGACAGCACCTGGGTCACCACCGCCACCAGCATCCCCACCCCTGCCACCTTGATGATCAAACTAATGTCCATAACCTCATCCCTTCCTTTTCACCGCCCTCAGAGAAAGATCAAAATCAGCGCAAGTGCACAGCATATCCCCGCGGTCCAAATCAGCCGAATGCGATCCGGCAGGCGGGACTCTTCCCTTTCACAGACGTCACTCATTTCTGCAATGGCACCGTCGCAGGCTGCAAGCTGTTCGCCCAGATAACTCTTTCCCAACTCAGCCGCGAAGCGATACATAATCCCCTTGGCATCGGGAGGAAGGTAAAGATTTGCCCCATCCAGCATGGCCGTAAATGAATCTCCCAACACACCGAAACCGCAAGCGGCGCAAAGTTCCGGCTCAAGGGTACGGCAGATCTCTCCCAGGGAACGCTGATAGCAGGCAATTTGCCCGCGGATCCGCTGCAGCAGGGTAAGATATGCTCGGCATTGCGCCACCCGCCGCCGCTCCCCTGCGGTCATCCCCCCGATCAGCAGGAAGGCCGCCCCAAGGAGAAGGACCCCGCCACACAGCGTCAGGGCTCCCACAGGCGGATAATCTCCATGGCAAATCCACTCTCCCCCGGTCTGCGCAGAAGTTCCACACAAACCCCGAAGGTGTCGGTTTTAAACAAAGGGGCGAGCATGGGCCGTCGGCTTAACGTATCCCACCTCTCGCCGTGGACGGTGGCGATGATCGGTACACCGCAGGCCTGTGCCCCCAAAATCGCCGCCGCATCCTCGGCGCTGCCGATCTCGTCGCAGAGGATCACCTCGGCTGCCATAGTACGCAGGGCAATCTCGATGCCGATACTGCGGGGATACGCGGTGAGGATGTCCAGGCATCCCTCCGCCGGGACCAGCATAGGGGTGAGCTCGCACCGGCTGTCCACTACCACCGTCTGCCGTGGATTCGGGGAACGGGACAAGCCCTCGGCCATTGCCCGAAGCAGGGTGGTCTTTCCCGCCCCCGGCGGGCCGCACAGAAGCACCGAGCGGCAGTTCCCATCCTCTTCCAATAGAGGCATGATCCGCTCGGCCGCTTCTCGGACAGACTGGGGGATGGGGGCTGGCAGGCGGACGCACAGGGAGCGGACATCCCTCACCCCCACCACGCGCCCGTCCTCGGTGACAGCCCGACCGCACACCCCCACGCGGCATCCGTCGGTCAGGGTCACATAGCCCTCCACCAGGGTGTCGCGGTGGGCATAAAGTGCCCCCTGACAGAACTGGGTCAGCATCTCGCCCAACAGTTCTGCGGTCAGGCGAGTCTTTCCCCGCCGCCAACGGCCCCTGCAGCGCATCAGCATGGGCTGCCCGCATCGGAACCGAAGCTCCTCCCCGCCGGAATCCCGGAGTAGTTCGCTCAACTCCTCCCTAAAGGGGGAGGGCAGGCGATCGGCCACCCTGCGCAGCTGTGCCCGACTCCCGTCTGCGGCACTTCCCTCTCTTGGCATATCCCCGCCCCCTTGCTTGTCTGATGGTTGAGTATATGCACCTTGTCCGCCGGTTATGTCACGGTCATCGCCTGAGAAAAACGTAAAAAAAGACCGATGGAAAATTTCCATCGGTCTTATTTCAAGTCACGATCGACTTACTTGTACTTGCGCTTTCTGGCTGCCTCGGATTTCTTCTTACGCTTTACGCTGGGCTTTTCGTAGTGCTCTCTCTTGCGAAGCTCAGTGAGGACGCCCGACTTTGCGCACTGTCTCTTAAAGCGACGCAGGGCGCTGTCCAGCGATTCGCCATCTTTAACTCTTACTTCTGCCATTCTTCTTCCCTCCCTCCGCAATGTGCAAGGAGACATAAATCTCTTTTTATATTATACACGATAATCCATCGGCTGTCAAGAGTTTTTTTCGTATTTTTCGTAGTTTTTTACCGTGCTACGAAGTTTACGATCTTGCCGGGAACGTAGATTTCCTTCACGAGAGTCTTGCCCTCCAGCTGTGCGGCGATCTTCTCATCTGCCTTAGCGGCGGCGATGGCGGCATCCTTATCGGCATCGGCGGCAATGCGGATGGTGCCCTTCAGCTTGCCGCAGATCTGAACCGCGATCTCCACGGTGGAGTCCACAGTCTTTGCCTCGTCCCAGGTGGGCCATTCGGCGACAGCGCACAGGGCCTTGTTGCCCAGTGCCTCCCACATCTCCTCGCAGAGGTGGGGTGCGAAGGGGCACAGCAGGCGTACAAAGACGCCCAGTTCATCCTTAGTCAGAGAGCCGTGCTCGTAGATCCCGTTGATCAGCGTCATCATGGCGGCGATGGCGGTATTGAACTTCATCTCCTCAATGTCGCCGGTGACCTTCTTCACCGTCTTGTGGAAGAGAGAGGTGATTGCCTCGGTCTCGCCCGTGCCCTTCACCAGGTCGGTCAGGCCGGCCACACGCTCAAGGAAGCGCTTGCAGCCCTTCATGCTGCTCTCATTCCAGGGAGCGGCGGAGGCATAGTCGCCCATGAAGAGAATGTACACACGGAGAACATCAGCGCCGTACTCATCCACCACATCGTTGGGATCGACGACGTTGCCCTTGGACTTACTCATCTTATCGCCGTCGGGACCGAGAATCAGGCCCTGGGCAGTACGCTTGGCATAAGGCTCATCCACCGGCACCTGGCCGATGTCATAGAGGAAGTGGTGCCAGAAGCGGGAGTAGATCAGATGGCGGGTAACGTGCTCCATACCACCGTTGTACCAGTCGATGGGGAGCCAGTAGTCCAGTGCTTCCTTGGAAGCAAAGGCTTCGGTATTATGCGGATCAATATAGCGCAGGAAGTACCAGGAAGAGCCTGCCCACTGGGGCATGGTATCGGTCTCGCGCTTGGCCGCACCGCCGCACTTGGGGCAGGTGCAGTTGACGAAGGAATCAATCTTGGCCAGGGGGCTCTCGCCGCCCTCACCGGGAGCAAAGTTCTCCATATCGGGCAGGCGCAGAGGAAGCTCCTCATAAGGAACGCCAACCATGCCGCACTTGGGGCAATGAATAATCGGGATGGGCTCGCCCCAGTAACGCTGACGGTTGAAGGCCCAGTCCTTCATCTTGAACTGGACACCGCGCTCACCGATGCCCTTGGCGGAGAGGAACTCGATCATCTTCGAGATAGCCTCAGCCTTGGTGGTGATGCCATTCAGGAAGTCGGAGTTGACCATCTCACCGTCACCGGTGTAGGCCGCCTCGGCGATGTTGCCGCCGCGGATGACCTCGATGATGTCGATGCCGAACTTCTTTGCGAAATCATAGTCGCGCTCGTCATGGGCGGGAACCGCCATGATGGCACCGGTGCCGTAGCCCATCATGACATAGTCAGAGATGTATACGGGAATCTCCTTGCCGTTGGCAGGATTGATCACGCTCAGACCATCGATGCACACACCGGTCTTATCCTTGACCAGTTGAGTACGCTCGAACTCGGTCTTCTTGGCGCACTCTTCCTTGTACGCATCCAGCGCCGCAATGTTGGCGATGCGGTCGCGGTACTTCTCGATGATGGGATGCTCGGGGGCAATGACCATGAAGGTCACACCGAACATGGTGTCGGGACGGGTGGTGTAAATACGCAGGAAGTCGTCCTGTCCGCTGATCTGGAAGTTGGCAAAAGCCCCCTCGGAGCGGCCGATCCAGTTCTCCTGCTGCAGCTTGATGTTGGGCAGGTAGTCAACCTTGTCCAGGCCCTGCAGAAGCTTGTCGGCATACTCGGTGATGCGGAGATACCAAACGTCCTTGGACTTCTGTACGATATCGTTGTGGCAAATGTCGCACTTACCGCCCTGGGAGTCCTCGTTGGAAAGGACAACCTTACAGTGGGGGCAATAGTTGACCAGGGTCTTGGCACGGAAGACCAGGCCCTCGTCAAACATACGGCGGAAGATCCACTGGGTCCACTTATAGTAGTCCTCCTCGGTGGTGTCCACCACACGGGACCAGTCAAAGGAGAAGCCCACCCGCTTCAGCTGCGCGGTGAATTTCTCGATATTCCGGTCGGTCAGGATGCGGGGATGGGTGTTGTATTTGATGGCAGAGTTCTCGGTGGGCAGACCGAATGCGTCAAATCCGATGGGGAACAGCACATTGTAGCCCTGCATTCTGCGTTTGCGGGAGATCACCTCAAGGCCGGAATATGCCTTGATATGGCCCACGTGCATCCCTGCGCCGCTGGGATAGGGGAACTCCACCAGGCCGTAGAACTTGGGCTTGCTGTGATCCTCGGATGCGCGGAAAACGCCCTCATTTTCCCATCGGTCCTGCCACTTCTTTTCGATTTCGGAGTAGTTGTACTTCATGTGTCACAAGTCCTTTATTTTTAGAATATTGATTGCAAAATCAGTTGTCTGCACTGAGATCCACCGGGACGGCATCGCTCCACAGCTTGTCGAGATTATAGAAATCTCTCGCTTCGCGGCCGAAGATGTGCACAATGACAGAGCCATAGTCGATGAGCACCCAGCTGCCGTTGTCCCGTCCCTCAAAGTGAATGGGAGACAGACCGCGCTGGCCGATCTTGAAGTCCACCTCATCGGCCAGGGCCTTGACCTGGGTATTGGAATTACCGGTGCAGAGCACAAAGTAGTCTGCCAGGATAGTTTTATTTTCAACATAAAGGGTTTTAATCTCGCGCCCCTTCTTCTCGTCGAGAACAAAGGCAATGGCCTCAGCCAGGGCCTTAGGTTCATTGCTGTCAAGAGCGGGGAGAGTTGCCCATTCGGGGCGGATGACGGTTTCGTCCATAATATAGTCCTTTCTGTGCAATTTACATCTTAAGTGCGGGGAATATAGATGCCGGACTGGTTGACTTCCTCGGCGATATATTCCTTGGCGATCTTGGTTTCGGTACGGTAGATCGCATTGATCTGACTGTTGGCCGCATTGGTGAAAACCAGATTGCGGTCAAAGATGGAGTCGGTGATATCCTCGGTGTACACGTTGAGGAAGCGGTTCACCGCGTCCAGTGTTCCTGCTCGGCTGAGTACGAAGTACGAAGAATACTCTCCCTCGGTAACCAGGATATCCGATCCGGGCATATTCACCATCACCACGCGGCCGAGATCCAACTCAAGAGCCTCCTTGGCAAAGAAGACACAGTCGCTCACCGACAGGTTGGTGGTCACATTTTTGATCATCTGCTCCACGGTTCCCGTCAGGGTGTTAAGGTTGAGATTTTCCTTGTACTGCTTGAGGAATGCAGACATAAAGATCTTCTGCGCGTCGTTGCGGCCGATGTCGGCCTGTACATAGCCGGCGCGGAAGCGGACGAATCCCTCGGCCTGCTCACCGTTGAGGTGATGACGGCCGGCCTTGAGATTGATCACCAGGTCCTGGTCAGGATCTTCGTATTCCATGTCAGCGGGAATATTGATGTCCACACCGCCGATCAGGTCAACAACCTCCTGAAGTATATCCAGATCCACCAGAACGTAGTAGTCCAGCATGATGGCCATATTCTGCATCAGATAGTCCATGAAGCCCTTCATGGCACCCTTGTAGTCATAACCGTTCTGAGACAGCGCACAGGGAAACACACCGTTGATCTTGTGGTAGTTTTTCCAGGCGTAAGTGGAGTAGCTGTCACGGGGGAGCTGCACCAGGTTGAGAGAATTGTTTTGGGTATCGAAGGAGGCAAGAATGATCACATCAGTGTTCACCGCCACCCGGTCATGGCCCGCAATGAGAAAGTTGTAGACCCCCTCTCGACGAACATACGTCACCGGCTCCTGCTTGCCAACCGGCAACGTGGTTTCAACGGGTTCCCCCTTCTCATTGGTGGCCTCAGAGGGGCCCGTGGTTTCCGCAGAAGGCGCGGTATCAAAGGGCACCTTGTGATCCACCTCCGGGGGACGGAGGAAAAGGCTGCAGGCCACCACAATGGCACACACCGCAAAGATCAGGATCACGGTCACCTCGATCGCAATGGCCCATTTGCTTTGGGCGGGCTTCCGACGATTGGCTTTGTTTGTTGTTTTGCTCATATTCAAATCCCTTTTCAGCGATTATTCAAGCATACTGTTTCGGGTACGCAGGGTTTCTTCATCAATATAGACCCCCTTCTCCAACAGGTGGGCAATGGTCTGCTCCGCTTCGCGCCGCACAAATCGACGCAGATGAGCCAAACACTCCTCCATTGTCATCGAGGCGGGATCGGCGGCCCAAAAATCACGGGCCAGGGCCTGACAGGCGTTGTGCCTGCGGCCGGGCTCGATATAGTCGGCCAGGTAGATGATCTGCGCCTCCACCGACATTTCCGCCCCTCCCGTGGTATGGCGGCGGACCGCATCCACCACGATAGGATCGGCAAATTCGGCATAGGCGGGGTCGCTTTCGATCATAGCCGCGGCAGAAAGCGCATGAAGCGTGGGGGTTTCTGCACAGCTACCTACCATTATAGCAGATTTTCCAAGAATTTTCAACTGTTTTTCGCAGGAATATTCTTTTGTTGCATCGTGCAGGAGGGCGGCAGCCCGAAGGAGGCAGAGCGACTGCGGCGCACACAGAGCACCGATCCGCAGGGCAGTCTGCTCAACACCGAGGGTGTGGGCATACCGGGCGGGGGACATGGTTTCCTTCAGGTGATCCCGCAGACGGTTCAGGGATGCCGGGGTGATGTTCCCCGCCTGAGGCCATGCATACAGGTTATTTTCTTCGATATAGGCAGAAACTGTTTCGGGCAGGTAGGCCGATAAATCCCCCCCCGCCGAGGCAATGCCCCGCAGCTCAGTGGAGGAAAGCACCACTACCCGTTCATCCATTAGACGGATCTTCGCCCCAAAATGTTCCCGATACAGCGAAATTTTCTCCTCAATCTCCCCTGCTCTCGCCGCATCCAGCTCTCGGCGGACGCAGACGATCTCGGCCATGGCAAAGATGTCCTCCGCACGGTACCAGTGGTCAAGGGTCAGAAACATATCAGTTCCCACCAACAGCACCAGCTGCCGATCGGGGGCAGAGAAATGCTCAAGGGTCAGCACCGTATAACTTTTCCCCAGCTGTGTCATCTCCCAGTCCGACACCTGGGTGCGGGGGAGATCGGCAAAGGCAAGGCGGGTCATAGCCAGACGGTGTTCGGGGGACTCATGAGCGTCAAGGGTCTTGTGGGGGGGAACCCCCGCGGGGAGAACCAAAAGACGATCCACCTCTGCCTGCTCCAGGAGCAGGCGTGCGGCGGAAAGATGGCCGTTGTGGGGGGGCGAGAAGCTCCCCCCATAAATGCCGATGCGCTCCATCCGTTATCTGACCAGCTCGATGCGCTTGTGCTTCTCCGACTCGCGGTAGAGCACGAAGCGGGTACCGATGACGGCCACCACATCGGCACCGGTGGCTTCTGCCAGGGTGTCGGCGGCCTCTCTGGGGGTATAGTCGCTGTTCTCCAGAACGCGGAGCTTGATCAGTTCCCGAGCCTCCAGGGCATCGGAAACGGTGGTAATCAGGTTTTCGGTAACGCCGCCCTTGCCCACCTGCATGATGGTGTCAATGGGATTGGCCAGTGCACGGAGCTGTGCGCGTTGCTTGCTTGTCAACATAGTATGTCCTTTATTTCGTTGTTTTTTTCAGATATTTTTCGGCCCGATCGGCAAATCGGGGGGCAAAGGCCTCCAGGGCGCGGGCACGGTGGGAAACGCGATTCTTCTCTTCCCCGCTCAACTGGGCAAAGGTCTTGTCCAGGGGCGCATAGAAGAAGAGCGGGTCATAGCCGAAGCCACCTTCGCCGCGCGCTTCGGTGAGGATTTCACCGGAACAGCGGCCCAGGCAGGTGAAAGACTCACCGTCGGGGAACACGCAGGCCATGGCACAGACGAAAGCGGCGGTGCGAGGGGCATCGGGGCGGGCGGCCAGCTCACGCAGGAGCTTGGCATTGTTGGCGGCATCGTCCCCGTGCTCGCCGGCATACCGTGCCGAGTAAACACCGGGGGCACCGTCCAGAGCATCCACCGTCAGACCCGAATCGTCGGCGATGCCGATATATCCCAGCCGTGCGGCGGCGCGTGCCTTGATGAGAGCATTTTCCTCAAAGGTATCCCCATCCTCGGGGATGTCGTCGGGGAGCCCCGCCTCCCCTGCGGAAAGCAGGATCAGATCGGGACATACGCGGGTGAGAATATCCCGCAGCTCGGCAATTTTCTTGCGGTTGTGAGAAACAAGTACGGCTTGCATAAACATCCTTTCGGTCAGGCGACCATGTCAGAAATCAGTTGAAGAGGGCATCCACAAACTCGGCGGCATTGAAGGGCTGAAGATCGTCGATCTTCTCGCCGACACCGATGAATTTCACGGGAATCCCCAGCTCCTTCTTAATGGCAAAGACGATGCCGCCCTTGGCGGTGCCGTCCATCTTATTGAGAGTAAGGCCGGTGATGTTGGCGGCCTGCTTGAATTCCTTGGCCTGCATAATGGCGTTCTGTCCCGTGGTGGCGTCCAGAACCAGCAGGGTCTCACGGGAGACACCGGGCAGCTCACGGTCAATAACGCGGTTGATCTTGGCCAGTTCGTCCATGAGGTTCTTCTTGTTGTGCAGGCGGCCCGCTGTATCTACGATCAGCACATCGCTGTTGTGGGAACGGGAATAGCCGATAGCGTCATAAACCACAGCCGCGGGGTCAGATCCCTCGCTCTGTTTGATCAGGGGTACGTCGGCCCGCTCGCACCAAACGGCCAGCTGGTCAATGGCGGCGGCGCGGAAGGTATCGGCGGCGGCAACCGCCACCGTCTTTCCCTGCTCCTTCAGCCGTGCGGCCATCTTGCCGATGGAGGTGGTCTTTCCCGCACCGTTGACGCCGATCACCAGCACCACCGCAGGGGCGTTATCCAGGCAAAGGGGCTCCCCTTCGCCGATCATGCCGCAGAGGATCTCGTGTAATGCCGCCATGGCAGCATCCCGCTCGGTAAGCCGCTCAGTTTTGATGCGCTCACGCAGTGCGTCAATAATCTCCTCGGTTGCGGTTGCACCCACATCGGCGCAGATGAGCACCTCCTCCAGCTCCTCCAGCATATCCTCGTCCACCCGGACGAAGGCGCTGAAAACCTGGTTGATCTGCCCCACAAAGGCGTTTTTGGTCTTGGCAAGACCCGCCTTGAGTTTATCCAAAAATGCCATCCCAGTCTTCTCCTTTTTTCTCGATATCGTCGATATTCAGCGTCAGCACCCGAGAAATTCCCCGCTCGGGCATGGTCACGCCGTACAGACAGTCAGCCACCTCCATGGTACCGCGGCGGTGAGTGATGAGAATGAACTGCGTCTCTCCATTGTAACGCTTGATGTACTCGGCCAGACGGGCCACGTTAACCTCGTCCAGGGCGGCCTCGATCTCGTCCAGAATGCAGAAGGGGGTGGGATTCACCTGCAGAATGGCAAAGAAGAGGGCAACGCCGATGAAGGACTGTTCACCGCCCGACAGCTGCATCAGATTCTTGATGACCTTGCCGGGAGGTGCAGCCTTGATCTCAATGCCCGAGGTCAGAGGATCCTCGGGATCGGTAAGCTCAAGGGATGCGCTTCCGCCGCCGAAGAGCTCGGCAAAGACGCGGTTGAAGTTGCGGTTGATGGCCTCAAAGGCCGCCAGGAATGCGGTGCGCATCTCGATCTCCAGCCGTGCGATCACGGCTTCGAGATCGGCCTTGGCATCCCGCAGGTCGTTCAGCTGGCCCGAGAGGTAATCGTAACGGGACTTCACCTCGGCGTACTCCTCGATGGCCCCCACATTCACGCTGCCCAGGGCACGGAGCTTGTTGCGGCACTCGGTCTGCACCTGCACCACGGCGGTGCGGTTCTCCTCGGTGACGGGGGGATAGCCCAGCTCCACCGCTTCCACACGGGTGAGCTCGTAGTCATCCCACAGGCGGGATGCCAGCTTATCCTGGTCGGTGCGAAGCCCTGCCAGCTTATTTTCGTTCTTGGTGTGCTCCCGCACCACCAGTTCCTTGCGGTTGTTCTGATCCCGCAGGCGGATACGCAGGTCATTCAGCTGCTGCTCAAAGGCCATGCCGCCTGCTTCCACCTCGGTGCGACGAGCGTTCAGCTCACGCAGACGGGTCTCGCCCACCTCAGCTTCAGCGCGGTTGGCGGCAATGGCTGCCTCGGTCTCCTGCAAGGATGTCTTGAGGTTTTCCACACGCGTCAGCGCTTCGGTCTGTGCGGACTTCAGCGTGAGGATGCGGTCATCTACTGCATTCCGCAGGGTCTCAGCGGTTTCAATATCCTTCTCGATCTCACTGATACGGATGAAGCAGGCGGTAATCTGCTCGCCCAGGGCATTCACCTCATCATCGGCGGCATTGCGCTCGATCTCCCGATCGGCGCGGAAGGCCGACAGTTCGGCAGCGCGGGTCTCCAACTCGGTCAAGGCGCGCTTCAGCTGGGCGATCTCCTCGTCATAGCGGCGGCGCAGCTCGCCCTGCTGCTCGAAATCGGCGTAGATCTTGTCAATGAGGGTCTGGTTTGCATCCAACTTGGCCTTAAGCTGATCCAGACGGGTCTGCTCGGCCGAAGCCATGGTGCCAATGAGGCGGCGGCGCTCGGCCAGGTCATCCCGCTCGCGGCCGACAGCGGCAATTTTTTCATCCAGGCGGCGGAGCGCAGCCTGGGCCGCCTTCACTTCCTCGGCGGTCTTATTCTGCTCACGGGTGAGGTTCTCGATCTCGCTGGCGCGGCTGAGAATGCCGCTGTCACGCTTGGCCGAACCGCCGGTAAAGGAACCGCCCACATTGATCTGCTGGCCGTCCAGGGTAACGGCTCGAACGCGGTAACGGGAGGCCTTGGCCATCACCGTAGCGTGGTCGATGGTGTCAAAGATCACGGTCCGCCCAAGCAGGGAGGACAGCACCCCGCGGTAGCGATCGTCAGCCCCCACCAGGGCGTCGGCGGTGCCGAGATATCCCTCAAACTCGGCGGCTCGGCGAAGCTCGTCGGTCACGGCGGAGGGTCGCATGGAGGTGATGGGATAGAAGGTGGCACGGCCGGCGTTGCCCCGTTTAAGGGCATAGATAGCGGCCTTGGCAGTTTCCTCATCCTCCACCACAATATTCTGCAGATTCGCGCCAAGCGCGGTCTCAATGGCGGTGATATAACGGGGCTCCACCGAGATCAGCTGGGACAGCGGGCCGTAGATCTTCCCGCATCTTCCCCCGCCTGCTGTGGTGATCTTTCCCTGCTCGTACTGCCCCATAACATAGCGGACACTGCCCGAGTAGCCCTCAAAGTGCTCCTCCATCCGGCGCAGGGTGTCGGCCCGCTGTGCCAGGGTGTCGTGACGGAGCCTGAGCTGATTGCTCCGCTCCAGGGCTTCCCGACGTTCACCTGTCAGGGCAGCAGAAGCAGACTCGCGATCAGCCAGATCCCGATCCAGCCCGGCTACAGCTTCTCCGTATTCCTCCACCGCGGATTTAGCAGCATCACACTGCTCCCGCAGAGTGGCAGAGGTCTGTTCCAGAGAGCTGAGGTCGCCCTGCATGGTTTCGCTCTTGTCCCGGTCAGCGGCGCGGGTGTTTTCCAGCACCGACAGCTGGACCTTCAGGTTCATCTGCTCCGACTCCACGCCGTGGAGGTCCTCCAGGGCACGGTCAAGAATGGCGGCAAGCCCATCCCGACGTTCTGCGGCGACTGCCTGCTTTCCGTTGAGTTCATCCTGTTCCGCCCGGGCAGAAGTGAGCGTATCGGTCAACTCGGCAATGCGGGCGGTATGGGTCTCGCGATTCTTCTCCTCAGCGGCAATGGCCACCTCAGAGGACGCAGCAGAGCTTTCCGCCGCCAAAATCAACTCGCCGGCGTGGAGCCGATCGTTCTCGGCCACGCGGAGGGCGGCATCCAGCTCATGGTTGGCATTGGTCTGCTCACGAATCTCACGCAGCAGCTGCTCGGAGGTCAGCTTGTTGGACTGGGCGGCCTCGTAAAGCTTTTCATTCTGTGCCTCCAGGGATGCGATGGTATCCTCCACCGTCTGCAGTTCAAGGCCTGAACGGCTGACCAGCCCCTCGGCTTCAGCCACCTCGGCGCGCATCCGCTCGGTGTCATAGAGCCACAGGGAAACGTCGGCGCGCTTCTTCTCCTCGTAGAGATCCAGGTATTTTCGCGCGCGGGCTGCTTCCTTTTCCAGGGGGCCCACACGTCCCTCCAACTCCGAGAGAATGTCGTTGACACGGAGCATATTGTCCTCGGTGGAAGCCAGGCGGCGCTCAGCCTCCGACTTTTTGAAGCGGAAGCGGGCAATCCCCGAAGCATCCTCAAAAATCCCGCGGCGTTCATCGCTCTTGCGGGAGATCATTTCGGCAATTTTGCCCTGCCCGATGATGGAATAGCCGTCACGGCCGATACCGGTGTTCATGAACAGCTCGTAGATGTCACGCAGGCGGCAGGGCTTGCGGTTGATGAAATACTCACTCTCCCCTGCGCGGTAGTAGCGGCGGGTAACCGTTACCTCATCGTAGGGGCTCTCCAGCCGGCCTTCGCCGGTGTTATCAAAGGTCACCGATACCTCGGCAAAACCCATGGGACGGCGGCCGTCGGCGCCGCTGAAGATCACGTCCTCCATTTTAGTGCTGCGGATGCTCTTGGACGAGATCTCGCCCAGCACCCAGCGCATGGCGTCAGAAAGATTGGACTTACCGCTGCCGTTAGGACCTACAATGACCGTGGAGCCCTGCTCAAAGGTCAGGACAGTTTTATCGGGAAAGGACTTGAAGCCATGTAATTCAAGGGATTTCAGATACAAGGGTCGCGCTCCTCCTCTCTTGGATGTACTATCTTTATATTATACCCCAAAAGTTTGTCGATTTCAATAACTTTTATCTTTTTCAGGGAAAATTCTCGGCATAAACGGGTCAGATTCCGCTTTTTCTGCCCCACCATAGCCGAAGTGCGCCCCCGTGGAACGGCAAGCGTCACGATCCCGTCCGGGAAAGGATGATCGGTCAGCAGTTCCCTGCCCCGCCGGAAGAAGCATTCCCCCATGGCCAGCTCACCGAAAGCGGGATGATGGGGACCGGCAATCACGGTGTCGGCGCGCAATCCTTCGGTCTCCTGCAGGCCGACCCGTAGCACCTCCACTCCCGCCGCATCAAAGAGCGACAGCAGATCGGCGGTGCGTTCCACAGCGTCCTCCAAAGACAGCGGGCAGTATGTCCCCGCCTCCTGCATTTGCGCCAGCCGGGTCCCCCGCAGCACAAGGGTGGGGTAGATCCGAGCCGATGTGACTCTGGCCTCGATCAACCCTCTCGCGGTGGCAAGCTCGTCCTCAGCAGTGGCACCGGGAAGGCCCAACATCATCTGCCCCGTCACCCCGTATCCCGCGGCACGAAGCCGTGCAATGGCATCCATGGCATCAACGGCGCTATGCCCCCGACAACAGGCAGACAGGACACGGTCAGACAGGCTCTGCACCCCCAGCTCCACCGTTTTCACGGGGTAGCGGGCAAGGCGGCGGAGCACATCATCCCCCAAATAATCAGGACGTGTAGAAAAACGGATGCCCGACACCCGCCCTGCCGTCGTGTACTCGGCGGCAAGTGCCAGCAGAGCCTCCATCAGTTCGGGATCGATCCCGGTGAAGGAGCCGCCGAAGTAGGCGATCTCACATTGGGTATCGGGGGAAAGGGTAGTCAGCGCCTGCTCCACTGTCTCCCGCGCTCCTGCGACAAGCGCGGCGGAATCTTCCTCGCCGGCAAACCCCGAGATCAGGTGCTGATCGCAGAAAACGCAGGCATTCGGGCAGCCCCGATGGGGAATAAACACCGGAATATTGGCATATCGCACCCAAGACTCCCCCTTCCCTTCACTGTTTTATTTCCGGGTAAAAAACGACCCAATCCCACCGAAACAAGGTCGGCTCAGCCGACATCATTTCGGTGGGATTCGATTACGCTTCTGTCTTTTGTTCGCCAAAGAGCACCAGGGCTTCCTTGGCAGCTTTCTGCTCTGCCTCGCGCTTGGAGCCACCCTCACCGCGTCCGATGACGTTGCTGTTGAGCCGGGCTTCCACCACGAAGGACTTCAGATGGTCGGGGCCGTGCTCGGCCACCGTAACGTACTCCAGGATCTCCCCCTCCACCTGCTGAATGATCTGCTGCAGAAGGGTCTTGTAGTCCTGGATATGGCCGTCCATGGCGGCAAGCTCGTCCATGAGATGGGGCAGAAGGAAACGGCCGACCGTCTTCTTTCCGGTGCTTCCCGCATCCAGATACATGGCCGCCAGCAGGGCCTCAAAGGCATCGGCCAGGATGGATTTTCTCGTCCGGCCCTGGTTTTTCTCTTCCCCGCGGCCCAGCCGCAGATAATCCCCCAAGCCGATCCGCGCCGCATAGCCCGACAGGGCACGCTCACAGACGATCTCAGCCCGCATCCGGGTCAGATCTCCCTCGGGACGCTGGGTATAGTGGGAAAACAGATACTCGCTGGCAATGATGGAGAGCACCGAGTCACCCAAAAACTCCAGCCGCTCATTGCAGCGGAGGGTGACACCTCTCCCCTTCATCTCGTTGGAATAGGAGGAATGGGTCATGGCCTCCTCCAGAAGTCCCCGTTCGCGGAAGGTGTAGCCGATCCTCGCCTCCAGCTGTTCAAGGGGATGGGACAGGCTGTCCTGGGAGACAGCGGGCTGTTTTTTCTTCTTCGCCGACTGCTTATCCGCCATGGGCTTCCTCCTCCTGAACTTCAGCTTCCGCCGCTTTTTTCTGTTCCCGTGCATCTTCAATGGCCCGGGCGATGTCGTAGGTTACCCCTGTGTTGACGTAATCAATGGCCTGGCGAATGGCATTGCGGAAGGCTTTGGCGTTGGAATTGCCGTGGGCCTTGATCACGGGACGGGAGATCCCAAGGAAGGGTGCGCCGCCGTATTCGCTGGCATCGAAGGTATGCTTGATATTGCTGAGCTGGCCCTTGACCAGCAGAGCCGACATTTTGGTGAGGGTATTTGCCTTGAACATTCCCTTCAGAATGCCGATCATCATCTTACCCATGCCCTCGGTGTATTTGAGGACGATGTTGCCGGTATAGCCGTCGGTGACCAGCACGTCGCAGGCATTGTGGGGAATGCGGTTTCCCTCCACGTTGCCCACGAAATTGATGCTCTCGTCGGCCATCAGGAGGGGATAGGTGGCCAGCTGCAGCTGGGTACCCTTGCAGTCCTCGATGCCGTTGTTGAGCAGGCCCACACGGGGAGAGGACAGGTTGAAGAGATTCTGCATATAGATCGAGCCCATCATGGCAAACTGGACCAGCTGCTCGGGGGTGACGGTGAGGTTTGCCCCGGAGTCCAGCAGCAGAACGGGGTTATTGAAGGGCAGAACGCTGGCAATGGCCGCGCGCTGTATGCCCTTGATCTTGCGCACAATGAGGGTCGCGCCGGTAAACAGCGCGCCGGTATTTCCGGTGCTGACGAAGGCATCTCCCTCGCCGTCGGCCAGCAGGCGCAGGCCGACGCTCATGGAAGAATCCTTCTTTCCCCGTACCACCACAATGGGATCATCCTCCATGGTGATCACCGTCTCGGTATGCACGATCTCAAAGCGGGAAAGATCATAGCCTTCCTCGGCGGCCACCGCCTCGATGGCCGGGCGGTCGCCGACCAGAATATAGTTGGCCGGATAGAGCTCCGATGCCTGGAGCACACCTTTGACCAGTTCACGGGGGGCGTTGTCACCGCCCATGACATCTACGATAATTCTCATGTTTACCATTTGCCCCGAGGGGCATCCTTATCTGTTTCGGTGAAAAAGCGATCAAAACACCGCCGGGGAATTCTGCGGCTTGACGGTAGGCAGAAGTTCATCGACAGCCGCGAGAGAGCGGGCCGCCATCACCTCATATTTGGCGATCTTACCCCCCTTGACCCGTGCGGGCAGGGGCTGCAGAATGCCGAAGTTGGCATTCATGGGCTGGAAGTTCCCGGTCATTCCCCCCTCGCTGACATAGGCAGCCATGGCACCGATCATGGTGGTGCGGGGAAAGATCACAGGGGCTTCGCCCAGGATCAGGCGGGCGGCGTTCAGTCCGGCCACAAAGCCCGATCCGGTGGACTCGATGTACCCCTCCACGCCTGTCATCTGTCCGGCAAAAAAGAGATTCGGCCGGCCGCGCAGAGCATAGGTGGGCTCAAGGATCTCGGGAGAATTGAGGTAAGTGTTCCGATGCATCACGCCGTAGCGCATAAATTCCGCCGACTCAAGGCCGGGGATCATGCGGAAGACTCTCTGCTGTTCGGGGAAGCGGAGATGGGTCTGGAATCCCACCAGGTTGTACATGGTACCCGCCTCATTTTCCCGGCGGAGCTGAACCACGGCATAGGCCTCACGTCCGGTGCGGGGATCCCGCAGGCCAACCGGCTTCAGGGGGCCGTAGCGCAGAGTATCCCGGCCTCTGGATGCCATGATCTCCACCGGCATACAGCCCTCGAAGACCTTCAGCCCAGCCCGGTCGAAATCATGCAGCTCTGCCGCTTCAGCCGAGATCAAAGCATCATAAAATGCGTTGTACTGCTCTTCGTCCATGGGGCAGTTGAGGTAATCGGCGTCCCCCTTGTCATAGCGGGAGGCGAAATAGGCAATATCCATGTTCACGGTGGCGGCATCCACAATGGGGGCGGCGGCATCGAAGAAATGCAGCTGTCCTCCCCCCACCTGCTCGGCGATATGCCCCGCCAGGGCATCGGCCGTCAAGGGACCGGTGGCCACTACCGTGGGAACAGAATCATCCAGCGCGGTGACCTCCTCCTCGATCACGGTGATCAGAGGATGGGAGCGGATGCGGTCGGTGACGTAGGCGGAAAACAGGTCGCGGTCCACCGCCAAAGCAGATCCTGCGGGGACGCGGGTAGCATCAGCCGCCGCAAGAATAAGGGACCCCATCCGCCGCAGCTCCTCCTTGAGCAGGCCCACCCCGTTGGTGGTGCGGTCGGAGCGCAGGGAGTTGGAGCAGACCAGCTCGGCAAAACCGGAGGAACGGTGGGCGGGGGTCATTTTCTTCGGTTTCATCTCCCACAGCTCCACCCGGATTCCCCGCTCTGCCAGCTGCCAGGCTGCTTCGCAGCCCGCCAGTCCTGCCCCGATTACCCGGGCGCGGAGATCAGTCATTGCCATCCTCGCTCTCGGTCTCGGTCACGGGCTCAGGCGGGAGCTCCCGCTTATAGCCGCAGGCCTTATCGTGGCAGATGAGCTGGTTCTTTCCCTTCTTGCGGAAGAGCATCTTACCGCAGTCGGGACAGATCTCGTGGGTAGGCAGATCCCAGGAGGAGAAATCGCAGTCGGGGTAACGGGAGCAGGCATAGAAAACGGTACGGCCGCGGCCATACTTGGTCAGCACCTCCGAACCGCACTTGGGACAGGGCACATCCAGGGGCTTGGTCTTCTGCTTGGTATGCTTGCACTCGGGATAGCGGGAGCAGGCATAGAAGCTGCCGTAGCGGCCGGTGCGCAGAACCATATCGGCACCGCACAGCTCGCACTTGAAGTCGGCCACCACCGTCTTGCTCTCCTCAGCCTTCTCCGGAGCCTCCAGGGACTTGGTGTTCTTACACTGGGGATAGTTGGGGCAGGCGGCAAATTTGCCGTAGCGCCCGTTCTTCACAATCATCTTGGCACCGCACTTGTCGCAGATGATATCGGTTTCCTCCACGGGAAGTTCGATGTTCTCCTTGGCAGCCGACTCCTGTGCGGCCTCCAGCTCGGGCAGGAACCCGTCCCAGAAGTCCCGCAGGACAGCCAGCATGGTATTATCCCCCTTCTCGATGCCGTCCAGGTGATCTTCCATTTCGGCGGTAAACTGATAATCCACGATGTCGGGGAATTTCTCCTCCATGAGGCGGGTGGTCACCTCACCCAGGGGAGTGGGCACCAAGGCCTTGTTCTCACGGTTGACATAACCGCGGGAGATGATGGTGGTAATGATGGGGGTATAGGTAGAAGGACGGCCAATGCCCTTCTCCTCGAAGAACTTGATCAGCGAAGCCTCGTTGTAGCGGGGAGGCGGCTCGGTGAAGTGCTGCTGGGACTTGACTTCCACTGTTTCCAGCGCCTGGCCCTCACGAATATCGGGCAGGCGGAGTCCGCGCTCCTCCTCGGGATCGTCGGCCTGGCGGCTGTTCTCCTCCTCGGTGGCCTCATAGACGGCCATAAAGCCCTGGAACTTCACGGTGTAGCCCGAAGTGCGGAAGATATAGTCCCCCGCAGAGAAATCGGCGGTGATGGTGTTCAGCTCGGCGGACTCCATCTGGCTGGCCACAAAGCGCTCCCAGATCAGCTTATAAAGGCGGTACTGATCCTGGGTCAGGCTCTTCTTGACCATAAGGGGCTCGATCTCCACCCGTGCGGGACGGATGGCCTCGTGGGCATCCTGCGCACCGGAGCGGGATTTATAGGTACGGGGCGTCTCGGGAACGTAGTTCTCCCCGTATTTGTTCAAAATAAAGCTGCGGGCCGCTTCCTTTGCCTCGTCGGAGACACGGAGAGAGTCGGTACGCATATAGGTAATCAGACCCTGTACACCGCCCAGCTCGGAGCCCAGGTTAATACCTTCATACAGCTCCTGTGCTACCCGCATGATCCGCTGGGACTGGAAGCCCAGCTTACGCCATGCTTCCTGCTGCAGGGTGGAGGTGGTAAAGGGAGGCGTGGGCGCCTTATGCCGCACGGCGCGGCGAATACTCTTGACGGTGAAGCCCCCCTCTGCGGCCTGACGAATGCGTTGTGCATCTGCCTCGCAGGCGAGCTTCATCTTTCCTTCCTCGGTGCCCCAGAAGCGGGCGGTAAAGGGCTTGCCGTCAGCGGCAAGGTCGGCTTCCACCGTCCAGTATTCCTCGGGAACAAAGGCGCGGATCTCATTCTCCCGCTCCACAATGACACGGGTAGCCACCGACTGCACACGGCCGGCGGAAAGACCGCTCTTCACCGTCTTCCAAAGGAAGGGGGAGAGCTTATAGCCCACGATTCGGTCAAGGATACGGCGGGTCTGCTGTGCGTTGACCAGGTTCATATCGATGGCGCGGGGCTTTTTGATGCCCGCCTTCACCTCACTCTTGGTCAGCGAGTTGAAGGTGGCGCGGTAGATCTTATTCTCCGGGATTCCCAGCGCGGTGACCAGGTGCCATGCAATGGCCTCGCCCTCGCGGTCAGGGTCGGTTGCGAGAAAGATTTTATTGGCACCCTTGACTTCCTTCTTGAGTGCCTTGATCAGATCGCCCTTGCCACGGATATTGATGTAGTGGGGGGCGAAATCGTTGTCGATATCAATGCCGAGGGTGCTTTTGGGCAGGTCGCGGACGTGGCCCTGGGAGGCGATCACGCGGTAATTTGCGCCAAGATAACCCTTGACGGTTCCCACCTTGGTGGGAGACTCCAGAATGACCAGATTAGCCATGTAAATCGTACCTTTCGTCGGGAATGAATTATCGCTTTTTGCGAATCAGTCGCCTGTGCGAATGTAGAGACTGCCCGGCAGACCTTCAATGAGACCGAGCAGCTCCAGCCGGGTCAAAGCCGCGATCAGCGGCGCGGGGGCAATTCCCGCGGCGGCCAGGGTGTCGGCAGACACCGCGCGGTCATCGGGAATCAGATCGTAGACCGCCCGGCAATCCTCGGGCAGATCAGGGGGGACAGAAGCGTCGGGACGGCTTTGCGCCTTCGGCTCGGCAGACCGTTTCGGCTCACCGGGCAGACGTTTTCCGCGGGATGCGGAGGAAGGCTTTGCCGTGGGCGAAGAAACAGGCGCGGGCTGTGCCGCAGGGGGCGGTGCGGCCTTTTTCCCCTTGGCATACTTGAAATCCGCCGGTCTCGCCGACACGCCGTAACGGTCAAGCACCGCATCGTCCACATCGGAGTGAAGAACCGATGCATGGTAAGCGGGCAGATTCAGCATCTTGCCATAGAGGAAGCTGTAATTGTCCAGAACGTCCTTAGCGGTAAGCACCAGGTTTGCTCCTGCGTGGATCAGCTCATTGGTGCCGGCGGAATGGAAGTTGCCCACATTGCCGGGAACAGCAAACAGATCCCTTCCCTGCACCAGGGCCTCTCTTGCGGTAATCATCGCACCGCTGCGCAGGTCAGCCTCCACAATCAGCGTGCCGTGGGACAGGCCGCTGATAATGCGGTTGCGCACCGGAAAATGCCGTCCGTTGGCCGGGGTTCCGGGGGGATATTCGCTGACCACGGCACCGGAGGACAGGATGTGATCCCGCAGGGTACCGTGGGCCGGCGGATAGGTGATATCCACGCCGCAGCCCAGCACCGCCACCGTTTCCCCGCCGGCGGCCATCGCCGCACATTGGGCCACGCTGTCAATGCCGAGGGCCATACCGCTGACCACCAGCACCCCGGCCGATGCCAGTTCGTATGCTATTTTATACGCAGTCCGGCCACCGTATTCACTCATGGAGCGGGTTCCCACCACAGCAACCGCCACATGGGCATTCCAGTCGGGAAGCTTGCCGCGGTAATAGAGCACCGCAGGCGGATTGCGCAGAGTCTTGAGCCGCTCGGGGTATGCTGAGTCGTCGTAGCAGAGAATGCCGATCCCCGAAACGGTGCACTGATCCACAATGCGGCAGGCGGCATCCAGGTCATGCCGTCGGCTCAAGCGTTCAAGGGCTGCTTCGCTGACACCGGGAATCCGATAAAACATGGACTCATCGGCACTGTAGATATCAAAGGGAGAACCGAAATGCCGCAGAAGGGGTTCCAGATCGCGGCTTCCCGCCCCCAGGCATTCGGACAGCCAAACCCAATAGAGATTGTCCGCCATACAAAGCATCCTTTCGTTTGAGATCAATCCACGCCGAAGCGTCTTGCCTGTTCCCACAGGCAGACCGATGCGGCGGTGGCCGCATTGAGGGACTCGGTATGCGCACGCATGGGAATAAACACGGCACCGTCAGCGGCCGCAATCGCCGCCTCACTGAGGCCGTGTCCTTCATTACCGATGAGAAAACAGTCCTTCGCTTCCATAGCCAGGCTGTCCAGCCGCTGTGCCTCGCGGGCAAGTGCGGCGGCCCAGACCCGCCGGCCGTTCTTCTGCAGAACGCCGATGGCCGCAGGCAGGTCGTCCACCCGCAGCGTGGGCAGCTTGAAGATAGCCCCCATGGCCGCGCGAAGGGTGCGGGGATGATAGAGATCCGCGCAGTCGGCACTCATCACCACGCAGTCCACCCCAAAAGCAGCGGCAGAGCGCAGGACGGTGCCCAGGTTTCCGGGGTCACGGAGCGACTCCAAAAGAAGAAGTCTCCCCTCCGTATTCGCCGCAAGATCGGGCTCTCTTTTTTCTATTGTAATCTTTTTGTGGAATTTGTCAAGGGTTTTTGCCACACAAATTACACCGTCCGGGGATTTTTCGGGAGAAATTTTCGCAAAAGCGCTCTCTCCTACCGCAAAAACGCGGCAATTCCGGGGCAGATTGAGGTCGCCCAGCGCCTCTGCGATCCGATCCGCAGCGCTCTCGCAGACGAAGATCAGCTCCACACCGGCACCGTGCAGAACAGCCTCACGGGTCAGCTTGACACCGTGGATGAGGAATTCCCCCTCGGCATCGCGGTATTTTTTCATGTCCAGCCGTGCCGCCCGCTGGATCATGGGATTCTGGCGGCTGGTGACCGAAATCGGCTCAAATTGCATAGCTTCCTCCCTGTGATGAAAGGTGTCTTGAAGACGATAAAAACCCGGGAATCCCGGGTTTTTATCGTGATGCCGCATCAGATGCGGACAATCATATCGGCAGTCTCAGACTCAAAGAGCAGCCTTTGCCTTCTCAACGAGAGCGGCGAAAGCTTCCTTGTCGCTGACGGCCAGCTCAGCCAGCATCTTGCGGTTGAGGTCGATGCCTGCCAGCTTGAGACCGTGCATAAAGGTGGAGTAGTTCATCCCGTTGACCTTTGCCTGAGCAGAGATACGGGTGATCCAAAGAGAGCGGAAATCTCTCTTCTTCATCTTGCGGCCTGCAAATGCATAGTTGCCGCTCTTCATAACGGCTTGCTTAGCCATCTTGAAGTGCTTGGACTTTGCACCCCAGTAACCCTTCGCAGCCTTCAGAACTTTATTTCTTCTCTTGCGCGTCATCATAGCGCCTTTTACTCTTGCCATTTCAGTATCCTCCTACTAAATTTTGTGAGCGCGGGGCGCTTATTTGTTGATCATCTTCTTGACGTTGGCAGCCATAGCTTCGCTCATGACTGCGCCGCCGCGGAGCTGTCTCTTGCGCTTTGCGGTCTTGATGCCGAGTTTGTGACGGCGGTTGGTGTGGTTGAGCTTAACCTTGCCGGTGCCGGTGAGCGAGAACCGCTTGGCAGAGGCCTTGTGCGTCTTGATCTTTCCCATGTTCGTAATCTCCTTTTCCTATTGCGTTCGTGCTTGATTTCGGGGAATTGGGTCTGTACCGATGAAGCGGGGCAAATGCGCTCCGCAAATCAATCCTTCTTCGCCGTGGGCTTGAGCGGGTTGACCATCATGCTCATGAACTTGCCCTCCAGCGTCGGCTTTTTGTCAACCGAACCCAGATCCTGGCAGGCCTCCTGGAAACGGGAGAGCATTTCACGGCCAAGCTCCTGATGGCTCATCTCACGGCCCTTGAACCGGAGAATCACCTTCACCTTGTTGCCCGCGGTCAGGAATTTGCGTGCGTGGTTGACCTTGGTTTCGAAATCGTGGGTGTCGATGCGGCAGGAGAGCTGAATCTCCTTCACCTCGACGGTCTGCTGCTTCTTGCGTGCTTCCTTTTCCTTCTTGTCACGCTCAAAGCGGTATTTGCCGTAGTCCATGATGCGGCAAACGGGAGGAGTTGCCTGCGGTGCCATCAGCACCAGGTCCAGTCCCTTGTCATACGCAGCCTTCTGCGCACTTTCAATGGAAAGGATGCCCAGCTGTTCACCGTCGGCGCCTACCAGTCTGACCTCTTTGGCCCGGATCTCGTCATTGATCTGCATTTCTTTTGCGCTAATTGTCCTGCACCTCCAGTACATAAAGAAAAATGTGCGAAAGACACAGTCTCCGCACACACCCAAACCTCGCCCTGCGAGGAATCATGTATTGACCCGGCTCGCGGTGCGGCAGGGTGAGAACGGAGCGTGTTCTGCTTCTTTTACGCATAATAGTATAGCACAGCCAAATGGGTTTGTCAAGGCCTTTTTTGTATTTGTTTCAAATTTTTTTGTCCTTCCGATGCGGTAAAATTCTCTGATCGGAGGCAAATATTTTCCTTCACCCCCACTGCTTTGGCACGCAAAAGCGTCATTCCATCATCATTTGTTCATCCGCAACAAAACACCCCTATTTTTCATCCCGTCTTTTCTATGTCCTATTCATTTCCACGAATTTTACGTCAAAAAATCGTCAATTTTGATACTTTACAAATCTGCAATTATTCGCTATAATATTATCGTCGGCGAGAGAATCCGCCCAAATGCGATCTCTGCCGTAGCACAGCGCGCCCCTGCAGCTGCCGCGGAATATCAAGCTTATGATATCAACCTGCGATGCACTGAGGAACGCGCTTTTTTCCTTTTTTCCGATCCTTCGTAGAGCAAACCACACCGAAAGCGGATAAAATATATATTATTTGTAAAAAAATTAAAATACCCATGGAAATTCGCGCTGATTTGTGGTATACTGTTGTGTAGTGCACTCTCCGAGTGCCGAGCAATACCCACAGAAAGGATAAAAAACCAAGGATTATGCCCAATTACATAGAAAAAGCCGAGAAGCTCAATCTTCCCGTTCTCCCTCTGTTCGGGACGGTTGCCTTCCCTTCCATTACCATCAGCCTGGAGACCTCCACCGATACCGCCACCGCTGCGGTGCGGGCAGCCAACGAGGGCAACACCTATGTGCTGCTGCTCAGTGCCCGTGAGGTAAACGGTCTTAACCAGGAAGCCGATGATGCTGATACCTTCTACGAAGTCGGCACCGTCGCCAAGATCAAGCAAACCATCAAAACCGGAGAGGAAAGTCTGCGCATTATTGCCGAGGGCGCTTCCCGGGCACAGGTCATGAGCCTGAGCCGCACGGGCAAGCAGCTGCGTGCGGATGTGCTCTGCAAAACTGTCATGATAGAGGACAACGGCGGTCTCAAGGGTGAAGCATACCGCCACGAGGCCATCACCGTTCTCGAGGGAATGCTCCGCCATGTCCCCGCTGTCTCCCAGGAACTGCTGGGCCTGGCCCGCACCATCAAAAATCCCGGCCTGCTGGCCGATTTCATTGCCGCCCATGTGCTGGTCAAGTATGAAGCCAAACAGGCGGTGCTCTCCAGCTTTGAACCCCTTCGCCGTCTTGAGGTGCTGGTGACCGAGCTGGAGCGGGAGCGCAGAATGCACGAGATTGAAGCTGAACTGAATGTGAAGCTGAGAGAACAGATTGAACAGCATCAGCGGGAGAACTACATCCGTGAACAGATGCACCTTCTGCAGAATGAGCTGGGCGAAGGCGGCTCCGACAGCGACGATTACTACCGCCGGATCATGGAGGCCAAGCTCCCCGCCGAAGTGGAGGAAAAGCTGCTCAAGGAAAATGAGCGGCTGGCCAAATCCCCCTTCGGCTCAGCAGAGGCGGCAGTGGGCCGCAACTATTTGGACGTTTGTCTGGAACTGCCCTGGAACAAGACCACCCGCGACCGCCTGGATGTAAAGGCTGCGAAAAAGATTCTGGATGCCGATCACGACGGGATGGACAAGGTAAAGGACCGCATTTTGGAATTTCTCGCCGTGAAGCAGCTCAACCCCGAACTGCGCAATCAGATCCTCTGCCTGGTGGGCCCTCCCGGTGTGGGCAAAACCTCCATCGGGGCCTCCATTGCCCGGGCCATGAAGCGCAAATATGTGCGTGTCTCCCTGGGCGGCGTGCGGGATGAGGCCGATATCCGCGGCCACCGCAAGACCTACATCGGCGCCATGCCCGGACGCATTATTAATGCCCTCTCCCAGGCTGGGGTAAGAAATCCCCTGATCCTGCTGGACGAGATCGACAAGCTGACCCACGATGCCCACGGCGATCCCGCCTCTGCCCTGCTGGAGGTACTGGATGCCGAGCAGAACAAGAGTTTCCGTGATCACTTCATTGAACTGCCCATCGACCTCTCCGACTGCCTCTTTATCGCTACGGCCAACACCCTGCAGACGGTCCCCCGCCCGCTGATCGACCGTATGGAGATCATTGAACTGCCCATTTACACCCGCCACGAAAAGCTGGCGATTGCCGAGAACCATCTGCTGCCCAAGCAGCTCAAGCGTCACGGTCTGACCCGCCGCGCACTGAAGCTGACCCGGGAGGCCATCTGCGAGGTCATCGACTACTACACCCGTGAGGCCGGCGTGCGCAATCTGGAGCGTGCCATCGGTGATCTTTGCCGCAAGGCTGCCCGCCGCATGGTGGAGGAAGATATCAAGCGCGTGGTCATCGATGCCGAGGATGTCAGCCGCTACCTTGGCCCCCGCAAGGCCCTGCCCGAACAGATTGAGGAGCAGGATCAGGTGGGCATCGTCAACGGCCTGGCCTACACCGAACTGGGGGGCGATCTTCTCCGGGTGGAGGTAGCTGTGCTGGAGGGAACCGGCAAGATCGAGCTCACCGGCTCTCTGGGGGACGTGATGAAGGAATCAGCACGCATTGCCGTCAGCTACATCCGCTCTGTCGCCAAAGAGATCGATATTGACCCCGATTTTTATAAGAATAAAGACCTGCATATCCACTTCCCCGAAGGCGCCGTGCCCAAGGACGGCCCCTCCGCCGGTGTCACCATGGTGACGGCTCTCATCAGCGCCCTCTCGGGACGTCCTGTTCGCCGGGAGCTGGCCATGACGGGTGAAGTTACCCTGCGCGGCCGGGTGCTGGCCATCGGCGGTCTGCGGGAGAAGACCATGGCGGCCTATTCCGCCGGCGTGACCCATGTGGTCATTCCCGCCGACAATATGCGGGACCTGGATAAGCTGGATCCTGTGGTACGGGAGGCACTGACCTTTATTCCCTGCAAAACCGTGACCGAGGTGCTGGATGCGGCTCTGGTGGGAGACACCTCCCCCAAGCGCACACATACCGACACCGTTCCCAACGAATACATCGCCGCACAGGCCCCCACACCCCGTGCATACGCACAGTAAGGAGACTAGTGTGAAAAATACATTTTCACACGGGTTTTGTGCCTTTCGCCACCGGAGCGGCGGCGATTTTGCTGCGCAAAACCAGCCCCAATTCCCCAAGATAAGGAAGCTTTTGCATGCGAAAGCTACGGTTAATTAATATGGCACTGAATCTGCAGAAAACATCCCTGCGCATCAGCGCGGGCGAGATCCGGCAGTTTTGCTCGGATCCCATGCCTCAGGTGGCCTTCTCGGGCCGCTCGAATGTGGGAAAAAGCTCGCTGATCAACACCCTACTTGGCCGTAAATCCCTGGCGCGGGTCAGCGCATCCCCCGGCAAAACGATTACGATCAACTTCTACGACATTGACAAGCAGCTCTTCTTCGTGGACCTGCCCGGCTACGGCTTTGCCCGCCGCGCTCCCGCCGACAAGGCGAAATGGTCCGCCCTCACCGACGGCTACTTCACCCGCAACCCCAACCTGGACCGGCTCTCGCTGGTTTTGCAGCTGGTGGATGCCAAGGTAGGCGTAACGGCGGATGATGCCATGATGCTGAGCTACCTCCGCCAGGCCGAGCTGCCCTTTTTGGTGGTGGCCACCAAGGTAGACAAGCTCAACAAAACCGAGCGGCAGAAGGCCATGGATACCCTCCGCGCCCATCCCGAAATTTCCGAAGAGACCATCATCCTTCCCTTCTCGTCCCACACCGGCGAGGGCAAGGACGAGCTTTGGCGGCTGATCCGCCAGGCCACAGGGGTTTGACCCTCTGCCGCACATTTCACACTTACTCACAAGGACGGTTTATCGCTTATGCTTCACCCTAATCTCTCCCTCAACGAAAAGGGGCACCTGACCATCGGCGGCATGGACGCCGTTGAGCTTGCCGCACAGTACGGTACCCCTGCCTATATCATTGACGAAGATATGGTGCGCCAGAATTGCCGCACCTACCGCTCCGCCATGGCCAAATACTTCGGCGGAAACTCCCGCCCGCTGTACGCCTCCAAGGCCCTCAGCTGCACCGGGATGTATCATCTCGTCCGCGAAGAAGGCCTGGGCATCGACTGTGTGTCCGGTGGTGAGCTCTTCACCGCCAAGACCGCAGGCTTCCCCGCCGGCAGAATCTATTTCCACGGCAACAACAAAACCGACCGCGATCTCTGCGATGCCCTGGATATGGGCGTCGGCACCATCGTAGTGGATCACGAGGACGAGCTCCGCGCCCTGGCTGCCCTTGCGGCTGAGCGGGGCATCCGCCAGCGCATTCTCCTGCGCATTTCCCCCGGCATCGACCCTCACACTCACCGCGCCATCAGCACGGGAAGTGTTGACTCCAAGTTCGGCCGCGCCATTGAGACCGGCCAGGCCCGGGCCATTGTGGCCGAGGCACTTTCCCTGCCCTCCCTTGAGCTGGTTGGACTGCATTGCCACATCGGCTCCCAGATCTTTGACATCGACCCCTTCGTGGATGCGGCGCGGATTATGACCGCATTTTTGGGTGAACTGAAGCGCGACCTGGGCTTCGATTGCCGTAAGCTGAACCTCGGGGGCGGCTTCGGTGTCCGCTACACCGAGTTTGACCCCGTCATCGACTACGCTGATGCCATCCGCCGTATGGCCGAGGTGGTCCACACCCTCTGCGCCGAGAACAAGATCCACGTTCCCGACATTCTGCTGGAGCCCGGCCGCTCCCTGGTGGCCGCCGCCGGTACCACCCTCTACACCGTTGGCTCCGTGAAGGAGATCCCCGGCTTCAAGTGCTACGTTTCGGTGGACGGCGGTATGCCCGACAACCCCCGCTATGCCCTCTACGGCTCCCGCTACACGGCGCTGATTGCCAACCGCGCGGGAGAGGAGAAGACCGAAACTGTCACCATTGCCGGCCGCTGCTGTGAGAGCGGCGACCTCATCGGCGAGGAGATGCCCCTCCAGCCAGCCCGCCGCGGGGATATTCTGGCTGTACTCTCCACCGGTGCCTACAACTATTCCATGGCCTCCAACTACAACCGCATTCCCCGCCCCCCTGTGATCTTTGTGGCCGGGGGGAGAACCACGCTGGCCGTTCGCCGCGAAACCTACCGCGACATTGTCGCTCTGGATCAACTTTGATTTCCCCTGAAAGGAAAATCGTCTGATATGATTGAAGCCTTTATCAATCGGCTCCCCTCCCTGCTTCTGTCCCTGCCCATTGTTCTGCTTGCCCTCTCGGTACACGAGGCGGCCCACGGCTATGCGGCATACCGGCTGGGAGATCCCACCGCCCGCAATCTGGGACGGCTGACCCTCAACCCCCTCAAGCACCTGGACCCTGTGGGATTTCTCTGCATGGTCTTCTTCCGCTTCGGTTGGGCAAAGCCTGTCCCCGTCAACACCCGCAACTTCAAAAATCCCCGTCGGGATATGGCCCTCACCGGCATTGCCGGCCCCATTTCCAATGTACTGCTGGCCTTCCTTTTTGTGGTACTCCTGCGGATCTATGTGATCTTCGTCGATCCGGTTTACCTGCTCTATGGGGACGGTTTTATGGCAACGGTTGCCTATCTGTTCTATATTTTTCTGCTGTCGGGGGTTACGCTCAACCTCAGCCTGGCGGTGTTCAACATGATTCCGGTACCGCCCCTGGACGGCTCCCGGTTCTGTTATGTTTTCCTGCCCACCAAGGTCTACTTCGGCCTGATGAAATACGAGCGCTACATTTCTCTCGCCATTATGCTCCTGCTTTTCCTCGGCGTTCTCTCGGGGCCTCTCGGTTGGATCGTGGATAAGCTGATGTGGCTGATGTGCCGCATGGTGGCCATGCCCGCATGGGTATATTGAGGTGAAGACTATGGAAGCCATCACTTACCATCTTGATCAGTTTGACGGCCCCCTTGACCTGCTCCTCTCCCTCATTGCCAAGAACAAGGTCAACATCGCCGATATCCCTATCTCCCTCATCTGCGACCAGTATATGGAATATATCTCTGCTGCCCAGGCCCTGGACATGGAGATCGCCGCCGAGTTTCTGGTCATGGCCAGCGAGCTGATGCTCATCAAGAGCCGGATGCTCCTGCCGCGACTGGAAGCCGAGGAGGAAGACCCCCGTGCCGCCCTGGCCGATGCCCTTCTGCAGTATCAGCGGGCCAAAGCTGCCGCGGTGCGGCTGGGAGAGCGCTTCGCCCAATATGGCGGACGCATGGTCAAGGATACCGACGAAATTTCGGTGGACCGCAGCTATGTGGCCGACCATGACGCAGATCTGCTTCGCCGCGCCCTGCGCCATATGCTGGCACAAACCAAGCCAACAGCCAAAGAAATCTCCCACCACTTCACCCCTCTCATCCGACGTCCCATTGTTCCCGTGGAGGTGAAGATCATCGGCATTCTCAGCCATATGCAGACCCACGGCGCATCGACTTTGGGGGAACTGCTGGCCGACTCCCCCTCCCGGGGGGATCTGATTGCCGCCTTCCTTGGGGTTCTTGAACTGGTGAAGGTTCGCCGTCTTCTCATTGACACCGGGGATGAGGAAAACCGTCCCATCTATGACCTGCGTACGCGATTCCTGCTCAACACCGACGAATCTACCATCTTGAAGGAAGAAGCGGGAGAATACGACCGCCCTGCCGAAAATTCCGCCAGCGACTCCGCTGATCCCGACCAAGAAAGGAATGCTGACCATGGATGAATCCGTTGCCATTACCGATATCCGAAAAATCACCCAGGCCATTGAGGCCATTCTCTTCGCCGCGGGCCATCCCGTGTCCTACGACCGGCTCAGTGATGTGCTGGGACTGCCCGCCGCCGAGGTGCGCCGCCTGGCTGAGCATATGGCCCTGAGCTACAACGGCGAAGACAGCGACCGGGGCATTCTCCTCCTCTGCATGGAGGACGGCTGCCAGCTCTGCACCAAGGAAGAATATGCCCCCTACATCCGCGAGGCGCTGGGCATTCGCCGGGGCGGCAACCTGTCGGCATCCTCCCTTGAGGTGCTGGCGGTGATCGCCTACAATCAGCCCGTCACCCGTTCCTACATTGACGCGGTCCGCGGCGTGGACAGCTCCTATGCCGTCAACTCCCTCATCGACCGCAACCTCATCGAATCCTGCGGGCGGCTGGATGCCCCCGGCAGACCCATGCTTTATGCTACCACCCCCGACTTTCTGCGGGTCTTCGGCCTGGAGAGCCTGGCCGATCTGCCCGACGGAGATGCCCTGGCCCTGGCCAGCGCCACCAAGTATGAGGAAGTCAGCGGTGAGCAGAGCAAGGCAGAGGAAGCAGCGGCCGCGTCTGCCGATTCCACCGAAGCCGAACTGCCCACTGAAGAAACGGCAGAGGGAATCGCCGCCGAGACCGAAGATGTCACATCCACCGAGGCCGCCGAAACCGAAGAACTCCCCGATCCCGAGGAAGATATGCCCGAGGGTGCGGTGGGCTTTACCGATCTCGACTAAACTTCCCCTTTTGGGGCAATACTTACCAAAAGCGAATCTCTGCGAAAGGAGGATATGATGCTCGTTCTCAAGATCCTGCTCATCACCCTGGCTGTCATTGTGGGCCTGCTCATCTTCCTTCTTTCCCTGCGAGCCAAGGTCACCATTGACTACCGCGAGGAGCTTGCCCTCACCGTCACGGTGCTGGGAATCCCCTTCCGCATTCTCCCCGCCCGGGAGAAAAAAGTGAAGGTGAACCGCTACAGCCCAAAGAAAATGCGCCGGCTTGAACGCAAGGCGGCAGAAAAGAAGAAAAAGAACGCGCCCAAAGAAAAGCGCAAGGCCGAACTGAAGGCAAAGCAAAAGGCCGAGCGAAAGGCCGCCGCCAAAAACAGGCCCAAGGCTCCCCTGGACCAGACCCTGAAGATGATCCTTGAACTGCTGAAGATCTTTTTCGTCCGCTTTGGCCATCACCTGCATATCCACCTCACCCGTCTGCGCCTCACCGTGGCCACAGGGGACGCGGCCAAGACCGCCATCCTTTGGGGGGCTGTCTGCCCCACCGTCCACGCCATTCTGGAACTGCTGGATCGGGGTACCAACCTGCACGTCCGCCCCGACAGCGACATTGACGTGCAAGTCGACTTCGTGGGTGAGCAGATCACCGCAGATATCTGCATCGCCTTCTCCCTGCGGGTATGGAATCTGCTTGACATCGGGTTCCGCCTGCTGTTCGGCTACCTCAAGCATAAGCCCGCCATCCCCTCCGCCTGAGTTTCCCTCTTGGGACTGCAATCAACCACTATTTTCTCAATGAAAGGACATATAATTATGGCTGATACTTCCGCAAACAAGCTGAGTGAAATTATCCAGACTTCGCTGGAAAATATCCGCACCATGGTGGATGCCAATACCGTCATCGGCAACCCCATCAACACCGAAAGCGGTACCACCATCATCCCCATCTCCAAGATCTCCATGGGCTTTGCCTCAGGAGGTCTTGACTACAACGACAAAAACGCCGCACAGGTCAGCGGTCAGCCCAACTCCCGTCCTCTCCACCACAACTTCGGCGGCGGAGGCGGCACCGGGCTCTCCATCTCCCCTGTTGGCTTCCTCATTATTAATAAGGAAGGGAACGTGGATCTCATCAATGTGGGTACTCCCGTCCCCAACGATCCCATCGAGCAGATCAGCGGTCTGATTGAGCGCTCCCCCGACATTTTCTCCAAGATCAAAGCGGTCTTCCGCAAGAAGGCCGACGATCCCGAGGACGGAGACGATCTGCCCACGGCATAAACCGGCATGAATCCCCGCCACCCCGCATAGAATGGATTACCTTTGATGTGGGGAGTGACGGTGATGAAAAAATGTCTTCGGGGCGCTTTGGCCGCCCTGCTCTGTCTATGCCTGTTCGGTTCGGTGCTCTGTTTGCCCGCGGCTGCCGAGCCTTCCGTTTCCGCGGCCTGCGCCGTGGTGATGGATGCGGACTCCGGCAAGATCGTGTGGGCCAAAAACGCCGATACCCGCCACGCCATGGCCAGCACCACCAAGATCATGACCGCCCTGGTAGCTCTGCGCTTGGCCGAGCTTGACCGTCCTATAGAGGTATCCCCTCAGGCTGTCGGGATCGAGGGGTCTTCGGTCTATCTTTATCCGGGGGAAAAACTCTCCCTGGAAGAGCTGCTCTATGCCATGCTGCTGGAATCGGCCAACGATGCGGCTGCTGCCATTGCCATTGCCCTTTCGGGAAGCGTGGAGGCATTTGCCACCGAGATGAACACCTGCGCCGCCGAGATGGGATTGACCAATACTCACTTTACCAATCCCCACGGCCTGTGGGACGAGGATCACTACACCACCGCCGCAGAACTGGCCCACATCACCCGTGCGGCCATGGCCTTCCCCGCCTTCCGCACCATGGTGGCCACCTACAAAAAGACCATCCCCCTCAACCAGACCGAGGGGGTGCGGCTGCTCATCAACCACAACAAGCTGCTCAAACTTTCTCCAGACGTCATTGGGGTAAAGACCGGTTATACCAAGAAAAGCGGCCGCTGTCTGGTGAGTGCCGCTGAGCGGGATGGCATTACCCTTATCGCTGTCACCCTGAATGCCCCCGACGACTGGCAGGATCATCTGCAGATGCTGGACTACGGCTTTTCCCGGCTGACCCATTATGCCTTTGGCGCCGCGGGAGAACTGCGCTATACCCTGCCGGTGGCAGGCGGAGAGCCGGACTATGTCACCCTCTTTAACACGGCTCCTCTGGCTGTTACCCTCCCCGCCGATGCACCGCCCCCCGAACTGCGGGTGGATCTGCCTCGCTTTCTCTACGCTCCCGTCACCGCCAATGCCCAACTGGGGCAGATCTGCTGTGTATCGGGCGGAGAAGTGGTGGCATCATCCCCCCTGGTGGCCGCCTTTGCGGTGGACCGTGTCCCCGTCAAGATGGGATTTTGGGCGCGGCTGGGACGGCTTTTGGGCATCTGCTGAAATTTGACACACAAGGACTTACTATGAAATCATCCAATCAAGCCCCCGAGCCTGTTCGGGTGCAGAAATACTTCACCGATTGCGGGGTCCTCTCCCGCCGGGCCGCAGAGGCAGAGATCCAAGCCGGCCTTGTGCGGGTCAACGGAGAGATTGTCTCCCTCGGTCAAAAGATCATCCCCGGGGTGGATCGGGTGGAATACCGGGGCAAGCCGGTTCTCCCCCCTGCCAAAACCGAACATACTTACCTGATGCTCAACAAGCCCCGCGGTGTGCTCTCCTCGGCCGCCGATGATCGTGGACGCCGCTGTGTCACCGATCTCACCGCTGATGCGGGAGTTCGCGTCTACCCGGTGGGACGGCTGGATTACCAGTCGGAGGGACTCCTTCTCCTCACCGACGACGGTGACCTCACCTACCGCCTCACCCATCCCCGCCATGAGATCCCCAAAATCTATCATGTGACGGTGAAGGGCTGTCTCTCCGATGGGCAGATCGATGCCCTGGGACAGCCCCTGGTGTTAGACGGCTATCTGACACAGCCCATTGGCGTCACCCGGCTGGAAGAGCGGGACGGCAACACCCTTTTGCGCATGGTCCTCTATGAAGGGCGAAACCGGCAGATCCGCCGCACCTGTGCGGAGCGGGGCCTGCAGGTTCTCCGCCTTTACCGCGTCGCCATCGGCGAGCTGACGCTGGGAGATCTTGCTCCCGGAAAATGGCGGCATCTCACCGCCGAGGAAGTCGCCTACCTTACCCAAAATACGAAAGGATAACCCCATCATGCTGGAAGTTAAACCCATTCAATCCAAAGCCGAGCAGGAGGATATCTGCATCCGCTGCGGCGTGGAATTTGACGTTGATCTGCTGGCCTACGCCGCTGTGGTGGACGATGAGCTCCACGGTGTTTGCCAGTTTGTACTCACCCCCGAGGGCGGTTCCCTCCGCAGTCTCGGCACCGTAAGCAGCCGGGAGCCCGATTTCACCGCCATGTTTGTGCTGGGCCGCGCTGCCCTGAACTTCATCGACCTCTGCGGTGTGCACTACGCCACCTTCGATGCCCCCATTGCCGACGAGGCCGAGGAGCGATTGATTCGCGCCATCGGTTTCTCCCAGGAGGAAGACGGACGCTGGGGTGTGGATCTGACCCACTTTTTCGAGCATCCCTGCCAGCATCACGCCACCGGCCCCGCTGATCAGCCCAATTTTTAACCTTAAATTTTCCATCGCGCCGCGAATTTGGCAAAATATACCAAATTTGCGGCGCTTTTTTCATGCAACTTTTCATCAGGAAATTTTTGGTAATCTCTTGAAATGTCGAGCACGATATGGTAAAATATGGTTGTGTCAAATTTTACCATATTCGGTTATACAGAGATTACGAATACAGAAAGGAAGCAGTTAAATGGAACTCAACACCAAAATTCTCATTGCAGATGAAAACGCCGCGGCACGGGAGGAGCTCCGCGCCGATCTTCTCCGCGCAGGCTACCGCAATATCGAGGAAGCGGCCAACGGGGAGGAAGCCCTGGTCAAGCTGAGCCGTTTTCATCCCGATGTTGCCATTGTGGACGTGTGGCTGTCCAAGCTGGACGGCATCGGCGTCCTGCGGAACAGCCATGCCATCGATTTCACCCCCGACCGTCCTCCAAAATTCATTATCCTGTCCATGGTGGCCAATCAGACGGTTTTTGTGGAAGCATCTGCCGCCGGTGCCGCCCTGTGTATGCTCAAGCCCTTCGACAGCGGCAGTCTCATGGAACACATTGCCGCCCTCACCCGTGAGGCACCTTCCCTGCCTCAACGCACTCCACAGCCCCAAGACAGCACCCCCGACATCGAGACACAAGTGACCAAGATCATTCACCAGATCGGCGTGCCCGCACACATCAAGGGCTACCAGTACCTGCGCACCGCCATTCTGCTGGCCTTTCGGGACAGTGACATCATCAACTCGGTGACCAAAATGCTCTACCCCTCGGTGGCGAAAAAATACGCCACCACCACCTCCCGGGTGGAGCGCGCCATCCGCCACGCCATTGAGGTGGCCTGGGATCGGGGTGACATCGACACCCTCAATTCTTACTTCGGCTATACCATCCAGAACAACCGCGGCAAGCCCACCAACAGCGAATTCATTGCCATGATCGCCGACAACCTGCGGCTGAAGTATAAAATGTAAGAAAATTTGCAATAGCACTTGACAAGACATCGTGTCTGTGCTACAATATTGTTTCGGTACAGGCTGTTTATGCCTGTCTCCTTACCGCGCATAAATTCTTTCATGTGTGCGGTCTTATGTCCATAGGGAGGTGTAAAACATGGAAAAGGTTATCAACACTTACGAAACCCTGTTCGTCGTCGACCCGACCAACGGTGACGAGGCTGTCAAGGCTACAGTGGAAAAGTTCACTGCCCTGATTGCTGAAAACGGCACCATTGATCAGATCAACGAGTGGGGCAAGCGCCGTCTGGCTTATCCCATCAACGACATCAACGAGGGCCATTATGTCGTCGTGACCTACAAGAGTGCTCCCGAGTTCCCCGCTGAGCTCGAGCGTCTCTTCAAGATCAACGATGCCATCATGCGCACGATGACGCTGAAGCTGGATGAGAAGGTCATGGCTAAGGTTGCTGCCGCTGCTGCCGCAAAGGCTGCCGCTGCTGAGGCTGCTGCCGCTGAGGCTGCTGCCGAGACCGCTGACGCCGAGGCTTAAGTCCCCCGCGAGTTGAATCAGGAGGCGTAAATCATGGCAAATTTTAATCTCAACAAGGTAATCCTCGGGGGCAGAATGGTTGCCGATCCCGAGCTGAAGCAAACCACCAGCGGCGTCCCGGTTGTCTCCTTCCGCATTGCGGTCAACCGTCGCTTCCAGTCCAAGACTAATGACGGTCAGGGCCAGCCCCAGGCTGACTTCCTTGACATCGTGGCTTGGCGCCAGCAGGCCGAGTTTGTATCGCGCTATTTCCGCAAGGGCAGTTCCATCTGCGTTGTGGGCTCGATCCAGACCCGCAGCTGGACTGACCAGCAGGGTCAGAAGCGCTATACGACCGAGATCGTGGCGGATGAGATCAACTTTGTCGATTCCAAGGGCGAGGGCGGCGGAAACTACGGCAGTGCGCCGGCCGGCCAGTATACGCCTGATTCCTACAGCGCTCCGTCCTATTCCTCGGGCGCTGCCAACACCCCGAAGTTCGAAGAAATTTCGGGTGACGATGATCTGCCGTTTTAACCAAAATTGAACAGGAGGTAACGTATCATGGATAGAACCGAAAACACTCAGCGTCCCGTGCGCCCCAACAAGAGAAGAAAGAAGGTTTGCGCCTTCTGCGCCGAGAAGATCGAGTACATTGATTACAAGGATTCCGCAAGACTGCGCAAGTTCATCAGCGAGCGCGGCAAGATTCTGCCCCGCCGCATCTCCGGAACCTGCGCAAAGCACCAGCGCGAGCTGACCACCGCGATCAAGCGTGCACGTCACACCGCTCTGCTGCCCTATATCTGCGACTAATCAGACACAGAAAAAGCCCTTCGCTTCAGCGAAGGGCTTTTTGTTGTTTTATTCTTATAAACGAAAGTCATGCAAGCTCTCAATGACAAATTGAAATTGTTCAATACCGTATGATGTAGTACAGCACATAGCCCCAGTTTAACATTCCATGGAGAATAGCCCAACCGATAGAACCCCATTTGACATAGGAAATAACTACGGCTAAAATTGCGCCAAGGCTAACACAATCCTGCACTCCCTTTTGAGGGTCAATCTTAATCGCAAAATGGAAATGAGGCTTTCCCTTGCCGTAGATAATGCGCTCAACGGAAACATCCAAAATACTTGCTAACTGTGTGAGCGTATCGACATCAGGCTGCGTTTTCCCATTTTCCCAGTTTGATACTGCTTGGCGTGTTACATGGAGTTTTTCTGCCAGTTGTTCTTGTGACAGTTGTTTTTCTTGACGGAGCTTTTTTATGCTGTTGGCTACTTCGCTCATCTTCATCACCTCGCCATTAGTATAGCATTGCCACGGCGTAAAGGCAAGCAATAATTCATTGCGTAGGGAGAAATAGCCTGACTCAGATGCTTTTTCTCACGATCCCGTAGAGCGGTAGTGCAGGAGTCCAACCCGCCATACGAGGTAACATGGGACAAGAAACAGCAAAGCAAACAGCGGGCAAATGCGCCACAGAAGGCTGTCACTCTTCCCAAGCAGGGTGAGGAAAGGATAATAGAGGAAAAGGGCGATGGGCACCACAAAGGTGAGGAAGCGCAGCACCGCATCCCCGTAGACCGACAGGGGATAACGTCCAAATTCCCGGCTGCCGTCAGTGAAGATATTCATCACCTCAAGGCCGTCCAGGGTGAAGAAACAGATCCCCGCGTAAAGCAGGAACAGCCCCGCGAACACCAAACTTCCCGCCAAAATCATGCCGCAGAGGGTGGCAATATTGGCCGCATTCCAGTTCACCCCGCTGCGGGGGATGGCCCAGGCAAAGATCACCGCCGCGTGAAGCAGCCGTCCCAGGCGGGTGAAATCGATCTTCGATCCCAGCACCTGAAAGACGGGGGAACGGGGGCGCACCAGGATGCGGTCAAATTCCCCGTTGCCGATCATGCGGGGAAAGGTGTCAAAGCCGCGGAAGAAGGTTTCGGCCAGGGAAAAGGCCATCAGCACCACGGCGTAGCACAGCGAAACCTCGGTATAGGTAAAGCCCTTCACGGTATTGAACCGGGTAAACATGACCCATATCCCGAGGAAGGTGGAAAAAGCGGTGAGGAACTGGCCGATCAAGGTCAGGAAAAAGGAGGTCTTGTACTGCATCTGACTCTTGAAATGGATGGCAAGGTAGCGCAGATAAAGCTTCATGCCCTCACCCCCCCTGCACGGCCACGCGGCGCAGGGCGTGGGCCATGAGCAAGCGGCCGATCAGGATCAGGGCCGCGATCCAAAAGACCTGCAAAAGGATTCCCCGCCACATCTCCCCCCCGGACAGATGCCCCGAATAGATGCGGAAGGGCAGATTCTGCATGGCACCGAAGGGGGTGAGCTCGATCACACGGCGAAGGCCGTCGGGCATAAAGGGGATGGGAACAATCGCACCGCAGAGAAATTCTCCCATGGAGGTGGCGATGATCCGCACCCCCAGGGGATTCATGGTGTAGAAGGTCACGATGTAGATGAGCATACAGCAGGCCACCACCAGCACCAGAGCAAGCACCATGGTCAGGAGAAAGAGCAGGAATGCGCCGAAGGAAACGGGAAGTGTCAGCCCGTAGGGTGCAGGGAGGAAGGCGGCCACCACCAGAATCGGCAGACATCGAAGCACCACCCTGGCCGTCCGGGTAGCGAGGTTTTTGACAAACCACATCCGGTAGAGGTCCAGGGGGCGAACCAGTTCGTAGGCCACATTTCCATCCCGGATAGAAGCAAAGATGTCGGCATCCAAAAACCACAGCATGAACATGGTCAGAAAGGCCTGATTGAACCAAACGTAGACACTAATTTGCTCAAACGCCATGGGAAAGGCGGTAGGATCGGCCTCGTAAAAGGCGGTGTACAACAGAAGATTCATGGCGCCCCAGGCAAACTGGGTCATGATTCCCGCCAGGGCCGCCACCCGGTACTGCATTCCCCCAAGGAACCGAAGGCGGAAAAAGCTGATATAAGGGCGAAGTTGAGGGGCGTGTGTCATATGCGGAACTCCTCGTAGAGGGAGACCACCAATTCCTCAGTGCTCTGCCCCGTCACCGACAGATCCCGCACGTCAATGTCCCGGGTCAGGCACTCAATGGCCGAGGACACCGAACGCAGGGCCGTATCCACCCCAAACTCGGCCCGTCCCTCGTCGGCCGAAAGCAGGGCAATTCCCCGGGGCAGAGGCCGTGCGGCGGGGGAGGTCGTCCCCGGCGCAAAGCAAACCGCAATGCGGCGCAGGGCAGAATGCTTGGCCTTCAGGGCATCCAGCGCGCCGTCAAGCAGGATCTTTCCCCGGCCGATAAGGATGATCCGCTCGGTCAGGGCTTCGATGTCCTGCATATCGTGGGTAGTAAGGATCACCGTGGTCCCCCGCTCCCGGTTAATGCGTCGAATAAAATCCCGCACCGCAAGTTTGGACACCGCATCCAGGCCGATGGTAGGCTCGTCCAGGAATAGAGTGCGGGGGCGGTGGATGAGAGATGCAGCAATCTCACAGCGCATCCGCTGACCAAGGCTGAGTTGGCGGGTGGGGGTGCGCAGAATCTCCCCCAGTTCCAGCAGGTCGCAGAGTTCATCCAGGTCAGCGCGGTACTGATGCTCCTCCACCCGGTAGATATCCCGAATCAGATCAAAGGAATCGATCACGGGCACATCCCACCACAGCTGGGAACGCTGGCCAAAGACCACGCCGATATTGGCCACATGGGCGCGTCGATCCCGCCAGGGGACGCAGCCGTCTATGACGCAGCTGCCGCTGTCGGGGGTGAGAATGCCGCTCATCACCTTGATGGTGCTACTCTTCCCCGCCCCGTTTGGGCCGATGTAGCCCACCATCTCCCCGTCACCGATCCGAAAGGAAATGTCATCCAGAGCGTGGATCTCGGTATATTCACGGTGAAACAGTGCCCGCACCGCCTCCCCCATGCCCGCGTTTCGCCGCGCCACACGGAAAGTCTTGTGCAGATGGGACAGCTCGATCATAGACTTACCTCCTTCAAAGCCGGATCGGGGGTGTCGTGCAGGACGCACGGCACCCCCAAATTCTTTTCCCCTTACAGGGGCTGATTCCAAACGTTCTTGAGCAGATACTGTATTACCAGGTCAGCCGCGGCGCACAGCAGGAAGGGCACAATGAACACGCGGATAAAGTTCCGCACGATGCCCTTGATGTACAGGTAATTGGTCTCCCGCAGACGGGGATACCCGGACAGGTCCCCCGACTTGCGGGTGATATCTTCAATGAAGCTGGTATTCAGCTCAAACAGCGCCACGATTCCCGTTACCACCAGCATCAGGCAGGGGAGAATGGATGGGATCTCCATAAAGAGATCGATAATGTAAAGAGAAGCGTGCACGATGACATAGAACCAAACCGCGCCGTGAGTCACGGTGATATTACCGGGCTGCTGACGGAAGGCCGCACCCATAACGCAGGAAATGACGATCACCGCAAGCATCAGCCAGGGGGCGATGAAGTTGTCGGAATAGTAGTCCAGTTCCCCGGTCTCCACCAGGTGACGGATCTCACGATCAACCAGGGGCATGGAAATAATGCCCGGCACCAGGGATATCGCCGCAGGAATGAGCAAAAAGCGCTTCTTGATATAGCGGCGAACGGAATCTTCCACGCCGTCGTCGATATCATGATCCACGCAGTTGACCTTAAAGAGCCGCTCCTGCAGAATCATCAGAAAATAACCCGCAGTAAAGAAAACAACAGCGGCAAGGGGCGTCAGATAACGTCCCCACAGGCCCACAGCGCGGTACATCACGGTGTAGCTGACGCTGACCAGGAGAGCCAGCGGTGCCACAAAGGAAGCGGCCAGATGAATCAGATGATAGCGTTTATTTTCCATCGTTTTCTCACTCCCCTTCCTCTACGGTGCGGATACGCAGGCGGGCGGCGGTTCTTCCCCGCTCGCCGGAGTTGTTGTCCACCACGGATCCCGTCAGGCTGTACACGATCAGCTCGGGGGACTCGATGGTCACCTTTCCCTCCCGCATCGCCATCACTTTATGGGTAAAGGTAATGGTTTCCTTGCCGTCAAGGGTACACATATGAGTGCGGTGGCGAGGCAGCGTGTCATCGCCATCCACAAAGGCAAGTTCATCGGGCAGATTGATATCCACGCGAAGAATCGGCACCGCCGTCACCTTGTCATTGAGCACCGTCACCTCCAGATCAAAGGTCTCACCAGGCTTGACAATGGCGGCGGAAAGCTTCATCTCGGCAAACAGCAGCTTGATCAACCGCTGTTCGGGCCGCCTGATCCAAACGAAATAGGTAATTGCAACGGCCAAAAGCACAGCCAAAATAACCATTTTGCATTCTCCTTTGTGCAAAAGACAATAGATATATTATATCATGCGGGAGAGTCGGTGTCAATCCCTTTCCGGTTCCGTCTCCAAAACTGCGGGACGAGATAACTTCCCAAACACACCGCTGTCCCGGCCATACAGAGCCAAATCAGCAGGTTCCCCACCTGTGTGTAAAGGGTAAGGCGGGAATTGCACTCCACTTCAGCCGTAATTTGCCCTTGAGTAAGGGGCTCCAGGTCGCCCAACACCGTTCCCCGGGGGGTGATCACCGCGGAAATCCCCGTATTGGCGGCACGAATCACACTGCGTCGGGTTTCTACCGCACGCAGGACTGCCTGGCCGTGGTGCTGACGGAGGGCAGCAGAATCGGAAAACCAGTAGTCATTGGTGGAGACAGCCAGTACCTCTGCCCCCTGCCGCACGCTGTCCAGCGACAGCATCTCATAGATGGAGTCAAAGCAGATCAGCGATCCCACCTTCACGCCGGCGGCAGAATGCACCGCGGCCTCCTTTCCCGCCGCAAGGTCGCCCCCCTCCGCCATCTGCAGCTGCGCCAAAGGCGGACAGACCGCACGGACAAGGTCGGCCATGGGCAGGTACTCCCCAAAAGGCACCAGGTGCCGCTTGGAATAAACGGTACCGTCCACGCCCCCATCGGGGGTGACGGTGACAACCGAATTCATCATTCCCTCAGGGGAAGCGGTAAAGCAGCCTACCAGCAAAGTAACGCCGTTCTCGGCGGCCAGGGCTTCGATATATTCCACCATCCACGGATACTTATGCAAAGTGTAAGGAATGGTGCTTTCGGGCCACACCACCAGCTCAGCCCCCTGTGCGGCGGCCTCTCGGGTGAGGACCACATAGGCCTGCAGGGTCTCAGCCATGGCTTCCCCGCTCCATTTCACCGAGGTAGAAATGTTCCCCTGCGCAGCCGAAACGGTGATTGTGTCCCGATCCTCCGCTGCCGCTTCGTCCAAAAGGAAAAGGCCGCTTCCCACCGCGAAGTTGACGCCGAATACCAAAAGGGCGGCGGTCAACCGTCGACCGGCGGCAGCAGGTTCCAGCAAAGCCGCGGCAATAAGCAGATTCACCGTCAGCAGCAGAAAGGTGATCAGATAACTCCCCAAGAGGGAAACCGTCTGGATCACGGGAAGCCAACGCACCTGTCCCAGGGCCAGCCGTCCCCAGGGAACGCCAATCCAGGTTTGGGTCTGCATCCACTCGAAAATGCACCAAACGGCGGCAATCAAGGGAATGCGCAGAGCGGGCAGACGGCGGCAGATCGGCGAACGGCATACCAGCCCGATCAGAGGGAATGCCGCCGCAAAAATTCCCCCGTGGAGCAGCGCCAGCCCGAAGCAAGCCACCGCCACCACCGCCGCCGCGGCGGCGGTGGGCATCCCGGTAAATTCCAGGGGATATAGATAGAAAAACCAGTGGTAGACGATGGCCTGAAAAACAAAGCAATACAAAAATCCCCAGGCATACATCCGACGCAAGGAGACGGGCTTCCCGTTCTTCCCTTCAGCCGAGATCAGCCGCAGGAGCACCGCCCCCATGGGCACAAGGGACACCCACTCCAGGGGCGCAAGGATGGGCCATATCAGCACTGCCCCCGTCGTAACAGCACTCAAAAGCAACAGCAGCGCCGGGCACCGGCGAACGGCATTTTTCATCCACATCATGAGAAATCGCGCACAAACCAGATCTTGTCGGGGGAAAGTCCTACTTCACGGCCCCGGAGATAGGACAGTGGTCCATCCTCCGCCGAGAAAGCAAAGCGGAGACGGTACGCGTAAAGAGCCTGGTACTTATACCCTTTCCGCTTATCCTCACGGTTTACCCCGTATTTGCCATCCCCCAGCAGGGGATGGCCGATGTGGGCAAGGTGGGCGCGGATCTGATGGGTGCGTCCGGTGATCAGCTCCACCTCCAGCAACGAAGCATCGTCCCGGGCAGCCAGGGTGACATAGCGGGTGATGATCTCCTTTGCCCCCCGGCGGCGCTCATCGGTAACGCTGACCGTATTGGCGGCGCTGTCCTTGATGAGCCAGCCGTGCAAAGTTGCCTCGGGCTTCTTGGGACGGCCGTGCACCGCACAGAGATAGAACTTGTCAATCTCTCCGCAGCGGATTTTTTCGTTCATAATCCGCAGAGCCTCGGCATTTTTCGCGGCCAGCACCAACCCGCCCGTATTGCGGTCGATGCGGTTGCAGAGAGCGGGGGCAAAGGACTGCTCGGCGGCGGGATCATATTCCCCTTTTTGATGGAGGTAGGCCTGGATGTGCAGAATGAGGGTGTTCTCTCCCCCCTCGTCATCCTGATGTACCAGCACGCCGGGACGCTTGTTGAGCACCAGGATGTTCTCATCCTCATAGCAAATTTCCAGCTTGGGCTTGATGCGGTCGAGCGCCTCCGTGTCCTCCTCGGGCATCCCGAAAAACTCATCCCGGATGAAGAGCTGCAGGGTGTCCCCCGCGCAAAGGATCTCGTTCGGCGCGGTGCGGGCGCGGTTGCGCTTGATTTTCTTGGTGCGGATATATTTATACATCAGCGACTGGGGAAGTCCCCGCAGGGCCTTGGCTAGAAACTTATCCAGCCGCTGTCCTGCGTCGTTCTTGCCGATGACCAGTTCTCGCATAAAATTTCTCCTTTTGCCGCAAGCGACACGGGAGCGGCATCTGCCTGCTGGCAAATGCCGCTCCACAGCTGTCCTGCAGCGATTTATTTGGTTCCGAAGATACGGTCGCCCGCATCGCCCAGGCCGGGAACGATATAGGCGTGGTCGTTGAGACACTCGTCCAGACTGGCGGTGTAGATATCCACATCGGGGTGATCTGCCATGACCTTGGCAACGCCCTCGGGAGCGGCCACCAGACACATCAGGCGAATATTACGGCAACCCTTTTCCTTCAGCATCCGCAGGGCGTCGCTGGAGGAACCGCCGGTGGCCAGCATGGGATCCACCAAAATACAGATGCGCTCCTCAATGTCAAAGGGAAGCTTGCAGTAATACTCCACAGGCTGATGGGTATCGGGATCACGGTAAAGGCCAATATGACCAACCTTAGCCACAGGAATCAGGCTAAGAAGTCCGTCCACCATGCCCAGGCCCGCACGGAGAATAGGGATGATGGCCAACTTCTTGCCCGCGATCATTTTTGCCTTCATTTTGGTCAGGGGCGTTTCAATGGTAACCTCCTCCAGGGGAAGGTCACGGGTCAGCTCGTAGCCCATCAGCATGGCAATTTCATTGAGCAGTTCGCGGAAATCCTTCGATCCGGTGCGCTTGCTGCGCATGATCGACAGCTTATGGGTAATCAGCGGATGATCGATGACATGAAGTTCGCTCATGGAAGTATCTCCTCTCGGTGATCAAATTTGACTTCTTACTGTTATTATACTGCATCGTCCCCGTTTTTTCAAGAGGATTTCACAAAAAACGGCGAGGAATTCACATTTTTCTCTTTATTTTTTCCCCATTTGCTGATAAAATATAAGAAAACGATGAAATGCGCAAAGGAGTCACCATGTCCGTCACCGCAGGAATCTACACCTTGGGCTGCAAGGTCAATCAATACGAAAGCGAGGCCATCGCCGAGGGGCTGGCGGCAGAGGGGATCACCCTTCGTCCCCCTGATGAGGCCTGCACCCTCTACGTCATCAACACCTGCACCGTTACTGCCGAGAGCGACCGGAAGGCACGCCAGTTCATTCGCCGGGCTCTTGGCCACAACCCCGATGCCTTTGTCCTGGTCACCGGGTGTCTGGCCCAGGTGGATGCGGCACAGATTGCCGCCATCCCCGGGGTGGACTACATCTGCGGCAGCCGAAACAAGATGTCGGTCATTGCCGCGGCACGGGAACTGCTTGCCCGGGGACAGAAGAACCCTGCCCCCGTACTGGCCGTTCCCTCACTGGAGGATGCCCCCTTTGAGCCTATGCACATCACCCGCTTTGACCGTACCCGCGCCTATGTCAAGATTGAGGATGGGTGTGAGAGTCGATGTGCCTATTGCATCATTCCTCGGGCAAGGGGAAAAATCTGCTCCAAGGCCCCCGCTGATGTGCTGGCCCAGGTGCGCGCCCTGGCCGAAGGCGGGTGCCGCGAGGTGGTGCTCACCGGCATCGAGACCTCTGCCTACGGGCGGGATCTTGGGGACTACGGTCTGGCTGAACTCCTACGGGATCTGGACAGAGAAAGCGGAATCGGCCGCATTCGCCTGGGCTCTCTTGACCCCGCCCTGATCCGCCCCGACTTTGTGGAGAAGATTGCGGCTCTGCCCACCCTCGCCCCCCACTTTCATCTTTCCCTGCAGAGCGGAGCCGATCACGTCCTGCGCCTGATGCGCCGCCGTTACTCCGCTGAGATGGCCTACGCCGCAGTGGAGCGTCTCCGCGCCGCTTTTCCCCGGCTGGGGCTCACCGCCGATGTGATCGTGGGCTTCCCAGGGGAGACCGAGGAGGATTTCCGGGAAAGCGCAGATTTCCTGCGCCGTGCCCGTTTCCTTGATGCTCATATTTTCGCCTATTCCCGCCGTCCCGGCACCGAAGCAGCCGAGATGGACGGACAGATTGACGAGGCGGTGAAGCGCCGTCGTTCGGCCGAACTGATCGCCGCGCAGGCAGAGCTTCATGCCGTTCTGCTGGATGATGTCGTTGCCGCCGCAGAGCCTGTACCCGTCCTCTTTGAGACCCGCCACGGCAACCGCTTCCGCGGACACACCCCCACATTTTACGAGGTGGAGGTTATCTCCCCCGATATTGATCTGCGGGGAACTGAGCGAATCGTTCTCCCCACCGGTCATGACGGCGAGCGGCTGTCCGCTGACCTCCTTCCCTGTCCCAATCGCTGAAAATTCTCCACGAAAGGATGCCATCCATGCGATCCTGTCTTTATTTTCTCCCCTTCCCTCATGATCCGGTGAGAGAATGTCTGCACAAGCTCCCCTCGCTTTCCTCCGCCTGTCAGGTACAGCTGATCCTGGAATTGCAGGTTGATGCGGTCTATCCCGCTTCTGCCATTGCTGAGGTCTTGGGGAATTGCTGCGGCAAACCCATACCCTCGCTCAACTTGACCGAGGACACCTGCTGTATCCCCTTAGCCGCTTTTCCTCATGGGGATGCGCGACTGCTTTTGGCAGCGGCAGGCGTGGACGCAGCGGTGCAATGCCGCCCCCTGCTGATCCTGCGGGGGGCCGATGAGGTACAATACCGCCAAGTGCGAGACCGCCTTGCCGCCACTTTGCCGCGTGAACTCCCGGTCGATGCGGGAGAGGGGTTCACCCAACTCCCGCCGGATGAACTCATCGCCCGGGGGAAAGCGCTCGGGCTTGCCCTGCCGGAGAATTGTCTTCTGATCATCGCTGACTACTACCGTGCCGCCGAGCATCGGGACCCCACGCCGGAGGAGCTGCTCATCCTGGATGCCGCCTATCGCGGAGCGAGTGCCGATGCCGCCGTCTGCGCCCCCATCACCTTCACCACCGACGATCCCCGCTGTCACGCTGCCTATGCCGACCTCATGGAGAAGCGGCGTGCCCTCTCCCCCGAGGCCAACGCTCCCGCCACCCTTGGGGAACTGGCCAACCTCGCCGCACACTATCTTGCCGCCCACAGCGGCCATACTCCCGTCCCAAGGCATACTCTTCTCGCAAATCCCCGGGATGCCGCCTGGCAGATGGCGGCGTTGGGGACTTCTCCCGTCCTCGGTTTTACCGACCGCAGAAGCGAGAACACCGCCCTTTATAGCGGTACCCCCATTGCCTGTTCCCTCCCGACCCCCGAGGACCGTCTTCTTTGGGTAGAGGCCCCGCAAAATAATACCCAAGCTCTCGAAGCCCTCTTCCACTCCCCCGCCGCCTCCCTGATCCGCCGCAGTCTTCCCGTGCCGTCCATGGGGCTGATCCCCGCCCTGGGCCGATTGCTGGGCAGTTCCGGCCTTGGCCTTTGTCTCTCCGTTTCCGAGGACGTCCCACCGACCAAGCTTCTGCAAAATGAGGCCCCCGGTGTGCTTCTGCTCTGCGATCCCCGAGGCGGGCGAGCCATTCCCGATGCCCTGCGGAACGCCGGTCTGCGCTTCCGTCTGATCGCCGCGGTGGAGAAAGCACCGTTCTTCCGTACCGCCAACAATCGCCTGCGCTTCCCTGCGGCTATGCTCGCGCCCCGTCCCGCTATCACGGCATCGGTCAGCGCGCCCTATACTGCAGAGCCTGCCGCTCAGGTGCATCCCCTTGCCGCCCTCACCCATGACCTGCAAACACCCACCGCGCAGGGGATGGACGGTTTTGATCCCCGCACCGCTCCCGTGCTGGCCCAATCCCCCACATCCGCTGTATACTGCAAAGAGCGTGTCCTTGCGGCTTTGGCCTGTACCCCCGCCGGAGGCGTCTTCAGCAGCGTTCAAAACGCCGCTCTGGCCTTGATTTTCCGTCTGACCGCACAAGGGGCATCACCCGAGAAAATCACCCTGGCTGTCACCGTAGAAACACCGCCGATTGGAGAAAATCCCACCGCGGCAGGCCGTGTCATTGCGGCGCTCCTTGCCCTGCACACGGTTCAGGTGGAGCTGGGTATTCACAGCGAGCCCGCCGAATTTGCGGCGGGAGACGTCCTCTCTATCCGTCTGAGCGCATCTGCGCCTGCCCCGGCTCCCCGTTCTGCCCGAACTCCAGCCCGACACCTTTGGCTGGCCGTGCCATGCTCTGTCGCTCCTCATCTCAACGGCCAGCGAGCCGTTCTGGCTGCTGCACAGCGTCACGCCGCAGCAGGCGGATTCCTCATTCCCACCGAGCAGATTTCTCCTCTTGCAGCAGCACTCCGTGCCGCCCTCTATGCGGACTGTTCCCTGCGCACCGATGCATCCCCGGATATCTTGCAAACACCGCTGTCCGGAGGGATGCTCTTCGCCTCGGACGCGCCGCCGACACCTACGGAAGGGATACAATGGATTCCCTTTGCCGAATTATGCCCCCTCGGTGAAAATGCGGTGATAGCCGGAGATGCCGTCCTGCCTTTGGCGCAGGCTCTCCCGGCCATGCGGGGGGACCTGCCCGTTCCGCCGCCCGACTACGAGATCGCTCCGTCGCTGCCCCGCACCTCCTGCCGCCATGCGCCTCGGCCCCGGGTAATTATTCCCGCTTGTACCGACGCTGCAGTGCATCTGGCACAAGCCGTGGCAAAAATGGGAGGAGAACCTCTGTACCTGCCCTTCCGTGCTGATACCGCAGATGCGGCGAAACAAAGCATCACCGCCATCGCAGACAGCATGGAAAAAGGACACATTCTGCTTCTCGGTTGCAGTGAAGCCGTGATGCGCGCGCTTCTGGCACATCCCCGCTTCGCCCAGGCGCTCTCTGCCTTCCGCGCCGCAGACGGGCTTGTCTGTGTCTGGGGCGGAGCCTTCTCCGCTTGTCTGGCCCATGGAATCTTTTCCCCCGAAGGCAAACCGGTGGCCACGGCACCTCTCCTGGGACAGAGGATGCTTTGCTCCCATCATCTGCCTGCAAAATCTCCCTGGACCGCTCCTTTCCCTGCCATGCCGGATGAAACCGTAATCCTTGACCGTGATCCGCGCTGTCCCGTTTTCTCCGCAGCACAGAGGCACCAGCTGGCCGAACTCGGCTGCATCGCCGCTCACGCCGCAGGCACCCCCGACGGCTGTCCCGCCGTTACCGCACTGACCACCGCCGACGGCGGTGTGCTGGGACTTGTTTCCCCGCCCACCCCGACCCGGTTGACCACCGCCCTGGAATATTTCCGCTGAGTGGATACAAATACAAATTTTCCGCAAAAAACTTCAAGTTTTTTTTTGAAAATCTCTTGCAATTTGGGAGAGATTATGCTATAATCTATACTGTTGCTTAATCGGTCTATGAACGATCAAATTGAGGAGGTGTCAAGATGGCAAAATGCAGCATTTGCGGTAAGGGCGTTGTGTTCGGTCAGAACGTGTCTCACTCGCATAGAAAGACGAACAGAATGTGGAAGCCCAATATCCGCAAGGTTAAGGCTCTGGTAGACGGCACTCCGAAAACCGTCGCTGTTTGTTCCCGTTGTCTGCGCTCGGGTAAGATCACCCGCGCTTGAGAGACGAGCATATAAAGTAAATGGCAGGTCGCTTGACCTGCCATCTTTATTTTTCTCCGGGGCTTGACCATGGGACAAAATCATGGTACAATGAAACCATCCATTCCACGAAAGGAACACCGCCATGATCTACGAAACCATTACCCTCTCCCCCACCCCTGCGACGCTTACCGCCTATGCCTTCACTGCCACAGGGGACTGCCATACGCCTCTGCGCCGCGCAGTGGTGATCTGTCCCGGCGGCGGCTACCGCTTTCTCTCGGCCAGAGAGGCTGAACCCATTGCCGAGTACTTTCTCGGCGCCGGCCTGAACGTCTTTATTCTCCGCTACACCGTGGGAGAAGGCGCCCGGGATTATGCTCCCCTGATTCAGGCATCCCTTGCCATCAAGCATATCCGCGAGCACGCAGAATACTACCACATTGATCCCCGCTATGTCTACACCTGCGGCTTCTCGGCCGGGGGACATCTGGCCGGCTGGGCGGGAACACAATGGAATCTGCCCCTGCTGAAGCCCTATCTGGGGGATGCCCCCGAAGGCATCAACCGCCCCACGGGCATGATCCTCTCCTATCCCGTCATCTCCGCCGGTGCCATGGCTCACCGCGGGTCCTTCAACCATCTTCTGGGCAGAGCCACCGACGGAACCGAGCCCGAGCTGGATGCTTTTTCGCTGGAAAAGCAGGTGGGCCCCCATACCTGCCCCGCCTTCATCTGGCATACCTTCACCGACGAAACTGTGCCTGTACAAAACTCTCTGCTCATGGCTGAGGCCATGACGGCGGCGGGGATTCCCTTTGAGCTCCACATTTACCCCGAAGGCCCCCACGGTCTTGCCCGTGCCAACGAAGAGACCGCCAACGGCAAACCCGATCATAACAACCCACATCTGCAGGATTGGATCGATCTTGCCGTCCGCTGGATCAAAGACTTCAACTACGGCGAATAATATCAAGCAAAACAGGACCCGAGGGAAAAATTCCCCTCGGGTCCTGTTTTTTACGCCTGCTGTGCCGAATACTTCTGCTTGACCTGGTTGAGCTTGGTCTGCTCGGCGGTGTCCTGAGCGTACCAGCCTCGCGCCGCCATCTTGGTGTAAATCTGATCCTGCAGAGCCAGCGACTCGGTGAGGGCGCGGTCAAAGGCCGCATTCACCGTAGAAGTGGAGGACTCAATGGCACCGTGCATGAACAGATCACAGGCTCCCTTCTCCAGCAGGAGAAGATTTTCCATCAGCTGCTTGTCATCCATGTGATTCACCCCCTCACAGCAAGCCATAGAAGCTCGTAAAGAGCATCTTCTGCTTGTCCGCCATCTGCTGGACAAGGTTTTTCAGTTCGCTGTCCTGCAGCTGGGATGCGGTTTGGTTGCATTGGGTCATCACATACTGCGCGTGGCCCAGGGCATCTTCGACGTACAACAATTCTTTTGTGGTCATAGTTTAACACCTCCGTGCAGGTAGTTTTACCCGCATGGAGGTGCTTTATACAGCAAAATTTACAGAATTTCCCGAAGGGCAGCCAAATCTTCCTCCGTGGTGGACCAGCTGGTGGCAAAACGCACCACCGTATGGTGTTCATCATAGGCCTCCCAATAGCTGAGGGCCACCTTCTCCGACAGAGCGGCATACTGTCCGTTCTGAAGGATCACGAACTGCTGGTTGGTATCGGTTTCCATGAAGAAGCGGTATCCCTTCTCCCGCAGAATGACCTTCAGCTCCTCGGCCAGGTCAATGGCGTGGCGGCTGATGGTCAGATAGAGTCCGTCGGTAAACAGGGCGTCAAACTGCACGCCAACCAGCCGTCCCTTGGCCAAAAGTGCGCCGTGCTGCTTGACCATGGTAAAGAAGTGACGGGGGGCATTCCCCCGGGGAAAGACCACCGCCTCGCCGCAGAGGGCCCCTACTTTGGTTCCACCGATGTAGAACACGTCGCAGAGGCGGGCAATATCGGCCATGGTCACATCGGTACGGCGGGAGGCAAGACCGTAGCCCAGCCGCGCACCGTCAAGAAAAAGCGGGATCTCCCGGGCGCGGCAGATGGCGGACAGAGCCTCCAGCTCAGCCAAAGAATACAGGGTGCCGTACTCGGTGGGATGGGAGATATACACCATCCCGGGATAGGGCATATGGGTGCGGTTTTCATCGGCATCAAAGGCCGCAAGGCAGGCGGACAGGGCTTCGGCGGTGATCTTTCCCTCGTGTTGAGGAACGGTCATCACCTTATGCCCGGTGTACTCGATGGCCCCCGCTTCATGGAGGGCAATATGCCCTGTGTCAGCGGCAATCACCCCAGCGCACAGCCCCAGCATCCCGGAGATCACCGTCAGATTGGTCTGCGTGCCCCCGGCCAGAAAATATATGTCGGCGTCAGGACAGCTGCAGGCCGCCCGGATCTTCGTCTTTGCCGCCTCGGTATAGCGATCACTGCCGTAGGTGGTCAGGATCTCACCGTTGGTCTCCACCAAACGCTGCAGTACATCCGGATGCGCACCGTTGGTATAATCACTGGAAAAATTCAGCATATTTTGTCCTCGGTCAAATCAAATTTGCTCGGGTCAGCCTTGCCCCTGCTCTTTCCCCTGAAGAAGCAGGCTGTACAGGGCGCTTTTGCTCATGCCGCGGTCGCGGGCGGCCTTCTTCATGGCATCCATGCGGCTGGCGCCTTGCGCTTCGTAGTAAGCCACGTGGGCTTCGGGGGTCATCTCCTGCCAAAATGCCTCATCTGCAGCGGCAGATCGCTTCTCTCCCCCTGCCAACACCAGCACATATTCTCCCCTTGGGTCATGGGTGCGGTAATATTCCACCGCCCCGGAGAGGGTAGTGCGCATGATCTCCTCATTTCGCTTGGTCAGCTCCCGGCAAAGGGCAATGGGGCGGTCCCCCAGTGCTTCCACCAGGTCGTCCAGGGTTGCGCGAAGCTTGTGAGGCGCTTCGTGCAGGATCACCGTCCGGGTTTCCCCCGCCAGTTCTGCCAGCCGCTCGCGCCGCTCAGCCTTTGCCACCGGCAGGAAGCCGTCGAAGACGAAGCGTCCCGTGGGCAGCCCCGACAGAGTGAGGGCTACAATGGCCGCGCAGGCACCGGGAATGTGGGTCACGGGGATTCCCCGCTGGGCGCATAGAGCAACCAAATCTTCCCCGGGGTCACTGATGGCAGGAGTGCCTGCATCGGTGATCAGGGCGCAGGACTCCCCCGCCGCCAAACGGTCGGCGATCACAGGGCCCCGCTCCCGCTTATTATGCTCGAAATAGGAGATCATGGGCTTGCTGATCCCTAGGTGGGTCAGAAGGCGCATGGAATTGCGGGTATCCTCGGCGGCGATGAAATCAACCTCGCCCAAGACCTTAATCGCCCGCTCGCTCAGATCGGCCAAGTTGCCGATGGGTGTGGCCACCAGATAGAGGGTTCCCCCTTCTACCCGGTTCTTCTCTTCCGGCTCTCCGTTTCGTTTGATGCTCATGCTTTCCCTCCCAGCAAAATTCTTCGCAGGTCGGCCACGGTGTCGGCAATGATATCAGCCCCCACCGACTCCAGTTCTCCCGCCGGAGCGAAGCCGTAGTTGACGCCAATGGCGGTGACCCCCACCTCGTGGGCACCAATGATATCGAAGTGACGGTCGCCGATCATGGCCACCTGTCCGTATTCTTCCGGCGTCACCCCCATCGTCTCAAGAGCAATGGTGATCAGTTCTTTTTTATCGCTGTGCCGCCCATCCATCTCCGGGGTGGAAATTGTCTTGAAATAGCGGAGCAGGCCGTGGCTCTCTAAGATTTCGGGAGAATAGGGGGCGGGCTTGCCGGTGGCAACCGCCATGGTCACCCCCGCCGCCTCCAGTTCGGCCAACAGTTCGGGAATGCCGGTATAGGGCTCGGCCTCCTTCACCCCCTGAACCGAATATCGTTCACGGTAGATAGCAGTAGCGCGCTTGGCCTCCTCCAGGGAAAATCCGCAAAATTCCGCGAAGATCTCCACCAGGGGAGGGCCAATGAAGCAGCGCAGTGCTTCGGTCTCCGGCACGGGCAGCTCCATCTTCCCCAGGGCATACTGCACCGAGCGCAGCACCCCGCAGCTGGTATCAAACAGGGTCCCGTCCAGATCAAACAGCAAGTATTTGTACATTGTATTCTCCTTCCCCGCCAAGGTGGGATCAATTCTCCAAAAAGCTGCCCGTTGCGTAAATTCGCGCCGCCTGCTCGGTCATCATCCGAGGGGTGACGGCCGGGGGATCGCGGTACAGCAGAAGAGGTGGGGTGTAGATCAGCCCCGGCGCACCGCCCCGACGGGCCTCCACCAGCACCATGGAGGCAGGTGCCGATGCATCCCCGTGCACAGCGGTCATCCGCTTGGGCTCAAGTCCGTGCTTCCGCATGGCGGCAAGCAGATCAATGAGACGGTCAGGACGCCACACACATCCGAACCGTCCTCCCCAGCGCAGAAGCCGCCCCGCTGCGGCGCAGAAGTCCCCGATACCGCCAAACAACTCGTGACGAGCGATGGCTTTGGCATCGTTTCGGTTCAGCTTGCCGGTGTCAGCCCGCATGTAGGGGGGATTGGCCAGCACAGCATCCACCTCGCCGCCAAAGTCGGCGGCCCGTAGATCCCGCAGATCGGCGCAGTGCACGGTCACCTTTTCCGACAGCCCGTTGAGCTCGGCATTGCGGGCGGCAAGTTCGGCAAAATCGGCCTGCACCTCCACAGCATTGATCTGTGCATACTGTCCTCTCGCGGCGCAAAGCAGGGAAACAATTCCCGTACCGCATCCCAGCTCCACCGCACGCCCACCGGGAGCAGACGGGAGATAGGCCGACAGCAGAAAGGCATCGGTGCCATAGGTCAGACCGTCCTTTTTCTGAATCAGCTTCAGCGCCTCATTGACGGTATCCAGGCGTTCATCCTCACGCAGCATTTTTCCTCCAAAATAAAGCGGAGCAAGCCGAGGGGTTCCCTCATCTTGCTCCGCTCAGCGTCGTATGTACACGCAAAGGCCTTATTCAGCCTTGGGTGCATCAACAGGACAAGCATCAGCGCAAGCGCCGCAGTCCAGGCACTCGTCAGCGTTGATCACATACTTGCCGTCCTTCTCAGAAATTGCATTTACGGGGCAAGCATCAGCGCAAGCGCCGCAAGCGATGCAATCGTCAGAAATCTTATATGCCATGGTCAAACACCTCCATAAATTATTTCCCCTATATTGTATCATGCTTTCGGAGAAAATGCAAACCTTTTTTGCAAAAATTATCGAAAAATTTTTGTCAGCTCTCCCTTTTTCCGCAATGGGGACAAGCGGGATAGTCAAAATCATAGCTTTTCCCGCAGTTTGCGCAACGCCGCTGGGGCAGATCGGGATCATTTTCGGCAGGCGAGTATACCTGCAGCTGCTCCTCCAGATAAGCAACACGGCCAAGCAGATCGCTGACCGTCAGCATCAGTGCCCCCGACAGCACAAGGGACAACCCCACGCAAAGAGCAGTCACCGGCTGCCAAAGCAAGGCAAGAAAACCGATAATCCCAAGCAGAATCACCACAATTCCTGCCACAAAGAAGACACGTCTCATGCCTGCTCACCCTCGATATATTCGTCGGGTCTGCCGCCCTTGCCGGCACGGCCGATGACCTTCACATCGTCACGGGAGAAGGTCTTGGGCGGCGGCGTATTCTCAGGGAAACGCACCTTCACAGTCCCCGCCAGGGGATTGACCTCGGTCACCACGCCGGTACCGTCGGGAGTGCGTACCAGGGCATCCACCGCAGGGGAGCGGCGAAGCTCGGCGGCATAGGTATCGCTTTCATAGCGCAGGCAGCACATCAGACGGCCGCAAACGCCCGAGATCTTGGAAGAATTGAGGGAGAGATTCTGCTCCTTGGCCATCTTGATGGAAACCTGCACGAAATCGGAGAGGAAGCTGGAACAGCACAGAGGGCGTCCGCAGATACCCAAGCCGCCCATAAGCTTTGCCTCGTCGCGGATACCGATCTGCCGCAGTTCAATGCGGGTACGGAAGACCGATGCCAGGTTCTTCACCAGCTCGCGGAAGTCCACGCGGCCCTCGGAGGTGAAGTAAAACAAAAGCTTATTGCGGTCGAAGGTATACTCCACATCCACCAGCTTCATATCCAGCCCATGTTCGGCAATCTTCTCTAAGCAGATACGGAAAGCTTCTTTTTCCTTCTGCTTATTCTCAGCGTTGCGGGCAATGTCCGCCTCGGTAGCGGCACGGAGCACAGGGCGAAGGGGGGGCACAATCTGACTCATATCCACAATTTTGTTGCCCAATGCCACCTCACCGAACTCCGTCCCCCGGGCTGTTTCTACAATGACACAGCTGTTTTTCTGCAGCTTCAGCTCGCCGGGGGCAAAATAATACACCTTCCCTGCCGCCTTGAACCGTACACCAATCACCTCAACCGGGTTTTCAGGTGCTTGAACCAGAGCAGGCTCGGATTCCATCAGTTCCTCGGGAATGACAATCTCCTCCTCAGGCTCAGCAGGAAGTACCACCGGCTCTTCTGCGGGAATGGGTGTTTCGATCACCTCCGCCTCAGGCGCAGAACGGCGATGGTCGCGGCTGCGGGAACGTCCACCTCGACGGTGGTGATCCCCCCTGCCACGCCCGGATCGGCTTCCGCCCCCGGAATTTCCACGGGGAGCTTCTTCCTCTTTGGCCTTCTCCGGTGCCTTCTCGGGCTCATTCTGTGCGGCTTCAGGCTTATTTTCGCGATTGTCACGGCCTCCACGGTGCTGACCGCCGCGACCGCGGGAACGTCCGCCGCGGCTTCCGCGGCGTCGATCACCTTTATGCTCCCGTCCGGCACCCTCAGACGCACCGCCCTCTGCGGGAGCTTGATTTTTCTTCATTTCTTCACTCATCTATTTTACCTCATTCACATTCTTTCGAATTCGGATGGATATGCGCACACAAGGCTTCACACGCAAAAAAGTCCAATGGTCTGGGACAATGTCAGCAGGGTGAGCCGCTGGTTGGCGTTTCGCTCCAGGGCGGCGATCGCCTCGGCCAAGGCATCCGCCAAACGAAACAGTGCCGACATGGAGATCTGCCCCGTCATCTGCTCAAGCTTTTCTGCATCGGCAAAAAAGCAAAACCGCGCATCGCCGGCTCGCTTGCGGGCCAAGAGATCCCGAACCCCAAGTGAGATCAGCTCCAACAGCTCCACGGTTTCTTCCCGTTTCTTGGGAAACCCTTCAAGGACGGTCAGCACCTCATGCGCCGTATGCCGCGACACACACAGAGAGAGGAATTCCTCCGCCGCGGCCCGCTTCTGCATGATTGGCTTTCGCCGTCTTGCATCCAGCAGGATTTTCGCCACGCCGATGCATCCGTCTGCCGCCAGGGCAATGGAAGCAAACTCCTCCGGGTTTTCCTCGGCCAGAGCCGCTCCTCGGCGGTCACAGCGCATCAGATATGCTTTCATTTCTTCGGGAGCAATATACCCCATACGCAGGACAGGCGCACGGCTTCGGATCGTCTCCAGCATAGCCCCCTCATCCGCCGTCAGCAAAAGAAAGCGCACATGACGCGGGGGCTCCTCCAGGGCTTTGAGCAGAGTGTTCTGTGCCTGGGAAGTCATGGTCTCGGCATCTTCAATCAGATAGACTTTATCCTCGTGCCAGTTGGGCGCAACATAGAGATCGGACAGCATTTCGCGCAGCTGCTCGACCCCCAGCGTTACCCGCTCTCCACGGCTGACCGTGATCACATCGGGATCCTGATCGGCCAAAATGGCTCGGCAGGGAGCACACTTTCCGCAGGGCAAGGCACCGTCCTCGGACTCGCAGGCCAGTGCCGCGGCGATCTGCCGGGCAAGGGTATGCTTCCCGCTGCCCGGTGGACCCACCAAAAGATAGGCATGGGAGAGGCGGTGGTGGGCAATTTCCTGCCCGATGCGAGCGCACAGCCCGTCATTGCCGATCATCTCGGGGAAATACTCCCGCATCCGCCTCACCTCCGATAAAGACTATCTGTTTTATTATATCAAAAAACCGTGCACTTGTCAAGTTTCCGCCCTGAATCCTTCCAGCGGAAAGAAAAAGGAAGGACCCGCCGCAGCGCGACGGTCCCTTCCCTTTATTCTCACATAACGTTATTCCTTGCCATACACGCCCTTGCCGCAAAGTGCGGACTCGATGCGCAGCAGACGATTGTACTTCGCCACGCGCTCACTGCGGCAGGGCGCCCCTGTCTTAATGAAAGGCGCGTTCAGCGCAACGGCAAGGTCGGCCAGGGTAGTATCCTCGGTGTCTCCCGAACGGTGGGAGAGAATGAAGCGATACCCCGCCTCGGCGGCGGTACGGACCACATCGAGGGTTTCGGTGAGGGTACCGATCTGATTGGGCTTGACTAAAATGGCGTTTGCCGCGCCCCGATTGATCCCCTCTCGCAGACGGGCCGTGTTGGTAACAAACAGATCGTCTCCCACCAGCATCATGTGCTCACCCAGCCGTCCGGTCAGTCTCGTCCAGCCCTCAAAATCACGCTGATCCAGGCCATCCTCCAGGGAAATGATGGGATACTTCGACCACAGGCTCTCCCAGTAATCGATGAGACCGTCGCCGCTCAGTTCCCGCCCCCGCTTGGGCATACGGTAGCTTCCCACACAGCCCCCATCGTCAGTGACAGCCCACTCGCTGGCGGCAGCATCCAACGCAAGCTTGACACCGTTCCGGTCATAGCCCGCCTCCCCGATGGCGCGACAGATCAAGTCCAGTGCCGCCTCGTCGCTGTCCAGGTTGGGCGCATAACCGCCCTCGTCTCCTACCGTGGTGGCATATCCCTCCCGCTTGAGCAAACGGCCCAGGGTATGGTAGATCTCCGCCCCCATACGAAGCCCCTCCGCAAAGCAGCAGGCCCCCACGGGCATGATCATAAACTCCTGAATGTCAATGTTGTTGGAGGCATGGGCACCGCCGTTGAGGATATTCATCATGGGCACAGGAAGACGGGATGCGTCAAGTCCGCCCAGATACCGGAAAATGGGCAGCCCGTAGAAATTTGCCGATGCCCGCGCCGCGGCCAGAGATACCGCCAGCATGGCATTGGCACCGAGGGAAGATTTATTCTCTGTCCCGTCCAGTTCACGCAAAGTGCGGTCGATCTGCGCCTGGTCGCAGGCATACATCCCGGACAGACCGGGGGAAACGGTGCAGGCAATTCCCCGTACTGCCTCCTTTACGCCGCGGCCGTTGTAACGGGAGGGATCCTCATCCCGCTTTTCATGGGCTTCATAAATGCCCGTCGATGCCCCCGACGGAACGCTGGCCACCCCCACCGTTCCATCGGTGAGGAAAACGGTTGCCTCCACGGTAGGATTTCCTCTGGAATCCAGAATTTCCCGGCCGGACACCCGGTATATCTGCGGTTTTGTCATCATCATTTCCATGGCTCTCGTGATCACGAAAGCTTCCTTTCTTGGGGAATCGGCGTCGGTTCTGCTCAGCCGCAAAACTGCGTGAAACGAATTTTTTCGCCAACACCTTCCCCGGAATTTCGCACCATCCGTATCCTGTGCGGATGATGGTAGTATGGCGGCCGTGCAGAGGAATATGCACCGGATTCGGTGAGAAGTTTTTCCGTTCACCAATTTGGGGCATCGCGCATAAACTGTAAAAAAACGAAATGAGGTATTTGCATGATCATTTATACCGTCCGCCCTGGAGACAGCGTTGATGCCATTGCCCGCCGATACGGCCTTTCCTCTGAACGCATCATTAAAGAAAATGAACTCGCCGATCCCAATGCCCTTGTAGTGGGTCAGACTTTGGTGCTGTCCCAACCCACCGCCGTCTATACCGTTGCCGCGGGGGACACACTCTATGGAATCGCCTCCCGATTCGGCGTTTCGGTCAATCAGCTTTGGCGCGGCAATCCGTGGCTTGGCGGCAAAGCTGACCTCACCCCGGGACAGGAGCTTGTGATCTCCCTTCCCGCCCCCACCTATGGCAGTATCGACGTCAACGCCTACGCCTATCCCAACATTGACCGCAGCGTCCTGCAAAAGACCCTGCCCTACTTAACCTATCTCACACTTTTCACCTACGGATTCCGTCCCGACGGCAGTCTGGTGGAGATTGAGGATAAAGAACTCATCGAATTGGCACGAACCTACGGGGTCGCCCCCATTATGATGTTGGCTACCTTGGGGGAAGACGGCACCTTCAGCAACGAACTGGCCGCCACCCTGCTGTCTGATCCTACCCTGCAGGCACAGGTTATTGAAAATGTACGCAGAGTCCTTGCGCAGAAGCGCTACGCCGGCATCGACGTGGATTTTGAGTACATCCCCGGCGAATACGCAGAGGAATACGCTCAGTTTATTACCAATCTCCGCACCGCTTTGGCGCCGGACGGTTACCGGGTCTTTGTGTCTTTGGCCCCTAAGACCTCCCCCAACCAGCGGGGCCTACTCTACGAGGGCCACGACTACGGCGCATTGGGGGCGGCCGCTGACGGGGTACTCCTCATGACCTATGAATGGGGCTATACCTACGGCCCGCCTCTGCCCGTAGCCCCCATCAATCGAGTCCGGGAGGTGGTAGACTACGCGCTGACCGAAATTCCCGCCGCGAAGATCAGCATGGGAATCCCCAACTACGGCTATGATTGGACTCTGCCCTATGTACGAGGTGAATCCCGGGCAAGATCGCTTTCCAACGTTGCTGCTGTTGATCTCGCCCGTCAACGCTATGCCGCCATTGAATTCGACGAAACAGCACAGTCACCCTATTTCCGTTATTTCGTGCGGGAGGACGGTGAACCCATCGAGCATATCGTCCATTTTGAGGACGCCCGGAGTATCGATGCCAAACTCAGGCTGATCAACGAAAAAAATCTGCGGGGCGGCAGTGTATGGAACATCATGCGCTATTTCCCGCAGCTATGGTTGGTGCTCAACAATCTCTTCCGCATCAATCGCGGATTGGAATAATTTTTCAAATCAAGATATGCGAGGTATTTCCATGAATACGCCCTCCCGCCTCCCCAATTTTTCCGCATTGCTCGCCTCTCCTCCTCAAGCCATCGCAGTACTTGAGGGAAGTCGAGCCTATCCCAACATCCGGGGCATCGTGCATTTTTATCAAACCCAATACGGTGTTTTGATTGGTGCTAAAGTCAGCGGACTTCCATCCCCTCAGGGGGAGTGCGAGAGCCCCATCTTTGCCTTACATCTGCATGAAGGAGACACCTGCACGGGCAATGACAGCGATCCCTTCGCCAATGCCGGAACGCACTTCAATCCACAAAATTGCCCCCATCCCTACCATGCAGGAGATTTTCCGCCCTTATTCGGTGCCCATGGACTTGCGTTCGGCGCCGCCCTGAGTGACAGATTTACGTTAAATCAAGCAATCGGAAAAACAATCATTCTTCATGGCGCACCGGATGATTTCACCTCCCAACCCGCAGGAAACAGCGGCCCCAAAATTGCCTGCGGCGTTGTTCGGAAAACCCGGTGAATATATCCAAGAAGACCCCCTCGCCGTTTAACCACGGCAGAGGGGGCCTAAAATATATAATTCTTGACTTACCAGTCACCACTGAATGGGTGGATCAACAAAGCGTACCTGCTGTTCCCTGCCCGGCTCACACCAAAGCAGCCTGGGCTTGTCCCGAGTGGGAATGCAGAAAACACAGTCTGCTCCATCTTGATACAACCCCGTAGCGGTAACAAAAGGAGTTCCCCGCAAGTAAAACGCAAAAGGAACATTTCTCCCTTTCGCCCGAAAACGGTCCATGTGAAAAGCGCAAAAATCCAAAGGATTCTTTGCACGATATAAGAAACCAGCCCATTCGGTATCCATCAGTTCCTCCAAAATCCCGGTTTCCCGGCGGAAATAGGCCTGCGAGTCTCTGCGGCACATCATCATATCTATAAAATAATACGCACCGTTCGAAAGAATATAAGTGGTAATATGTCCGTTGCCATCGAGATTTGCGTAGCAAAAACTGCCCACCTCATCGTAGGCATCGGCAATGAAGTGCGCCAGCCAGTTGGTGTCGGTAGCACAACAGCCGCAGTTGGTGTATACCGCATCCTCCGGTGCTTTGTGCTCCTGCCACCGCATCCCATCTGTCTGATGGTCTATATTATCAAATTCCCCGCGAAAATCCGAGATCTGAAACAACTGGACAGCCTCATACAAGGTATGAATATACCGTTTTTTCTGCTCTGCCGGAAGCTCAGCAATACGGCCCATTTCCTCGTTGGTATACCGAGTCCCACCAAGCACATTGAGCGGCACCCAATCCACACCGGGCCAGACCTCTGTGACAAATGCGGCTGAATGCACATAATTTCCGATATTTCTATCCATTTTATCACGCTCTCATCATAAAAATTTCGTAAAATTGGGATTTGGAAAGTTTAATCACGTTCATAAATCATTCGCAGCTCAGCATTTGGCGTACCAAGCATGATTTCCATGCTCGTTCCATCCGATCGAAACCCATATCGTTCATAGAAACGAATCGCTTTGTGATTGTCTTTCAATACCCACACAGCAACCTTCTTGTAATCAATAAGTTTCTGCAACGCAGCATTCATGAGCGCATATCCAACCTTTTGTCCATGATATTCTTCAAGCACATAAAGTGCATATACTTCACCCAAGTCGATCAGCTCAGCATCACGATATGAACCATACCCCACAAATCCAATAACTTTTTCTCCATCTTTTGCAATGAGTATATTTTCCCGCCATTTGTGTGCCATCTTTACGCATTTTTCAAGTGTGACGCTGTTCATGTACGCCGGATCAACTAAATTCGTGTACGTTTCATGCCAAGATTTGTAGTGCACATATGCTTTGCCGTTGATTTCTTCTTCACTTTCCATTTCTTGAATCAAATATTTGCACACAACAAGAACCTCGTTAAATTCATATTTGCTTACTCGTTTTAGAGTTCCCCAAAATAACAAAATCAGGGTTATAAGGAAAAAGCAGAACGAACCTCACGATTCGTCCTGCTTTGTGTCAGCATCGACCTATCTTCCCGGGCAGTCTCCCGCCAAGTATTGTCGGCTCCGCAGAGCTTAACTTCTGTGTTCGGAATGGGAACAGGTGGACCCTCTGCGATAAAAACACTGACTACCTC
>SVTK01000019.1 GCA_015063805.1 Oscillospiraceae bacterium
TTCATTCACACCCCTCCTTTGTGGAAATCATATCACTGGTCAATTAAGAAAACCACGACACAAAGCGAGAAATGCCGTGGTTTTGAGGTAGACACATTATGTCCTATGTATTCTGTTCACAAAATTCAGTTTTATCGAACTGTTCTCACATATCCATTATATCATAAGTATGCCGTTTTTTCAATCTACAGCTCATATAATTTACAAAATTGTTATGAAAAAACTCTATGAGGTAATTTTTCTTCATAGATATTTTGAATTTATCTTTCGTCGTCATCCCAGACAGGTTGATTATTTTGCCGCACATTCCGGTCCGAACGTTCTTTCTGCTTGGGTCTTTCTTCGGGTTTCCTTGTGTTTTGAGCAATGATTTCCTCATAGACCGTTTTGCCATTATTAAGGCGAATGCGCTTTGTCTTTTCAAGCAGGTTCTTCTGCATTTGGTTTTTAATTCGTAATTGCAAGATACTTCGGCGAATAATTCATACAGGATACCTGGACCGATAGTTTTACAAAAAACAGAGCGTTTTGCAGAAAAGCAAAACGCTCTGTTTTTGTGTGACATCGGTGGACAACTCGAAACTACAGCATTTTTACGATGCCCAATATCAGCAGGTGGAGCGGATAGAACAGGTAATACACATATTGCAGAGCTTTATTTTTGTGTCCTTGCTTACCGTGATATAACCAAATCGGGATGAGTGCCAATAATGCGAATGCCTGACGGTGGAAGGAAAATGTACACCCTGACAGTTGAATGTCATAAACAAGTCCGCCGAGCATTTCGGTATTGATGTACCACAGGCAAAGAACCTGTCCAATGTAACTCCACCATTTTCGCTGACGGAAGAAGTAGAACACAAGAACAGTCAAAATTCCGGCATGATAGAAATCCACCAGGGTCAGTATACCTAAGACATATGCAGCCAGAACCGATATAAATCCCGTACATATCTGCACCCATGGTTTATTTTTTGCCTTTGCTGTTTCATTCAAATGGATCAATCCCAGGGAGATCAGAAAAGTCCAAAGCACATTTTGATGAAGTGGATAAAAAATACGGCTGCCGATCATCAGGTTAAATGGGATCTCGGACAGAACAGCAAATATCAGAAGCCTTAATGCATATTTCTTCACGCTTCTGGTGTGGAAATATCCTTCCACGATCATAAAGGCGAAAATGGGATATGCAATACGGCCGATACAGGTCAGCCAATCATTACTGAAAATATTGGTCCCCCAGAGATGGTCGCACAACATAAACAGCATGGCCATGATGTGCAAAGACATTGAAGTGGTTTCTATTCTGAATCTTGTTTTCATACGGGCTCACCTCTGTCAGTTCAGGTTTTACAGCGTTTTGTTCCGTATCCCGTATCCCGTATCCCGTATGGTATCGGGGGGCATTTCTATGCCGGGATCAGTCGATCCACCACTCGGGGGTGATCTCCCCCAGCGTGACGGTTCGGCCGGTGGCGTAATCCAGCAGGATTTCCACGTCCTGATAATGTCCCGCCATCAGCTGTACCATCAGCTCCCGGCAGGCACCGCAGGGGGCGCCGTTGGAGCCGTCGGGCAAAATGCAGAGCACCCGATCAATCTCATGCTCGCCATTTGTGATCATGTTAAAAATGGCGTTCCGCTCGGCGCAGATGCCCAGAGTGGAGCAGGTGTCGATGCACACCCCGGTGTAGATGCGCCCGGATTTTGAGCACACCGCGGCCGCCACCTCGCCGCAGGTGACGTAGTCCGAGATCCTGCGTTCATTCAGCACGGCTTTTGCCGCTTCGTACATATCTGTCCAGATCTGATCCATGGCTGACCTCCTATGTATTCAGACGTGTTCTTCGGTTTTGGCGATCACGATCCGGCAGGCATCGCAGAAAAATGCCTCAGCACTGTACCCGCCGGTTTTAAAAAAGGAAAAGGTATTGTTCAACTTGACTGCATCTTCTGCGGTGGAATAGGAAAGCCTTGGGGGGCGTTTACCCTTGGGAATCCATTGCAGGGGCTGGTTGTCATCGTAGAAGTAGCCACAGGCCATCTCTTTTCCGCAGTAGGGACATTTCATGGTTGCACTCTCCTTTTTACCAAATGAACGGGATAAGGCGATATTTTACCTTTTTCATGTACTCCCCGTATCCCGGCAGCTCATTTTTCAAGAACGCCTCCTCGCTTTTGATTCTGACGGCAATGATGAAGGGGTAGGCGAGAAAGACTGGCAGGGCATAGAGCGAACCCAGGACGAGAGGGATGGACAGGAACAGCAGCAGAGTCGTGCTGTACATGGGATGGCGGACAATCCCGTAGAGCCCGGTGTCGATGACCTTCTGTCCCTCCTGTACTTCAACGGTACGGGAGAGGTAGGTGTTCTCCCGCATGACCTCGGCGTAGAGCACATAAGCCAGCAGGAAAACTACCGCCGCCACAAGGGAAACGGCGCGGGGAAGGGTATACCAACCGAAGCGGAAGTTCAGCCCTGCCAGTACAAAGCCGGCGACGAACATCAGCCCGCTCAGCTTCACCACAAGCTGCTGTTTCCCCAATTTTTCCTTAGCGTTCAGCCGCTTGGCCAGCAGCTCGGGGTTTTTCACCATCATTACGATCCCTGCGCCGAACATGGGGATGAACAGAATGCCCATCAGCAGCCAGCCGCCCCAAAAAGCGAATGTTCCGGCGGGGAGAAAAATCAGCAGGCCCACCAGAACAGCCCCAAGAAGGAATTTCAAAATTGCCTGCACAAACAGTTTTGCCGACATGACCGTACCTCCGTGTCTCGGTTTATCTGTTCCCATTGTAACATATACGGCAGGGAATTGCAAGCGGTTGGGGGCTTTTCACCGGGATCAGTTTTTCTCTTGGCTGTTTTTCGCGGCGGTTTTGCTTTTTTTATCCCTTAGCTGATGAGGCAGAACCTCCGAGATGAGAATGGCCAGCAAGATCAGGGCAAAGCCGAAGAGAATGCGGCTGTTGAGGGGCTCCGCGGCAAACAGAAAAGAAAAAAATACGCTGAAAATTGCCTCGGTGCATAGAATGAGAGAGGTGGAGGAGGGGGAAAGATACCGCTGACCGAAGCTTTGGCAGAGGAAGGCCAGGGCGGTGGCAAAGATGCAAAGGTAGAGCAGGCTTGCCCCCATATGCGGGGTGATGTGCCGGGGCGGCTGGTTGAACCCGAGGGCAAAGAGCAGAGAAAGCCCGGCGGCTGCGGCAAACTGGACGGTGGTCACCCGCAGGATGCTTCGTCCCTTTGCCAGGGCGGAGAGGGCAACCACATGGACCGCAAAGAAAAAACCGCCCCCCAGAGTGAGCAGGTCCCCACGGGCCATGGTGAGACTGCTGTCCAGGGAAATGAAACCAATCCCACCAAGGCCGAGAAGTGCGGCAATCAGGTGAAAAAAAGTGGGGCGGATTCCAAGGAAAGCCCACACCAGAAAGGGGACAAGAACGCAGTCCACCGCGGTGAGAAAAGCGTTCTTGCCTGCGGAAATTGTCTTCAGTCCCTCGGTCTGCAGTGCGTAGGCGCAGAAGAGCAGAAGCCCGCAAAGCCCGCCGCAGGGAAGATCGCCTTTCCGGGTGTTGGGGGGGAGAAAGAGTGACAAAAAAGCCAGCAGGAGGGCGGCCCCGCTGAATCGGATGGCCAGCAGATAGTAGACGCCGATATGGTCCAGGCTGTTTTTCATGATCACAAAGCTTGCCCCCCACACCACGGTGGCGGCAAAGAGGGCAGGGCGTGCAAGCCGGGGGGAACAGAAATTCTTCATCGTAACCTCGAATGTGCAAAAATTGGATCTGCTCCGGGGAAATCTTCTTCAGATTTAAGATTATCCTTGAATTTTTCCGCCGGATGTGGTATCATAAGATAAGATGGGTTAGTTTTGCCATAAAGCGATTTTCTTAGCTTTAGTATGCGGCAGATGCGGGGTGTGCATACACGGCCCGCGCCGCAGACAGAGGAGGGCCATGATGTCAAGAGAGGAACGTTTTCCCCGTACAGCGTTGGTGACAGGGGGCAGCCGCGGAATCGGCGCCGCCTGCGTGCGGGAATTTGCCCGCCGCGGGGTGAGGACCGCTTTCCTTTACGCCGCTGCCCATGAAGCTGCTGCAGCTTTGGCTGCCGAAACCGGGGCTGTGGCTGTCTGTGCAGATGTGGCTGACCGGTCTGCGGTGGAGGCCGCCCTGGCGCAGATCACGGCTGAATTGGGGCCGATCGAGTGCCTGGTCAACAACGCCGGAATCGCTCAGTTCCGCCTGTTTACCGACATTACCGAGGCCGAGTGGGCCCGGATGATGGAGGTGCATCTTGGGGGATCCTTCCGCTGTACCCAGGCGGTGCTTGGGGGAATGATTCGGGAAAAATACGGACGGATCATCAATATTTCCTCCATTTGGGGGCTGACCGGGGCCTCTTGTGAGGTGCACTATTCTGCCGCAAAGGCGGGGATCATCGGGATGACCCGTGCACTGGCCAAGGAACTGGGACCATCGGGGATCACCGTCAACTGTGTCGCCCCCGGTGTGATCAACACCGAGATGAATGCTGCCCTGGATGCCGAGACCCGGAATGCCCTCTGCGAGGAGACGCCTCTCGGGTGCATCGGCACGGTGAAGGATATCACCGATGCGGTGATGTATTTCGCCGCCGCCCCCTTTGTGACGGGGCAGGTGCTCAGCCCCAACGGCGGGATCGTGATCTGAGAAAGGATGAAGATGTGATGCAATACAAATGGCTGCTGTTTGATGCCGACAATACGCTCCTGGATTTTGATGCCGCCGAGCGAGTGTCCTTGACTGAGGCCTTGGCCGCTCGGAATATTTCGGTGGATGAAACAATACAATCGGTTTACCACACCATCAATTCTGCCATTTGGGTGCAGATCGAGCGCGGGGAGTTTGACCGGGAAAACCTCAATGCAGTGCGTTTTTCCCGCCTGGCCGAGCATTTCGGCTTTGAACTGGATGCCGAAGAAACGGGACGTGATTTCTTTGCCGTCATGGCCAAACAGCGCATCCTGATCCCCGGCGCGGAGGAGCTTTGCCGCGACCTGGCCGAGGCGTATTCTCTGCATATGATCACCAACGGGACGGCCTTCATCCAGCACGGACGGCTGGACGGCCTGCCCATGATGGACCATTTTGACGGTTTGTTCATCTCCCAGGAGGTGGGAGCGGAAAAGCCCAGCCGCGAGTTCTTCGATGCCGTAGCCGCCGCCATTCCCAACTTTTCTCCCAAGCAGGCCCTTGTGATCGGCGACTCCCTGACCTCGGACATTGCGGGGGGGATTGCCGCCGGGATCGACACCTGCTGGTACAATCCTAAGGGAAAGACCGCACCATCCCACTGTACCCCCACCTATACCGTTTCCGACTACGGCCAGCTGCGCCGTTTGCTGAAGATTTAAGGAGTTACCATGGATCGAATTCAATCCCTTGCGGGGAAACTGCGTCAGATCGCAGATCTGCGGGTCGAGCAGGATCATCTCCTTGCCCCCCACACCACATTCCGCATTGGCGGACCTGCCGCCTTGGCTCTTTTTCCCGCTACCGCAGAGGCGGCGGCATCTGCGCTGCGTGCCATCGCACAGGCAGAGGTGCCCCATGCCGTTATCGGGCGGGGAAGCAATCTTCTCTGCGCCGATGCAGGCTTTGCGGGGGCTGTGCTTTTTACCGGTGAGCTGCACCGGGTACAGTTCGCGGGAACAGGGATTACCGCCGACTGCGGTGTATCCCTGACCTCCCTTGCCTACGAGGCGGGACAGCGGGGATTGGACGGCCTTGCCTTTGCCTATGGCATCCCCGCCAGTGTTGGGGGAGCTCTGCGCATGAACGCAGGGGCCTATGGCGGCGAGATGGCCGACGTACTGGAAGAGAGCACCTACTTTGATATGACCGACGGAGAGCTCCATAGCCTGGATACTGCCTCTCATGCACTTTCCTACCGCCACAGTTTTTACGCCGACCACCCTGAATGCGTGATCCTGTCGGCGACCCTGCGCCTGCAGGAAGGGGACAGTGGGGCCATCTGCGCCCGGATGCAGGAGCTGATGCAGCGCCGACGTGATAAGCAGCCCCTGGAATACCCCAGCGCCGGAAGCGTATTCAAGCGGCCGGTGGGGTGTTTCGCGGGAAAGCTCATTGAGGACTGTGGCTTGAAGGGGTATACCATCGGCGGTGCGCAGGTGTCCGAGAAGCACGCCGGGTTTATCATTAACCGGGGAAATGCCACCGCCGACGATGTTCTGCGGCTGATCGCACATATTCAGTCCTGCGTACTGACCCAATTCGGGGTTGAGCTGAAATGTGAGGTGTGCCGCCTTGGATAAAAAGATCAGTGTAGCCGCGGAATGCCGCTGTGAGCTGGTGGAGCAGATCCCTCGGGCGGAGTGCTGCCGTCGGGCATTGCTTGGTGGCCTCTTGTACTGCGCACAACTGCAGGAGGATGGGCAGATCTCCGTGATGTACAAAGAGGAGGAGGCTGCCCAGGCAGCCGCCCGGCTGCTGCGTCAATTTTTCTCGGCGAAAACCGAGCCTGAAGTTGTCCGCCGTGGTGCGCATCGGTTCTGGTCGCTGTGCTTTGCTTCCCATCGCGCGGAAGAGCAGCTGACCGATGCCGTACGGCAGGGAAAGCTGCCCATGGGGGAATCGGTATGCGTCTCCTGCGCTTCCTATTTTCTGCGCGGTCTGTTTGTTGCCTGCGGGACTGTGACCGATCCCGAAAAAAGCTTTCACCTGGAATTTTGCCTGCCCGAAGGGGTCTGTGCCGACGCGGTGGAAGCTCTGCTTGAGGAGATGGGGACGCCGCCGAAGCGCACTTGCCGCAATGGAGGGACAAGCCTTTACTACAAGGGCAGTGAGGCGGTGGAGAACCTTCTTGCCGCCATCGGCTCCTCTACCACCGTTTTTAACCTCATTAATGCGAAAATTCTGCGGGAGATCCGCAATCACGAGAACCGTGTGGCCAACTGCGACACGGGAAATATCCAAAAATCGGTGTCGGCTACCCGCCGCCAGCTGGAGGCCATTGCATTTCTGCGCGAGCATGGACGCATGGACAGGCTGGATGACGAGCTCCGCCGTACCGCTGAGCTTCGGGAGGAAAACCCCGAGCTTTCCCTGGGGGAACTTGGGCTGCGGATGTCCCCCCCCATCTCCAAACCCGGGATGTACCACCGCATGAATAAGATTATCGCCCTGGCCGAGGCTGTTGCCGCCGAGTCAGAACGAAAGGAGTGAATGCCATGGCAGAATTTGTCCATCTGCATCTGCACAGCGAATACAGCCTGCTGGACGGGGCTTGCCGCATTGCCGATATTCCGGCGCGGGCGGCAGAGGCGGGGCATACTGCCGTTGCATTGACCGACCACGGGGTGATGTACGGTACGGTGGCCTTTTACCGCGCCTGCCGCGCCGCGGGGATCAAGCCAATCCTCGGCTGTGAGGTGTACGTCGCCCCCCGCTCCCGCTTTGAGAAGACCAATACGGTGGGGGAGGCAAACTACGCCCATCTGGTTCTCCTGTGCGAGAATGAGATCGGCTACCGTAACCTGATGTATATGGTGTCCAAAAGCTTCACCGAGGGCTTCTACAGCCGCCCACGGGTGGATATGGAGCTGCTCCGCGCTCACCATGAGGGACTGATTGCCCTCTCGGCCTGCCTGTCGGGATTTATTCCCCGCGCACTCATGCGGGGAGAGTATGCCGTCGCCAAACAGCACGCCGAGGAGATGGCCGCCATCTTCGGGGAAGGGCACTACTACATTGAGCTGCAGGACCACGGTCTGGCCGACCAGCGTGCGATCCTGCCCCAGCTGGCAGCCCTGGCACGAGAGTGCGGTCTGCCCATGGTGGCCACCAACGATGTGCATTACCTGCGCAAAAACGATGCCCACACCCAGGCGGTGCTGATGTGCATTCAGACCAACCGTACCCTGGACGAGGGAAAGCCTGTGGGCTTTGAAACCAACGAGTTTTACTACAAGACCACCGAGGAGATGGAGGCCCTGTTCGCCGACTACGAGGGGGCGATTGCCAATACCGCCGAGATCGCCGCACGCTGTCAGGTGGAGCTGGATTTTGACAGCCTTTATCAGCCTGAATTTACCCCGCCGGGGGGCTTGACCCCCGCAGAGCACCTCCGCGCTCTGACCGAAGAAGGCTTTGAACGCCGCAAAGCGGCGGGACAGCTCAGCTTCACCGCCGACCATCCCGAACAGGAGTATCGTGATCGGGTGGCGTATGAACTTTCGGTGATCGAGCAGATGGGATATGCCGACTACTTCCTCATTGTGCAGGATTATGTGGGCTTTGCCAAGCGTTCCGGCATTCCGGTTGGCCCCGGGCGCGGCTCGGGGGCGGGAAGCCTTGTTGCCTATCTTTTGGGGATCACAGACGTGGATTCCATCCGCCACGACCTGCTGTTTGAGCGCTTCCTCAACCCCGAGCGGGTGAGTATGCCCGATATTGATATTGACTTTTGCTATGACCGCCGTGATGAGGTCATCGACTATGTCATTGACCGCTACGGCAGAGATCATGTGGCACAGATTGTGACCTTCGGTACCCTGGCTGCCCGCGCCGCTGTGCGGGATGTGGGCCGGGTTCTCGGGATGTCGGTCCCCGCGGTGGATGCGGTGGCCAACGCCATTCCGCGGGACTTGGGGATCACCTTGGCCGAGGCCATGAAAACCCCCGCGCTTCAAGCACAGATGGAGGCCAGCGCCCAGGTGCGCACTCTCCTTGACCTTGCCTCCGCCATCGAGGGAATGCCCCGCAACATTTCGGTGCACGCGGCAGGGGTTGTGATCACCCGCCGTCCCCTGTGGGAGTATGTACCCCTGGCCAAGAGCAACGATACCCTGGTAACCCAGTACGACATGGACACCATCGCATCCCTTGGCCTGATCAAATTCGACTTTTTGGCTCTGCGCTACCTGACCATTCTCTCCGAGGCCGAAAACCAGGTGCGGGAGAGTGAGCCCGACTTCGCGCTGGATCGTCTGCCCACCGATGACGCCAAGACCTATGCTCTCATCTCCCGGGGCGATACCGGTGGCGTGTTCCAGCTGGAGTCGGGGGGAATGCGGCAGATGCTCACCTCCCTCAAGCCCGCGGGACTGGACGATATCCTGGCGGCAATTGCCCTCTACCGTCCCGGCCCCATGGAGTCAATCCCCCTCTACATTGCCCGCCGCCACGACCCGACGAAGATCGTTTATTCCATCCCCCAGCTTGAGCCCATCCTGCGGGACACCTACGGCTGTATTGTCTATCAGGAGCAGGTCATGCGCATCTTTCGGGAGCTGGCGGGGTATACCTTCGGTCACGCGGACATCGTCCGCCGGGCCATGTCCAAGAAAAAAGCCTCGGTCATGGCGGCCGAGCGGGAGAGTTTCCTTGCAGGGACTGCTGAGCGGGGAATCGCCCCCGAGGCAGCCGATGCCCTGTTTGCTGAGATGGAGAGCTTTGCCAACTACGCCTTCAATAAATCCCACGCCGCCGCCTATGCCATGATCTCCTACCGCACCGCCTATCTCAAGGCTCACCATCCCCGTGCCTACTTTGCGGCACTGCTGACCTCGGTGCTGGGTAATGCGGTGAAGGTGTCGGAGTATATTGCCGAGTGCGGCAAGCGAGGGATCGCTGTGCTTCCCCCCGACATCAACGAGAGCCGCATGACCTTCCACGTCTGTGAAGGCGGAATCCGCTTTGGCCTGCTGGCCATCAAAAACGTGGGGCGGCAGTTCATTGAAGCTATCCTGCGGGAACGGAAGAAGCGCCCCTTCGCTTCTTTTGACGATTTTGTGGAACGCATGGCGGGAGGCGAGCTGAACCGCCGGCAGATTGAAGCCCTCATCAAAACCGGATGCTTTGACCGCCTTGGCATCGACCGGGGACGGCTGCTTGCGGCCTACGGTCAGATTTTGGACAGCGTCAGCGCAAGAAGCCGAAGCAACCTGGTGGGGCAGCTGGATCTGTTTTCTGCCATTCCCGATGCTTCTGCTGCCCCCGGTGGATTTGTCTATCCCGAGCGCCCCGATCTTACCCTCAGAGAAAAGCTGATGATGGAAAAGGAATGTGCGGGGATGTATTTCTCGGGACATCTGCTGGACAGCTATGCCCGCCACATTGAGGACCTTTCTCCCGTTCCGCTGTATTCCATTCTGGAGGCCTACGGGGAAGAGGGAAGCGAAGAGGATCGGGTACGCTACGCAGACAAGAAAACCGTTACTGTGGTGGGCATGATCACCGACTGCAGCATGAAAAAAACCAAGCGGGGCGAGCAGATGCTCTTCTTCCGCCTGGAGGATAGATTGGGTGAGATGGAGGTGCTGGCCTTCCCGCGGCAGTATCAGACCTACGCCGAGCTGCTCCACGCCGACAGCGCGGTTTGCCTGCGGGCATCCCTGTCGGTGCGCCCCGACGAGACCCCAAAGCTTCTGCTCAATGAAGCCATCGGCCTCTTGGAAAACGACCGTTACCAGCCCGCGCCGCCGGCCGAGGCGAGCGCAAAGCCCGCTCAACCCTCACCTTCTGCTCAGCCGCATCGGGAGCAGACCAAGCGTAACCGCCGACTCTACCTCCGCGTGCCGGATACCACCTCGCTGGCCTATCGGAAGGCTGTCAACCTGGTGAAAATCTTCGATGGCAGTGTAGAGACGGTGGCCTACGATAACTCGACCGGGACATATTCTTCCATCGGCGGGGTAGCGCTGAGTGATCGAATCATGGCCGAATTTATTGCCCTCCTGGGAGAGGAAAATGTTAAGTACCAATAAAGGAGAACGGATATGCCGAACTTTCAGAACAGCACACAGACCAAAGGGCGTATGATCTACCGCGCCATGGACAAGCTGGCACGCCCCCTGTCCATCCTGTTGAAGCTGATTTTCTACATTCTCGTGGGGGTGGCGGCGGTAACCCTGGTGTGTATGCTGATTCTTGCCCCCGTTCGGGTGGATGTGGAGGATATGATCCTGTCTCCCTATCTCCGCTCGGAGACCGGAGAAAACGGCAATACCGTCTACCATGTGAATTATCAGGATGGGGTGGAAGTCACAGTACCGGAGGACCGGGTGACCCCCGCTGCTGCCAAAACCGCTCTCTATGCGGGATTTGTTCAGCTCTGTGTGACCTGTTTGATTCTTGCGCCCATCTGTCGCTTTGTGTCAGTGCTGTTGGGAAACCTGGCCAAGGGGAAATACGGTGACCGCCGCAACCCGGACATGATCTGCTTCAGCGCTCTTACCCTGCTGGTGGGATCTCCTGTTTCTTCGGCATTGTCCGGCCTTTTCCGCTATTTGCTGCAGAAGGCCTTTGCCGGCCAGAGTATGCTGGTGAAGTATTCCTTCCGCCCCGACTGGTTCGGGGTAGGCGCGGCTCTCCTGCTGTTGGCGGCAGGCTTCGTTTACGGCTGTGAAAATACCCGCCTTTCGGCCGGATTGCCGGTACCCATGGAGGAAGAAGACCGTTAACTGCTGTAGTCCTCCAGGATAGCGCGCAGGGCCGATTCCCCCACCACGGTGATTCCCTCAGCCAGCATCTCGCGATCCCGTGCGGGAAGGGTGCTGACCCGCACATCCACGATTTCATAGAGCGCAGTCTTCTCCGCACTGAAAATTCCGATCTTTCCCTCATGCTCAAGAAGCAGATATTCCTTCGCACCGATTCCTGCATTCCGCGCTTCCAAGGCGGCCAGCCTTGTACTGAACTCCTGCAGAACAATGCGGGTGTCGGCTGTGCTTTCGCGATTGTTCCGGTTGGCAGTACCGCCGATCAGTAAACTGCCGACGGACAGCACCAAGCACAGAATCAGAACGGCAGAAGAAATTTTTTGCCATAGAGTCAGGTGAGGGAAGTGTAGCATTTTTTATTTTCCTTTGCAATTTTCAATATTTGAACCTATTCTTTCCCAAAATTCACACTGTATTCAAAAAGTGGGGGTATAATAAGTTCGGATATTTATGACATAATAGAAATGTACAACCGAAACCAACCCAAGGAGGAGCGTTCGGGTGAGCGCATATACAACATGAGTGAAACGCCAAAACGCAGAAAAACACATTGGGGCCGTGAAATCGGCCACTCCTTTGCCATTGTGGGACGGATTCTGCTCAAAATCATTGGCCTGATTATCAATGTACTGCTGACGATTTTGCTGGTGGGCATGATCACAGGAATCATTGTGGGCAGTGCCTTTGCCATCTATGTCAAGAACTTCGTGGATACCGAGGTGGATGAGTCGCTGTTTGTTCTTTCCCAGACCAATCAGACCTCTAAGATTTATTACATGGAATATGAGGACCGGGTCAATCGGGTGGGCCACCCCGTAGAGCTGGTAGACCAGCGGCTTTACGGTGCGGCAAACACCCTTATTGCCAGTTATGACGAGTTTCCTCAGCATCTGATCAACGCCTGCGTTGCCGGTGAGGATAAGCGCTTCTGGAAACACGACGGCGTGGACTGGCTTCGCACCGTGGAGGCGGCGGCAAACTTTGCCCTGCGTTTCGACGAGGAATTCGGTGCCTCCACCCTCACCCAGCAGCTGATCAAAAACGTCACCGGGGAGAAGGACTATAAGATCCAGCGTAAGGTGCAGGAGATCTTCTGGGCTCTGGATCTGGAGCAGAAGTTCAGCAAGGAAGAGATCCTGACCATGTATCTCAACATCATCCCTCTGTCCCGCAACTGTTACGGGGTGAAATCGGCAGCCCATACCTATTTTGGCAAGGATGTCAAGGATCTGACCCTGCTGGAATCGGCGGCGATTATTGCTATTACCAATAATCCCTCGGTCTATGACCCGGTCAGCAATCCCAGAAATAATACCCTCCGCCGCAACGGTATTCTCTTCGCCATGCTGGAGGAGGGACTGATTACCCAGAGCGAATATGACGAAAACTTCAACCGTGAGCTGGAGTTGAATCTGCAGATTTCCACCAACGAGACAACCATTTACTCCTACTACACCGATGTGGTGATCGAGGATGTGCTGGACGGTCTGATGGAAGAGCTGGGGATGTCAAAGGCAGCAGCGACTCAGCTGCTTTGGGGCGGAGGCCTGGAAATCTATACCGTCATGGATCCCAAGGTTCAGGCTGTGGTGGATGAGATCTACCTGGACGACAGCAACTTCCCCGAGAACAAGAGCGGCCTGCCCGCCCAGTCGGGTATGGTGGTGATCGATCCGCAGACGGGCGATCTGCTGGCTGTGGCCGGTGCCAGAGGCGAGAAAACCATCAACCGCGGTCAGAACTATGCCACAAAGGCAGTCCGCCCCGCAGGTTCGTCGATCAAGCCCTTGTCGGTCTATGCTCCTGCGCTGGAAGCAGGCCTGATCACCTACGCCTCTGTCTTTGACGATGTGCCGGTGAATTTCGGCACATATAATCTTGATCCTGAGGCAGGAGATATCGTTCAGCCCAGTCCCTGGCCCCATAACTATCCCAACGAGTTCCGTGGCCTCACGAACGTAAACAGTGCCATTGAACGCTCGGTGAACACCATCGCAGTTCGTGTTCTGCAGACTCTCGGCCTGGATGCTTCTTTTGACTTCATCAAGAACACTCTGAAAATGGACAGTGTTATTGAGCTCAGAGAGCTGGAGAGTGGAGTGCGCCTCACCGATAAGGATGTGGCCGCCCTTGCTCTCGGACAGTTCAACTACGGTGTTACGGTGCGCGAGATTACCGCTGCATATACTATCTTTGCCAACAAGGGCGTCTTCAATGAAGCACGTTCCTACGTCAAGGTGCTCAATAGCGAAGGGGAAGTAATCCTTTCCAACGATTCGGCGGGTACTGTGGTCCTCAGCGAGGAGAACGCCGCCATTATGACCCAGATGCTCTCCAATGTGGTCAATAACGGTACCGCAACCAGCATCACCCTGCGCAAGAAGGTGGATGTTGCCGGTAAAACGGGTACCACCACCAATGACTTTGACCGTTGGTTTATTGGCTATACCCCCTACTATATCGGCGGTGTATGGTATGGCTATGAGTATCCTAAGTCCCTGACCCAGCCGCTGCGCGGCTATACCAGCCCTCCCAATGCCATTTGGGATATGGTCATGACCCGGCTGCACGAGGATATCTTTGCCGAAGCCGATGCGGGTACTGCGCCTCTCAAGAGCTTTGAGATTCCCTCCACGGTGATTCGCGCTGAGTATTGTCGGGATTCGGGGATGCTGATGACCGACGCCTGCCGTGCAGATCCTCGGGGCAACCGCGCCGAGAAGGGATATTTTGCTATCGGTACGGAGCCGACTCAGCCCTGTACCACCCATGTGATGGTGCGCATGGATACCTCCACCGGCGGCGTTGCATGCGATAACTGTCCTGCCGAACACGTCAAAGAAGTGGGCTTGCTTCTGGTGGAGAACCGTTCTTTCCCGACGCAGGTGTATGTCACCGATGCCCAGTACGTTTACCGTCCCCTCGCCCCCGATGTGGAGCCGGGCGGCTGGAGCGGCGAGCCCTTCTTCGTCAATATGCTGGGCGAGAAGGAGTATTGCGGTATTTCCTACGGGCAGTATCAGTATAACGCTTTCTGCTGGCTGCACTTTGATTTTAATGCCTTTTTTGAGCGAGTCGGCCGGTCTGACCATCTCTTTGAGGATGAACCGAACGCCGGTGAACCGTAAAAAACAACTGACCGAAAGGGACATCGCTGATGACGGTGTCCCTTTTCATATTTTCCGGTGAATCCGCATATGCTCCTGTGAGGTGATGGACATGAAGAGAAAGCGCAGAGGTGGAAGACGGAGCGCGGGGATATCCAAATACAGGCCATATAAAACCGCGGTTTTTGCGGGGGCGTGTATTGCCACATTGGCCGCATTGCTGACGGTGATTCGAGTGGGAAATCCCATTCGCGCGCGGCATATGTTTTGTCTTCCGGACTTTTTTCCGCCAACCTGGCTTTTGCTGGTGTGCGGCGGTGTGTCGTATCTGCTTCTCGGCGGGTTGCTGGGGCGTGGAGGGTGGTGCCTGTGTTCCGCTTTTTATCTTCCTGTGCGGGGCTTGCTTTTTCTTGTGGGATTCGCTTTTCTTCGGCTTTGCTGGTATCCTGTTTTTTTCGGCTTGCTTGCCCCCCTGTCAGCGTGCGGAGTTCTGATTGCTGCCATTTTTCTGGGCTGCGGCGGCGTTGTTTTGCTCGGACGCCGGATTTGCGGATTGCGTTCCATTATGCTGTGTGAACTCGGCTGGTGCTTGTTTTTGCTGGTTAATTCCTTCGCTGTGTTTTTGCTCAACTAAACGCAGAAATTTGATCAGTTCATAAAATTTTGTTGATTTGTCCATCTTTTTTTGTACACAATCTCTTGACAAGAGGGGAAATTTATAGTAAACTGAATACATCACAAACCACAGGAGGTTTACACTTTCATGAAAATTTTACGCAATCTTTCTCTTCTTGCACTCGCTGTTCTGTTTGTCTTTTCCATGGCCGCCTGCGGCGAAGATACCGCTCAGGTTGAGATCACGGTTACGGTTGAGGCGCACGACTATGAGGGAAGCCCCATTGTACTGGGTGATGTAACGTTTGAACATGAGAATCCCACTGTTCTGGTGGCACTTGAGCAGATGTGTATCGCACGCGAAGCTGTGCTGGAATATGATAGCCTGGGCATCGTGCAGAAAATCGGCGATGTTAGTGTGAAGGCCTATACCGACAAGGAAACCGGTAAGGACATGAAGCTCGTTTGGGGCTGGAAGCTGAACGGTGAAGAGATCAAGGGCTTTGCCAATGAGACCGTCATCAAGACCGGCGACAAGATCGAGTATTTCCAGTATCCCATTGAAAATGAGGAGCAGGAAATCGTGGATCCTTTCGGTGAAATTACCGGCGAATAAGGCTGATTTTTGACCTTTCACAGGGCGCTGCCGCAGGGCAGCGCCCTGTTTCTGTTTTTGATGGAAAAAAACTTGCAAAAAAGTGAAAAAAATACGGAAAAATATAAAGAAAAGTTTGAAATTATGACGGAGTTGTGATATAATATAAAGTATAACATTTTATTTGCAAGGCGGATGACCGATGGAAACTGTAGTAAACTTCATCAAGCAATATGTGATCAATCCAATTTTGGCGATCACACTTGTGGATATTCTTGATATCGTGCTTTTGGCCTTCCTGTTTTACTTTGTTTACCGCTTTATTCGTGATCGCCGTGCGGGTAAAGTGGCCTTGGGTGTGCTGTTGATTTTGTTTATCCTCATCATCAGTTCGGCCTTTGAGATGCATGCCATTAACTTCGTGCTTGAGAATTTCTATCAAGTGGGGATTATGGCCCTGCTGATTGTTTTCCAGCCCGAACTGCGTGCCGCCCTGGAGAAGGTGGGAGCCACCCCTATGGCCGGTCTGAAAAATATCGCCGAACAGAAGGATGCCGAGCAGACCGCCGAGGCCATCAGCGCGATTGCCGATGCTGCCTGTGCGCTGTCCCGGGAGAAGACCGGTGCACTGATTGTCATTGAACGCAGCACGAAGCTTGGGGAATACATCAAGAGCGGCGTGGTGGTCAATGCCCAGATCAGTTCCTTCCTGCTGCGCAATATTTTTTTCAACAAGGCTCCCCTCCATGACGGTGCGGTTATCGTTCGTGACTACCGTGTCTATGCCGCGGGCTGTTTTCTTCCTCTGTCCACCCATACGGATATTGTCAAGGACCTGGGGACCCGCCACCGTGCTGCGATCGGTATGAGTGAGATCAGTGATGCTGTGGTGATCGTGGTCTCGGAGGAGACGGGAACCATATCCCTGGCATATGAGGGAACGCTTCGCCGTAATTTTTCCTACCGCACCTTGAAGCAGGCCCTGCTTTCCATTCTGGATCCGGGTGGAAACACCAAAGGGCAGGGCGGAGGGCGCCCCCATCTTCGTTTCGGTCGGAACAAGACCGAGAATGTTTCAACTTCCGGTGATCGGCAGAATGAACAATCCCAGGCAAAGGAGGAATGACCGATGAGACAGGACAATCAGCAGGACAAGAAGCTTGGCAGCGTATCGTCAGATCAGAATGTGCAGGTCAACGACAATTCGGACGATTATGCCGTGCGGACGGGCAGAGCGCAGGAGATTATTGCCCGCGTTCTCTGCGCCCTTGCAGCGATTATTCTTTGGCTGTATGTCATGAGCATCGATACGCCAAACTGGGAAAAAACCTTTACCGGAATCATGGTGAATATCGAGAACGAAACACAGCTGGCTGAGAACTACAATATGTCGGTGATCAGCGGCTTCAATAACACGGTCAGTGTCACGGTCAAGGGCACCAAAAACGACGTCAACAAGTGCACCGCGGCAGATCTGACTGCCTATGTGGATCTGTTGGGCATCGACGAATCGGGACGGCATCAGCTGGCAGTCACCGCTCTGGCAGACGCAGGGCTCACGGTGGTGGACGTCTCCCCCAGTACGATTTGGGTTTACACCGATCAGATTGCCACCAAGACCGTCAAAGTTGATGTTGCTCTGTATTACCAGATCGCCACCAACTTGGGGCTCGGTACAACCGAAACCAATATCCAGGAGGTGACGGTGGAAGGGCCGGCCGATGTGCTGGAAACCATTGCCTGCGCTCGGGCAGAGCTTGACCTGGGACAGATCACCACCAGCATGACGCAGCGTGCTCAGCTGACCCTGGTGGATCACAATGGCAACCCTATCACCAATCCCTATGTCAAGAGTGATGCTACCAATGTGCTCGTTACCGTTCCGGTCTTTGTCTACAAGACTGTTCCGGTTACGGTGTCGTTCAAGCATGGCTATCTCAACAGTGAGAATGCCAACGTCACCATCACGCCGTCCCAGATCACGGTGAAGGGGGATCCCCAGCTGCTGGAGGATTTTGATGTTTATCCCCTCATCGAATTGGACGACACCAAGGTGACCGACAATTACTCCCGCTTGGTTAAACTGACGCTTCCCGAAGGGATCAGCGATGCCGACAGAATCGGCAATGTTACCGTGACGGTGAACCATGTGGGCACCTCCACCAAGCCCATGACGGTGGAGACGGATGACTTCCAGGTCATCGCACCCGACGGAATGGAATACGCCTTTCCGGACGATATTTTCAACTTTGTCCTCCGCGGCCCCGATTCCCTGATTACCCGCGTTCGGCCCGAACACATCAAAGTGACGGTGGATCTCACCCATTACGCGCAGATGAGTGGTCCGGCGGATATTCCCGTGATGATCACGCCTACCAGCTCCTCGCTGGTCGGAAAGGTTTATGCCGAGGGCACATACAATATCCAGGTACAGCTGAACGAATGAAACACGAAACGGTAGAATTGCTGATCTCCGATCTGCGGATCGGAATCGATGAAACAGATGAGACGGCGGCCCTTGAGGCCGCTGTTCGCAAACGCCTGCAGAAGGCAGGCATCCGCACCCGTCCCCTGACCTGTCGGCTGTACAAGCGCTCCATTGATGCGCGCCGGCGCGGGGGAGAGGGCATTGTCTTCGTGTGCCAGGTTATGGTGGTGCTTCCCGCCCTGAATTTGCCCTCGGCACAACGTTTGAAGGACGAAAAGATTACCCCCGTAGACCGTGAGCCCATGGTCATCACCCGGGGGAAAACGCCCCTGCGTCACGCTCCCGTGGTGGTGGGCATGGGGCCTGCCGGCCTGTTTGCCGCCCTTCTGCTGGCAGAACAGGGCTGCAGCCCGATTCTCCTCGAACGAGGTGATCCCGTGGCGGAGCGGGCCGCACGCGTTGAGGCCTTCCTGCGAGGAGGAGATCTTGATCCCGAGTCCAATGTCCAGTTCGGCGCAGGCGGTGCCGGCACCTTCTCGGACGGTAAGCTGGTGACGCGGATTCACGATCCCCTTTGCCGCTATGTGCTGGAACGGTTCCGGGAGTTCGGCGCCCCTGAGGAAATTCTCTGGCGGGCAAAGCCGCATATTGGTACCGATCTGCTCAGAGAGGTAGTTTCCAATATGGCCGAGAAGATTATCTCTCTCGGCGGAACGATCCGCTATCGCTGCCGGCTGGAGGATATCCGCTGTGAGGCGGGAGAGGTGGTGGCCGTCACCAACTGCGGTGACATTCGCACCTCGGCGCTGATCCTGGCACCCGGCCACAGCGCAAGAGATACCTATGCCATGCTCATGGCACGGGGCTTTGCCATCGCGCCAAAGCCTTTTTCTGTGGGGGTTCGCATTGAGCACCTGCAGGCGGATATTGACCGCGCTCTCTTCGGAGACCTGGCGGGACATCCTGCCCTTGGCCGCGGGGAGTACGCGCTGTCCGATACCACCGGGGAGCGAGGGGTGTACACCTTCTGTATGTGTCCCGGGGGCGAGGTCATCGCGGCTGCTTCCGAGGAGGGAGGCGTGGTGGTCAACGGCATGAGTGCCCACGCAAGAGACGGCCGCAATGCCAACTCGGCGGTGGCGGTCTCAGTACAACCCGAGGACTGTGGCGGAACGGTGGAGGGAGCAATTGCCTTCCAGCGCCGCCTGGAACAGACCGCCTTCCGCGCGGGGGGCGGGGATTACTCGGTTCCCCTGCAGACGGCGGGGGATTTCCTGGCAGGAAAGCAGAGCGGACTCTGCGAGCCCGGCCGGGTGCAGCCCACCTATATGTACGGGCTGAAAAATCAAATCGTTTCGCTGGATACTGTCCTGCCCGATTTTGTCTGCGCATCGCTCCGGCGGTCTCTTCCCCTGATGGGACGCAGGCTCCGTGGGTTTGATGCACCCGATGCACTTTTGTCGGGCGTAGAGACCCGAACCTCAGCACCCCTGCGGATTCTGCGGGGGGATAACCTGCAGGCCATAGGCCATCCCTTTGTGTATCCCGCAGGGGAGGGGGCAGGCTATGCGGGAGGCATCACCAGTGCAGCGGTGGACGGGCTGCGCACTGCCCTTGCGATTTTGGCGGCCTTTGCGCCGTAATGAAGGATAGCCGGGAAAGGAAAAGCATGGAAACCAAAGCAACTGTGATCGCCACAGAGGGCAAGTACGCCATTGTGGAAACCAAACGAAAATCAGCCTGTGACGGCTGTCATAAGCAAAAGGAGGGCTCTTCCTGTGCTATGTGTACTCTGATGGGGGATAAAGCGGAGCTCCGCACCCGCGCCAATAATCCCATCGGAGCCCGGGTGGGGGATGAAGTGATGATCGAAAGCCCCTCGGCGCGTGTTCTGGCGTACGGTGCGCTGGTGTTTCTGATGCCCCTGCTCCTTGGTTTGCTTGTTTATTTTTTGTGTACCCTTGTATCTTCCTCTGAGCCGTTTCGACTCTGTGGGGCGATCCTCGCCTTCGGCGGGGCATATGTTTTTCTTTGGCTCTACTCCCGCCGTGTCATTGCGCGGCGGTGCGATGTGACCGTTACCCGCATTCTCGCCCGCCACGGAGACCGGGAGGATGCATATCAATGAGAAAGGAGCACGTTCTGCGTGCCAGTCGATAGATCATGAATACGAAATTGAAAGGCCCCGCCTCTGAGCCGAATCGGAAGTGCTGGCGGCTGCGTTATTCCGACGCACCGACAGCCGATCGGGATGTGGAGGTTCTGGCAGACGCTCTTCAGCTGCATCCCCTTACCGCAAAGCTGTTGATCAACCGGGGGTATACCACCCCCGACACAGCCACTGCATTTATCCGCAATGAAGCAACGCTTCTCCATGACCCCTTTCTGCTGTGTGACATGGAGAAGGCGGTGGAGCGGATTACTGCGGCCCTCTCTGAGAAGGAGCGCATCGTCATTTACGGCGACTATGACGTGGACGGTGTGACGGCGGTGAGTACCCTTTACCTATATCTGCGGGATTGCGGTGCGGATGTGCACTATTACATACCCAGCCGCAGCAAGGAGGGGTACGGCCTCTCCGCTGCAGCCATTGATCGGCTGGCGGCTGAAGGCACCCGGTTGATTGTTACGGTGGATACCGGCATCACTGCCATTGATGAAACCAAATATGCTTCTTCCCTTGGCATCGACATGGTGGTCACCGATCACCATGAATGCCGTCCCGAACTGCCCGAAGCCTGCGCGGTGGTCAATCCCCGCCGTGTGGATTCCACCTATCCCTTTGGGGAACTGGCAGGGGTCGGGGTGGTGTTCAAGCTGATCTGCGCGCTTGCTCTGCATGACGGACGCGCCCGGGGCAGAGAGGATATCGATGTCATCCGGGAAATCAGCTATACCTATGCCGATCTTACCGCCATCGGCACTATCGCCGATGTCATGCCCCTGCGGGATGAGAACCGTCTCATCGTCAGCCTTGGCCTTCGCCTGGCTTCCGAGCGGAAGCGGGTGGGGCTGGCGGCACTGATCGACGCCGCCTCTGCCGGAAACCCCGATGTGCGGCCCGCTTCGGCAACCACCAATCCGCCCAAGCCTGTGATCAAACAGAAAAAGATCACCTCCGGATTCATTGGCTTTTCCATCGCCCCCCGGATCAATGCCGCCGGCCGCATCAGTGACGCTTCCATTGCGGTGGAGCTCTTCCTGACGGAGGACCCCCAGCGCGCAGCAGAGCTTGCGCAGGAGCTGTGCGAGATCAACCGCCGCCGTCAGATCGAGGAAAACCGTATCGCCGAGCAGGCATACGAAATGATCGAGAAGACCCATGATTTCTCCCGCGACCGGGTGATCGTGCTGGACCATGACGACTGGCAGCAGGGCATCATCGGGATCGTTTCCTCCCGTGTCACCGAGAAGTATGGCCTGCCCTCCATCCTGATCTCCTTTGATGGGGTTCAGGGCCTATATCCTTCCCCCGATGATCCCGGAAAGGGATCGGGCAGGAGCGTGAAGGGACTGAACCTGGTGCACGCCCTCACCGCCTGTGATGACCTTTTGGTGAAATTTGGCGGGCATGAGCTGGCGGCCGGTCTGACTGTCTCCCGGGGCAACCTGGAGGCCTTCCGCACCCGCATCAATGACTACGCCAGGGATCACCTGGGTGAAGAGGATATGAAGACCACCCTGGAAGCCGAGTGCGAGGTGGAGATGAAGGAGCTGACCCTGGAACAGGCGGCTGAACTGTATCTGCTTGAGCCCTACGGCATTTCCAATCCTGTTCCCGCTTTTGTCCTGCGGAATGTGGAGTTGGTGCGTGTCACCCCCATTGGGGCAGGGAAGCATACCCGCCTGTCGGTCAAGCACGGAGAGACGGTGCTGACCGCCATGTGCTTCGGTTCGCCCGCCGCCCATTTCCCCTATGCTGAGGGGGATCATGTGGACCTGCTTTTCAACCTTGACATCAACGAATATCAGAACGTGAAAAGCGTCCAGCTCATCGTCCGGGACCTGCATCAGAGTGAGGGCTACCTGAATGAACAGACCCGGCTTGCTGCCCGCTACGCGGAGATCGCGGCCGGAGGGGAATATACCGCAGAAGAGGATGTGTATCCCGAGCGAGATGATTTCGCTGAGGTATATACCACCATCCGCCGGGAATACCGCTTGGGACACGATGTGCTGTCCCTGCGGACTTTGGGTATTGTGGTTAATCAGCGCAGTACCCGGCGCATCAATCCCATCAAACTGAAGTTTATTGTGCGTATCCTGCAGGAAATGCACATTTTGGATATTGAGGAGATTGCTCATGATCGCTATCGGTTTGAGCTGATCTTCAATGCGGGCAAGATCAACCTGGAAAAATCCTCGATTCTGCACCGCCTTAAGGCACAGCTTACCGACCGACTGAAATAAACACTCTCCAAGGGGCTATTGGCCACGGAAAGGAAATCGCATATGTTCACCGAACCGGAGGAGAAATATACAGATATCAAGCGCCTGCTTGATATCCTGACTGCAACCGGAAAAAACTATAACTTAGACAAGATCAAAGAGGCCTACCTCTATGCCGCGCAGCTGCATGAGGGACAGTTCCGCGTCAGCGGCGAGCCCTATATTTCCCACCCCATCGCGGTGGCGGAGATTGTTGCCGGGCTTGAGCTGGACGGGGACTCCATCTGTGCCGCTCTGCTCCACGACACCGTGGAGGACTGCGCCGATAAAACCGACCTGAAGGTCATCCGCGAGCGTTTTGGCGACACCGTTGCTGAGCTGGTGGACGGCCTGACCAAAATTGTTCAGCTGCAGGTGGAGGATAAGGAAGAGGCCCACATTGAGAACCTGCGCAAGATGCTCCTTGCCATGTCCCGGGACGTGCGAGTCATTTTCATCAAGCTCTGTGACCGCCTGCACAATATGCGCACTCTCAGCGTCAAAAAGGACAGCAAGCGCCGCATGACGGCGCTGGAGACCATGCAGGTCTACGCCCCCTTGGCACACCGCCTGGGTATGCAGCGCATTAAGCAGGAGCTGGAAAACCTCAGCCTGTCCTACCTTGACCCAATCGGCTATGAGGAGGTCAAGCATGACATCGAGAAGAAGTACGGCGCAAACCAGAACTTCATCGAAAACGTCCGGGCACAGGTGGACGAAAATCTGCGGCAGAACAACGTGCACTTCACCCTGGAGGGCCGTATCAAGTCGGTCTACAGTATCTACCGCAAGATGTACAATCAGAATAAGTCCTTTGACGAGATCTACGACTTCTATGCCCTGCGCATCATCGTGGATACCGAGCTGGAGTGTTACACCTGCCTGGGCCTGATCCATGAGATGTTCAACTCCATCCCCGGCCGTTTCAAGGACTATATCTCCACCCCCAAGCCCAATATGTACCGCTCTCTGCATACCAGCGTTATCGGCCGTGACGGTATCCCCTTTGAGGTGCAGATCCGTACCTGGGAGATGCACCATATCGCCGAGTACGGTATCGCTGCCCACTGGAAATATAAATCAGGTGAGCGCAGCAAAGAGGAGATCGACAAGAAGCTGGAGTGGATCGCACGCCTCATCGAAACCGAGGACGGAGCCCGTGACCCCGATGAGTTCATGCAGGCCATCAAAACCGATATTTTCCACGATGAAACCTTCATCTTCACCCCCAAGGGCGATGTGATCGCCCTGCCGCAGGGAGCCACCGTCATCGACTTCGCCTATGCCATTCACTCGGCGGTGGGCAACAAAATGATCGGCGCCAAGATCAACGGCATGATTGTGCCCATTGACCGCGTGCCCCAGAACGGCGAGATCGTGGAGATCATGACCTCCTCCGCTTCCCGCGGCCCCAGCCGAGACTGGCTGAAGATCGTCAAGACCAGTGAAGCCCGCTCCAAGATCCGTCAGTGGTTCAAGAAGGAACGCCGTGCCGATAATATCGTGCTTGGCCGTTCCATGATCGAGAGCGAGATGAAGCGCTTCGGCCGTCAGTCCACCGAGGCACAGCGGCTGGAGATCGTGACCAATGTGGCCCACCGCATCGGTATCCAGGAGGCGGATGACCTCTATAATACCATCGGCTACGGCGGCCTGTCGGTATCCAAGCTGGTGACCAAGCTCCGGGATGAATTTGACCGGGTAGTGGGGGTTCCCGAGACAACCGCGGCCCCCGGCCATGCCGAGCAGATGCAGGCGGCGGCCAAGAAGCAAGCTAGCAAGAACATCAAAAACAACAGCGGGATCATTGTGGACGGCGAGCGCGGCTGTCAGGTCAAGTTTGCCAAGTGCTGCAATCCGCTGCCGGGGGATCCTGTCGTTGGCTTTATTACCAAGGGCTTCGGCATCTCCATTCATAAGCAGGACTGCCCCAATGTCCGCAGCAGCCGCACCTCTCCCGAGAATGCGGTGCGCTGGGTGGATGCCCGCTGGGATGACAGCTTTGATATGCGCAGCGGCACCAGCGTCTTCGAGGCCCACCTGCAGATCCATGCCCATGACCGCAATCTCCTGCTGGCCGATGTTACCCTGGCCTTGGCCGATATGAAAGTGGCCATCATGAACATCTTTTCCCAAAAGGCAGGAGAAGGCCGCGTGATCCTCAATATTACCGTCAGCTGTAAAAACCGTGAGCACTATGACTCCATTGTGTCCCGCCTGAAGGGCATCAACGATGTCATCGACGTGGTGCGCGGCTTTTCGTGATGCAGACTGAAAAGGAAGATAAATTATGATCGCATTGATCCAACGTGTCAGTACGGCCCGGGTGGCCGTTGACGGAGAGACTGTCGGTGCCTGCGGCCGGGGCTATCTGGTGCTCCTTGGCGTGGCCGAAACCGACGAAGAGAGCGATATCGCCCGGCTGGGGGATAAGCTGCTCAAACTCCGGATTTTCGCTGACGAAAACGGAAAAATGAACCGTTCTATTCTTGATGTGGGCGGGGAAGCCCTGGTGGTGTCCCAGTTTACGCTGATGGCCAATTACAGCCATGGCAACCGCCCCGAGTTTTTTGCCGCCGCTCACCCCGAGAAGGCGGAACGGTTTTACGAGGCCTTTGTGGCCCACCTGCGCCGCAGTCTTTCCCACGTGGGAACAGGCAGCTTTGGCGCACATATGGAGGTCAGTCTCACCAATGACGGCCCCGTGACCATTATTTTGGACAGCAACCGACTAAAGAAAAAGGATTAAGGAACATCGCCGTGAAGCTGATTACTGAGGGGGATATCAATCCCTATTACGCACAAACTCTGTGTATGATCTTTTTCCCCGGTGCGAAATTTGGGGCAGATGAGGAAGTGGGCCCCGATACCCCCGTGGTGACCATCCGTGTCGCCGAGATCGAGGGGGCTGCCCGTGGCTATGCTTCCATCCGCATCGGTGACAAATACAGCGAATCCACCAGAAAGTTCGACTATCGGCCCGAGATGACCCCCGAGCGGGTGCGGAAGATCGCCGCCGGGGCAGCTATGCTGGCGGTGGGAGAGAAATTCTTCGGCTACCGTCCCTCCTGGGGGATTTTGACCGGGGTGCGCCCCTCCAAGGTGGCCACCGAACTGCTGGTGTCGGGGCTTACCCCCGGCCGCGCACGGGATGCCCTTCGGCGGCAGTACCTGCTTACCCCCAAAAAGGCGGCGCTGGCCGTGGAGGTGGCGTTGCGGGAACAGCGGCTCATCGGCACACCCGATCCCCGGGACTGCAGTGTGTATATCTCCATCCCCTTCTGTCCTTCCCGCTGTGCCTACTGCTCTTTTGTCTCCTATACATCTCCCCGCCTGCTCTCTCTGATTCCCGAGTATCTCACCCGCCTCTGCGGGGACATTGACCGCACCTTCGCCCGCATCAAGCGCCTGGGGCTGCGGGTCAAAACGGTGTACATCGGCGGCGGAACCCCCACCATTCTGGAGCCCCATCAGCTGGAGATCCTGCTCTCGGCCATCAGCCGCGGCGTGGATGTGTCGACCCTGGAGGAGTATACCCTGGAGTCGGGCCGCCCCGATACCATCACCGCTGAGAAGCTGGCGGTGGCGGCGGAATACGGGGTCAACCGCATCAGCGTGAATCCCCAATCCCTCGATCCTGCGGTGCTGGATCGCATCGGCCGCTCCCACAGCATCGACCAGTTCTACCGCGCCTTCTCTATCGCCCGGGAATCGGGCATTCCCTATATCAACACCGACCTTATTGCAGGTCTGCCGGAGGATAATTTCCTCAAATTCTCCAATACCCTGGAGAAGGTCATTGCCCTTGCCCCCGACAACATTACCGTGCACACCTTCTGCGTCAAGAAGGCGGCGGATATTCTGCGGGAGGGCAGGGAGGTTTACTCTCTGCGGGGCGGCGAAGCCGGAACCTGCGTGGACTACTCCCAGATCAAGGCCCAGGAAGAGGGGTATTTCCCCTACTATATGTACCGTCAGAAGAACACGGTGGGCAATTTTGAGAATGTGGGCTTTGCCCGTGAGGGCACAGAGGGCCGCTATAACGTCTACATGATGGAAGAGGTCCACAGCATCTTCGCCGTGGGCGCGGGCGCTGTTACTAAGCTGGTGCATATCCGTCCCAAGAACCCAGGGGACACCAAAATCATCCGCATCGCCCCCCCCAAGTACCCCTACGAGTACCTGCGTACCGATCAATCGGCAGAAGAAGAGGCCCGCATCGAGGCCTTTTACGCCAACGAGATTTTGGAAGGCTGAGGCTGAAGTTAAGATTCAGTTATGCGTTTGGACTTGTGAAATGTGTTCGAGGGATTGGAATTTAGCTGAGGTGTACGGATAATATGGTTAACTGGAAAGAACTTTCAAAAATTGATGCACATATTCATTTGCTGCCAGATGATGTTATCTGTGCAAATAGAGGATGTGGCGATCCGTTTGTTGATTATGGTAGGATCAGCGACTACTTAAGCATAATGAAGGAATACAATATTGAGTGTGCCTTTGTTATGCCATTTAATGACCCATATATGATGTCAATGGATTTCACCATCGAAACCGTTCATTCTAATCTTCAACAAATGGCAACCGTTTCCCCCAAAAAATTATATTGCTTTGCTGATATTGATATCAGAAATGACATTACGCATACAATAGATGAATTGGAGAAGGTACTCCGAAAAAAAGAATTTATTGGCATTAAATTGCATTCAGCCAATAGTGGTTATCCCATAGATGGCACTTATTATGACAGTATTTTTCGGTATGCCCACCAAAATGATGTTTTGGTGGAAATCCATTCCTATCCCAGAGAGCATATCGCCGACGATGTGTGTTCCCCAAGCAGAATAAAAAATGTACTCACTAAATACCCACGGTTGAAAGTATCCATTGCTCATCTTGGCGGCTTTCAGTATGAAGAACTATATGGGCTGAAAGCGTATGTCAACATTTCGAGTATTTTGCCTGATATTGTTAAACGGTTTGACATAGAGGGTGCGAATAGAATACTGCGGTTGATTGGAGTGGATAGATTGGTTTTTGCAACAGATTACCCAGACAGCAGATGCTTACGGCCAACCGAGATTTACGAAACATATTTTGAGATGCTTGGGAAAATGGATTTTACACACGAAGAAGCTGAGAAAATTTGTAAGTATAATTCCTTAAAAATGATTGGTATTGGATAAGCTCCAACTTACCATTCTATTTTTCCTTTACACAACGGGAACACATCAGATAACCGGGAGAAGCTGAACATGAACAATCAAGAAATCCTGCGGATCGCCTGCCGCCAGTCGGCCATCGACCTGGGCTGCGGGGAGGATGATTTTCTTTCTCGTGAGAACAAGGTGGTGACCTCCGCCGCCGACAGCCGGGCGAGAAAATATCTCACCTTGCCCTTTGCCCTCCAGCTGGTTTCCTACGGCAGCAATGTGGTGGCCGCCGCCGAAACGCCGAGACTTTGCGAGGTCGCAGCGGAATACCTGCGCCGCTATCCCGTAGAGCATTGCTTTGAGACGCCCCATCTCCACGCCCTGGATGAGATGATCGCTCCCGAAGGCATGAAGACCTGCTTTATGGCGGAATACTTCCTGCCCGATATGCGCAGACTTCTTCCCATGGGGTGCCCGCTGCCCATGCGGACCCTGGAGCCGGAGAAGTTCTCCCACCTTTATCTTCCCCAATGGAGCAATGCTCTCTGCGCCAAGCGCAGTCACCTGGATATGCTGGCGGTGGGGGCCTATGACGGGGATACCCTTGTTGGGCTTGCCGGAGCATCTGCCGACTGCGAGAGTATGTGGCAGATCGGTATTGATGTGCTGCCCGACTACCGTCGGCGCGGGATCGCTTCTGCGCTGATCTCCCGCCTGGCCTGTGAGATCCTGTCCCGCGGGAAGGTGCCCTTCTACTGTGCCGCATGGTCCAATATCCCCTCGGTGCGCTCGGCGATCCGCAGCGGATTCCGCCCCGCCTGGGTGGAACTCACCGCCCGCCGGGCAGATTATGTGGAACAAATGAATCGAGCCTGACATACATCTACGAAGGGAAGCTCTATGTTTTGATACCCTCAGAAAGGAAGGTATGACGAATATGATGAAAGTGAAGAATTGCTTTGCCGGCGAGGCCGAAAAGAAGGCCTATGTGACGGCTTGCGACAATGAATTTGAAGCGCGGCTGGAGGCTGTCTGCGAAGAGGTTTGCGCCATCGAAGGCCTGCAGCTGATCGGCCTGTCCGGCCCCACCTGCTCGGGGAAGACCACCACCGCCAACAAGCTCATCGACAACCTTTCCCGCCGCGGAAAGACGGTGCATATTATCTCCATCGATGATTTTTACTATGACCGCGAATTCCTTGCCCGGCGCGCCGAGCGCCTGGGACTCGAGATAGACTATGATTCCATCGATACCATCGATTTTGAAGCCCTGCGGGAGTGTATCCGCGAGGTGTTCACCCACGACAAAACGTTGGTCCCACGCTATGACTTCCAGGCGGGCAAGCGGAGCGGCTACACCGAATACGAATATGACGACAACGATCTCTTCATTTTTGAGGGGATTCAGGTGGTTTACCCCGAGATCAGCGCCCTTTTCCATGAGCATCCATACCGCAGCATTTATATCTGCGTGGAGGAGGGAATCGAGATCAACGGCGTGACCTTCTCCCCGGAGGAGATCCGCTTTATGCGCCGTATGGTGCGGGATTACAACTTCCGCGCGGCCGAGCCCGAATTCACCTATTTCCTTTGGGAGAGCGTGCGGGCCAACGAGGAGAAAAATATTTACCCCTACGCCGACGACTGTGACATTCGCATCAATTCCACCATGCCCTATGACTTGAATATGCTCATCCCTTATCTTCTTCCTCTGCTGAAGAAGATTCCCGCTGACGATGAGCACAAGGCCGCGGCAGAGCAGCTGATTGCCAAGCTGGGCGAGGCCAAGATCTGCCCCATTTCCTCGGCATATATCGCGGAAAACTCTCTCTACCGTGAATTTTTGAAACCGGAGGTGTCAAGTATGAAGAAGGAAAAAGCAACCATCGAACAGTATCGCGAAAGCGCGGAATATCTTCGCGGCCGTATCGGCAGAACGCCGGACATCGCCGTGGTGCTCGGTTCCGGCCTGGGGGCCTTTGCCGACACCCTTACCAATCCCATTGTGATCCCCTACCGTGAGATCCCCCATTTCCCGGTTTCCACCGTTTCCTATCAGAAGGGCGAGATGGTCATCGGTACCCGTGGGGATAAGCTGGTGCTGGCCATGAACGGCCGCTTCCACTTCTACGAAGGCTGGGAAATGTGGCAGGCTGCTTATTATGTGGGTGTGCTGAAGCTGCTGGGCGTGAGTGCCCTCATCATCACCAATGCCGCCGGCGGTGTCAATGAATCCCTCCGCCCCGGCGATATCGTTTGTGTCCGCGATCACATTAAGCTCACCGCTGAATCCCCCATGCGCGGTGTCAACATTACCGAGTTCGGCCCTCGTTTCTTCGATATGCAGCGGGTGTATGATCCCGCCCTGGCTGAACTGGCCCATGCCGCGGCCAAGGCCGATGGCTTCTCGCTTACAAACGGCGTTTACGCCTTCATGAGCGGTCCCCAGTACGAAACCCCCGCCGAGATCCGGATGCTCCGCCTGCTGGGGGCCGATGTGGTGGGGATGTCCACCGTTCCCGAGATCATTGCAGCAGCCCAGTGCGGTATTTCGGTGCTTTGCCTGTCTGCCGTGACCAATATGGCCGCCGGTATCACCGGTGCCGCCATCACCGAGGAAGAGGTGCTGGAAACCGGTGCCCTTATCCGCTCTCGCTTTGTTAATCTTCTCTCGGCTGTGGTAGAAGGGTACAAAGGAGCGGCAAAATGAGAACACTTCTGCGAAATGTTCGCCTGATGCCCGAATGCGGCTTCGGTGACGGATGTGTGGATGTCCTGGTGGACGGTGTTCGCATTGCTGAGATTGCACCCGCGATCACTCCGAACCCCGGGGACAGTGTGGTGGACGGGCGGGGGGATCTCCTCCTGCCCGGCCTGGTCAACACCCATTGCCATGCGGCAATGACCCTTTTCCGGGGCTATGGGGAGGATCTCCCCCTGTCCCGCTGGCTCAACGAGCGCATTTTCCCCGCTGAGGACAAGCTTACCATTGAGTCAGTTTACTGGGGCTCCTTGCTGGCCATCGCCGAGATGCTGCGCAATGGCGTGACCTCCTTCTCGGATATGTACTTCTTCTGCGATTCCACCGCGAATGCAGTGCTGGAGAGCGGCATCAAGGCCAACCTCTCCCGCTCCCTGGTCTCCTTTGATCCTACCTTGAAGCCGGCGGATGATTCTCGCTTTGCCGAGGCGGTGTCCCTGGTGCAGAACTTCCACGGTGAGGGAGATGGCCGCCTGCAGGTGGATATGTCCATCCACGCTGAGTATACCAATCTGCCCGATTACTGCCGTGCGGTGGGCGAATATACTGCCGCCCATAACCTCAGGATGCAGCTCCATCTCTCGGAGACCGAGGACGAGCATAATGCCTGCATTGCACGCCACGGCAAAACCCCCGCCGCCTTTTTCGCCGATCTTGGGGTTTTCGATGTCCCCACCACCGCGGCACACTGTGTGTATGTTACCGATGAAGACATCGCGATCATGGCCGAGAAGGGAGTCACCGCGGCCCATAATCCCACCAGTAACCTCAAGCTGGGTTCCGGAGTCATGCCCCTGCGCCGGCTCATCGACGGCGGCGTAAATGTTACCCTTGGTACCGACGGCGCTGCGTCGAACAATACCCTGGACGTCCTGCGGGAGCTGCGGCTGGCCGCTATCCTGCACAAAGGCGTTAATCGTCGTGCCGATATCACCACTGCCGCCGAAATGCTTCCCCTGGCCACCGTCAACGGCGCGAAGGCACAGGGCCGTCCCGACTGCGGCAGCATCGCCGTGGGACAGCGAGCTGACCTGATCCTGCTGGATCTGTCCGCCCCCCACAATATGCCGGTCTATGATCTTGCCGCCACCGTTGCCTACAGCGCGGAGGCATCCGATGTACGGATGACCATGGTTGACGGGCGCATATTGTACGCCGACGGCGCGTATACATCCATTGATATCGAGCGCCTGCGCAGCGAAGCAGGCCGGGTGATCGCACATTATTTTGATTGAGCCGAGGTGAGGCCTTGAAACGCGTTTCAGCCCAAAAAACTTTTTCCGCCAAGAGTACGGGAAAGCTCTTTTTCTCGGGCGTGCTTGTCCTGACCATGTCCACCGTCGCGGTCAAGGTGATCGGATTGCTGCTGAAAATCCTGCTTTTCGATTCCCTGGGCGAGGACGGCATGGCCTATTACAATGCCGCCTATACCATCTATTCCGCCTTCTACATTCTCTCTACCGCCGGCTTCCCGGTGGCGGTGTCCATTCTGATCTCCGAGAGCCGGGCCCGCGGGGACATCAAGCGGGTGCGGCAGATCTTCTGGATCGCCTTCGGACTGTTTGTGGGCATTGGCCTGGTCGGTATGTCGGTCATGATGGGGGGATCCAACTTTTTTGCTGAGCGAATCGGAATGCCCGGTGCTGCCGGCGCCATCCGTGCTATTGCGCCCACCCTGTTTCTGATCTGCATTTCCAGCGCCATCCGCGGATATTTCCAGGGATATCAGATCATGTTCCCCACCGCCATCTCACAAATTCTGGAGGCGGCAGGGAAGCTTACCCTGGGAATGATTTTGGCCTCCTACGCCATCAGCCGGGGCTACTCCCACGGCACGGTGGCGGCATATGCCATCTTTGGTGTCACCCTCGGGGTTGCGGTGTCCATGCTCTTTGTGGTGCTGACCGGGGTGCTCTACCGCCCGCGGGATGCGCTGGTGTGCGAGGCCGAGCCGGTGCGCAGCCGCGTCATTCTCGGACGGCTGGTGAAGATCGCCATTCCCGTTACCGTCAGCGCTCTTGTCATGAGCCTGACGCAGATTATCGACACTCTGCTGATCGTCTCCCGCCTGCAGGATGCGGGCTTTGTGGGGGCGGTGGCCGAGCGGATGTACGGGAACTATACCACCCTGGTGATCCCGCTGTTCAATATCACGCCCTCCATGATCGCGCCCATTTCCATGGCCCTGGTTCCCATGCTCACCCTTGCGATTGAAAGCGGCGAGCGCAGCCGCCGGCGGGATGCCATGGATGCCGCCCTGCGGCTGACGGTGATGATCGCCATGCCCTGTGCTATCGGCCTGTCGGTGTTCAGCCGACCGATTCTGCGCCTGCTCTTCTCGGGAAAGGGGGAGTCGGTGGAAATGGCCGCACCCCTGCTGTCCTTTTTGGCCATCTCGGTGCTGTTTGTTGCGCTCTTGAATGTTACCAATGCCATTCTGCAGGTCTACGGACATGAGCGCAAGCCCATCTATTCCATGCTGGTGGGATCCGCCATCAAAATCGCCGTGAGCTATCTGCTCATCGGCCATCCTGCCGTCAATCTGTTCGGCGCACCGATCGGGACATTTTTGTGCTACCTCACCGTGACGGTGATGAATTTCTGTTTCATCGCCCGGTACACCGGGGATCTGTGCGGTGTGGTCCACCTGCTGCTCAAGCCCCTGCTTGCGGCGGTGGGGAGTGTCGGCGGTGCCCTGGCGGTCTATCTGCTTCTCAGCTCCCGCGTCGGCGGATACGGATGGGTTACCCTTCTGTCCGTTTTCCTGGCCGTTCCCCTGTATGCGCTGCTGATTCTCCTGCTCCGGGCAGTGGACGAACGGGATGTGAAGATGCTTCCCCTGGGTGATCGACTGGCGGGCATTCTGAAGCGTGTCCGACTGTTGAAATAATGCGAAGAATGTAAAAAAAAGATATAATGAATGAAGGAAAAATTACATGAACGAGAGAGCCGCAGAACTTCTGCAGAAAAAAGAAAACTATACCTTCGCCGATCTGTGCACCATTATGGAGATTCTGCGGGGGGAAGGGGGATGTCCCTGGGACAGAGAACAGACCCATACCAGTATCCGCAACAATTTTATTGAAGAAACCTATGAAGTGATCGAGGCTATCGATACCGAGGATCCCAAACTTTTGCGCGAGGAGCTGGGGGATGTCCTGCTCCAGGTGGTGTTCCATGCCCGTATGGAGGAAGAGATCGGCCGGTTTAACATTGATGATGTGGCCAACGACATCTGCGCTAAGCTGATCCATCGCCATCCCCATATTTTTTCCGACGTGAAGGCCGATAATACCGATCAGGTATTGGCCAACTGGGAGGCCATCAAGGCCGATGAAAAGGCCCGTGTCACCGTGTCGGATAAGCTCAATGCCATCCCCCGCATTCTCCCCGCATTGATGCGTGCAGAAAAGGTGGGGAAGAAATCCGGGCTTGACGGTGCAGACTATGCCGCCAACCCCGAAGAAGCCATTGCCACACTGATGATGCTGACCACGCAGATGGCAGAGGCGGATGACACAAACCGCAGCCGGCTGTACGGGGAGCTCCTGTTTGCCGCCGTGACCCTGGGGCGCAAGCTGGGACTCGAGGCCGAGACGGCCCTCACCGCCGAAACCGACCGACGTATTGCTGATTATTTGCAGATGGAGCGGGAGCTGGGGGAGGATCCGCAGAGGGCGCTCACTCCCGATCAGCTTGCCGCAAAATGGCAGACGATGCGGGAGGCACAGGGAGAATAACTGAGCATACCCCCGATTTTGCCAAAAACAGAGAAAAAATGCAAAAAAATTTGCTTTTTTGCATAAAAATCTCCAAAAAACCCTTGATATGAAACGAAAAAAATGATATACTATTGGAGTAATTATATCCGATAGGCTAACGTGCGCTTCGGAAAAAACATTATGAGAAAGAAGGATCTACCATGAATAAAACTCAGATTATTGACGCAGTCGCAAAGGCAACCGAACTGAAGAAGAAGGACGCAGAGGCCGCAATCAATGCATTCCTGTCCACCATCGAGACTGCACTCAGCGAAGGTGAGAAGGTTCAGCTGGTCGGCTTCGGTACTTTTGAAGTGAAGACCCGCGAGGCTCACGCAGGCCGCAATCCCGCTACCGGTGAGAGCATTATGATTCCCGCTTCCAAGCACCCCACCTTCTCGGCAGGCAAGAGCCTCAAGGACGCGCTGAAATAATTCATGCGCCTGGACAAATTCCTGAAGGTGTCCCGCATCATCAAGCGGCGTACTGTGGCTAATGATGCTTGTGATACCGAGCACGTTTCGGTTAACGGAAAGCGTGCAAAGGCATCTTACGATGTGAAAGTCGACGATGTAATCGAGATTACCTTCGGCGAGAGAACGCTCCGCCTCAAGGTTCTTGACGTGCGTGAGCACGTGGCCAAGGCTGATGCATCGGCACTTTACACCATTCTTGACTGACCCCGGTCATATCCTGTTCCCCCTCTGCATAGAATAAAGCGTGGGCTTTTGCCCGTGAGGAGGGAAGAGTATGAGCGGATCATCGTCCAAACCGATTTTGCCGACCGACATCAAAACATCAGGAGAAAGTCATCGCATCAGTCTCCTTGACCGCACCCAGCTGCAGATCAGCGGGGTGTGCGAGGTGATCAGCTTCGATGAGGATGCGGTTATGCTTCGGACCGTCTGCGGCACCATGAAGATCGAGGGAAGTGCGATGCACGTTTCTGCACTGAATATTGATCGTGGTGAACTTATTTTGGACGGTCGGGTAGACGGCATCAGCTATGAAAGCGACGGAATAGCGAAAAGCGGTTTCTGGGGCAGGTTATTCGGATGATTTATCCCTCAACCGATGAGCTGCTTCGCCTGTTGGCGAGTTCTGTTCTTATGGGTGTATGCATTTGCCTGGCTTACGATTTGATTCGGATTATCCGTGTTTTTATCGGAACTGCCGGCGAGCCGCCATCGTGGCTTTCGTTGCCTTATCCACAGCGTTTTCGGTTCCGTTTTTTTCTTTCCCCTTACTGGAGTGTCCTGTTGACCAATTTGGGGGATATCCTGTTTTTTCTTTTCTGCGGAGCGGCCCTTGCGGTTTATTTTTCGGCCGCCAATCACGGGCGGATACGCTGGCTTGCTTTGGCGGGCATGGGCGGAGGCTTTTGGGCCTGCCGTCTGACGCTGTCTGTTTTGATTTTACGGTGTGCCAGGGCTGCGGCAGAGATACTGCGGTTTCTTCTGACTTGGATTCTTTGGCTTGTCTGTCGTCCGTTTTGCCTGCTTGGGCGTATGCTGCGTCAGGCGGCTGGATTCGTGGGAAGAGCACTTTTTTGTCTTGCTCTGCCTTTGTATACGCAATGGAAAATGAAGCGCTACATTGCGCGGCTGAATCGATTCTATCATCAAAAAAGGAGGACGCACAATGGAACAGCGTGAAAATTCCGGGCTGAACCGTGCATGGAATAATATTTTTGTGCGTCTTGCCGTTTTGGTTCTGCTGGTCACTATGCTGGTGATGGCGGCACGCCTGCTGATGGAATACAACGAGCTGCGCGAGCGTGCAGCTCAGCTTCGCCTTCAAATTGAGGCGTCGACCCACGAGATCGAGGCCCTCCAGGCGCAGTTGGACGCGCCCTTTGACGAGGATTACGTCATTCGTATTGCCAAAGAAAAGCTTAATCTCAGCCTACCGCAGGAGATTATTTTCTATAACGACCTCAACGAATGAACCGTATGCTGTACACATGAATGCCGCAGCTGCCGTGACTGTCTTGGATTTTTCCGAGTGGGATCGGCAGCTGCGGATGCATTTTTACGAATTTGAAAAAAGCGGAACACCGCCTGAACCTGCGGCGTTTCGTTTACATAAAAGAGGAGAACATGAAAAAATTTTTTCGATGCATCCTGCCTTGGCTTTTACTGCTGCTTCTGATTGCTGCCGGGGGACTGGCGGTGTACTTCCACCGTCAGCAGCGGGAGACTGCCGACTCCCTTTCCCGTGCCGAGGCACAGCTGGCCGACCGGATCGACGAATTATCCAAGATGCAGTCGGCACTGGCCGAGATGCGTCAGGAGCGGGACGATTACTGGGTTGAGCTCGAAACGCTGGAACGCAAGATGAGTGGCGTAGAAGAGGATGCTTTGCTTTTAGAAGGAGAGCGGGAAGAGCTCGCTGAGCAGATTAAGCTTCTTCGCGTGGCCATCACCGAAAAGGATAGTGCTATTTCCGCCCTTGAGCAGGACATTGATCACTACAATGAGGTCTATTTCAGTGATGTTCGGGGGCAGGCGGCTTTCTATACTGAAATTGTAAACGCGCTGGAGAAGGAAGCGCCTTTGAAACGCATTGCAAAGGTGGACAAGGACGGGAACCCGGTGGCCCCCCCCGACTGCGAAATCCTTTCCGAGGATGAAACGTATTACTATGTTTATCCCAAGCTTTCTCTTTATTACGCGGATCTTGAAAACGGATATTGCTTTAACTATCGCGGGGATGAGGAGTTCTTTTCCGCCAGCTTGATTAAGGCACCGTATATCCATTGGCTGCTGGAAGAAGTTTTCCGCGAGGAGGAAATTGCCCGGGCGAATGCAGAGGCTGCGTATGCCGCTGAATCGGAAGCGGCAGCGGCGGAAACCACCGTCCCCGAGGCAGAAATCACCGCCTCCGAAGCGGAAGCTACCGCACCTGAAGCAGAAACCACGGCACCTGAAGCAGAAATCACGGCACCCGAGGCGGAAACCACGGCACCTGAAGCAGAAACCACGGCACCCGAGGCGGAAACCACGGCACCCGAGGCGGAAACCACGGCACCTGAAGCAGAAACCACGGCACCTGAAGCGGAAACTACCGCACCCGAGGCAGAAACAACTGCGGTCGAAACCGAACCGCTTCGTCCTGAATTCCTGTTTGATCCTGGGAAGGAGATTTATGATCTCTCCCGAACCTTTGTTTATACCGAGGATAGTTTCAGAGAGGGGTCCGGCTCGATTCAGCGCGGGGAATTCGGTGACGAATACACCTATCGTGAATTGATTGAGCTTGCGATTCTTCAGAGTGATAACGTCGCATTTGGTGAGCTTCGCCGTGTGTTCGGTTACAGCGGATTTTACCGTTTTAATACTCGCCTGGGCATCAACAGCGTGCGAAAGAACTTCAACAGCATTACTGCCGCCGATATGGCAATATACCTGCGTGCGATGTATGCTTTTATCGAAGAGAATGAAGCCTACGGCCCTGTGTTCGGGGATCTTCTCCGCCGTTCCACCCACATTGTGATGATTCCCTTTGCTGTATCTCCAACCAAAACCGCACACAAATACGGCTGGGATCTGAATGCCTACCATGATGCCGCTATTGTATACGATAAGCATCCCTATCTGCTGGTGGTGCTCACCGATCTGGATCAAGGCGGAGCCGAAGTGGATACTTACATTCGCCGAGTTGTGGGCTTGGTGAACAAAATGCATCAGCAATTTTATTCCTGACGGAGGATAACCATGGCCAATACTTTTACGGTAAATCTCTCTCCTGCCCACGCTGCGGAGCGGATTTGCGAAGCTGTTGAAGGCGGAAGCCTGACCGGTGAGCTGATAGATCGCTATGCGATCGGCGAAGACGAGGGCGGACTGTGTATTGTTCTCGTGTTTGAGAAGCACTATTATCGTGTAGGAAATCGCCTGACCCTGACGGTGACCATTGACGATTTGGCAGGAAAGACCCGTGTACACACGGTTGGCGGTGGCGGCGGAGAAGGCCTTTTCGGCTTCGATTGGGGCGCCGCGGATAGCTTTGAACAGGTAGCGATTTCTGCCTTGGACGAGTATCGCTTCTGAATGCCCAGCGGGAGGGTTCCACGCAATTTGCGCAGAACTCTCCCGCTGTTTGTGTTATAGAGAATTGTTCTTTATTTTCTGAGGGATTAACTGACGTGCCAGGCGATCCAACTCTGCTTTGCGTTCCTTCCAGTCGGGCAGACGGACGGACAATTCGTCGTAAAACCGGGACGAGTGATCGGGGTGGTGCAGATGGGTGAGTTCATGGAGCAAAACATATTCCACGCAGGGCAGGGGAGCACCTGCAAGGCCTGTGTTGAGGGTGATGATTCTGCCGGCCGGACGACAGCTTCCCCAACGGGATGTCATGGCACGGAATCGGAATGTGAGAGATTCTGCGATTGGAAACCTGTTGGCCATGGTTTCAACCACGGGCCGGAGCTCACACACCTGCCAACGCCCGAACAACCGTCGGATGGCCGCAGGATCCTCCGGATTTGGCAAAGTGAGCGTGACGGTATCCGCTGTTCGGGTGAAAGAAGCTTTTCCCCGGGCAAGATGCAAGATCAGTTGGCTGCCGAAATACAGGACCTTTTCCCCCTCTTCCAGGCGAAGTGGTGCGGGGGCAGAGGCCATCCTTGATTCGACACGGCGAATGCTGCGCAAAATGGCATCAGATTTTTCGCGCATGAAAGCCTCGACGTGGGCAAACGGCAGGCTGTGTGGCGCTGAGACCCAGACCTCTCCGGCCGAATCAACGCGAAGGTTAATTCGTTTTACCGATTTGCGGGTGAATGTGTAGCGGAGACGCGTACCATCCAGCATAATTTGATGAACGGTTGAAGCGCCCGTCATCTGTCGGATTTTTGATAGGCGATGCGGGGGTCACCGTTCGCCAGGTAGATGGTGCCGCAGCGTACAAAACCATTTTTCTCCAAAGAGCGCTGCATGGGCAAATTGTCAAGGTGGGTGTCGATTTTCACATTTCCGCACCGTTCAAAAGCGTAAGTAAAGCAGAAGGAAGCAACGCCGCGCCGATGGGCATTTTCCCCCACGGCAATACGATGGATCACCCCATAGGGGGCGTCGTTGAGCCAAGCCCCATCCTCAATACGGCGGTAGGTAGGGTCCTCCCCGATGAAGAAGCAGAAGACGCCCAGGATCTCCCCGCTTTCCGCATCGCAGCAGAGGTAGCATTGCCCCATGTCCATATCCTCGCGAATTAATGCCTCGGGGGGATAACCTCCGGCCCATTGGGTGGGATTGCCTTGGGTGCGCATATACTGCCGCGCCCTATCATAGATCTGCATCACTGCCGGAAGATCGTCGGAGACAGCGGGACGGATGGAAAGGGAAGAGGTCATGGTGTACTCCTTTATCAACATAAGACTGGGCATATTATACCACATTTTCCGCCGCGATGCAAGGGATTGACAGACAGAGCCGCCTGTGTTATACTGAATGCACCGGGAAAGGGGGACGCCATATGCCTACAGAGAAAATCCGAGCAGACTTGCTTCGGATGCGGGATGTGAAATATCGGGATTTTCAGAGCCGCCTGATGCCGACTGTTCCCCGTGAACTTGTCATCGGTGTCCGCACACCTCTTTTGCGTGCCTATGCACGGGCAATGCAGCCTGCGACAGCCGCTGCCTTTATGGCAGATCTGCCGCACCGCTATTACGAGGAAAACAACCTCCATGCATTTTTGATCGAGGGACTGGGGGAGTGGCAAGCCACGGTGAAGGCCCTTGACCGCTTTCTTCCCTATGTGGATAATTGGGCCACCTGCGACATGATGCGCCCGCCTGTTCTGGGGCACGATCCCAATGCCATGCGGACGCAGGCGCTGTTTTGGATGCAATCATCGCATCCCTATACTGTTCGCTATGGGATTGAAATGCTGATGGTGCACGGCCTGGGGCGGGATTTTTCCTCCGATGACCTTGAGGCTGTCGCTGCAGTGCCCTGTGACCATCCTTACCTGTGCCGTATGGTGGCCTGGTATTTTGCCACCGCCCTGGCCTACTACTGGGATGAAACGCTCCCTTATCTTGCGCCGGGGCGGTTGGATGACGATACCCGCCGGCGCGCCATCACCAAAGCAAGAGAGAGTCTGCGCCTGACACCCGAACAAAAACAATATCTCCGCCAGATCAGATGAAAAACGGGCTTCCGCACATTGTGCGGAAGCCCGTTTCGACGTTAAATGGAAAATTATTCGGTGCGCAGCGCAACCACAGGGTCCTTTTTTGCCGCACTGCGGGAGGGAATAATGCCCGAGATAAGGGTAAGAAGAACACTGATACATACCAGTGCCACCGCGGTGGGGATGGGCAGGTAAGCACTGAGATTATTGATCCCGGTCAGATGGTGGAGGATCAGATTAATGGGAATGCAGAGCAGATAGGTGATCAGCACCCCAAGCAGACCGGAGGTGAAGCCGATGATCACAGTTTCAGCATTGAACATTCCCGAAACATTTGCCTTGGAAGCACCGATGGCGCGAAGAATACCGATCTCCTTGGTGCGCTCCTGTACCGAGATCAGCGTAATGACACCGATCATGATGGAGGATACCACCAACGAAACCGCCACAAAGGCGATCAGCACATAGGTGATGGCATTGATGATGGTGGTGATGGAGGACATCATGAGTCCAATGTAGTCGGTGTAGGTGATCTGCTCAAGCTCATCCTTGTTGGCATTGTACTCGGCGATGGCCTCTTCAATGACATCCTTCTCGGCAAAGCTGGAGGCGAACAGATTGATGGTGGCCGGATTTTCCAGATCAACACATCCCATTTTCCGCAAATTCTGCTTGTAGGTGGAGGAAGAGAAGGTGAGGGCCTTTTCGTAATAATCGGCGCATTGCTCGTCGCTGTAGGTGGGGAGAGCCTTCTCCAGCGCATCTGCCAGTTCCTCGGCGGATTTGAGGGCAAGCTCGGCGGCTTTCTGTTGTGCATAGTGTGCGCGAGTCTGCTCGGCGATCATCTGGGAAAAGAAGGCGGAGATGTCTTCGTCACTCATTTCGGTGATATACCCCTCCAGTTCACTACGGCTCATGCCCATCTGCGCGGTCAGTGCATCGGTCATCGTTTTCTCCATGGTTTCGCGGTTCATCATCTTCATGGTTTTTTCTACCGCTGCGTTGACATATTCTTCAGCTGGAATACTCATGATGCGGACATAGAGCGCGCCGCGTGCGGCGGTATTGAGATTTTCAATGTGTTCGCGGAAGGCGGCTGCTTTTTCTTCAACGGTAAGAGAGCCGCTGTTTTCCTGGAAGGGAAGGCCGGTAAAGATGTCGGTATGGGGATCTTCCTTCTGCGCTTTGACCGCGGCCGAGGCATCGGCGCGCTCGATGACATACTTGGTCAGGAGGTTGGTGTAGCCGATGGAACCGGTGATCATGGAGGACACCGCGTTCTCACTGGGACGGATAATACCTGACACCTTCAGCGGCGTACCATTGTCGTAGAGATAACGCATTCCTGCAGTAGATTCTCGCATATCGGTGTACAGGCCGCTTGCCTCGTCCAGGGTGTAGCAGTCGGCATAGAGCACAGCACGAAATTCAAGGCCGCAGATTTCCTCGTAGCTCCAGGAGCGATTTCCGGCGTCAAGATGCTCGCCACTGACCGCAGCTTCCGCGATGCGGTCAATGTCGGATTCGGGAATCAGGCCTAGGGCGTACAGCGTGATATCATCCAGTTCATTGTTGCTGTCCAGTACCAGAACGATCTCGTTGTATTGGGTGGGCCAGGTGCCCCAAACCACATCATACTGCTTTTCCAGCAGAGGGTTGACTGGGTTACCGTTATCGCCGGGGAGAAGTTCCTGCCAAAGTCCCATGGAAGTTCCTGTGGTGGAGAGCATGGACATCATGTTGTTATTGCTCGATGAGCCTGAACCTTCGTTTTGCGCAAGATTTCTGCCCATGTGTTTGATCATCAGATCTCGCATCATCTGCTGCAGATCAGAGCGAATTACATTACCATCGGTATTTTTGGTAAAGATCTGCAGATCAACGCCGTAGGTGTACTGTACACCGCTGACTGCGTGATTGAGCAGACTGCCTTCTTCACCGCGTTTCTGCTCAATGTATTTTTTGAAGGAGGCCAGGTCATTTTCTTTGGTTTCCAGGCTGTTGACGGCATTGAGCATATCGTACACAACCGGCTTTTGGTATACTGCATCATTTTCATGCTCGGTTTTCGATTCCGCTGCATCCATAAAGGTTTGCATCAGCGAGCCGAGATCCATGTGCTGGGCCTCCAGCGTAATGGGATAGGAGGATAGGGTATCCTCCTGTACAGTGTCAATATATGTGGTCATCCCTTGAGAGACTGCATAGATCAGGGCAATGCCGATGATGCCAATGCTTCCCGCAAAGGAGGTCAGCGCAGTACGCCCCTTCTTGGTGAACAGGTTCTTGAGCGACAGGCCGAAGGAGGTGATGGGGGAGAGGGAAGGACGGCTTTTGCGAGACTTCTTCTCTTGTTCCTCCGTTTTTTGCTCGAGTGCTTTTTCTTTTTCTGCTTCTTCTGCAGAGAGCGGCGCGGTGTCGGAGGTGATCACGCCGTCCAGCATCCGGACAATGCGGGTGGAGTATTGCTCGGCCAGATCCGGGTTGTGGGTAACCATAATGACCAAACGGTCGCGGGCGATTTCTTTGAGAATCTCCATGACCTGCAGGCTGGTTTCGCTGTCCAGGGCTCCTGTGGGTTCATCGGCCAGGATAATGTCGGGGTTGTTTACAATGGCGCGGGCAATGGCCACACGCTGCATCTGTCCGCCCGACATCTCTCCGGGGCGTTTGTTGATTTGCGAGCTGAGTCCCACCTCTTCCAGAGCGGCGATGGCACGGCGTCGGCGCTCGGTTTTGCCGACACCCGACAGACTCAGCGCAAGCTCAACATTCTGCAGAACCGACTGATGGGGGATGAGGTTATAGCTCTGAAAGATGAAGCCAACAGAGTGATTTCGGTAAGCGTCCCAATCCCGATCGCCGAAATCCTTGGTGGATCTGCCGTTGATGATCAGATCGCCTTCAGTATAGTGGTCAAGACCGCCGATGATGTTGAGCATAGTTGTTTTTCCGCAGCCGGATGGGCCGAGGATGGAAACAAACTCGCTTTTTCGGAATTGCAGATCAATTCCACGAAGCGCATCCACATGGCCGTCGCCGGCGGGATATTGCTTGGTGATTTGTTTGAGCTGGAGCATATTTTTTCCCTTTCTGCTGCGTGCTGACAAAAATATGTTTTATTTTAATATTTTACCATATCTTTATATAAATATGCAAGCCAACTTTGCTGATGGGTTGTAAAGGAAGTGTAAATAATTTGTTGTTTTTCTTTTTTGCGGGGCGGTATGATTTTACAAATAGTTGGAATTCGCATTGGAAAGTTTACAAGAAACACCATCTGAATAAAGTGTCAATTTGATGTAACGCACAGTGGTTGCGATTTTTGGTGTGTTCGGTTGCGGTATTTGGGCTTTACAACCTATCCTGAATATGGTAGAATATGCTATAACGTTGTGTGCAGAATTATTGGAAGTACAGCTGTACTTCCGATGGATGCAGGCTACGGTGAATCTTCCCAAAGGAGAAAACTCATGAAAAAGTACCTCTCTCTTGCACTTTGCCTGGTTATGCTGGTATCGATGTTCAGCGTATTTGCTGTACAGTCCTCCGCTGCAGGCCCCATGAAGGTGTACAACTTTGACGTGCCCAATGCCGCCAAGGATGTCATCAAGGATGTAGATCTGACTACCCCCGGTTTCATCAGCAGCTTCATCGTCGGTAACGGCGGCGGCACCACCGTCACCTATGACGAGAAGGAAAAGGCCATCTGCATGGCTCCCGACTACACCAAGCCCGGTGTGGACACCCTGTTTGTTCAGCGCTTCACCTTGAGCTTTGGCAATGACGAGGCCGGTTTTGTTGGTGCTGACTATCCCTATGTGAAGATCAAGTTCAAGCTGGTCACCGAGAATGACCTGACCACCGTGATGCTCCGCGACTTCGATTGGGCCCGTTTCAATATCATCTCCATTCCTGAGGTCAACACCTGGGTCGAGTATACCGCCGATTTCTCCGGGACGTCGTGGGAGGATGAGGTTTACGATGCAACCAAGGGTCTTTACCTCCAGCTCCAGGCCATGGACTCCGGTTACAACACCTACGACGATACCGATTTCAAGCTTTACGTTCAGTACATCGCATTCTTCCAGAATGAGGACGATGCTGAGGCTTATCAGTACACCCCCACCGATCCCGCAACCCTGCCCGTGGCAGGGGGCAACGAGAACCCCAACGTGGGCGGCAACATCTATGTAATGCCCTTCAACGATCCCAAGACTGCTGCGCCTCTCCTTGCTGAGGGTGAGAAGTCTCCCTACGACTTCACCGTATACAGCGGTATCTTCCACAACGACGGCTTCGGTGCGCTGAAGTTCGACGAGCAGGAGAAGTCCCTCTATGTCACCGCTACCGACGGTGCAAAGTCTGTTTGCTCCCGTTTCACTATTACCGCTAACAGCGATCTTTCCGTTGTGGGCGGCGACTATCCCTACATTCAGTTTGCCTACAAGATGGTGAACTACACCAACCCCGAAAATGCTTCCTTCCGTATCCGTAACCAGTCCTGGCAGGACGTGAACCTGCTGGCAAAGGGCGAAGCTAAGAACGGTGAGTGGGTAACCGTCTCGCTGAAGGCTTCTGCACTGAGCGGCAACGCAACCTGGAAGACCAACAAGTTCGGTCCCGGCAACGCTCTCCGCTTCCAGATTGACGATACGGTCAACAACTTCAATGCAGCTTCTGATGCTCGTATCTACCTGAAGTACATCGCCTTCTTTGAGAGAAAGGCCGATATGGATGTCTTCGATTTCGATAAGTACATCGCAGCACAGGGCGAGACTCCTGCAGAGACCACTGCAGCTCCCGCAACCACCGCGGCTCCTGCAACCACCGCGGCTCCTGCAACCACCGCAGCTCCTGCAACCACTGCAGCTCCTGCAACCACCGCAGCTCCCGCAACTACTGCGGCTCCTGCAACCACTGCAGCCCCCGCAACTACTGCGGCTCCCGCAACCACCGCAGCTCCCGCAACTACTGCGGCTCCTGCAACCACCGCAGCTCCTGCAACTACTGCAGCTCCTGCAACTACTGAAGCCCCCGCAACTACTGAGGCCCCTGCAACCACCGCGGCTCCTGTTGCTGAGGCAGAGGGGGGGGCGACCGGCATTATTATTGCAGTGGCTGCTGTAGTAATTGTTGCCGCAGTCGTTATCGTATTGATTGTCAAAAAGAAAAAGGCGTGACGCTTTCTCTTCATAAAAAAACAAAGGAGAATGATTATGAAAAAACAGCTTTCCCTGGCACTTTGCTTGTTTATGCTTGTGTCTCTCTTCAGCATTTTTTCCGTTTCCTCCTCCGCTGCAGGCCCCATGATTGTGCTGAATTTTGACACACCCAACTCTGCGAAACCTGTGATCAAGAATCCTGATCTTCTGATGGATGCCTATGTGAGTAAGTTTACAGTTGGTGACAGCGACGGTATCATCACCTACGACGAAACCGAAAAGGCCATCTGCATGGCTCCTAATTATGCAAATACCGCAACCAAGGAACATTTCGTTCAGCGTGCCACCATCAACTTTATCTCCGATGATGCGGGCTTTGTTGGTGCCGACTATCCCTACGCCAAGATCAAGTTCAAGCTGGTGTCCGAGAACGATCTTACCGATGTCATGCTTCGTGACTTCGGTTGGGGCCGTTTCAGCTTGATCGCTCTTCCCGAGGTTAACCAGTGGGTTGAGTATGTTGCTGACTTTTCCGGTACTGCTTGGGAGGAGAAGACGTTTGATGCCGGCCACGGCCTCTATCTCCAGCTCCAGGCAATGGATTCGGGCTACAACACCTTTGACGAGCCCAACTTCAAGCTGTACGTTCAGTATATTGCCTTCTTCCAGAATGAAGACGATGCTGAGGCGTACACTTATACCCCCACCGATCCTGCGAAGATTCCCGTTGCCGGCGGCAATGAGAATCCCAATCCCGGCGGTAATGTCTATGTGATGTCCTTCAACGATGCCAAGTATGCCAAGCCCCTCCTGGCTGAGGGTGAGAGCCTGGCCGACGATGTGGACTTCTTCCTCCACAGCTGTTCTTTTGGTGCAGACAACTATGGTAAGTATGTCTATGATGAGGCTGAAAAGAGTTTCTACATCACGGCAACCGATAAACTGGATTCAACTACCCAATCCCGCATGGTCATCAGCTGCAACGATCCCGAGCTGACGATTAAGGGTAACGATTATCCCTATATGCAGTTCGCCTACAAGATCGTAAACTATACCCCCAGCGCAGGTGCCTACATCCGTATCCGTACCCAGGACTGGTCCTACATCAAGGCAGTACCCGAAGGTCAGATCAAGACCGGTGAGTGGGTCACGGTTTCCGTCAAGGCAGCTGAGTGCGACGGTAATGCAAACTGGAGAGGCGTTAAGTTCAACGCTTCCAACGCCTTCCGCTTCCAGCTCGACGATACCGGCAGCAACCCCACTGCCAATGAAGATGCCCGTATCTATCTGAAGTATGTTGCCTTCTTCGAGAGAAAGGCTGATATGGATGCCTTCAACTATGAGACCTATGCAGGCAACCCTGTAACGCCTTCCACTTCCGCTCCCGAAACCACCAAGGCTCCCGAGACCACCAAGGCTCCCGAGACCACCAAGGCTCCCGAGACCACCAAGGCTCCCGAGACCACCAAGGCTCCCGAGACCACCAAGGCTCCCGAGACCACCAAAGCTC
>SVTK01000003.1 GCA_015063805.1 Oscillospiraceae bacterium
GAGCCTTGGTGGTGTAGGAGCCTTGGTGGTCTCGGGAGCCTTGGTGGTCTCGGGAGCCTTGGTGGTCTCGGGAGCTGCCGTGGTCTCGGGAGCTGCCGTGGTCTCGGGAGCCGCTGTGGTACCGGGTGCTTCCGTGGTAACCGCGGGAGGCGTCTGGTCAGCGTTGCACGCGATCAGGGGCAGAACCATGAGCATGGCGAGAATAAATGCAAACATACGCTTTTTCATGGTGGTTTCCTTTCTGGATGTTTTTCCTTTCGTTTCGGCGGAGGATCGTGGCACAGAGGGCGACCTCCCGGAAAGGCATTTTTATTATAGCATATTTTACCGAATTTGGCACTGCACGGAATGAACAAACTTTGAATGCGGATTGTGTGGCATTTGCACAACGGTCGAAAACGCACGCTGTCAGGGAAGGTCACAAATAAGAAGGGGACTGCCGCATTGCGACAGCCCCCTATAGTACAATGTTTGAATTATTCGCCGATGAATACTTCGATATAGTCAACCTGACCGTTCAGGCAAACGTCAGTAGAGCCGTGACGGCCGAACATATGGGTCAACTCAAAGTTGAATGCGGGAGGAGAGCCTGCGCCAACAACTTCCCACTCCTGGGTCTCTTCGTTGAAGAACTTCAGGGTGAGTCTGTTTTCGTCAGCGGAGTACTCGGCCTTCCAGGTGTTCATCTCGGTGTTGAGGGTCGCATAGTCGCCGTACTTGATCGTAAGAACCTTGTTGTTGGCGTCAACCATGCGGAAGGGGAGGCCCCAGCCGGAAACTCCGTAAGCGAGGTAAACGAAGTTCTGCTCAGAAGCGGCGGTGCCGAACAGAGCGGAGTTGGCCGACAGCTGAGCGCGCCACTCGATGGACCAGTCGGTCCAGGGGGAGAGGCTGATGGTCTCGGCCATCTCGAAGTCGGTGGTACGGTCGGAGAGAACGATGCAGCCATCCTCGAAGGTGTAGTTCTTGGTGGACTTAGCGGAATCGGTGAGGTTGTTGAGACCGTTTGCCTCGTTGAGATCGTCGAAATCCCAACGGTAGGTGGTACCCTTAACCTCGGGCTCCTCGGGTGTGGAGGAAGCGATGCCCTCGATGTCGACGGCCTCGCCGTTTACGGTAACGGTAACCTTAGCATTCTCGGCATCGGTGCCTTCGATGGTCACAACCAGCTTGTCGGAGCCAGCCAGGTTGAGTGCCTTCAGGGTAGCTGCGGGAATGTCTACCTTAATACCGTTCTTCTCGAAGGTGATGGAATCAGCAGAACGGAGGAGGTGCTTGACGCGGAGACCGAACATGGTGGTGGTGGTCTCGGTCTCGTACTGTCTGTGTCTCATCAGCAGAGGGAAGAGCATGAGGGAGTTGATACCGGTTTCTTTGCTTTCCTCACCGTCGAGGGCGACCGATGCGCCGGTCCAAGCCTCAATCTCGGTAATGCGGCAGAAACGCAGATCGTTTTCGTCCTGAGTGCGCTCTTCACAGCCGGTGTCGGAGATGGCAACTCTGACGTACAGGGCCTTCTCGGGCTCCTCCAGCAGGGTCTCAACATAGGCGGTCTTGTTGCCGTCAGCATCGGTGTGAACCAAATACTTCTTGTCAGCGCTGATGTTATCTTCGGAGTAAACGATCTTCCAGGAGCCGGGCTTACCGGTGCGGCTGATGGCGATGTCCATGCCGTCGAGCATACGGTCGCAAGCCTCGGTGCCGTTCACCTGGTCGAGGTAGACGCGGAGAGCTTCGATTTCTTCAAATGCTCTCAGCTTGTAGGTAACATAACCGACATAATCAGTACCAGCCTGACCGTCGATGTTGTAGATGCCGTCCTTGGTATAGGTTTGGGTTGCGAGAGTAAGGTAGGTCGAAAGATCTGCAGGATCGCAGGTCTTGACGTTGTCGGTGGCATTCTGGAATCCGTTTGCGGTGTCAAATGCGTAGTTGTCCATCGATGCACCGGACATCAGGTTGGTATAACCATTGGGGTTGAACGCCTTGTAGCCCATTACTTCTATCTCGGTGATACGCATGGTGGCCTTGCCTACCTTATTTGTGACTGCTGCGCTGTCTTCCATATGGGGGCATCGGGCTACTCTAAGCGCGATCGCGAAATGGCTGACTTCGGTAGCGGGGAAGGTTGCCTCGATGTAGGCAGTTTTCTTTCCGCCTTCCTCGTATACTTTAAACTTCTCCTCGCAACGGATGTTGTCCTCGGAGTAAACGACTTGCCAGGAACCTGCGGCGCCAGTGGGGCTTACTGCGATGTCAAAAGCATCGGGCATCCATTTACAGGAGGAGCCGTCTTCGTGGATGTCGTTAAGGTAAACGCGGATGGTGTTAACGATAGCCTTGCCTTGAGGCAGAGGCCAACCGATAATGGCGGTGTACTTAATCTCGTCCAGGTTGGGGCTTGATGCTTTCAAACCGTTGATGTCATAGGTGGCGGTAGGGTAGCCCTGGGGCTGAGCACAAATCACCTGGTTGCCATCACAGTAGGAGTGGGATTTTACTCCGTCGAACATATTCTTGGCTTTTGCTTTCTGGCCGGCGCTGTTGTTCACGGTGCCCCATCTCCAGGTAGAGGTGATGCCCGCAACAAGATTGGTCTCCTCATCGGAGAGGGCAAAAGAAGGGATCAGCAGCATCGACATGAGCATACTGATCAGTAGGATAATGGATAGTGCCTTTTTCATGGGAAATTCCTTTCTGAAATGAAATTTATTTCCCCCCCAATCGCATTGCACGTACAGCGACGCACAATGCTCCACGTATATTATAGCATATGTGAACAGCTTGTGCAATGTGCAGAACTGCCAAAGAAAAAGTTTTTTTGTGGGCAATCTGCACAATTTTTTCTGCGGTTTTGGGGAGGAAAAATTCATTCCAGGGGCGCTTTGATGGGAAGCTCTGGGGACAACAAAAGGGCTGCCGCAGCAGCGGCAGCCCTCGGGGAGTCATTAGTTTTCAACAGTTCTCTTGGCAACAACCTCAATGTAGTCGACTGCACCACTCAGGCAGACATCGGTACCTGCTTTGTAACGGCCGAAGAGGTTGGTGAGCTTCAGCTGGAAGGGATCAGAGATGGAAACCGAACCAACGGATTCCCAATTCTTGGTGGTCTCATCGTAGAAACTCAGATTCATAGTCTTGTCCTTGGCAACATACTCCAGCTTCCAAGCGTTCATCTCAGTCATCTTCTCCATGTAATCGCTGAGGGGGATCATGTAGGAGACGCCGTCACCGGTGGTCATGCGAACAGGGTTCTTCCAGGAACCTACCGTATAAGCGAGGTAGACGAAGTTGTTGGCGGAAGCGGTGGTGCCGAACAGGGCGGAAGCATTCTCGAGATCAGCCTTCCACTCAATGGACCAGTCATAGGTATCAGCCAGCTCGAAGCCTTCGCTGATGACGAAGTCGGTGGTGCGGTCGGTGATGGTGATAACGCCGTCCTGGAGGGTATAGCCCTTGGTGGACTTCTCGGAATCGGTCAGGTTGCCCTTGCCGTCCTTGCCGTTGAGATCGTTGAAATCCCAGCGGTAGTTAACGTCCTCGAGCTTGGTTTCTGCTTTTTCTTCTCTGATGGTAGATACCTGAACATAGTCAACCGAACCCTTCAGGCAGACATCGGTGCCCGACTTGTAGCGGCCGAAGAGATTGGTGATTTCGAACGCGAAGTCGCCGGTCATGGCAACCGTGCCGACGATTTCCCATACCTTGTCGGTTTCGTTATAGAACTTCAGCGTCAAAGCGGTATCCTTGGAAGAGAACTCTGCTCTCCAGGTGTTCATCTCGGTCATCTCGCTCACATATGCACCGAGGGGAATCATATATGCCTTACCTGCGCCGGTTACCACACGGAAGGGGTTCTTCCAGCTGGCCGTTTCGTAAGCGAGGTAGATGAAGTTGTTGGCGGAAGCGGCGGTGCCAAACAGGGCAGAGCCTTTCTCAAGGTCAGCCTTCCACTCGATGGACCAGTCGTAAGCGTTGGTGAGCTTAAAGCTCTCGCCCAGAGTGAAGTCGGTGGTACGGTCGGTAACGGTGATAATCCCATCCTGGAGGGTGTAACCCTTGGTGGATCTTTCAGAATCGGTCAGACTCGCCTTGCCGTTCTTTTCGGTGAGATCGTTGAAATCCCAACGGTAGACGATTCTGCCTTCTGCGGGCTCTTCGGGAAGGGGATCTGCGGACTTGATCTTGACGGTATAGGTGCCGGGGGCGTTTACGGTGAAGGAAACAGCTTCAGCAGCTGCATCGTAGGCTGCATCGACGGCATTGCCATTTTCGTCAGTTGCCGTCAGGCTGTTGGAGGTTGCTGTTGCCCAAGGCATGGTGATAACGGTGCCTGCAAGTGCGGAAACCGCCTCGCCGTTTACCGTGACAGCCAGCTTAACCGATACGTCATCGGGACGGGTAATGGCAACAACCAGCTTCTGGGAGTCGACCATCTTCAGCGCATTCAGTGCAGCTGCGGGAACGATAGCCTTAGCGCCGTTCTTTTCAAAGGTGATGCTGTCGCTCTTGCGGAGCAGTTCCTTGACGCGCAGATTGAACATGGTGGTGTCGTTTTCCGTTTCGTACTGTCTGTATCTCATGAGCAGGGGAGGAGCGCCAGCCGAAATCTTGGTAGAGGCTTGGGCGGAAACAGGAAGCAGGACCGTGGAGAGCATAAGTGTGAATAAGAGGACAAGCGAAATGATTTTTCTCATGTTCTTTTTTCCCTTTCTAAAAATGAATTTTGACATACTAGTGCGAGGTGTAGAGACAACTGATTACTCCACAAATCTATTCTATCATACCACATTATTGAATTCAATGTATACAATTTACAAAATTTGAACCGATTTTTTATTGATAAAAACGAAATCTTTTTTCGATGTTTTATGGCACTCTCGATTGAGGCACTTTTCAAAACAAAAAGTCCTGTGCGGATGCACAGGACTTTGAATGTGAAATGCTTTACTCGCCGATGATCATCACCTGAACGGTTCTGGTGCGGCCTCTGGTCTGGTCCCAGTCGATGAAATGGATGCGGCCGAACTCGCCCAAATCCATCTCGCCGTCCACGGTGACGATGGTCACGTTGCGGCCGATGATGGAGGAACGCAGGTGAGCGTCGGTGTTGTGGCAGCCGAAGTTATCCTCGCCATGCTCCTCGGCGAAGACGAGAGCCTTCTGACCGGGGTGCAGGTACTGACCCTCGTAACGGCAGGTGGGGATCCACTCCTCGAATACGTTGACCAGGTCCTGCTGCAGGGTCTCGAGCCCGGTCATGGACATATCAAATGCACACTCCTGGGTGATGACAGAGCAGGTGGTGTGGTGGGAGTAAACCACAACGATACCGTCCTTGAGGCCGGACTTCTTACAGATCTCCTTGACCTGATCGGTGATGTCGTGGAAGGAAACGGCGCGGTGATTGGACTGCAGCTTAAAGCTTTCCTTGAATACCATGTCTTTTTCTCCTTATGCGTTCTGTTTCTTCAGATCGTCTGCGGCGCGGCGGGTAGCGGCGATCATCTCGTCGATCATGGCAAGAGGATCTGCAGCGTTCATGATACCCGAAGCAGCACCGGCAGCCTCGGAACCGGCCATGATGAAGTCATAGACTTCCTGACCGCAGGTAATGCCTGCAGCCTGCTCAACCATGATCTCGGGATCCACTTCCTTGATGGCGCGGATGGAGTCCATAACGTAAGCCATGGGGCTGGCACCCTTGCCGCCGCCGATGATCTCGGAGGGCTCGGGATTGATGATATCGGGGTGAAGCTGAGCGATAGCCTTTGCCTCGTCGAGGGTGTCGGCGCAGGCGAAGACCAGCATATCCAGCTCTCTTGCGCGGTCGATGGTCTTCTTCATCTGGGGAAGGCTCATGGGCTTCTCGCAGTGGTTGATCATGACACCCACAGCACCGGCATCCTTTACGCCCTCGGGCAGGATGTCAGCACAGCCGCGTCCGGGACGCAGGGTGTCCATGTAGGTGCAGAAAACCTTCAGATTCTTGGTGTTCTCGGCAACGCGGCGAACCTCAAGGGCAGGAACGATGAAAAGAACGTCAATGTCGTACTTCTCAGCGGCCTTGTCAGCGGCGATGGCGTACTCCAGCAGCTTGTCGCCCCAAACGTAGTTCTTGGTGCCGATCTCAAAATAAGGGGTGCGAATAACCGGTTTCATTGATGTATGTCCTTTCCCTGTGAATTACTCGCCCTGCTTCTTGAGCTGGTAGTCGAATTCCTTCATGTATTCCTTTTCCTCGGGGGTGAACTTGCGCAGGGTGTTTACGGTCTCGCCGTTGTTCCACTTGCGGCTGCCCACATCCTCGGTGGTGCCCATGACGGTAACGTTGCACTGTCTGTGGCGTGCACGGACGTGGTCCCAGTCGATGAAGTAGATGTGTGCGAACTCGCCGCCGTCCAGCTTGCCGTCCTTAACGGTGAGGGTCTCGCTGCGGCCGAAGAAGACCGAACGCAGGTGGCCGTCGGTGTTCATGCTGGTGTAGTTGCCGGGCTCGTCAACGTAGCGGCCGAACTGAGCGTGGATGGGGCCGGGGTGACGGTACTGATGCTCCTCAGCAAAGTCGGGAGCGATCTTGCGCATGATGTCCAGCAGGTCGTGCTGCAGAAACTCCAGGTCGAAGCTGTCCTGGTCGTGGGAGCACTCCTGAACCATAACGGAGCAGGTGGTGTGGTGAGAAACGACAGCGCAGGTACCGTTGACAATGCCGGACTCCTTGACGATGTCCATGACTTCACGGGAGATGTCGTGGAAGGTGGGGATCCAGCCGCGGGACTGCAGTTCGATTTCTTTCTGTACTACTTTGAATTCCATAGTTTAATTTCTCCTTTGAATGGATAAAATTTCAGCGATACTATTGTATCACGTTTTGGGAAAAAAAGCAAGGCATATTTGTGGGCATATCTCCGAAAAAAAGGCGTTTTTTGCGAATTTTTTTGCAAGAACGGGAGATGTGAAGGGCGGGCGGCAGCTGTTTGCCCGAGAATCTGCGTTGGGGATGCAAAAAGAGCGCCGCGCTTTTGCGCGGCACTCTGTGCGGCGGGGATTACTGTACCTTGAGCGTGATGATTTTTACCACGACTGCGGAAATGACAAACACGACCACGAGGCCGACGATCATCCCTCTGATGGAGAGGACACTTTCCGCCGCAGGGGGAGGGGCTTGGGTGGTCTCGGGAGCCTGGGTGGTTTCGGGTGCCTTGGCAGTCTCCGGTGCCTTGGTGGTTTCCGGGAGGGAAGCTTTATCCGCGTACAGCTCGATTTCGGTGATTCGGAAATAACGGGAGGCAGCACTGGGGTAGACGTAGGGTTCCGGGGCCTTTTCGCAGCGAGGCTGAGTAAGGGCGAAGCGGATGTACTGTGCCTTCATCGGCGCGAATTCAGCTTCGACGTAACAGGTCTGCAGGTCGGTTTCTTTTTCAAAGTAAACCTTGTATTTGTTTCCGCAGTATAGCTCTGTCACCGAGTAAACCGTGGTCCACGGATCGGATTCGGATGCTTTGAGCAGAACATCAAAGCCGTCGATCAGCAGATTGTTTGCCTTGCCGCCGGGGGCTTCATCCAGGAAAATGCGGAGCGCATCCACGGTGTAAGCTGCGCCAAGGGAAAAGTCAATGTAGGTCAGGTATTTGCCGTTGGGGTCCGCCTTTCCCTCGTTGTTGTAGCGAGTCCCATTCTCTACAATGTCTTTCCATGCATCAGCACCCATGCAGATGTCGCAGAAATTTTGATATCCGTTTTCTGCATATCCACGGGAAACGATTCCATCGAACATGATTTCTACCGGATGGTCCCCTGTGCCAATGCTGAGGGCCGTGGGGCGGCAGAAGTCGTAGCAGTCGTAGATCCCGGCCTCCAGGCAGACATTTTTGCGGTCGGAAAGATCAAGATCGGCGGCGGATGCGGGAATCATGGCTATGGAGAGGACCACAACGGCCAGCATCAGGAGAGATATGCTTCTTTTCATGGGGCAATTCCTTTCCAAACAAAGCAAGTCGTTTAAGCGGTTTCCGTGCCCCAATGGCGAGGGAAAGAGTGGAAACCGAAGTGTGTGTTTATTTTAGCACAATCGAGGTAGTTTGTCAACCTGGCCGCTGCATAGAAAAAGGGTGCCGCGCTGATTAGCGCGGCACCCGGGGAAAACAGAACTTATTTCTTCTTGCGCAGAACTACGATGACAATAACAGCGACCACCACAACAACAGCGGCGATACCGATCAGCAGGCCGGTGGGAACACCGCCCTCAGCTGCGGGAGCCTCGGTGGTAGCGGGAGCTTCGGTAGTAGCGGGAGCCTCAGTGGTCTCAGGAGCCTTGGTGGTCTCGGGAGCCTTGGTGGTTTCGGGAGCTGCGGTGGTAGCAGGAGCAGCAGTGGTAGCAGGAGCTGCGGTAGTCTCGGGAGCAGCAGTGGTCTCGGGAGCGGCAGTGGTCTCAGGCTGGTTAGCGGAGACGGTGCCGTAAACCTCGATCTCGGAGATACGCCAGTAATCGGGGCGGACAGCATCAACGAGGGAAGCACGGTCAGTGGGAACTTCCTTACCCTTTGCCTCAAAAATACCGGATGCAACGATCTTTTCAAGGTGCGTGCAGCGAGAGTCGGTCAAACCGTATGCGATGTACTGTGCATCCATGGGAGCGAAGTCGGCTTCGATGTAGCAGGTATTGAACTCAACATCGTTTACGATGGAGGTTTCAACCTTGTACTTCTTGCCGCAGGTAAGCTCGGTCTCAGAGTAGACCTTGGTCCAGGAGCCGGGCTCGCCGGTCTTGCTGACCAGAATATCAATGCCATCGATGTTGATGGTGTTGATGATACCCTCAATGGTGTCACCGAAGTACATTCTGACACCGTCGATGGTGTAAACCTTGTCCAGCTTGAGCTGTACGCCTGCGTAATAGGGGACCTCCATTGCACCGGGATCACCGTCGATGTCATACTTCATGCAGCTTTCGTTGAGATAAGCGGTTTTACCGTCTGCAACCTGGTTGTCGCAGTAGGTGGAGGCATCGTTGCCGTCATAATGCTTTACGCCGTCAAACATGTACTCGATGACGTGCTTGGAGGAACCGCCCTTAATACCGAACTCGAGCCAGAACTCGGCGGTGTCGAGGGTCAGGACGTTTGTTCTCTCGGCTGCCGATGCGGGAACAACGGCCATGGAAAGAACCAGCATAAGGAGCATTGCGATAGAAAGAATCTTTTTCATGGTAGATTTCCTTTCATTGGTTTATTGTGCGATCAAAGAAGGGTCGCGTGATCACGGTACTATTATATCACACAAAATGCCTTTTGTAAAATGTCAAAACTGACGATTTTTGTGGTGGGATTTGTGGCAAAGTGCACAACAAAAAGGGGGATACCACACAGATGTGCGGTATCCCCGAATTAAACTGTTGAATTAGTTGAACTTGCGGCGGAGCATGAGGCAGGCAGCTGCGGCCATCATCAGGGCGACGCAGGCGATGGGCATCATGTCAGCAGTGGTAGGAGTCTGGGCAGGAGCCGCAGTGGTAGCGGGAGCTGCGGTGGTAGCGGGAGCTGCGGTGGTAGCAGGAGCCGCGGTGGTAGCGGGAGCTGCGGTGGTAGCGGGAGCTGCGGTGGTAGTGGGAGCTACAGGGTTGTTGGGATCGGCCTCAAAGAGCTGAATTTCAGCGACACGCCAGTAGTCAGGGCGTACGGTATTGAAGTATGCATCGTAGTCAGCGGGAACTTCCTTACCCTTTGCCTCGAAGATACCGGTAGCAACGATCTTTTCCCAGTTTGCGGTGCAGCGGGAGTCGGTCAGGCCGTAAGCGATGAACTGTGCTTCGATGGGAGCAAAGTCGGCTTCGATGTAGCAGGTCTGCAGCTCGGTGCCATCCTCAAGCGTGGTGGTCTCGATCTTGTACTTCTTGCCGCAGACAAGCTCGGTTTCGGAGTAAACCTTGGTCCAGGAGCCGGCCTCGCCGGTCTTGCTGACCAGAATATCAACACCGTCGAAGTTGGTGGTGTCGATGATGCCGTTAATGGCAGAGGCTACATACATCTTGAAGCCATCAACGGTGTAGACCTTGTCCAGCTTGAGCTGAATGCCGGCGTAGTAGGGGGTCTCCTTGGCACCGGGATCGCCGTCGATGTCATACTTCATGATGGTGCCGTCTTTGTAAGGATTCTTACCATCTGCGACCTGGTTGTCGCAGTAGGTGGAGGCATCATTGGAGTTGTAGTAGGCAACGCCGTCAAACATGTACTCGATAACATGCTTGGAGATACCGCCCTTGATACCGAACTCGAGCCAGAACTCGGTGGTGTCGAGGGTCAGAACATTTGTTCTTTCGGCTGCCGATGCGGGAACGATAGCCATGGAAAGAACCAGAACGAGGAGCATTGCGATAGAGAGAATCTTCTTCATGGTGATTTCCTTTCTTAAATAAATGATTCCGCATATGCGGGAGTAAATCCCGGGAAAAATCTTCCCAAGATATAATCACAATCATATTATAGCACATAATCATGTTTTAAGAAATAGGCAAAATGCTGAATTTTTGAACATTTTTTTAGCAATATGAACAAAAAAAGAATTTTGCAAAAAAAGAGCACCGTGTAAAAGTTCACGGTGCCCGAAAATGCGTGTGTTTTGATTAGTTGAACTTTCTGCGGAGCATGAAGCAAGCGGCAGCGGCAAGCATCAGCGCGATGCAGGCGATGGGCATGATATCCGCAGTAGAGGGGGTCTGAGCGGGCGCCGCGGTAGTTGCAGGAGCTGCGGTAGTTGCAGGAGCCGCGGTGGTAGCAGGCGCTGCGGTAGTTGCAGGAGCCGCGGTGGTTGCAGGAGCCGCGGTGGTTGCAGGAGCTGCATCCTTTGCTGCATAGAGCTCTACCTCAGTGAGACGGCACCAGCGGACGTTTTCATCATCCAAGGGCTCAGCAAGGTGGAGGCAGGAGGGCATGGAAACGCAGATGCGGAAGTAACCGACCTTCATAGGCTCGAAGGAGCCGGATACATAAGCGGTGCTGTTGCCTTCTTCATCGGTGTAAACCTGATACTTCTTCTCGCACTGAATATTGGTGAAGGAACCGACGACCTTCCAGGTGCCGTCTTCACCGGTTTCGCTGACTGCGATGTCAACGCCGTCCAGCATATGGATGCAGGGAACACCGTCGATCACTTCGTCAAGGTAGATGGCGAAGCTGTCAACCGTGGCAGCCTCGAGGAGCTGGTAGCCCATGATGCCGTAATACTTGCCGTCATCGGCATACTGTCCTTCTACGTTGTACAGGAATGCAAGGTCCTCGCGGATCTCTTCTGCCGTTGCGCGGGCCTTGAGGTTTAGGAAGGTGCTTGCAGTGTTATGATCGTGAGATCTGCCGCCTTCGGTGATGTTGTTGGAACCGTTAACGCCGAGGAACCAGTAACCGCCGGACTCTTTGCCGCCGGCCAGAACGGCACCCAGTGCTACATTGGTGCGGCCCTCAGCGGGATCTGCGGCGGCAGCGGGAACCATCGCCAGGGAAAGAAGGAAGCAGAGCACGAGAGCAAGGGAGAAAAGTTTCTTCATAATGTGTTTCCTTTCTGTGATATAGAATGCTTCCAGACAAATGGGAGGTAAGTCTGTAGACAAGACAAGTATATCACAGTCGTTTTTTCTTTTTAATGTACAAAATAGCCAAAATATTGCATTGCTTTTTGTGAAAAAGCGAAATGCGCTTTGGCGGCGTCCGGTAATTCACTTTTTGCAGCAGTGTCGAATAAAGCGGAAAGGTGCGATGTGTCGGTAAAACGGATTTGCATAAAAAAGGATCGCGCCACTGGCGCGATCCTTTATAATCACAGAAATCAGTTGAACTTGCGGCGGAGTACAAAGCAAGCAGCGGCAGCCATCATGAGGGCGATGCAGGCGATGGGCATGACATCAGCGGTAGAGGGCGTCTGCGCGGGAGCCGCGGTAGTGGCGGGAGCCGCGGTAGTAGCAGGAGCCGCGGTGGTAGCAGGAGCCGCGGTAGTAGCAGGAGCCGCGGTAGTAGCAGGAGCCGCGGTAGTAGCGGGAGCTGCGGTGGTTGCGGGAGCTGCAGCTTCATAGAACTCCAACTCGGCAATTCTGACATACTTGTTCGTATTGGGGGCGTAGCCGTAAACATTCTGCAGAATATCTGCGTGTGTGCAGCGGACTGCAGTGATGCCGAAGGCGATGTAAGACGCCTTTACAGGGGCGAACTCCCCGGTGAGGTAGACCGTCTGCAGACCGGAATCCGCAGTCGCGATCTTGTAGTGCTGACCACAGAGCAGATCCTTGCCCGAGTAAACGACGGTCCAGCTGCCCTCTTTACCGGTCTCGCTGACCAGAATATCAAAGCCTTCTACCATACCGGGGCGGGGAATGTTGTCTTCACCGTTCATGTGGTAAAAAGCGAAGCTGTCGATGGTGTAGGTTTTGTTAAGCTTGATCTGGAAACCGGCGTAGTACTTGGCATCGGCAGCACCGGAGTTGCCCATGATGTCATACTTGGTTGCGGTGCCGTCGAGATAAGCGTTTTTGTTTTCCTCAGGCTCCAGGTGGCAGTAGGAAGAAGCATCGTTTTTGTTGTATTCCCGGTTGCCGTCAAACATGTATTCGGTGATGTAGTTGTTGTGCTGGCTCAGTCCAAAATCGCGCACGAGTTCATAGTTGTCGATGGTTACAATACTTTCTCGCTCGGCGGCGGAGGAGGGGATGATTGCCATGGAGAGAATCAAGGTGATCAGCATAAGAATGGAAAATGTTTTCTTCATGGGATGACTCCTTTACAAAATATTACAATTGGGATAGATATACTCGTCTGGTAGGGAATGGACGAAAAACAACTACCCAAAAACATTCTAACATAATGCGGTAGGAAAGGCAATGGTTGATGTATACATATTTTTGTGCTTGCTTTTGTGAGTTGTGAACAGAAGAAAAGACGCAAAAAGAAAAAAGGGGACTGCCGCAAATGCGGCAGCCCCGGATATGGACAAATGATCAGTTGAACTTACGGCGGAGCATGAAGCAGGCAGCGGCGGCCATCATGAGGGCGACGCAGGCGATGGGCATCATGTCAGCGGTGGTGGGAGTCTGTGCGGGAGCTGCAGTGGTAGCAGGAGCTGCAGTAGTAGCAGGAGCTGCGGTGGTAGCGGGAGCCTCAGTGGTAGCGGGAGCCGCGTTGGGATCAGCCTCGTAGAGCTCGATCTCGGTGATGCGGTAGTAGTGGGGGTTAGCGTTGGGTTCAACACCGTATGCGGCCATCAGCGCATCGACATGCTGGCAACGGGGCTGAGTCATGCAGAATGCGAAGTACTGTGCGGTAACGGGCTCAGCAAAGTCAGCGGTGAAGTAAGCGGTCTGCAGACCGGTCTCTTCATTGGTGACAACCTGATACTTCTTGCCGCAAACCAGCTCGGTTACGGAGTAGGCAACCTTCCAGGAACCGTCCTCGCCGGTCTCGCTGACCAGGATGTCGAAGCCGCAGATGTTGCTTGCCTTGGGGGCATCATTCTCAGCCTGTGCGCTGTAGAAGGTGAAACCGCCCAGGGTGTAAGGCTTATCCAGCTTGTACTGTACGCCGGAGTAATAGGGAGTCTCCTGTGCGCCGGGATCACCGGTGACGTCATACTTCATTGCGGTGTCATTCAGGATGGCAGTCTTACCGTCGGCCAGTTTATGGTCGCAGTAGGTGGAAGCATCGTCGGAATTATAGTGGATGTTGCCGTCGAAGATGTACTCGGGGATATACTTGCCGTTGGAAGAAAGACCGAATTCAGCCACAATCTCAAAGTTATCGAAGGTCATGATATTCTTCTTCTCGGCAGCGGCGGGAATCATTGCCAGGGAGAGGAGCAGGGTACAGAGCAATGCGATGGAGAGCAACTTTTTCATGGTGTGTTTCCTTTCTTTGAAATTTGTTTTGTTCTGAGGTGTCGGTTGAGAACCGATTACTGACGATTATATTATATCATATTACATTTATGCGGGAAATAGACATTATGACGAAAAAACAATTGCTGATTTGGTGGATTTGCACAACTTCTTTGTCGGAAGAGTGGTGACGGAATGTGCGGTTATGTTCGGTTCTCCTTTTGGCCGTGCTGCCGCTTGCTTTCCCTGGCGACCAGCAGAGCCGCCACCGCCATGCCCATCAGCAGGACGGTTACTAAGATTGCCTCGTAATTGAGCGTGGTCGGGGTAGGCGGAGTGGGGGCAGGGGTATCGGTTACAGCAGGCGCGGACGCATCGGTGGTTACCTCGGCAACCGCTTCGGGTTTGCCGTAGAATTCCAGCTCGGTGATGCGGAAATATTCGGGGTGCGTGCTGATCTCCATGCCGTAGGCAGCCTTCAGCGCATCGGTGTGCTGGCAGCGGGGTTGGGTCAGACCGAAGGCGATAAACTGAGCCTTGGTTGCTTCAAAATCAGCGGTGATGTAGGCGGTTTCGTTGTGGACCTGATATTTCTTGCCGCAGTGGAGCTCAGTCCCCGAGTAGACCAGTTTCCACTCGTTATCCAGCCCGGTCTCGCTGAGAAGAATGTCTACACCGTCCACATTGACGTTGGTCGGGAGTCCGTCGATCACATTCGAGCAGTAGAAGGAGAAGCCGTCCAGGGCGTAGAGCTGATTCAGTTCAAAAAAGAGGATGCAAAGATATTTGGAGTCTGCAGCCCCGGCAATGCCCGCCATATTGTACAGGGGAGCTTTTCCCTTTTGCACATCTGATTGGGAAGCGGTCATTCGGTGATCACAGAAGGTGCCGGAGTTATTTTTGTCATAGTCTATATTGCCGTCGCAGACATATTCGGGAATATAGGCGGATGTGGTGGATAGCCCGATTGTGAGATAAGGGTAAACGGTTTCCAGGGTGAACACATTCTGCCGCGCCTCTTCCGCTGCGGCGGGAAAGACGGGGAGGGCAAAAAGCAGGGTGAAGATCAAAGCCAAAGCAAAAATTTTTTTCACAGTGTTTTTCCTTTCCGCAAAAGGTTGCCCATAGGGTTACATACATTCTACCATATGGAGCGAATTTGTGCAATGGGCAAATTTGCCGAAAAAAAGGGGGTATAACACAGCGCAATCACCAATGCAGGAAGAAGGGATGCCGTACCAAAGGTGCGGCATCCCGGAAAGATTGAATTTTTAGCCCAGCGCATCCAGCTTCTTTGCCACATTGGCAAGGCGCTTTCTGAAGACATTGCCCTGGGAGGAGAAGGTGGAGGCTGCATTGCCGGTATCCACGGCAGTTGCCAGCATGGATTTGTAATCCAGGGTCGTGAAGAGGGTAGAAGCATCGTAGCAGATGGACTTGCGGATCAGCTTGACCATCTCACCCAGTTCGGGAACACGGGCGCGGCGGAGGGAGATGACCGTGTCGACAAAGGCGGTCAGTACTTCCTCGGAGGACTTGTATGCCATGTCCTCCAGCAGGACGGACAGGCGCTCGATGTCATCCTGCGAATTAGTGGCCGGGATGGACATACAGGTGCGGAGGGGATCCAGGTAGTGGTAGTATTCGGGCTGGTTCACATCGTACTTCGGCAGGGGAACCATGCCATATTCGCTCTGCATTTCCATGGAGTTGAACTCATCAAATACATCGGAGGAAGCAACGGTGAAGAGGAAATGATCCTCGGCGAAGAGCTTGCGGCCATAGATCCAGCGGCTGCCCTCGGCATCCAGATCATAGTAATCGCGGGTGATGGTCTTGTCGGTGGAGAAGGTTCTGATTTTTTCCAGAATGGTGATGGTTTTCTCGTTCATGAACTTCTCTTCGAATCCGTCATCGGTGACCCCAATAAACTCCACGCCGCAGCCGCCCAGAAGGTAGAATGCGGTGTTGTCATTGCCGGGTTGATAGAGGAATCCGTACAAGTCAGCATCGGTCTGCTGCTGGTCACCGTCCAGATCGCCGCTGATCTTGGTAGTCATTTCGATCATCTTGTCCAGGGTCCACTGGTTGTTCTTGACCAGTTCGTAGCAGTCCTCAAGGTTATTTTCCTTTGCCAGGTCACGGTTGAAGATAACGCCGCGCTGGCCAACGGGGGTCATCAGACTGATGTCGCAGACCACGGCGAAGAGCTTGTCATGATAGGCGAGGCCCTCAACGCTGTTGGCGTCCCACCAGGGTTTGGAATAATCCACATGGCCGAAGTCGGCAATGTTGTACAGCTGACCTGCCAGGGCGGCCGAGCCGGTATTGGTGAAGGATTCATACATGACATCGTAGAAGTCGTCATTGGACTGAGAAGCCTTGGAAACCAAGTCGGCGGGTTTGTCACTTTCCTCGGTGCGGATGACAACGCCGTATTTTTCCTCAATGTAGGTGTTGCGCTTGAAGATGGAGTCATTGATCAGGTCGCCGGTGATGTCCTCGGCATCCAGCCAGCGCTCGTTGTAGTACTGCGTGTCGGCGGGACGGCAGACGAAAACCAGCTCGGTGCCCTCATATCTGACCTCGGGAAGCTCGGGGAGGGGGCCGGTGGGCTGGGTTTCGGGAGCTTCGGTGGTTGTTGCTGCCGATGTGGGATCGGTGGTTTCGCTTGCAGGAGGCGGTGTGCTCTCGCCGCAGGCTGCCAGGGGGACAAGCATCAGAATCACAAGAAACGCGGTAAGCAAACGTTTGAGCATGGACATTCTCCTTTTTCATTGTTATGGGTACGGTACACGAAAAGTCAGACGGACGTTCAACGCTGACTTGATTCATCCTAATTCTATCATATCGGCATTTTCCATAAAATGTACCAAATGCACAAAAAGCAACAGGGTGAAAAAGTCATATTGCACAAAAGACGTGTGCTCCGCTTTTTGTCAAAAAAGGTGCCGCGCTTGTATGCGCGGCACCCTGTGTGATATGTATATGGTGTGCAGTACCCGGAACCTTACGAAACTGTACCGCGGGCCAGCATGGCCGCACCCACTGCGCCGGAGCTGACACCGTAGTGGTATTCCACGGGGATGCCAATCACCTCGGCGGTGATATCGCGGCAGATGGGGTTGCGGGAAGGACCGCCCGCCATGACAGCGCGGCGGAAGGTGATGCCTTCAGCCTCAATGCGGCGCATACTGTCGCGCAGCTCGCCGGCGATGGCTTCAATGAGGGCACGGGCAAGGTTGGCATTGTTCTTACCGTCAGGTGCAGGGAGCTCCTCTTTGAGGTCGATCTTTACGCCGCCGGCGCCGGTCCCGGCTTCCTTGGCCATGTTGTAGAAGCGGTCGAAGCGAGCATCGTCCTCGCCGGCGTAGAGCTTAACGGCGCGGTCGATGAGCTCACCCACGCGGGCAACCGAGAACATACCTGCCCAGCAGCCTTCGGGGGAGCGGTAGGGGTCGCAGAGCAGCTTCTGGTCCAGGATCAGCTGGCGGTTGCGAACCGGGAAGAAGCAAACCCAGGAAGTGCCGCAGGAAACCAGCAGGTCGCCCTCTTCGGTAACGTTGCTGGCGCGTGCTCCGCCGGGATGGTCGAAGGAACCCAGGCGAACTTCGCACTTGGTATCCAGACCGCAGGCCTCGGCGGCCTCGGGGGTAAGATAGCCCAGCAGATCGCCGCTGCGGCCGACGGTGGGCAGTTTATCCTCGGTGATGCCCAGAGCATCCAGGTAAGGCTTATACCAGCGGCCGGTCTCCTGCTCCAGCAGGAAGAAGGGGGTTGCGGTAGAGCGGTCGATGCCCCACTTGCCGCAAAGGCGGTACAGCAGGTACTCGCCCGACATGGTGACATAGGCGGCATTGGCCAGCAGCTCGGGATGGTTCAGCTTCAGATAGGCCAGGTGACCGAGAGGGAAGGATCCGCTGAAGCCCCAACCGGTACGGGCGCGGGTTGCCTCGCGGGTCATCTCCTCGGCGGGGATGGTGGGGTAGTAAACAGCCTCTGCTTCCTCCATCATGGGGGCGCAGGTCCAGCTGAAGGCGTCGATCATGGGCTTGCCGTCCTTGTCGCAGAGCAGGGTGTTGCCTGCTGCACAAACGGCGGCGATTCCGGTGACCCGACCGCCCTCGGGGAGGGCGGCGGCCAGCTCGCGGATCAGGCCGATGACGTCATCGGCGAAGGCTTCTGCATCAAAGCCGGTGTAGCCGGCATCGGTGCGGTAGTTCATTTTTACGGTGCGCTCGGCGATGACGGTGTTGTCAGCAGCGACCAGAGCGCCCTTGGCCGAGGAAGTACCCAGGTCAAGACCGATGGTGTAAAGGGAGTTATTCATCATTAAAGTACCTCAACAGGGAGGCCGAGGAGTCGGCCGAAGAATTCAAGTGCTTCCAGGGAAGCGTCGTAAACGAGCACGCTGTGGTGGGTTGCACCGAAGCGGCTGATGCCTTCAAGGAAGGCGGTGACAGGCATTGCGGGCTTGAGCCAGCCGCGGACCTTGCCGGCGAAGGCATCGTCAGCGGGCGTCTGATCCATGGTCACGGGGGAGAGCAGGAGGCGGAAGCCGTTTTCGTCGCGGTAGATGTTGGCGAAGATTGCCTTGCCGGCACGGTAACGGCCGTAAGCTACGACAGGATTCTCGGCGCCGTAGACGAAATTGACCTCACCCAGCTCCAGCTTGCCGTCAACGCAGCCGAAGTTCATCTCACCCATATGGCTGAGCATGACGCGGTTGCCCTTCCAGTCGGGGCAGAAAATTTCGATAAAGGAGGTGTCCTCGAAGCCCTGACGGAGAGCGCCCACAAAAGCGGCAGTCAGAACGTCGCCCTCACCGGCATAGCCGATACCGCGGGCCATGGACTTGCCTGCTTCCATGAAGGGCATGGTCTTCAGACCGCAGCCGTTGATGGTGAGGAAGTTGGTGGAATATGCACCGATGTTCTCCTCGTTGATCCAGTGACGGAGAGCAAGGCAGTCGCGGGCGGTGCGGGCGTGAACCTCAGGGGTAAAGTTGCCGTTGGGGGTGCTCAGGCGGTTGCCTGCTTCAAGATCCAGCGCTATTTCAGCCTGAACCTCTTCCTCGGTGACGGCCTCGCGGGCGGCGGAAAGGGTCTCGGCGGAGGGGTATACAACCTTCACGCCGAAGCGGTTCTTCATTTCATCATCGGTAACCAAAAAGTCACCCATGCCGTGGAAGGAGCCGCCGATGCTGGCGACCTTCATGCCGTTCAGTGCCTGAGCGGCGACACCGGCGCGAACCAGACCTGCCACGCGCTCTGCCACAGGGGATTCGGTGATGTGGCCGGAAGCAATGGCGTACTGTTTGCCGCGGCGGCGAAGGAGGTTGCACATATCCATGACGCCGTGGATACCGTGGTTGGTACCGATCTCGGTGGGCGCCTGGTAGGGGCTGAAATCAAAGGTGGGGGTGGTGTCCATGACCACGATGGGGAGTTTGGTAGCAGCCAGAACATCGGCAGACTCCAAAGAGGGGGAGTAGGCCAGGTGAAGGGTAACCAGGCACTGTGCACCCTGTGCCTCAAAGCTGTCAATGGCATCTGCAAATTCATTTTTCAGGCGGCAGACCGGAGCACGAAGTACGTTCAGACCGCGGGCCTCCAGCTCAACGGCGGCTTTTTCATAGAAGGCTTCGATGGCAACGCGGCGGCTGGGAGGGGAGGTTCTGTCATACAGTTCGATGTAGAGAGGGACAAGACCGACAGTAATTTTTGCAGACATTGTTGTTTCTCCTTGTATAATTTGAAATTGAATTTCGATTTTCGGGGGATTATTTCACAAATCTTTCCATGTCGAAGAGCTTTGCGGTGTTGTTGCACATGATGTCCTCAATCTGGCTGTCGGTGAGTTTCAGCGTACGGGCTGCACCCTTGAAGGCCAGCAGTTCTTCATACATGAAGGTAGTAATGCGGTCAGCCTCAGGGTAGTCCACTTCGCGCATATGGGGGTCACCGCTGACATCGCCGTACATACCCCGGGGAACGTAGTTGTAATAGAAGCCGGTTTCGTCGGTGCGGCGGTACATTCTCATTTTAATGATGGGCAGGTCGGAACCGAAGTGCAGACGCTTGGTGCCGACACGGCGGATGCACTCTTCGATAGCGTCCTCACAGCAGTTCGCGGTGAAGTCGAAGACCATATTCTCGGTCTTTTCCAGGGTATCAAAAGCATCGCCGAGATCCTGAGGCGAATATGCACGGCCGATGTGGGCCACGATGAGCTTCAGATTCTTGTAGCGCTTTTCAATTTCCATGAGCTGTACGATGTTCAGCGGGTCGCGCAGGCGCAGGTCGCGGGCGATGTGCAGCATGACCTTGCCGCCCAGGCGGTCAACCACTTCCAGGTGTTCGTGAGGCAGGAAGTCGAAAATGCGGATCTCCTTTGCGGGAACGAAGGGAGGTGCGGCGTTGAGATAGGGTTTAATGCCGCAGAAACCGTCCACTTTCATGGCGTGTTCGATTTCCTCGGCGGGGGTGTCCCAGGAGGTGAGGTAGAAAGCAGGGAGGCCGGTTTTATCATGAAGCTCCTTGACGTATGCGTTAGAGAGCTTATGGTCGGCAGGGGGATTGCCCATGAGGACCGCCGTCACCTTTTTGTCGGGGAAGAACTGTTTGTAGCTGAGCTCCATATCCTCGAAGGTGCAGTCCTTCGCCACCATCCAGGGCCAGTTTACCAGGCCGCGGCGGTTGGGAACGGGGGGCTGGAACTCTCTCTTCCAGATGTGAATGTGGCAGTCAATAATCTTATCGGGCAGAAAATCGCGAAGTTCTTTTTCATAGACCTCGCGGTCATAATCGGTAACGGTGATACCCATTGCCATGATGAATCACTCCTTTGGTAATGAAATGGGGATATTTCTGCACCATAATTATATCACATGGGAAAGTTTAATGGAATATGCATTTTTGACGAAAATCTTCCGTGGGAATTTAGCACTTTGTACATCCGGTGTCGAATGTGAAATGTAAATTTGCGGGGCAATGTTTCGAGGGGGCACTTTCCTTCGGTGTAATGGGATCATGCCTTTCCATCATGTTTCGGACTTCATCGATCGGATATGGCGGCTAAAAAAAAGGTCCCGCCCCATGTGGGGCGGGACCGGGTTGATGTACTTAAGTTGCTTGAATTAGACTTGCGTCAATCAGTTGAACTTCTTGCGCAGGGTGAGGCAAGCAGCGGCAGCCAGCATCAGAGCGATCACAACAACAGGCATGATGTCTGCGGTGGAAGGAGTCTGAGCGGGAGCAGCGGTAGTAGCAGGAGCAGCGGTAGTAGCAGGAGCTGCAGTGGTAGCAGGAGCAGCAGTGGTAGCAGGAGCAGCAGTGGTAGCAGGAGCTGCGGTGGTAGCAGGAGCTGCGGTGGTAGCAGGAGCTGCGGTGGTAGCAGGAGCAGCAGTGGTAGCAGGAGCAGCAGTGGTAGCAGGAGCTGCGGTGGTAGCGGGAGCTGCGGTGGTAGCGGGAGCTGCGGTGGTAGCGGGAGCTGCAGCAGCCTCATAGAGCTCGAGCTCGGTTACTCTCCAGAAACGGTGAGCGGTGCTGCCGTCAGCGTACTGGGAGAGCTCGGAACGGGGAGCGGTCAGGGAGAAGCGGATGAAGCCGGCCTTTACGGGAGCGAAGGTAGCCTCAACGTAAGCGGTCTTAGCACCGTTCTCACCCTCGTGAACCTTGTACTTAGTCTTGGTAGCAAGCTCGGAAACGGAGTAGATGGTGGTCCACTTGTCGTTTTCAGTCTCGCGAACGAGAACGTCAAAACCGTTAACGCAGAGATCATTGATAGCTTCCATCTCATCGAGGAATACGCGGATGGTGTCGACGGTGTAAACATCGTCGAGCATGAAGTCGATAGCGGTCAGGTACTTGCCGTCAGCAACTTCGTCGCCCATCTCGTTGAAGCGGGGACCATTGAGGCCGCCCTCGTTGTAGAACGCGGTCCATGCGGTTGCGAGCATGGAGAAGTCAGCGAAGTTCTGGCCGTCAGCAGTGACACGATCAATGATGCCGTCAAACATCTGGTCGATTCTGTCGGTCTTGGACATGTTGAACTGCTCGTAGTAGGTGAAGATACCTGCATCGAGGCAGACATTCTTGCGGCCGGTGACGTCGATGTCAGCAGCAGCGGAGGGGATGATTGCCATGGAGAGAACCATTACAACCAGCAGAGCGAGGGAAAGAATCTTTTTCATGGTAAGTTTCCTTTCTGAAAAAATTTTCTGTAATACTGCGAAGAGCTTGTTTTTGCAACAAATTCTTCATATTTACGATATCATTATATCATAAATCGGTATTTACATCAAAGGTGCAAAGTGACGAAAAACAGCATTTGTTTTTGTCAATTATACACAAGAATCAGGGGTTAGCGCAATCAGGAGTCCATAGCATCCAGCTTGGCAACAAGGGTTTCGATACGCTTAGCGATGGTTTTCTCGCCGGAAGCGAAGGTGGAAGCGATCTTACCGGTCTTGAAAGCCTGGCCGATGGTGGTGTAGATATCGATACCGAAGATGTTGCAGAAGTCGTAAGCAACAGAGCCCTTGATGATGTCCATCATCTCGCCCATTTCCTTAACCTCTGCGCGGCGGATCTTTACGATGGTCTCGTAGTAGGTGGGGTAAATGGTCTTGCTGGAGTGGTATGCCAGGTCCTCGAGGAGGATGCCCAGACGCTCCAGGTCAGCGGGATCGTTGCCGGAGGGAATGGTTACCACGGATGTACCGGTGTCGGGGGAGTGGTAGTATTCTTCCTGAGCTGCATCAAGCTTGGGGTTGGGAACGATACCGTACTCGCTCTCCATGTTCGCGGTGTTCAGCTCCTCGAAGAGCATTGCGCCGCCCTGGGTGAAGAGGAAGTGGTCAGCAGCAAAGAGGATACGGCCGTAGGAGAAGCGGGAACCGGTGACGGACATACCGGGGAACTTGGAAAGATCCTCGTAGTCGAGGCAGTGGGTGTCATCCATCAGGAGGGCGCGGCACTTCTCGATAACGGAGATAGTCTTCTCGTTGTTGAAGGTGACGGCGATGGAACCGTCATCCTTGTTCTCGGTGAACTTAACACCGGCAGCGGTGATGAGGTGGTTGACATTGGAGCTCTCGGTCAGCATACCGTAGCGGTCCATGTCGGTGTAGGCCTGGTCACCGTCGAGGTCATCGCTGACGCTCATGATCATTTCACCCATCTTGTCCAGGGTCCACTGGTTGTTGGCAACCAGCTCATAGGGATCTTCCAGGTCGTAGTCCTTGGCCAGGTCGCGGTTGAAGAGGATAGCGCGAACGCCGGAGAGGGTCATCATAGAGATATCACTTACCATGCCGAAGAGCTGGCCCTTATAGGTAGTGTCCTCAGCGAAGTTGGAGTCCCACCAGGGGTTCTCATAGTTGACGTAGGGCAGATCGGAGATGTCGTACAGCATACCCTGAGGGGTCAGAGTACCAACGTGGGACATCTTGCACATTGCCAGGTCATACTCGTCGGAGCGAGCCTGGGAAGCAAGGCCGGCAGTGTTTGCGGGGTTCTCATCCTCGATGGATACGATCTTGATGCCGTACTTCTCTTCAATGGCAACGTTACGCTTGTAAACTGCATCGTTGATCAGGTCGCCGTTGTAGCCCTCAGCATAGATCCAGGGCTCGTAGTAGTACTGCTGAACAGCGGGGTTGTGGATGATGATCAGCTCGGTGCCGTCGAAACGAACCTCGGGCAGATCAGGCTTGAGCTCAGGCTCAGTGGTCACAGCGGGGGTGGTGTCGGCGGGGGCTGCGGTGGTTGCCGCGGGATCAGTCGTCACGGTGGGGTTCTTGGTGTCATCTGCGCCGCAAGCCATGAAGGGCAGGGTCATCAGAGCCACAAGAACCAGTGCAAGAATGCGCTTAGTCATGATGTTCTCCTTTATTAAAATTTATTTTGGTATCCTTCGCCCCGGAGGGGGCAGCAGAACAAGGGAAAGGGGCGTTTTTTCGCTCCCGCGAAAAAACGTGGGGAACGAACGACCTCATTCTGAGGCCGTTCGTTCGGGATCACATAGAAATGATTTGACTGTCTGCCGATTATTTCTCGCCCAGAGTAGCGGGAATATCGGTGGTGCCGTCTTCCTTGCAGAAGGGCGAGATGTGGTCGTTCTCGTACATCTTCTTGTCCTCTTCGCGGCGGAAGTCGGGAATCTGGTAAACCTTACCGCCCTCCAGGCAGCTTCTCCAGCCGAGAATACCGCAGGCAGCCATAGCGGTTGCACGGTAAACGTTGAAGAAGGGCTCACGCTTGCCCTCGATGACCTCGAGGAACTGGTGTGCGATGTAGTAGTCGCCGCCTGCATGGCCGCACTTCTTAGCCTTGTCGGCATCGAAGGGGAACTCGGGAGCGTAGACCGAGTCACGGGGCTGATCCTCGGGACGGTCGTAGCTGTTGTAGACCACGCGGATGCGGTGAGGATCGTAACGGGTAATCTCAGCGGCGCCCTTGGTGCCGTTGATGCGGTACCAGTGACCGTGGCCGCCCATCTGCGCCCAAGCGGAGAAGGAGATGACCGAACCGTCGGACATCTTGCACATCATCAGCGCGAAGGGGTCGTTCTGAGCGAGGGTGCCCTCGTGGATCTCGGGGCGGGAAACGGCCTGAGAGGAAATGCTGACAGGCATAGCCTCAGTGACGTGCATGATCGGGCCGAGGGAGTGGGTGTTGTAGTACGTGGGAGGAATGTGGTTGCGCCAGTGATCGGGGGTGGGAGCGTAACCGGTGTGCTCCTTCACGGACATGGGGTGAACGTACTCACCCTCAGCGTAGACCACGCGGCCGATGGAACCGCTCTGGTAAACGCGCTTCAGCTCCTGGCAGGCTGCAGAGTAGGGATAGTTCTCAACCAGCATATACTTCGCGGAGCTTGCCTCAACGGCGCGGACGAGCTCAACGCACTGTGCCATGGTGATGGCAGCGGCGCACTCGGAGAGAACAGAAATGCCCTTCTCCAGCAGGCGGATAGCGTAGGGAACGTGCTCGCAGTAGTAGTTGGCGACGATGCAGCCGTCCATCTCGTGGTTGATGAACTCATCAAAGTTATCATAGATAACGCCGTCCTCTGCGAGGTGGGGCTTGATGCGCTCAATCATCTTGGGGTTGGAATCGCAGGCGGCTACGATCTCAGCACCGGCGATCTTTGCGCAGGCGGCGATTGCGCTGCCGCGGTAGCAGCCAAATACGCCAAGTCTGATCTTCTTTTCTTCCATGATGGTGTCCTCCTTGGATGTGGAAAAATTTTGTTAACCTGTAGTCTCGGTCAACTGATTTATAAAATGGAAGTCTTCAGACCGCAGAGACGGCCGAAGTATGCCAAAGCATCAACAGTGGTGTCATAAACGAGGATGCTGTGGTGGGTTGCACCCACAGCGCTCAGGCCCTCAAGGAAGCGGCCGAGGGGCATCTTGGGACGCATCCAGCCGCGGATCTTGCCGGCAAAGGCATCTTCACCTGCGGGATGCTCCATGGTAACGGGGGAGAGCAGCATATTGAAGCCCTCGCCGTCGTTGTAGATGTTGATGTAAACTGCCTCGCCGGCGCGCATATGGGCAAAGCCCACAACGGGGTTCTCGGCGGTGCCGTAGACGAACTCGAACTCGGTCAGCTCAACGGGGCCGTCGATGCAGCCGTAGTTGACCTCGCCCATGTGGCTCAGCAGGACGCGGTTATCCGACCAGTCGGGGCAGAAGGGCTCCACGAAGGTGGTGGCGGTAAAGCCGCGGCGGAGCGCACCGCAGAATGCGGCGGTGAGAATATCGCCCTCACCGGCGTAGCCGAGGCCGCGGGCCATGGCGCGGCAGGTCTCCATGAAGGGCATGGTGCGCAGACCGGTCTTGTCAACCATGGGGAAGTTCACGCTGAAGGCGTCGATCTTCTCATCGTTGAGCCAGTGGCGCAGAGCCAGGGAGTCGCGGGTGGAACGGGCGTGGATCTCGGGAGAGAAGTTGCCGTAGTCGCCGGGGAGGCGAACACCCTCAGCCAGGTCTGCGGCCATCTCGGCCTCGATCTCGGCGTCGGTAACGGCAGCGCGGCAGGCGGCCAGGGCACCCTCTGCAGGACGGACGACCTCAATGCCGAATGCAGCCAGCTCCTCATCGGAAACCACGAAGTCACCCATACCGGCGAAGGAACCGCCGATGGAGGCAACGCGCATTCCCTTGAGGGCATTGGCGGCAACCGCGCTCTTGGCCAGCTCAACCACGCGGTCCAGCAGACCTTCCTCGGAGAGGTGACCTGCGGCAATGGCGTAGTCCTTCTTGTAGCGGCGGAGCAGGTTGCAGAAGTCCATCACGCCGTGGATACCGTGGTTAGCCAGGATCTCGTCGGGATGGGAGAAGCGGAAGGCTTCAGTGGAATCCAGCACGATGAGGGGGAGCTTGGTAGCGGCCACAACCTCGGCGGACTCAAGAGAGGGAGAATAAGCAAGGTGGAGAGAGATGATGCAGTCAACCCCTGCGTTCTCGAAGGCACGGATCGCATCAGCGAACTCGTCCTTGAGGCGGCAGACAGGCACACGCATGACATCCAGGCCCTTCTTGCTCAGGGCATCGGCAGCCTCGGCATAGTAATTCTCAACGATGGGACGGAGGAAGGGCACCGAATCATCGTAGAGAGCCACATACAGAGGAAGCAGACCGACACGGACAGTAGAAGTGTTTGCAGTCATAGGATATTTCCTTTCCATAAATAATATCGTATATCATCGGATCGGCAACGGAGTGATCAGTTGTCGATGAGGCAGGATTCAAAGGGAGTAATGGAAATTTGACTCTCGGGATCGCGGCCGTAGAGCAGCTTGTCTGCAATGATGTGGATGGCCAGACGGCTCTGTGCCCGGATGTCGCTGCGAACCGATCCGCCCTTGATGCCGCTTTCAAAGAAGCGCTGCACAATGTCGTTGTGCTCGTGGCCAAAGCAGCGGATGTCGGGACGGCCCAGCTTGATCTGCGCCGAGCAGACCGGGGCGATAAGACCGTCGGAAATATAGAAGCAGTTGATATCGTCTCCCGGGTGATCGGCAAAGTAATCGGCAATCTGCCGCGCAATCATGGCGGGCAGGGTAGAGTGGTAATTGTAATCACCGTTGACGATGTCACTCAGGTCCAGCTCACCGGCAATGCTGCAGCCGGGGCGGTTGGCCAAACAGGCGCGGAAGCCCGAGATGCGGTCGTCCACCAGCTTGCTGTCATGCATACTGCGCAGGACCAGGACCCGCTTGGTCTTGGCCGAGGACAGGGCTACCATGTTGGCGGCTTCTTCTCCCTCGGCACGGCCGTTGCCATGTACGCCAAGACAATGGCTGCCGTAGTCACCGTAGTCGCAGAGAGCAAGCACAGGGATCTGCTCTGCCAGCTGCTTGATGATGCTGCTTCCTTTCCCGCTTCCCACGGGAACTACGATCAGTGCATCGGTAGTCTCGGGGCTGAGCTGGGACAGGGCATCGCAGAGAGCATTTTCGTTTCGCACACCTGCGTAGAAAATTGTGCGCAGGCGAAGAGCGCCCGAGGGATATTCCTCCAGCGCGGCCCGCATCTCGTCAATGGACTCCTGCCAGTAGTACTTGGGCTTGATCTGGGTCAGGACGGTGATGGTGCGGGTGTCGTTATGATTCGTCTCGGTGGGACGGTCGGGATAATTCTCGCGGATATAGTCCAGAATGCGCTGCTGTGTGGTGGATTTTACCAGGCCGCTGTGATTAATGGCGCGGTAAACAGTGTTGATGGAAACGCCAAGTGCTTCGGCAACAGCCGCCGCAGAAAAAGAGTTTTTCATCGCTGTCCTCCACGTCTGTGATGGTAGCATTTTGCTCCAAGAGTATTATATCATAGAATACCCCCATCATAACATATGCGTTTTTCACAAAAATCGCCCCTTTGCACTGCATGATTTGCACAATGCAAAGGGGTAATTTTGGTGATCAATCCATATATTGTAAAAATGCAGTGAGAATTTCGCGGGCGGGATCGCCGGGGACAGAAATATTATCCGCTGTCAGGTCTGCCATGGCGGCATAAATGGGGCCGCGGACGGCTTCCATGGCCTTCATTTTCTCCATGTCGCCCGAAAGCGGACGTCCCGCGGTGTCCAGCTGGTCCAGCGGACGGCACAGCCGGCAAATCCATCCGTTTTGTCGCAGGGCACGGCGGTTTTCCTCCCGCAGGACGGCACCGCCGCCGCAGGCAATGATCAGCCCGCGCTCACGGCCGACCTCGGCGATGACCTCAGATTCAATGGCGCGGAAAGCGGACTCTCCCCCTTCGGAGAAAATCTCGGGGATGCTTTTGCCTTCCCGCTCCACAATGCGGGTATCAGTATCTACCAGTTCACGGCCGGTCAGCGCGGCAAGCTCGGCCCCGACGGTGGATTTTCCGCTGCCCGGCATCCCGATGAGCACGATGTTGGCGCAGGATTGGGTGATGGCGGCGAGGGTCTCTTCAATGGTAGAAGCGGGGACAGGGCGGCCGAGGAATTTCTCGGCGGCATAGGCGGCCTGGGCCACCAGCATGGCAAGTCCTCCGGCGGCGGGAATGCCCCGCGCCATGGCGGCCTGGACCAGCCGGGTGCGGCGGGGATTGTAGACCACATCCAGCACACCCCGGCATCCGGGCAGACGATCCAGGTCAACGGGGGATGCGTCGGTGTTGGGATACATCCCCACGGGGGTGGTATTGATGAGAATGAATTCCCCTTCGGCGGCGTAAAGGTCATCATAACCAAACTCTCCGCTGCGGGAGACGACGGTAACCGATGCTGCGCCGCTGTCTTCCGCAACCGCACGGGTGGTCAGGGAGGTACCGCCGCTGCCGAGGATAAAGACGCGCTGCCCCGCAAAGGAGATTCCGGCGCGTTGAGCCAGGTAAGCAAAGCCGGCGTAGTCGGTGTTGTGGCCGATCATTTTGCCGTTCTCGAAATAGACGGTGTTCACCGCACCGATGCGACGTGCGGTGTCGGTCAGCTCGTCACAGTAGGGGATGACCGCCTTTTTGTGGGGTATGGTGACATTCAGCCCCGAAAATCCCCGCGCCCGCATGAAGCTGTCCAGCTCCTCGGGGGGAGTGGGGCGGAGCTGATAGGAATAATCGGCCAGGCAGTTGTGAATGGGCACCGACCAACTGTGGCCGAGGGGATTGCCGATCAAATAAAACATGGTTTCCTCCGAAGCTGTGTGATCCTTATTTCTGTTCGTGGTAGAGTCCCAGCACCGTCAGAGATTCCACCTGATCGCCGATATCGTTCAGCAGCCCCGGGAGCTCCTCCGGGACGGGGGCATCCAGGTCGATGCAGAACATAAACTCGAAATCCCGTCCGGGGATGGGGGAGGATTCCAGCTTGGTCAGATTCAGCCCCCGTGCGGCGAAGCGGCTCAGCAGCGCGGCCAGGGAGCCGGAACGGTGGGGAAGGGTGACGATGAGGGAGAGCTTATCGGCATCGGGGGTAACCGAGGGTTCACGGGCGATGCAGACAAAGCGGGTATAGTTGAAGCCGCAGTCGGTGACATCGTTCACCAGCACATCCAGGCCGTACAGCTCGGCACAGTCGGGAGAGGCGATGGCGGCAAGATCCCGGCGTCCGGCCAGTGCCACAGCCTCGGCGGCCATGGCGGTGTTGGGGGCGGTCACCCGCGCCAGCGCCGGGCGGGTATCCAGCCAGCCTGCGCACTGCCCCAGGGCCTGCTCGTGGGAGCGAACCTCGCGAATCTCGCTCAAGGACGTGCCGGGAAGTCCCAGCAGGGCGTGGCGGATGGCCAGGCGGCAGCCCCGCACAATGTGCACCCGACGGGAGCGGAGCAGTTCATAGACAGCGCTCACAGAGCCCCGGGTGCTGTTCTCAATGGGCAGAACGCCGTAGGTGCACCGTCCGTCCAGGACGGCATCGGTGACAGCTTGCCAGTCGGAGAAAAAGCTTACCTCGGGATTGGCGAACAGTGCCTCGGCGGCATGGTGGGCATAGGCCCCCCGCACGCCCTGGCAAGCCACCGTGGCATGGGCGGCAAGGGGCTTTTGTGTGGCAATTTCGGCCCGCAGTGCGGCGGCCTGTGGACAGGTATCCCGCGCCAGCAGATGATGCTGGTAACCCCGGGAGATTTCAAAGATCTGCTTCCACAAATCGGTAACGGCTTCGGCATAGGGGCGATCCAGACCGTCACAGAGCCGATCCAGTACGGCCTGCTCTCGGGCGGGATCCAGCACTGCCATGCCCACCGACCGCTTGTAGTCGGCCACATCGGCGGCGATATCCATGCGTTCAAGGAAAAGGGCGCGCAGATCATGGTCGATCTGATTGATGCGCTCTCGGGAAACCGAGAGGTCAATGGGCTTTTTTTCGGTATCCGGCATGAGGATCATGCTCCTTTCGGGAAGTCACCCGACTCCAGCCACAGATCAAGCAGAACAGCGGCGACGGCGGCTTCGATCACGGGGACGGCGCGGGGAACGATGCAGGGGTCGTGGCGGCCTTTTGGGGGAAGCGTGGCATTCTCGCCCAGGGAGAGGCTGACGGTCTGCTGTTCCTGCATGAGGGTGGGGGTGGGCTTGATGGCGGCGCGCAGTACCAGGGGCATCCCTGAGGTGATGCCGCCGAGGATACCGCCGTGGTTGTTGGTTTCGGTGACGATGCGCCCATCCACGACACGGAAGGGGTCATTGTTCTCCGAGCCGCAGAGGGTGGAGCCGTAGAATCCCGAGCCGAACTCAAGGCCCTTCACGGCAGGAATGCCGAAAACAGCCTCGGCGATCCGCCCCTCCACGCCGCCGAACATAGGCTCGCCCAGGCCCACGGGAAGGCCCACCGCGAAGCACTCGATGACCCCGCCCATGGAATCGCCGCGGGCTTTCGCCTCGGCGATCTCGGCCAGCATGGCCTCGGCGGAGGCATCCGAGATGGTGGGGAAGGGCTTTTTCGATACGCTGCGCAGTTCGTCGGCGGTGACGGTGACGGGATCGAAGCTCTCATCAAAGGTGGTACCGATGGTGGCGGCGTGTGCGCCTACCGTGATGCCCCGGCGGGCGAGAATCTGCGCGCAGACCGCGCCCGCAAAGCAGAGGGGAGCGGTAAGGCGGCCGGAGAAATGTCCGCCGCCCCGCACGTCATTTGCCCCGCCGTATTTCACATGGGCGGTGAAATCGGCGTGGGCGGGACGGGGTTTGTCGGCAATGGCGGCGTAGTCCCCCGAGCGGGCATCGGTGTTGGCGATGACGGCGGCAAGGGGGGCACCGCAGGTGCGGCCCTCATAAAGGCCCGAGAGAATTTGCGGGATATCCGCTTCCTTTCGGGCGGTGGAGGCGGGGCTGTTGCCCGGTGCACGGCGTGCCATGAAGGCGGCAACCTCGTCCAGGTCGATTGGCTCCCCGGCCGGCAGGCCGTCGATGACCACACCGATGCCCGCCGAATGGGACTGCCCGAATATGCTGATTTTCAGCTGATGTCCGAATTGACTGCTCATCATTATCCTTTCTGCATCCGCCGGATGCACGGTAATTGTCAGATTTGTGTGCTGCAGAGCCGATCGTAGTCGGCCCAGAAGGCGGGATAAGATTTTTCCACGGCTTCGGCTCCCTGTAGTTCTGCCCCATCGGTGCAGAGCAGGGCGGCCACGGCGGCTGACATGGCAATGCGGTGGTCATTGGCGCTTTCCACTCTGCCGCCGCACAGGGGCTTTCCGCCCCGGACAATAAGGGTATCCCCTTCAATGCGGGCGTCGCCTCCCAGGGCGCAGATCATGGCCGAAACGGTGGCAAGACGGTCGCTTTCCTTAAGACGGAGGCGGCCTGCATCGGTGAAGCGGGTCTCGCCCTCGGCTGCCGCAGCCACTACCGCCAGAATCGGGACAAGGTCGGGGATGTCGGCCACCGAGAGGGTGATGCCCCGCAGAGGAGCGGAGGAAACGGTAACGGTATCGCCGCAGGAGACAACCTCGGCACCAAAGCGGCGCAGGATGTCGGCGATACGGCGGTCACCCTGACAGCTTCCGGCCGAGAGCCCCCTCACACTCACCGTCCCGCTGACCGCACCGGCACATAGCCAGAAAGCGGCGTTTGACCAGTCTCCCTCGGCGGTGATGCGTCCGGGAGAGCGGTAGGGAGAAGCGGGAACTTGCCAGCCGGCATCATCGCATTTGACGCGGATACCGAACCGCGCCAGGGTAGAGAGGGTCATGTCCACATAGCCCCGGGATTCCAGGGGCGTGGTGAGGGTAATGCGGCTGTCCGCTTCCAGCAGGGGAAGGGCGAGGAGCAGCCCGGTAATATATTGGGAACTGATGTTCCCCGCAATGGTGAACTCCCCTGCCCGCAGGCCCCCGCGGGCGGTGATGGGGAGCAGGTCGCGGTCAATGTCCGCACCTCCTGCGCGGAGTGCATCACACAGGGGGGCGAAGGGGCGCTGGGGCAGGCGGCCGTGTCCCGTCAGGGTGATGGGGGTGACGTGCCCGGCCACGGCAGCAATGGGCAGCAGAAAGCGGGCAGTGGAGCCGCTTTCCCCGCAGTCGCAGGTGACGGGGGCGGTCAGCTTGGCAGGATCGATGGGGGTAACGCACAGGGTCTGTGCCGTCCGCTCGACCCGTCCGCCCAGGGCGGCAATGCAGGCCATGGTGGCATGGATGTCAGCCGAAAGCTCTCCCTCTCCTACCGCAATTACGGTGGGGGCATCGGCCAGCGCCGCGCAGAGCAGCAGACGGTGGGCATCCGATTTGGAAGGGATGGCGGCAACGGTCCCCCGGCAGATGCGTCCGGGGGTGAGGGCGCGGATCATCGGCACACCTCTTCCATCAGCTCGCCCAGCCGATCAACGGGGAAGGGGTGAAGAACGCATTGTCCGATCTTGACGGGAAGCACCAGCTTGATGGTCCCTCCCGCCCGCTTTTTGTCGTGAAGTGCGGCGGCGGTCAGATCAGCAGCAGAGTAAACGGTTTCCGTGGGGAGATGAGCGGCGGCGAGGGCATCGCGGATAGCGGCGGTGCAGTCTTCCTTCGCTATGCCGAGGTGAACTGCGGCCCGTGCCGCCATGCACATGCCGATGGCCACCGCTTCACCGTGCAGAATGGTGAAGTTGGCGCAGTGTTCAATGGCGTGACCGAAGGTGTGGCCGAGATTGAGCAGCTGCCGCTCCCCGCGGTCGGTGAAATCCCGTGCGACCACCCCTTGCTTGAGGGCGACACAGCGGGAAACGGTCTCAGTCAGATCGGCGGGGGCACCGTGGGACAGGTGCGCGAAGAGATCGCGGTCGAAGAGCACGCCGTATTTGATGGATTCCGCCATGCCTGCCGCCAGCTGTTCGGGGGGGAGGGTGGCGAGGGTAGACGGGTCGCAGACCACGCGGATGGGTTTGTGGAAGGCACCCACCAGATTCTTTCCCGCCGCCAGGTCGATGGCGGTTTTACCGCCCACCGAGGAGTCCACGGCGGCCAGGAGCGTGGTGGGGATCTGCGCCACGGCGATCCCCCGCAGATAGGTGGCGGCGGCAAAGCCAGCCAGGTCGCCGATCACCCCGCCGCCGAGCGCGACCACCAGATCGGAGCGGGTCAGCTCCGCCCCGGCCATGGTCTCCAGCAGGGCAATGTATTGGCTGCCGCATTTGGTGGTCTCCCCGGCGGGAAGTACGGTGAGCACGGGAGAAAATCCGGCTTCCCGCAGGCTTTCCATCACCGTGTCGGCGTAAAGGGGTGCAACATTTTCATCGGTCACCACAATGGTGCGGCAGGGCTTGATGCATTCGGCCAGCCGCTCGCCTGCCTTTGCCAGCAGGCCTTGGGATATGAGAACATCGTGCATAACAGATCTATCCTTTTATTCTATTGTGTGAATCAGTACCGGTATGCCGAGGGCAGGATGGCGCGGATCTGTCCTGCCAGGGTGTCGAAGGCGGCGGGGGTCAGGGACTGGGGACCGTCGCAGACGGCACAGGCGGGGTTGTTGTGTACCTCGATGATCAGGCCGTCGGCACCGATGGCGGCTGCGGCCAGAGCCAGGGGTGCAACATAGGCGGACTTCCCGGTGGCGTGGGAGGGGTCGATGATGACGGGCAGGTGGGTGCGCTGCTTGAGTACGGGGACACAGGAGAGATCCAGGGTGTTGCGGGTGGCGGTCTCGAAGGTGCGGATGCCCCGCTCGCAGAGGACAACCTGGGTGTTGCCGCCGGCCATGATGTACTCAGCCGACATCAGCAGCTCGTCCAGGGTTGCGCACAGACCCCGCTTGAGCAGGATGGGGCGGCGCAGGCGGCCCAGCTCCTTGAGCAGCTCGAAGTTCTGCATATTCCGGGCACCTACCTGGATCATGTCCACCTCGTCGAAGAGAGGAAGCTGGGAGATATCCATGATCTCGGTGACGATGGGCAGACCGGTTTGACGCTTGGCCTCCACCAGCAGATCGATGCCCGCATCCCGCATCCCCTGGAACGCATAGGGGGAGGTACGGGGCTTGAAGGCACCGCCGCGCAGGACGGTGGCCCCTGAAGCCTTCACCGACTCAGCGATGGTGCAGAGTTGTTCCCTCGACTCCACCGAGCAGGGACCGGCGATCATGGCGAAGTTGTCTCCGCCGATCTTGGCAGTTCCCCCCACCGTGACCACGGTGTCGGCAGGGTGAATCTTGCGGCAGGCAAGCTTGTAAGGTTCCTGAATGCGGGTGACGTCTTCAATAATATCCTGTGCGTGCAGAAAATCCTGGTCAACCTTGGTGGTGTCGCCGATGATGGCGACAACCATGGTGGCACCGCCCTGGATCAACTGGCCCTTGACGCCCATCTCGGAGAGGCGGGCAAGCAGTTCATCAACTTTGGCGGCATTGGGATTTTTGACGAGTTTTGCAATCATGATGGTTTCCTCCTGTAATTGACCGCTGACCGGTACTGCGAGCAGAAAAGCCGCAGTGTCGTTTCACTGCGGCTTGTATGTATGAAGTGACGGGTCAGCCCGTTATCTCATGCCTCGGCAGTGGAACGACAAAAAGCCTTGCGAAAATAAAACGCAAAGCTAAAGAAAAAGAAGAAATATGCAGAATGCATGAGTTTCATTTTCTTCGTTCCCTTTCGGCAGACGGACTTTAGCGTGATAGCACGCTATCTACGGTCTATCATAGCACAATCCCGTGGACTTGTCAAGCGTTTTTGCAAAAAAAATTGGTGCGGTGCGGTACCGCCCGGAACTTTGCCGAATAAATTCGGAAAATTCTCCGCATTGCCTTGACAATCCCCATATGGCATGGTATAATAAACTATCCATATTTCAACTCGAAAGAGGGTATACATCATGAAGAGAATTCAGACCATCAACACCCGTGACCTCGCAAAGAGCGTAAAGAACGGCGGCTGCGGTGAGTGCCAGACCTCCTGCCAGTCTGCTTGCAAGACCTCCTGCGGTGTTGCCAACCAGAAGTGCGAGAACAAGAACGCTAAGAAATAAGCGTTGGCGAAGAAATACCGCCCCCATGGGCGGTATTTTTCTGCCTTCATTACGAAAGAAAGTTCAACGGAGTTAATTATGATTCATCAGTATAAACTGAACGGATACAATATCGTCCTGGATGTCAACAGCGGCTCGGTCCATGTGGTGGACGAGGTGGCTTATGACATGATCGCCGCCTATGCCGATACCCCCCGTGACGAGCTGATTGCCGCCATGATGGAAAAGTACGGCCATCTGGAGGACGTCAATGAAGCCGAGCTTGCCGAGTGCTACGAGGACATCACTGCCCTGCGGGATGCGGGAAAGCTTTTCTCGGACGACAGCTTCCGGGATGCGGCGGTTAACCTCAAGGTGAACAACACCTGCATCAAGGCGCTCTGCCTGCACATTGCCCATACCTGCAACCTCAACTGCTCCTACTGCTTCGCCAGCCAGGGCAAATATCACGGCGACCGCGCCCTCATGTCCTTTGAGACGGGTAAGCGTGCCCTGGATTTCCTGGTGGAGCATTCGGAGGGACGCCGCAACCTGGAGGTTGACTTCTTCGGCGGTGAGCCTCTGATGAACTGGGATGTGGTCAAGCGCCTGGTGGAATACGCCCGTTCCATCGAGGAGGCGGCAGGGAAGAACTTCCGCTTTACCCTCACCACCAATGGCGTGCTCATCGACGACGATGTCATCGATTTCTGCAACCGGGAAATGCATAATGTGGTGTTGTCCCTGGACGGCCGCCCTGAGGTGCATGACCGCTTCCGCGTGGACTACGCAGGGAAGGGCAGCTATGCCAACATTGTTCCCAAGTTCAAGCGGTTTGTGGAGAGCCGGGGCGGGGAAGGCTACTATATGCGTGGCACCTTCACCCACCACAACACCGATTTCACCAACGATATCTTCCACATGGCCGACCTCGGCTTTGATCAGCTGAGCATGGAGCCTGTGGTCTGTTCCCCCGACGACCCCAGCGCTCTCACCGAGGAGGATTTGCCCATCCTTTTTGAGCAGTATGAGATCCTGGCCAAGGAAATGCTCCGCCGCAAGGCAGAGGGCCGCCCCTTTACCTTCTATCACTACATGATCGACCTGACCCATGGCCCCTGCATCTATAAGCGGGTGGCGGGCTGCGGTTCGGGCAGCGAATATTTTGCCGTTACCCCCTGGGGTGACCTCTACCCCTGCCACCAGTTCGTGGGAGACGAGCGCTTCTGCATGGGCAATATCTGGGACGGCGTGAAGAACGATGCCCTGCGGGATGAGTTCAGAAAATGCAATGTCTACGCCAAGCCCGAATGCGCCGACTGCTGGGCACGGCTCTGGTGCGCCGGCGGATGTGCTGCCAACGCCTACCATGCCACCGGCTCCATCACCGGAACCTACAAGTACGGCTGTGAGCTCTTCAAAAAACGCATGGAGTGCGCCATCATGCTCCAGGTCGCCGATACCGCCGAAGATGGCGAGGGTACCTGCGGCGACTGTTCGTCCTGCGGCGACTGCGACGGAACCCATTGCGGCTAAAGAAAAAGGAGTAAATCATACGATTTACTCCTTTTTCGTTTCGTCAAAGCTTTTTGCGGATTCCAAAGGGCCTTTTTCTCGAAAAAGGCCCTTTGGTGGGGTTCGGGGCAAAGCCCCGGGTAAAATCACAAGCCCTCATCCACCACATCAATCGTTTGCCGCAGACGAACACCTCGCCCGCGCAGAGCGGCGACGGTATCCAGCACCCCCCGATCAATACGCTGACCGGGAGCTAAAAGCGGAATCCCGGGAGGATAAGCCCACAGATAGTCAGCGGCGATCTCCCCCTCGGTGCGCTCCACAGGCAGAGTCAACTTGGGCGCCTCCATGGCATCGGCAGGGCGCATGACCTGCTCGGCAGGGGGCGGGAGCAGGATGGGCGCAGGCGCATCGGCAGGGGTCAGCGTCCCATCGATTGCCCTCAGCGCATCGGCCAGGCGGCAGATGTGCTCCCGGGTGGTGCCGTGGCCGGTCATGGCCAGAGCATAGTCCCCCGATGCCATCTCCAGCTCAATCCCGAATTCTTCCCGCAGCCGGCGCATCAGCTCTACCCCCGTGATCGATGTTCCCCGGGTGGAGATCACGATCTTGCTCGGGTCGTGGGCAAATACCGCGACGCGCCCGGTGGGACGGAAAATGCGCAGACGGCGTAGGTTTGTGGTGCGGGCATAAAAGAGATCCAGCACCTCTGCCCAGCCGTCCAGAGGCGTGGGATCATCCCCGCCCAGTAAGCGGGCGCATCCGTCGCAGGAAGCCATCAGTAAGTAGGAGGGGCTGCTGGTCTCAAACAGGTTTTTGCTTCGCAGAAACGCGGCGGGATCAATCAAATCACCAGAGAGATGAACAATCGCCGTTTGGGTCAGGCTGGGCAGAGTCTTGTGCAGACTTTGTACCACAATGTCCGCACCTGCCCGCACCGCGCCGTCGGGGAAGGGAGCAAAGCCCAGGTGCGCACCATGCGCCTCGTCCACGATGACGGGAACGCCGTGGCGGTGTGCGGCAGAACAGATAGCGGCAATGTCTGAGATCACACCCTCATAGGTGGGGGAAGTGATTACCACAGCGGAAATATTTTGGTTGCTATCCAACGCATCATCCACCACTTGTGGATCAATCGATGCGAAAATATCGAAATCATTCTCCACCGGCGGCGAGATACGGATGGGCATCAGCCGACACAGCTCAATGGCGTGCCATACCGACTTGTGGCAGTTCTGCGCCACAAGGATCTTCTTCCCACGCGGTGCGCAGGCGTGGATGGCAGCCAAAATGCCGCCGGTACTGCCGTTTACACAGAAATAGGCATGGCGGCTTCCCCAAACCCGGGCGGCGTTGTCCATGGCATCACGCAGAAGCCCATCGGCATCGTGGAGATCGTCAAAGCCGTCGATCTCGGTGATATCCAGGTCTGCGCCTACCAGGTAATCGTAGGTGTAACGCTTGTGCCCCGGCATATGCATGGGCACAGCATCGGTTTTGCTGTAGGCGGCGAGGGCATCATAGATTCGCACGGTCATTCTCCTTTCGGGATGGCAATGAGGTTGAGCATGGTCCCCCGCACACCGCGGGAGGCTCGGTGAGAATAAAACAGGTCGGTGCGGCAGCAGGTGCAGAGGCGGGCGGCGTCAATGTGCTCGGCTGCCAGTCCTGCCGACAGCAGGATTGCGGTGTTCATGGCAGGCAGATCGGCATGGGGCCGTTCCCCATCCCGGTGGATGTGGGGCAGGCAGAGGTCGGCGCAGGGGGACTCGGCCACGGCGCGGCAAAAATCCTCTCCCACGGCATAGCAGCAGAGGCCGATGGAAGGACCGATGGCGGCTTTGATGCGGGTGGGATGGGCACCGAGAGCGGTCATTTTTGCAACTCCCTCCCGAGCAATGCCGGCCACGGTGCCGCGCCAGCCGGCGTGAAGGGCACCCACCACTCCGGCCTCCTCGTCGGCCAACAGGATGGGCACGCAGTCGGCAGTCTTGACCCCAATACTGACCCCTTCATCTGCGGTTACATAGCCGTCGCAGGCATCTTCGGCAGAACGGGAATAGCCCAGGCCACGGTCGTCCGATCCCACGGTGCGGACACAGGCCGAATGGATCTGGGGAAGGGAAATCACATTCCCCGGTACTCCAGCCGCTTCGGTGAACCGGGCCAGGTTGGCAAGTACTGTGGCATCATCATCCCCTCGCCCGAAGGCGAGATTGAGGGATGCGGTGTGGGGCAGGGTGCTCACCCCACCCAGTCGGGTGGCAAAGGCGTGAGGAAAGGTGATCAGGTCGGAGCGAAGGAAGCTGACGCCGCCCTGAGCGGTGATCAGTTGCATAATTACCTCCGTGTGGGATAGCGGCGGCCGGGCATTCCGCCCGACCGCCGGATGATGGTTGTGTGTTTACCCCAGCAGGATATGCTCGGCCTCCACCATTTGCGCCTCTCGGGGGTGGCAGGTGAAGAGCAGGCACTGTCCGCTCTCGCCGGTGCTCTCCTTCAGCATGGAGAGAAGGGCGGCGGCGCGGGTGTTGTCCAGCTGTGCCAGACTTTCGTCCAGCAGGATGGGGGGACGTTCGTTGGGATAGAGCAGCTCCAGCAGGGCCAGGCGCAGGGCCAGATAGGCGGCATCCCCCGTGCCCGAGGAGAGCAGCTCCACAGGGCGGGCGGCATCCGCCGTTTCCACCGTCATGGCCATACCGTGCCCCAAACCGATGCCGCTGTAGCGGCCCCCGGTAATATGGGAGAGCAGCTCCCCTGCACGCTTGCGCAGGCGGGGGATGACCCCGCGGCGCATGGACTCGGCGGCCTCCTCCAGGGATTCGGCGGCCAGACGGATGGCATCGTGGCGTGCGGTCAGCTCCTCAATACGGCGATCCAGCTCCTCCAGCTTGGCGGCCAGCTTGATGGGATCCTCGTTGACGGCTTCCAGGGCAATGAGTTGCTTTTCGGTTTCAATGCGCTTGTATTCAATGGATTCCAGGCCTTTGGCGCAGAACTCCCGCTCACGGCGGAGCAGGCTGATATTGATCTCGGCGGTGTCGGCGGGGGCGGAGGCCACACGGCGGCGGAGCATGGCTTCATCCTCGCCAGCCAGCTCCTCAGCTTTGTTTTGCAGGACGTCTTCATATTTGCGCAGGTCGTGCATCAGTTCGTCGGCAGAATCTGCCGCCCGCTCGGCGCGGGGAATCGCAGCGGAGAGAGCGGCGGAGAGTCCGCCGTCTACCACAGAGATATCCCATTTGGCCAATGCATCCATGGCTTCGCCCCGGAGCAGGTCAAGAGCCTGCTGGCGGCGGGTGAGCTCGTCTTCAATCTGTGCCAGAACTTCTTCGTAGCCCTTGAACTGCTCTTCCTCGGCAAAGCAGGAGGAGAGATATTCCGCAAAAGCTCCCTCACCCAGATCCTCATCCATGCCGTACTGACAGCAGAGGTCAAGGCGCGCGTTCTTGCGGCGGTGGGCAAACACCAGGCAGAGAATGGCCCCTGCCAGCACAGGCAGGCAGAACAGTGCGGGAAGATAGCCCACAGCGGGCAGGAAATAGCCTACGGCGATTCCACCGCCCAGGCAGAGGGCGGACAGGACAAAGAGGATAACCGCCCATGTTCCCAAGGTCTTGCCCCCGCGGGACAGACGGGTATACTGTTCGGTGAGCGCATCCACACCGCCGGCGGTGCGGATCTCGGCGGCCTGCTCGGCGCGGACCCGGTCACCGGGCTGCTCAAAGCGCATCCGGGAGAGCTCGGTTTCGGTGCGGGCGTGCTCGGCCTCGGCGGCGGCAATGCGCCGCTCCAGGTCCCGCAGCTGTGCGGCATAGGCGCGGTTGGGGAAGAAGGTTTCGGTGCCCTCCGCGGCATAAAGCTCACCCAGGGCGGTGCGCAGTTCGGCGGTCTTTTTTTCCAGGGCGTGGAGACTCTCGAAGCGCCGCAGGAGCTGCAGGGCGTCGTAAGCCTCGCAGCGGGCGTCCAGCTGATCCAGCTTCTCCCGGGATGCGGTACCCGAGCGTTTCAGCTCCTCATGCAGATTCTGCGCGGCGATAAGTGCGCTGTTCTTTTCCTTGGCCTGGGCCAGACGGGTCGCCACGGTACTGCGCTCGTTCTGCAGGGTGAAGATTTCTCCCCCGCGGCCATTCTTGTGCAGGAGGGCCTTGCGGGCTGAGTCAAGCCGTGCCAGGGCACGAGCGGTGTTGTTGGTCTCGTTGGCCGAGGTGAGGAGATTTTCCAGGGCTTCGCTCACCCCTGCGCCGTCCACGCCGGTACAGCCCAGCTGGCGGACAAAGGCAGTGCTTTCAAACACAGCGGCGGGAACGCCGAGGAAATATTCCCCCGGCTGGGTGCCCCGGGGCAGGGGCGTGCCGCTGTCCAGATCAATGATCTGCAGGCTTTCGGTATAACTCTCCCGGCTGGCCTCGGCACTGCCGCTGACGGTGCGCACCAGGGCGCGCTGGATGCGGTACTGCCGACCATCGGCATCGGCGGCAACGGTCATGCTGCCGGCGGCGCGGCCGGTGCGCCAGTTCAGCCGGCGGGTGCGCTCGGACACCGATTCACCCGCGGTGCGTCCGGGGATACCGTAGAGCATGAAGCGGATAAAGGCCGACAGGGTGCTCTTGCCCGATTCATTGCGGCCTTCCAAGATATTGATTCCCGGCGCAAAGGTGAAATCCCGGTTTTCCAGCGCGCCGAATTCCTCGATATGTAGGGAAATAATTCGCATGATTGATGATCCTCCCGGCGGATGATTACAGCTTGTCTTCCAGGGCGGCCAGGCCCAGTCGTAGGGCGGCCACGGCGCGGGCACGTTCCTCGGGGGTGCCGGTCTGCATGGCGGGAAGCAGGGTGCGGTAAAGGGCACCGCGGATGCTGGGATCCCGCTCCAGATAATCGCTGCCCCAAATGGGCAGAGTGCGGTCGATGATCTCAAGCTGCCACAGGCCCTCGCCGCAGGCGGCGGCAATGGCTGCGGTATTGGGGGTATAGCCCGGCTCCACCGCATCGGTAAGCAGTACCCGCAGAGCGGTGTCGCTTCCGTATCCGGCGGCGGTAATGTGCCCGCGCAGCGCGGCAATCACGTCGCTGTCTGCGGCGGCCCCCTCCACCGACACCCGATCCACCAGGTAGCGGCGGTGAGCGAAGGGGATGCGCTTCCAATCGGTGACCCGACCGCCGTCGATCTCCAGCAGAACCGCGCCGCCGTAGCCGCATTCGTCATAGCTGCGGCCCACCAGACAGCCGCAGTAGGCGGCCAGGGTAGTGCCGAACTGCTTGGGCTCGGGGGGATTGTGCACATGCCCCAGGGCGGCATAGCAAAGCCCGCTGGCGGCAAGATCAGCCCCGGCGAGGGGGGCATATTTGGACAGGGGTACTCCAAGATCAGCATGGGCGCAGAGCACCGATGCCTTGCCTGCCGCCATCAGAGAGCGGCCGGCTAAGGGGGACTTTTCCAGCCGGTCGGCGGTGAAGCCGTAGCCCCATACCCGCAAACCGAGATCATCGAAGTCCACATAGTCCAGCTCTTCCCCGGTGAAAACGGTCACGTTTGCCGGGAAGCGGCCGCTGAGGTAGGTACTGCCCGCCACGGCGGCATCATGGTTGCCGGGGGCGATGACAAAGCGGGTGTCGGACATGGCGGTGAAGGCGTCGCAGAGCAGATTGAGGGTGTCCGCGGTGGCAAAGCCGTGGTCAAACAGATCCCCGGCAATCAGGATCACCGACACGCCTTCTTTTTTTGCGAAGGCCAGCATTTCGAGGAAGGTACGGCGGAGCTCATCCCGGCGAAGGAGACTTTCCTCCCGGGAAAGCAGGGAAAAGGGACTGTCAAGATGAATGTCCCCGCAGTGCAGAAGTTTAATCATAAACGGTCTCCCGTGTTTGTATTGTAGTGGATATACTTATCCCTTATTATATCATTTTTTTCTCCTCCGTGCAACCGTTTTTGCGGGAAAACTGCGGGATTTTTCCCGGCTCATTTTAGATTTTTGTTGCTGGACACCTATAAATCTTATACACCTCTTATACACCGTCGAAATACACAAGGGAATGTCCCGTCTTTGTTGAATAGTGCATTATTAAAGTACTTGTTCTGTATTTCGTTTAGCAAAACCCATTCCCCTAAAAGTATGATAGCGGAGGTTGATTCCTCCGCTGTTATTCAACATATCAGAATTTGCTTTACAATCATTTTTTCTCCCAAGTTAATAGATACCTGAAGTGAAGTCCATATCTGATTGTATGCCCGCATAAATTATCATTACAAATTCGTCTAACTTCATCCATTGTTGGAAAATTATACGATACGTCAATATCCAGTGTTTCAGCGTCCATATTTTGCTTGATTATCGAAATAATTCTACTGGGTATAACTCTTATCAATTCCAAAACCCAATCGATAAAGCTGGAAGGCTTTGCAAGCCCCACGATAATCAGCACACCATTATGTTCCAAGAGCTTTTTCGCTTTTTCGATAGCATTCAGCATATCCATATGATGGATAGATGCAACAAAAACGATTGCATCAAATTTATCGCCATTTGCATCAAATTCTTCAAAAGTTGTCTGCACAAACTTTATATTGTCATAAACATTATGATTGTTTGCTTTTTGTATGGACGAATAGGACGGGTCTATCCCAAGGATATGGTTTTCGGGTGTTCTCAATGTTATGGCTAAAGTGCCGTTGCCACACCCTATATCAAGAATTTTGTTTCGCTTGCCTACCCTTTTTGAAATCCAGCCGTTGTAGGCATAATTGTGATTCCAAGGTGCTTTTTTGTCTTTCATTTTACCACCGTATGCATCCAAAATTCAAGTTTTATGAGCCCTGTTTACACATACAGTATACAATGTATTTATGAATATTTCAAGGTAATAGGAATAATACCTGAGTTTCCTTCGGCCTTGCTCTTGCAAAAATGTTTTTGTGCGAAATCGACGAAGATTTTTTCAACAGCAAATATCAGAAAAGGGATTTTTTCCCCGTGTGCTTGCAAATCCGGTGGGGATGTGGTATGATATGAGTATTCCCATACCGAGGAGAGTGATCTTTGATGAAGCAAGCTGCTGCAGCCCTGGCTGTTGCCATGTTTTTTTTGACAGCCTGTGGGGGAAATGTATCCCTGCCCGCCGATCTCCCCCTGACTGATACCCCGCCCGCGGTTTCCGATCCGATGCAGACTCTGCCCGAGGAAACCACAGCGGCCCCTGCAACAACGGAGGCACCTGCCACCACGGCAACACCCGCAACGACGGCAGCTCCCGCGACCACGGCAGCACCCGCAACGACAGCAACACCCGCAACGACAGCAGCACCCGCGACCACATCAGCTCCTGCCACCACAGCGGCTCCTGCCGCCACAACCGCGCCCAATGCTAACCTCACGGCCAAGGGCTTTCCCATCACAGTGGTGGATGGCGTGACTTATGTGGACGGAACGCTCATTGTCAACAAGACATACGATCTGCCAGCGGATTATCCCCAGAAGTCTCTCACTCCTGAGGCACTCAACGCATACTGGACCATGAAGCAGGATGCCGCGGCAGTGGGATATACCATCAAATCCATCAGCGATTACCGCTCCTACTATGACCAGCGGTATATCTATAACGGCTACGTGGCCCGGGACGGTGTGACGGCGGCTGACCGCTATTCGGCCCGTGCCGGCCACTCCGAGCATCAGTCGGGGCTGGCCATCGACCTCAACTCCACCGCCTGGGATTTTGATCAGACCCCCGAGGCAAAATGGATTTCCCACAACTGTGCTGCCTACGGATTTGTAATTCGCTATCCTAAGGGGAAAGAGGAGGTCACGGGGTATATGTACGAGCCCTGGCACATTCGCTATGTGGGCAAGGAACTGGCGGCGAAGCTCTATTTGGGAGACGGACAGTTCACCACCCTGGAGGAATATTTCGGCATTACCTCGGCCTATGCCGACTGAACATCAAAGAAAGTGCCGCGCAGCTGCGCGGCACTTTTTGTTTGTATTTGTCAGCGGTTGTTCTGCTTGCGCTTGTTCTTGATGGCAAGGGTCAGCAGGGTTCCGCCGATACCGATGGCGGCACCTGCGGCGGCGGAAGCCGCACCGAGTGCGGCCGCAGCGGCGGGATGCATGCCTTTCTTCTCGGGTTTGCGGGAGCGGCGTACCTGCTTTTTCTGCATCTTCTTGATGCGACGTATCTCGACAGTCGCAGGCAGATGTGCCCGGGAAAGGGGGATCTGTGCAGGCGATGCCGTGCCGGGAGCAGGTTCGGCGGCATCGTCGATGCAGGCGGAGGTGGCCGTCATGCCGCCTCGGTAGCAGTAGCGCAGAGCGCGGTCTTCGGTGGGCTGTTTGCCGGCATCGGCGGCGTAGTTCCAGTGCACCCGGCTGATCACCTCGTCCCCCATGCGCAGGTCCAGTCTGCGGCTCAGGGCGTGGCTGCCCGAGAGAGGCGAACGGTCGATGAGAATCAGGCTTTCACCCTCGGTCAGATCGGTGCCGTAGCGGGCGTTGAAATCATCGGCGGTGAGGGGGGAGCCCTCCTCACGGAGCCAAAGGGTGACGGTGCTGCGGGGCTGGATGGTGATGCCGTCCAGGGGATGGCAGTGGGCGGGAAGGGGAGATTTTCCGGTCTTGGTCCATTGCCGGAGCGTGACATCGTCCAGCACCAGAGGCGTGTTGCTGTGGTTGAAGAGCACCGCATAGGTGAAGGGATTTTTCACCTCGCGCCCGTCGGGCAGGGTCACGGGAGAGCTGTCGGGGAGCACCTCAATGATGGAAATCGGGGTGAGGAGCAGGTAGTCGGCGGCGGTGTACTGCCGACGGCCGGCACGGCCCCGCAGGATCACACTGACACGGCGTCGACCGGCCAGGTTGGGGAAGGGACGCTCTGCCGCGGCCGATTCACCGGGGGCAAGGCTGCCCAGGGGAACGGTGTAGTAAGGCTTTGCGGTGGCGGTGCAGAACCCGTCCTCGGGGGTGAGGTAGAACTCGGCGACAAGGCCGGTGAGCTTTTCCTCGCCGCAGTTGCGGAAGGTGACGGTGACCAGATTGGGCTTATCCCCGCCGGTCAGTGCCAGGGTAGTCTCGGTGACGGAGAGCTGGTCTCTGCCCTCGATCCACACGGGTGCGCTGACGGTGTAATCCCCCGGCAGGGTGGGATTGATGGCCTTGATATAGTAGTAATCAAACTCGGCAGGAATGTGAATGCGCTGCTCGAAGTGCTGGAGCGCCCCTACGTCCCACTCGGCAACGGCGATGTTGTCCTCGCCCATGAGACGGATTACGCCAAGTCCTTCGGGACGGTCGGTGTCCATGCGCAGATCCACCGTCAGCAGATCGGCGGCGGGAATGCGGGAGCCCAGCCATGCTCCGTTGACGCGGAAGCGGAGGTGCAGGGTGGGGTCAGAGGTGGTGTAGGTGCGGCGGGCGCGGATGGCCTCGGTGATGTTCTGTCTCGTCAGAGCGGGGGCCAGCACATAGCCCGTCTGGGTGGTGGCGGTGGTCCAGTTCTTGCCGTGGTTGTCCTCGTTGGAAACGGGAGCCACATGCCAGCCCCGGGACAGGGCCAGGGCGTGCATTTTGTCATAGGATGGGGATTTGATCTCATCCAGGCAGACAAGAGCATCGGCCTCGGGGGTGCGGTGGCCGAACTCGTCGAAGTTGCCCCAGGAATAGCCGGGATGGTTGAACATGGCAATGGCGCGGGGATCATCGGCCAGCCTCTCGAAGAGCGTGGGCATATCCATGTTACGGATGTCAAAGTGAATAAAATCGCTCTCCAGTACGTTCATGTGGCCCCAGTAGCCGGTTTCGTTGTTCCAGGTCATCTCCCATCCATGCAGAACGGTATAGCGGCCCGGAATGTTTTGTTCGGCGGCAATCCCTTTCTGTGCGGCATAGCGGTCGGCGGTAAGGTAGTGACCGTGGTCGGTAACGGCGAAGTAGTCGGCCCCGCCCTCGTCCCGGGCGTAGAGCATGGCCTCCTCGGGGGTGCCCATGCCGTCCGAATCACCGGTATGGGAATGGACCTCACCACGGTAGCAATGCATCAGCTCGGGGGAAGTGATCTTCACATAGGTGACGGTGCGGGAGGAATTGCCCAGGCAGTCGTAAAGCTTGAGGGCCAGCTTGTGCTTGCCTTCCTTCAGCTTTTCCAGGCGGCACGTTACCCCTTCTGCGGTCCAGATTGCCTTGTGGCTGATGTCCATGCCGTCAAGATACAGGTGGCTGCGGTAAGCATCCACCCCGGCACGGTCGAAATATGCTGCTGAATATTCCACCGCTTCTCCCGAAAATGCGGCATAGCCGTTGTCGGGGGTGACGGCGGTGACGGTGGGACCGGCATTGTCAATGAGAGCCGCTGAGAGGGGCAGCGCAGTGACGGTACAGCCGTTGTCGGCTTCAATGGTGAAGTCCAACTTCTCAAGACGGGCCAGGAGTGCGGGGGGAAGGGTCACCGACCAGATGCCGTCGTTTTCCTTGCCGTCGAAGCGGAGAAGATTATCACCATCCTGCAGGCAAATGCCGGATGCACGGACGGGCGTGCCCACTACCTGCCATTTGAGGGTGAGTGCACCCTCTGCCAGAGGATATTCGGCGGGGAGCTCCAGGGGGAGGATGGCGGCGGGACGGAGGGAAAGATCGGGAATGCACTGTCCCGGGCCAAGGATGCCGGGGGAAACTGCCGCGGAGGAATTGATCATCCGCACCGCCGCGCCGCCAAAGGGATCGGGCTGCCACAGGGTGGCGCGGCGCACAGGGGTGTCGCAGGTCCAGGGACCTTCGGACACATCGTTGATGGTGACGCGGCTGACGGCATCAGCCAGGTTTCCTCCGAGGGGAACGATGCCCAAAGTGATCGTATCCCAGGGACGGAAAATTGGGAAAACATCGAAATCGGGGTTGTTGTGCCAGTTGCCCGCTTCATCTGCGGCGCAGGCCTCAACCCGGACGATGCGGCCCGCGTTCTCTTCTACATCACTGTGGTGCTTTTTGAGCTGGGCGCAGAAATCTTCTTTGGTCAGGCAGGGCTTTTCCTCATCGTGAGTCAGCGCGTAGGCGATCCAGAGGGCAGCACAGGAACGGGGCGGGAGGATTTCCTCGCCCTTGCGGGGGGCAATGGGAAGCACATTGACCTTTCCCTCCTCCCCGATTTTGCCCCGCTTCCACATGATCTGATAATTTGCCAGATCAATGGGCATGAGGGTGGTGTTGGCCACCTCAACATAAGGGACGCGCATGGCACCGGGGCGGAGATACAGCTCGGTGATGGCGATGGGGGACAGATTGATGGGACGGAGGGAAACAGTATATTCTCCCATGGCCGTCAGATCGGCATACAGGGTGTAGGTGATGGCATCGGCGTGGGCTGCAGGGGTCAGAGAGCCCTGCCACAGACGGAGGTCACCGTACTCCTCCACCGGGAAAAGACTGTGCTTTTCCCCGCCGCAGAGAACAGAGACCGACTGTACCGAAAGCTCGGCTGCTGCCATAACCGTGAACACAGCATCTGCGGCGGCACGACAGGGCGGGGCATGGTAAAAACGGGGAGCGGACATGAAGATCACCTTTCTTTCTGTAGCGTATCGCGGCGGGCAAATCAGTCCATCCGCGGCAAGAAACTTTTTTCCATTATACCATACCCCGGTGGGAATGGCAAGACTTTATCTTTACAAAGTGACTTTTTTGTGCTACAATATAGTGTGCTCTCTTTCCGGGAGAAATATTATACAAGGAGATTTTGTTATGCCGATTGCCCTTTCCACCGTGCTGACCGTGCTGGTCAATATTGGCACAAAGCTGCTGTTTGCGGCTGTCGTTTTTGTCGTTGGTGTTCTGCTGATCAGACTGGTTCTTAAGCTTTGGGGAAGATCCAAGGCCTATGAACGCATCGATCCTGAGATGCGCAGCTTCCTTGACAGCTTCATCAAAATTGCTCTTTATGTGGTGCTGATCGTTACCATCGTACCGATCCTTGGCATTGAGATTGCCTCCATCATCACCGTGCTGGCCACCGCAGGTGCCGCCATCGGTTTGGCACTGCAGGGCTCTCTGTCCAACCTGGCCGGCGGCATTATGCTGGTTTTCCTCAAGCCCTTCCACATCGGCGACTTCATTGAAGCTGCCGGCCAGTCGGGGACGGTGCGGGAGATCACCATTTTTTACACCGTTCTGACTACCGGTGACAACAAGCGGGTTATGATCCCCAATGGCAGTCTCATGGGGTCTGCCATTGTCAATGCTTCCGCCGAGGAGCTTCGCCGTGTGGATTTGACCTTCACTGTGGCCTACGGCACCGATCCCGATCAGGTCAATGCGCTTCTGCTTGAGGCTGCAGAGGCCGATGAGCGGGTTCGCCAGGATCCCAGCCCCTTTGCCCGCCTTACTGCACAGAACGATTCCTCCCTGGGCTTCACCCTGCGGGTTTGGGTTGAGTCGGGAAAATACTGGGATGTGTACCACGATCTGCTCCACGATGTTCATAATCGGATGATTGCCGCAAACATCGAGATTCCTTTCCCCCAGCTGGATGTACATTTGGATAAATAATGTCAGAGGATGCCGTGCCTGCCGCGGCATCCTTTTTTGTTGCCCGAAGGGCACAAGATCTGTGTCGGCGTCATAAAATGCAGCTGAATGGGGAAATGTGTAATGAAGGACATCTTCCGTCGGGAATTGCGCTTGCAAAAAACGACGGAATGTGATAAGATAGAACAAACAAAACCAAAGAGGTGATCACGATGAACATCAAAACTGCCGAAATTCTCTGCGTGGGGACCGAGCTTTTGCTGGGGGATATTGTCAACACCAATGCCGCCTATCTCGCCCGCGCCCTGGCATCCATGGGGATATCGGTTTACCACCAGGCCGTGGTGGGGGATAATCCCGAACGGCTTCGGGAAGCCATGGAAACCGGCCTCAGTCGTGCCGATCTGGTGATCACCAGCGGCGGCCTGGGGCCCACCTGTGACGACCTGACCAAGGAAACGGCGGCAGCCTGCTTCGGCCGGAAGCTGGTCTGCCACGAACCGTCTCTTGCTTATATCGAGGGCTTCTTTGCCCGCCGCGGCAAGGAGATGACCCCCAACAACCGCAAGCAGGCCATGATGCCCGAGGGGGCATATGTGCTGGCCAATCCCCACGGCACCGCGCCCGGAGTTGCCATTGAGGAGGATGGGCGCGGGGTCATGATTCTGCTTCCCGGTCCCCCCCGCGAACTGATTCCCATGGTGGAGAACGAGGTGCGCCCATTCCTGGCCGCACGAACCGACTGCGTTCTGCTCAGCCGCAACCTCCATCTCTTCGGGATCGGTGAGTCTGCACTGGAGGATATCCTCCGGGAGCGGATGGAGGCCTCGGTCAACCCTACCCTCGCGCCCTACTGTGCCGACGGTGAGGTCAGACTGCGCATCACCGCAAGGGGAAAAGACGAAGCCGAGGCTGCTGCCCTGTGCGATGGGGAGGAGAAGTTCCTGCGCAGTTCCCCTGTGGCACCCTATATCTATGGGGTGGATGTGGGCTCCATTGAAGCTGCCCTGGTGCCGCTGTTGGCGGAGCGCGGGCTTACTTTGGCCACCGCCGAATCCTGTACCGGAGGGCTGATTGCCAAGCGGCTTACCGATGTGCCCGGCGCCTCCGCTGTTTTCCCCGGCGGCGTGGTGTCCTACGCCAATGAAGTGAAGGCCAAGGTGCTGGGGGTGGATCCCGATACCCTGGCGGCCCACGGCGCGGTGAGCGAACCTGTGGCAATGCAGATGGCCCGGGGTGTGCGGCTGGCCACCGGTGCCGATATCGGCATCAGCACCACGGGGATTGCCGGCCCCGGGGGAGGTACCCCCGAGAAGCCGGTGGGCACCGTCTGGCTGGGCATTTCCACGCCGGAAGGGGAGAGGGCACGTCTGCTCAGCCTGGATCCCCGGGCTGACCGAAAGTATATCCGCACCTGCGCCGCAAGCCATGCTCTCTACGGTGTGCTGGCCCTTTTGCAGGGGATTGAACTTTCTTGAAAACGTTGTGGAAAAAGGCCATAATCGAGAGGCCTTTTTCTCCCTGTTTCCGCCTGTTTCACCAAGATTTGTGAGGAAATCGACAAATTACGCACGAACTCTTGATTTTTGCCACGGACTATATTATAATAAATCAGTAACATTTTTGTAAATCATTGGGCATTGCCCTGTTGTATCAAATGGAGGACTTATCATGAGCAATCAGATTCGCAAGATCGCCGTACTCACCTCGGGTGGAGACGCACCCGGTATGAACGCCTGCGCCCGTGCCGTTGCACGGACTGCCCTTGCCCGCGGCCTGGAGGTTATCGGCTTCCTTGGCGGCTACAGCGGCCTTCTCGAGGACAAGATGGTCAAACTTGGGCATAATGATGTTTCCAACATTGTCAACCGGGGCGGTACCTTCCTGTATTCCGACCGCTGCCTGGACTTCAAGACCCCCGAAGGTATGGCCAAGGCCGTTGCCTGCTGCAAGAAGTATGAGATCGACGGCATTGTCTGCATCGGCGGCGACGGTACCCTGCGCGGTGCCACCGACTTGTCCAACCACGGGATTCCCACCATCGGTCTGACCGGTTCCATCGACAACGATATCACCGCCAGCGACTATACCATCGGCTTTGACACCGCCATGAACACCGTCTGCGAGATGATCGACCGTCTCCGCGACACCTGCGAGTCCCACGCCCGCTGCAACGTGGTGGAGGTTATGGGCCGCGACTGCGGTGAGATCGCGCTGCGCACCGGCATCGCCTGCGGCGCTGTTGCCGTTGCCATTCCCGAGGTTCCCTTCGATGAGGCTGCTGCCATCGCCAAGATCAAGGCTCTGAAGGCCGAGGGCAAGCGGAACTTTATCGTCACCGTCAGCGAGGGCCTGGGCAAGTACGGCGAAGATCTGGCAAAGAAGATCCAGGCCGAGACCGAGGTTGAGACCAAGTTCGCCCGCCTGGCACATGTTGTCCGCGGCGGCAATCCCACCCTGCGCGACCGCCTCACCGCTTCCGAGATGGGTGCAAAGGCAGTTGAACTGATGCTGGAGGGCAAGACCAACCTGGTGGTGGTTGAGCGCAACAGCGAGCTGGTGGCCTGCGATATCAACTACTCCCACATCGTTGACCGGATGTACAAGGGCAAGCTGAAGGACGGCGACCTGGATCCCTACTCCGCGGAGGAGATCGCGTCCATGAAGGAGCTTTGCGCATACCGCAAGGCCGAGATCGAGCGCCTCTACGCGCTGGTAGACGATCTGGCATAAATATGAATGCAGACAAGGGTGCCGCGCAGACCACGCGGCACCCTTTTGCCTGCTGGCAACAGCCGAAAGGAGCGACAATGAACACATATCCTCTGACCGAGGCCGACCGCGCCCTGATCCGCGCGGGGCTGGAGGTGCTGGAAAAGAACTTCGACGACGGGGTGTATAACCACACGGTGGGCTGCGCTCTGCGGACAAAAGACGGAAAGGTTTACTGCGGCGTGAACTGCGACGGCATCCACGGTGCCTGCGCCGAGTATGTCACCATGGGGATTGCCATCTCCGCCGGCGAGCGGGAGTTTGACACCATCGTGGCGGTGCATGAGAAGCACCTCAACTGTGTCATTCCCCCCTGCGGCAACTGCCGGCAGATGCTGTTCGAATATTGTCCCGACATCCTGGTGATTGTCAACGACGACGAGGGAAATCTGGTCAAGGTTTCCGCCGCCGATCTGCTCCCCTTCGCCTGGCGGCCGGTGGTGTGCTGAAGAGAAGCGCGCAGGTGGTCAGGTGTTCGCAAGACGGTTCGACGGCACAGCGACATGTTTTTGCGGCTATATGTGGACAGGGCGATAAATTTGAATTTGACAAAGGAGGGTGTTGGTATGGAGACAATGGCACTTGGTATGTTGGCAGTAGTAGTGTTAATTATGTCTGGCTGTTGCTTGTACTATAAAAAGCCATTTTTAGGTTTTGCCAGCAGCATAGTTACAATGGCTTTGACTTGCTGGGCAGGATATAGTTGGAAGTTAATGCTGATAAGCAGTGGTAAAGATACCACACTGCTCGGATTTAATCGTTATCCAGCAGCACTCATTATTCTTGCCATACTTTTGCTTATTGCTTTTATTCTTCTGATTGTAGCTGTCATTTGGATAGCAAGGCAGAGCAAAAGCAAGGGCTGACCAACCCCAATTTGCCAAACCGTCCAATGAAAAACGCACATCAGCACGCAGCAAATCACCGTGCGAAGCAAACCATAAGAAAAGCCCAACTGCGATCTGCAGTTGGGCTTGATTTTTTTACAAATACCTTCCGGTGCACCCTGCACCCCTTACGCCAGCGTGATATACGCACAGACGGGATTGTGGTCCGAGATGTAGATTCCGTCGGTGGGGTGATCCTCCACCACATAGGACTCGGCGGGATCACAGTCGGCGTTGGTGAAGATGTAGTCGATCTTGGAGGGCTCAGCCAGGCGGCCGTAGCTGTGGAAGGTGCCGCCAAGTTCCGCTGTGGCATCCACGATGGGCAGGGTGGGGCAGGCGGTGATGGTTTTGATCTCCTCCGCGTCGGGGGTGGCGTTGAAGTCGCCAGTCAGCACAAACTTGCCGTCCCAGACGGAGATGTCCTGCATCAGCTGGGTCGCCCCCAGCAGGCGGGCAATGGCCCCCTTGTGGTCAAGATGGGTGTTGTAAAAGCGCAGCAGCTCATCCGACTCTCTGTGCTTGAGGGTGACGGCCACGGTGGAACGGGGGCAGGAGCTTTGATCTGCGCCGAAGCGGGAGCCCGCTACTGACGGCGTGGGAGAGAGCCAGAACTGCTTGAAATCAATGGCGGAAAATGCCTCGGTGCGGAAGGCCGCCAGCACCGATTCGCCCATGTAATTCTTATCTCTGCCGCAGCCCAGGACGGTGTACTCGGGCAGGTTTTCTCTGAGCCACTCCCGCTGGGAATCCCGGGCCTCCTGGAAGCCGATGAGATCGGGCTTCTCGGTGTTGATGGTTTCCAGCACGCGGTGGGTGCGATTGAAAAAATAGTTGGCACCGTCGCCTTCGACAGCGACGCGAAGATTGAAGGTGCAGACTTTCAGCTTGACAGCCATGGTTGTTTACCTCTTTTTTATTTTTCGTTATCCATGCGCTGGGCGCAGGCATGGATAAAACTTGAGAAAAGGGCAGATATAGGGGGAGAGCTCTGATAGAAGTGCTCAGGGTGCCATTGCACACCGAGGAAGAAGGGATGCTCCGTTTCAGGCAGCTCAATGCCCTCGATCACGCCGTCCTCGGTGATGGCGGAGATGGATGCGCCCTGCCCAAGATGCTTGACAGCCTGATGATGGAAGCTGTTGACCGACAGTCGATTGCATCCGCAGATGCGGGCAAGACGGCTGTCATCGGCCAGGAGAACCTCGTGGGTGGTGGTATCCCGGGGAACAGGGGTCTGACGGTGTCCCTCCATGTGCTGGACGAGACTGCCCCCCAGGGCAACATTCATGAGCTGAACGCCTCGACAGATGCCGAAGATGGGCTTGCCTGTGGGGAAAAATGCAGCAAACAGAGCCAGCTCAAAGGCATCCCGTACCGGGTTGATCTCCACCGTGGGGTGATTGACAGTTTCGCCGTAGTGGACGGGATCCACATCCACGCCGCCGGAGAAGAGCAGGCCGTCCAGGGAGTCGCAGAGGTCGGCGATCCGGGCAGGATCGTCCATGGGAGGAAGCGCGCAGGGAATGCCGCCGTGATCCAGCACGGCATTCAGGTAGGCGGCGCGGATGGAGATGTTCAGCTCCTTCACCGCCGCGGTGGCGATGCCGATAACAGGTCTTCTCATCATGTCTCCTTTATTTTGCCAGGCTCAGGCAGTATTCCCCCATGGCGTAGGCGAATTTGCCCGCCGCAGGGCGCAGAGCCTCGGGAATGTTCTGGGTGAAGCGGTGAGCCTCCAGCACAAAGTCCCCGGTGTAGCCGATCTCCACCAGGGTAGGCATAATCTGCTCCCACTTGATGTTGCCCCCGATGAAGGGGATAAGGTGGGCATCACGGTCGCCGCGGCAGTCCTGCACATGGGTAGCCTTGAGGCGGCTGCCCACCTTGCGCAGTGCGGCGCAGTGGTCCCGGTGGATGGAGTGGGCGTGACCGAAGTCCCAGCAGATGCCCACGGCGGGGGAAGCGAAGCGGTCGGTGAGCTCGATCAGCTCATCGGCGGTGGCGCAGTAGCGGCGCTTGACCCGCTCAATGTTGAACTCGGCCATGATCTCCAGTGCCAGGCCGGTGTTGTTCTGCTCTGCCAGCTTGGCGAAGGGGGTGTAGAATTCCAGGTTGGTGGCCAGGTTGATGTCGTTGTCATATTCTCCGTGAATGAGATCGGTGAAGGGGTGTGCCACGGCCCATTTGACCCCGAGACGGCCACAGGCGATGATGCCTCGGCGGGTCATTTCCCGGAAGAGGGAGAAATCGTCTTCGGTGAAGTTTTTCTGATCGTTGTACAGGTCTGCATAGGGCAGATGGGCCTGGGAGAATTCCACCCCCAGCTTTGCCGCCGCTTCGCCGATGGCATCAATGCGGCGCTCCCAGTCGTCGGGGGAGAGATCGTCGGGCTTTGCGGGGCGGATGGCATCGCAGAAGCCGATGTCCAGTACGCGGAAGCCTGCCTCCACGCATTGCTCCATCATGAGGATGGTGTCTTTTTGCTTTCCGCTTCCCTCCACAGGGTTAAAGAGACCGAGTTGTGTCCCAAGTCGCATAGGGTTTACCTTGCCGCAGCCGAGTTTTCCCGGATGCGGATCCTTTCTTACGGTTTGCTGTGCTGCCCGTTTCGGCGGGCGAGATCCTGTGTGTCCATTATACTCCACTCGGCGGGGAAAATCAAGCCCCGGTGTGCTTTTTGCCGAAAAAACTCCGCTTGACAAGGGCGGCCTTTCGTGCTATCCTATAGGGGACAGCTCCATGCGGCCCCATTGGAAAAATCCTGTGTATCACGAGGTGCGAACATGAAAAAAATCTTCCGTCGATTCCTTCTCATTGCCATTTTGGCCGGCCTTGTTTTGGGGGTGGCGGTGCTGGCCGTGAACGCTGTGATGGTCAATACTACCCGAGATGCCATTGTGGATGGGGAAACGGCGGGGACGTTCGGGGCGGATTGCATTTTGGTCCTTGGGGCAGGGGTGCGGAACGACGGAAGCCCCTCCGATATGCTCAGAGACCGGATCGATACGGGAATGTCTCTGTACCTGTCCGATGCAGCTCCAAAGCTGCTTATGAGCGGTGACCACGGCAGGGAAGGGTACGATGAGGTCAATGTCATGCGTGACCGCGCCCTTGCCGCAGGTGCCGAGAGTGCCGATGTGTTTATGGATCACGCGGGGTTCTCCACCTATGACAGCCTGTATCGGGCAAGGGATGTGTTCGGGGTGAAGCGGGTGATCATCGTCACCCAAAGCTATCACCTGCCACGGGCTCTGTACATCGCCCGTTCCCTCGGCCTGGAGGCAGTTGGCGTGTCGGCCGACCTGTATACCTATTTCGGTCAGGCAGGCCGGGATATCCGCGAGATGGCGGCACGGACAAAGGATATGCTTTATTGCTGGTTCAAGCCCACCCCCACCTATCTCGGCGAGGCAATTCCCATCAGCGGGAACGGGGAAGCCACCCTGGGGTGAGTCCGTTTGCCATATACTCTGCGCAGACAATGGGCTGCCGCGTACTTGCGCGGCGGCCCATTTTTTGCCACATCCTCTTGCATATTCTCTTCGGTTGTGGTATAATAATATGAATTATTGTGTTTTCAGGAGGCATATCATGCTTGAACTGCAAAACGTGTCCTATCGGGTATCCGATACCGATGGAGAACGTGAAATACTGCACGATGTCTCGCTCACCATAGAAGAGCGTTTTGTTGCCATCACCGGCCCCAACGGCGGCGGTAAATCCACCCTGGCCAAGATCATTGCCGGTATCTATCAGCCCACCGAGGGGCGTATCCTCCTCGACGGCGTGGATATTACCCACGCTTCCATCACCGAGCGGGCGAAGCTGGGCATTTCCTATGCCTTCCAGCAGCCGGTTCGCTTCAAGGGACTCACTGTTCGGGATCTGATCTCCCTGGCCGCAGGCAGAGATCTGTCCATGAACGAGGCCTGCGCCTACCTTTCCGAGGTGGGACTCTGCGCCAGAGATTATATTAACCGTGAAGTGAATGCTAGCCTCTCCGGCGGCGAGCTGAAGCGCATTGAGATCGCCATGATCATCGCCCGGGGTACCAAGCTGTCGGTGTTCGATGAGCCCGAGGCAGGAATCGACCTGTGGAGCTTCGGCAGTCTGATCACGGTGTTTGAGAAGCTGCACGAAACGGTGAACGGCTCCATCCTTATCATCTCCCATCAGGAGCGCATTCTCAACATTGCCGATAAGATCGTGGTGATTGCCGGGGGTGTTCTTCAGGCGGTGGGCAGCCGCGAAGAAATCCTGCCCGGGCTTCTGGGCCAGAGCGGGGCTTGCCCCGTGCTGAAGCAGAAGATGTAAAGGAGGCGGGAAGATGAACGACATTCAAAAGAATCTGCTCAAGCAGGTAACCGAGCTGCACGAGGTGCCTGCCGGTGCCTATAACATCCGTGCCAACGGTGAGTCGGCCGGTCGCCGCACCACCGCAAACATCGATATCGTCACCAAAACCGATAAGCCCGGCATCGATATCATCATCAAGCCCGGCACCAAGAACGAAAGTGTGCATATTCCCGTGCTCCTCTCCGAGAGCGGCCTGAAGGAGCTGGTCTACAACGATTTCTATATCGGTGAAGATGCCGATGTTACCATTGTGGCAGGCTGCGGTATCCACAACGGCGGAGATGCCGATGCCGAGCATTCGGGTATCCACCGCTTTGTCCTGGGCAAGGGAGCGAAGGTCCACTATGTGGAGAAGCACTACGGCGAAGGGGACGGCAACGGCCAGCGGCTGATGAATCCCACCACCGTCATCGAGCAGGCTGAGGACAGCCATATGGAGCTGGACACCACCCAAATCAAGGGAGTGGATTCCACCAAGCGCGTTACTACCGCTAAGTTGGCAGCCGGCGCATCCCTGGTCATCCGCGAGAAGCTCATGACCCACGGCAAGCAGTATGCCGAAACCGATTTCACTGTGGATATGGACGGCGAGGACTGCAGCGCCAATGTAATCTCCCGCTCGGTGGCACGGGACGAGTCCCACCAGATCTTCCGCTCTGCCATCAATGGCAATAACCGCTGTGCAGGCCACACCGAGTGCGACGCCATCATCATGGATAAAGCCACCGTGGTAGCCATCCCCGAGATCACGGCCAACCATATCGATGCCAGCCTCATCCACGAGGCCGCCATCGGCAAGATCGCAGGGGAACAGCTGATCAAGCTCATGACCCTGGGCCTCACCGAGGCCGAAGCCGAAGCACAGATCGTCAACGGTTTCCTCAAATAAGGAATGCTCGAAAAAGAAACGATGGGGTACCCCATCGTTTCTTTTTGTAAACGCTTTTTGAGGATCCGCAAGGAACTTTTTCCCGAAAAAGTTCCTTGCGTGGGGTTTGGGGCAAAGCCCCAATTCCTCATGCCTCCCCAACCCCCACGATCGCCGTTCCATTGAGCAGTGACTCAAAACAGTCCACCCGATCGGGAACTTCTTCCCGCACGCCCAAAATGTGCAGATAGCGCGCCCGGTCATAGGTATAGGTGGACAGCGGTCGATTGTAAGCATCATCACTGTGCGCCGAAACGAGATACCCCGAATGAGAAAATCCCGTCACCAGTAGGGTGTGGTAGTATACCCCATCCTCCCGTCCCAGCTGGATCACATCACCGATCTCCAGCAGACCGGGGGCGGTCTCCTCCCCAAAAGGCCCCGGTCCCCGATTGGTGAGCAGAAAGTTGTAGAAGTAGGGCACGCCCGTCCAGGCGGCGGCTCTGTCGTCGGGGCTGATGTAGTACCAGCCGTAGGTGGGGGTGAAGTTCATCACACAGCCCCCCGCCAACACAGCCTGGGACACAAAGGAGGTGCAGTCTCCTCCACGCCCCGTAAAATCGAGAAAGAGTGGATTCCGTTCCAGCGCCCAGCGTTCAGCGTACATCTGTGCCCGAAGGCGGTCATATGCTTTGGTGATCAACATGGCAGTATCCTTTCTTTGCAGCGGAAGTTGTTATTGCCATTCTATGCACACACGCGAAAAAAATCCCCTTGATCAGAACAAAAAGCCGGGCTGCGCAATTTTGCGCGGCCCGACTGTTTGAAAAGTGATTATTCGGCCTCCACAATGTTTGCCCATTCGATGAGCAGATCCTGGGTCTTGTTCCAAAGCATACCGTCGCGGATGGAAACTTCGCCGTAGGCGTCCACCAGCTCTTGGGGATCGGTGTAATTGTAGTAAGCGGCAAATTCCGGCAGGGTAGCGTTGTACTCCTCGTCCGAGATGGTGATGTTCTCGGCCTTGACGATGGAGTAGAAAATCAGATCTTCTTTGACCATCTGGCGTGCCTCCTCCAGCACCTGGGTATCGGTGTAATTCTGTGCAGCAAGGAACTCCTCGTAGCTCATGCCGTACATGGCACCGTACATGGTGTAAGTGGAGACATTCTGATTGTATATCTCGGTGACCTTATCCTCGGGATAGCTGTGGATGGTGGCATTGTTCACCGCCTGCTCCCAAACATCAAGATAGAGCTGATTGGAGGCAGAGGATTCCATCTCTGTCTGAAGCTGTTCCCGCAGGTAAGTCTTCAGTTCATCCGCCGTTTGGAAGTCGGAGATCTTCTGGGCCAGGGCATCGTCAAACTCAGGGATGATCATCTCGCCCTCAATGTAGTTGAGGGTGCACTTGAAGGTGGCTTCTTTGCCGTTGAGTTCGTCTACGCCGTAGTCCTCGGGGAAGCTGGTGACGATGTCAAAGGATTCGCCGGGGGTCTTACCGATGATGGCAGGGACAAAGCCCTCAATATAGCCGCCATTTCCGGACAGGGTGATGGACTCGCCCTGAGCGGTACCTCCGTCAAACTGTACGCCGTCCACATAGCCTGCAAAATCGAAGTTGACGGTGTCGCCTTCCGCTGCAGCCCGGTCAGTAATTTGTTGAGGTTCGGCGCAGTATTCCCGCACTTCTTCCAGGTAATCCGCGAACACATCATCGGTGAGAACGGTGGAACTGCGCTTTACGGTGATGTCGCGGTAATTGCCCAGGGTGATATAGGGAGTGAGGTCCTCTTCCAGGTAATTGAAGGATGCGGCAGTCTCACCTGCGGGATCGGTGGTTTCGGCATCGGGAGTCTGGGTGATTTCTTGGTTTTCATTGGGTTCGGTGGTCTGAGGGGTTTTTGCCTCTTCCCCGCCGCAGGCGAGAAGCGAGGCACCCATCAGCAGGGCGAGAGCAAGAGCAGCGAGCTGCTTGGCTGTTTTGGCAAAACGATTCATGTTGAAATACCATACCTTAACTTTGTTTGTGGGGAAAGTCCTAATCTTCAACATTATAACACGCACAGGGGAAAATAAAAAGGGCAGGGAGAAAGAATTAACATTCTTGTTACAAAGCATTTGCATCTTTGCCAAAAACGGAGAGGCCGGAAAAAGGAAAAGGAATCCTCATCGCCTTTGGCGTGAGAATTCCTGACCTTTGACTTAGGCATCCTGCTTAATGACTTCCTTACCGTTGTAAGAGCCACAAGCCTTGCAAACTCTGTGTGCGAGGTTGTACTCGCCGCACTTCGGGCACTTGGTCATGCCGGGGAGCTCGAGCTTCCAAACGTTGGAGCGTCTCTTGTCTCTGCGAGCCTTAGAAACCTTTTTCTTCGGTACTGCCATTGCTTATTCCCTCCTTATCCTGTCGGTGCAATTAAATACACTCTATTATATCACATATTTTCATCTTTTTCAAGTAGTTTTTTCAAAATTTCGAAGCGAGGATCAATTTCTTTTGTCACACAGCCGCAATCACCCTCGGCAAGAGGCTTGCCGCACTTGGGGCAGAGCCCGGGGCAGTCCTCGCTGCACAGCAGCTTAGAGGGGAATTCCAGCAGCAGAGCCTCGGCCAGCTGTTCGTCAATGTCCAGCATGCCGTCCACTACGGTGACATATTCATCCTCGTCGAAATCATCGGTGTCGCTGACCATGCGCAGACCCTTCTCATCCACCACCGTTCGGGAGAAGTCGAAGGTGAGACGGTGAGAAACCGGGGCAAGGCAACGGGCGCATTCACCGATAAAGGGGACATCACACTGAAGGGTAAGACACATAAATTCGGTGTTGTCGGTGATGGTTCCCTTGACGTGAGCCGACTCGGGGAAGATGACACCCTCCATCGGCGGCGGGGTAAGGTCGTAGTCCACCGTAAGGGTGGAGATTTCGCCGCGCATCAGCGGACGGAGATCAAGCAGCATAATCCGAACCGTACCGCAGGGGCGGCTCCTTTCATGTCATATTTTATGGCAACAGCTTATATTATATCGTGTTTGCGGTCTTTTGTCAAGCATTATTTTGAGGCTGAGCAAAAAACTGCAAAAAAAAAGCAAAAAAAATTAAAAAACTTTTCGGTTAGGGGTTGATTTTTTCGGAGAGATGGTGTATAATATACAAGTCGCGTGGAGAGCCAACCTCCCTGACGCCGAATATGGAGAAGTCGCCTAGTTGGTCGAGGGCGCACGACTGGAAATCGTGTAGGCGTTAAAAGCGCCTCCAGAGTTCGAATCTCTGCTTCTCCGCCAAAGTGAAGGCACCCTGTGGGGTGCCTTTTGCTTTCAAATTTACAGTTGGTCGGCTTCGGCCATGGGAGAACGAACACATGGGAAAATTTGACGGCGTTCTGATCTGTACCGATCTGGACGGAACCTTACTCAAAAACGATAAAACGGTGTCCCCGGAAAATCGGGAGGCCATCGCATATTTTATGGCTGAGGGAGGCTATTTCACCTTCATCACCGGAAGAATGCCCTACTTCGTCAAAGATATTTTGGCCCGGGTCAGCATCAATGCCCCCTTCGGCTGTGTCAACGGGGCAGGGATCTATGACCCGGTGGTGGGAAAATACGTTTGGACGCAGCCCATACGGGATGATGTCATCGAATTGGTGCGGTATGTGGATGCCAACACCGAGGATATGGGGATCCAGATCAACTGCTTTGAGCACCTGTATTTTTCCCGGGAGAACAAAACTATGGAGATCTTCCGTCAGAGAACCGGTCTGCCCAATCTGGTGCGGGATTATGCGGACATTGATGAGCCTATTGCTAAGATCGTTTTCGGTGACCATCGGGAGGAGCGTCTGCTGCGGGTGAAGGAATTGCTGGATGCCCATCCCCGCCGTGACGATTTCGATTATATCCGCTCCGAGCGGTCGTTGTACGAGATTCTGCCCAAGGGGGTCAGCAAAGGGACGCTGCTTGCCCGCATGGCCGAGCATCTGCAGATCCCCATGGCCCACACGGTGGCGGTGGGGGACTATTATAATGATGTCTCCATGCTGCAGGCGGCGGGGATCGGCGTGGCGGTGGAAAATGCCACCCCCGAGGCCAAGGCCGCGGCTGATCATATCACCGTTTCTAACGAGAACCACGCCATGGCGCAGATCATTACGGACCTGGATGCGGGGACGATCCGTCTGCCTCCCCTTTGATTTTGCTTTTTTTGACCCTTCCTTTGCGGGCACTGTCGCTTGACAAAGGGAGAAGGGTGCGGTAAAATATGGAAGGTATTTTTTGTCATGTTCCGTCAAAATTCCATGTGCGAAGGAGCTATAAGAATTTCATGAAAAAGCTTTCCCTTGTGGCGCGCCAGCGGCTGACCTTGTCCCTCTGCGCCATGGCCTATGCCATCATCTACACCGGCCGTCAGAATCTGTCCATTGCCTCTCCCCTGATGCAGGCGGACGGCATCACCGACAGCGCCGGAATCGGCATTATGGGCAGCGCGTTTTTCTTTGTTTATGCCATCGGCCGCCTGCTCAACGGCTACATCGGCGACCGGGTCAACGCTCGGGTTATGCTGATGGTGGGCATGGGTGCGGCAGGTATTGCCAACCTGGTGGTGGGCTTTATGCCTCCCCTTCCCGCCATGATTGTGCTGTGGGGTGTCAACGGATTCTTCCAGTCCATGCTGTGGGGGCCTGCCCTGAAAACGGTCGTCGTTGCCTATGAGGGCTCGCCTGAGAAGAGCAAAGCACTGATGACCATGTCCACCGGCGTTGGGCTTGGCAGCCTGTTTGCCGTGGTGGTGGCCACTCTTTCCGCACAGGCAGGTGCCGGTGCCGTCTTCTTCATTCCCGCCGGGCTGATCCTCTTCTTCGGCGCCATGCTGATTTTCCTCCCCCCCGACGGCCTGCGGCAGACCGAGGAAGCCAAGGCCGATGTCTGGGCCCAGTTCCGGGTCATCCTGCGGGATCCCAAGCTGTGGCGGACGCTTTTTCCCGCCGCTGCCCACGGCGTGGTGAAGGACAATCTCATCTTGTGGGTGCCTACCCTGTTCATGACCCAGTATGGGCTGGATTTGAACAACGCAGCGTATTTCGTCTTTATCATGCCCCTGGCGAACTTCATTGGACGCCTGCTGTTCCCGGTTGCCTTCCGGATTTTCCGCAGCAATCAGGGGGTCACGGCGGCAGTTTCCTTTGCCCTCTGCGTGGTGTCTCTGGCGCCCTTCCTGCTGTTGACCCCGCCTGCGTGGGTCTCTGCACTCCTGCTGGCCGTGGTGGCCATCGCAACCTCCTGGATCAACGCGGTTTACCTCTCTATCTATTCCGCCGACTATGCCAAGGAGGGCTGTGTTTCCACGGTTGCGGGCGTTATGGATGCCGCTACATACACCGGTTCCGCCATCGGCTCCGCCGCCTTCGGCGCGCTGATTCTTGTGGCCGGCTACAATGCCATGATCGCCATCTGGATTGCCCTGTGTGTGGTGTCGATTCCGCTGATGCTTTGGAAAAGCAAAAAAGCATAAATGATGCAAACAAAAACGGTCTGCCGCATTGCGGCAGACCGTTTTTCCTTATCTCTCGCAGTCCAGGACAACCCGTGCTTCGCGCACTTCCTTGACATACTCCCGTACCTTCTGGTGGGAGGGGTGCTCGGCATAGATTTTCATATCCTCCACCGACTCGAACTCGGTGGTGAGCATCATGTCATAGGACATCTCGGTGTGGGAGATGTCGCAGTCGATCTCCATGAGCTTGATCTCGGGGATGATGGGGAGCAGAGCAAACAGGGAATCGCGGACAATCTGCATATTTTCGACCTTGGTCTTGCCCATGGCCTCTTCCTTGAATTTCCACAGTACAACGTGACGGATCATGTGTATGTCCTCCGGTTTGAAATTGATTTCGAGGGTATTGTATCATTTTTTGCCCGATCTGTCAAGTCCGGGGCAGGGCGGAGAAAAATTTGGTGCGGCGAGGGAACAAATTGGAAAAATAAACGTCTTATCCATTGAAACAATTCGGAGGTGAAAGGCCATGACCGGAAAAGAAAAGTGTAAGATCCTGCGCAGAATCCGCCGCGAGATTGCTGCCGCCAACGATATTCCCGACCGCGAGCGGGAATGCACCCATACCGGAGAGTGCAGCGGTACCTGCCCCTACTGCGAGGCCGAGCTGCGCCGCCTGGAGCAGAGCCTGGCCGAGCGCCGATCTCTGGGTAAGCGCATCGCCGTGGTGGGGCTGTCCATGGGACTGCTGACCGCCAATCTCTCCTCTTGCGACAATCCCTTTGCCCGGGGGAGTCAGCTTCAGGGGGATATGATGGCACCCCCCGATACCACAGGGAATGAGCAGATCGAGCTGACCGATCACATCCCCGGCGAGCTGGTGGAGTCGACCACCACCACCGAGCCGCCGATGATCGAGGGGGAGATGCCGGTACCCGAAACCCTGATGGGCGATCCCGTCCTGTCGATGCCCGAAGAGCCGACTATGGGCGTTCCGCCCATGCCGGAAACCGACCTGCCCGAACCGGAGGAGGAGCCTGTTGTGCTTCAGGGGAAAGTCGCACCTCCCGAAACTGACTTGCCTGAGCCGGAGCCTGACGGGGAAGACGCCGCCATGACCACCGAGTCCTATACGGAACCTACGGTGCTCATGGGCACCATGCCCGTCCCCGAAACATCCGTTGCCGGCGGGATCGGCCCCGATCCACTCCTGCCCGAGCCCGAGGAGGAGCGGGAAGCGGTGACCATCGCGCCCGAGACCACTGTCACATCCCCCGCATCATGAGTACCCCCGTTTTTCGCGCCTTTGGGGTGTCTCGTTTGCGGATGGCCAGCGACGGGGAAGGGGTGACCACCCTGGTCTGCGGCTATGGCTGCCCCCTGCGCTGCCGCTACTGCCTCAATCCCCAATCCTGGCGGGAGGGAACCGCAACCCGCGCCTATACCCCCGAGGAGCTGTGGCGGGTGCTGAAGCGGGACGAGCTATACTTTCTTGCCACCGGAGGCGGCGTGACCTTTGGGGGCGGGGAACCGTTGCTCTATGCCGATTTTCTTCCGGCATTCCGCGCTGTCTGCGGGGAGGAATGGCGGATCAATGTGGAAACCTGCCTGTCGGTCCCCCGCCGTGCGGTGGAGCTGGCGGCAGAGGCGGCAGACTGCTTCTATGTGGATGTCAAGGAGGGGGATCCGGCCCGCTATGCCGCCTACACCGGACGGGATGGATGCCTTGCCTGGGACAATCTTGCCTGGCTGCTGTCGGTGGTGGGAGAGGAACGGGTTGTGGCCCGCGTGCCCCTGATCCCGGGCTATAACACTGAGGTGGATACTGATGCCACGGCGGAACGGCTCCATACCATGGGAATCACGCGCATTGACCGGTTTACCTACCGTCTGCCCGATCAAAAGTGAACAAAAGGGAAGCCCCCGCCATGGCGGGGGCTTCCCTTTTTCATTTGTTGCAGGAGCTTACTGATGATAGCCCTTCTTGCGGAGCAGGTCGAGGATCACATCGGGATTATCGCAGGTGATCAGCGTGGCGCCTGCCTCAATGGCGCGATCCACACCTCTCTCGTCCTTGACGCCGGCACCTGCCCAGGGCTGAGGACCGAGGGCGGCCATGGTGTCGAATTCCGCTTTTGTGGCGATATTGATGTCGCTGAAGAGGGATTTGAACATACAGGTACAATATGCATAGGAGTAGGGGTCAATGGTCATGCCGCCGCCCAGGTGATGAATGGGATAGTATACATGCTGACGGTATTTCTTGCCATAGGTGGTGAAAATATACTCGTTGAGCTGCCCACTCCAGCTGTTGAGGACAACGCGATCGGTGAAGTTATACTCGTCCACAATCTTCAGCACGCGGTCGCAGACTTCGTAGGCATTGGGATTGTTCTTGGGGTATTCCTTCAGCTCCAGGTCGAGGGTAATGGTGGGGTGGTCCTTGACCATCTCCATCAGCTCGATGAGGGTGGGGATCTTTGCGCCCTTGAACTGCTCGCCCTTGAAAATACCCGCGTCCAGAGTGCGCAGCTCGGCGAAGTTCTTCTCGATGACAAGGCCCTTGCCGTTGGTGGTTCTGTCCACCGAGGCGTCGTGGATCAGCACCAGCTCCCCATCCATGGAAACGCGGATGTCGGTTTCGATCTGATCAACCCCAAGATCCAGTGCTGCCTGGAAGGCTTCAAGGGTGTTTTCGGGATATTGAGAGCGGAACCCGCGGTGTGCGGCAACATAAATATTGGTCTTACTTTGTGTCCAGTAGTTCATGGTAACCTCCCGTTTTGGTAGATGAGTTTATCTTAGCACATTCCAAGGGGCTTGTCAAGGGAAAGCATGAAAAAGATCTCCGCTTTTTGCGGAAACAGGGAAGAGAAAAGGGCCTCCGCGTCTGCGGAAGCCCTGTCTTGGTTATGAGGTAAGTGTGAATGTATAAAGCGTTTTCTCCATTGGGTTATGCTAAGAGAAACGAGTACATTGGCGTGCCTTCTCCTTTCGCACAGCGGGGCGGGATTGACCGCGCTTTTTGCGCCGTCTGACCGTCAGATGTTGTGGTACATTGGCGTGCCTTCTCCTTTTCGCGCAATCGTGTGGCGGTGCGTCTGCATCTATATCAATACGGACACATGGTCATGGAAATGCGTTTTTCTATCCCGGGATGCCTTTCCCACTCGGGAAAGCATTGGATCCGCGCAGGATGGAGATTTTCTCTGATTGGTATTCAGCCCATTGGCGGAGTACTCCTTTGTACGAATATGGGGTGTGAAGCGAGTCACGGGTTGTTCGGTTGTCATTCAGCCCATTGGTGTGCCTTCTCCTTTTTGCACAAGGTGTGGCGGTACGTCTCTCTTATGGGGAGGGAGGATTTACCTCAGTTTTGACAGCCCATCGGAGTGCCTTCTCCTTTCGGTTGGTTCGCTTGGGTACATCCCTTTGATGCACCTCCTGCTTTCCGATTTCAGTATAGCAGATCTTTGCACACTTGTCAATGGTTTTCTCATTTGATGGCCGAAGTTTGTATATTTGCATAAAAACATATATCGATTTTGTGCGAACAGTACAAATCTCGTTATGCCATAGCGTGGATCATCGAATTCCCCATGAAGCGCTGACCGTCAAGGTTGGGATGAATGCCGTCGGGACAAAAAAGAGATGCCGGATTCCAGAGGGAGAGAAAATCGGCGCGCAAATCCAGAAGACGGCAGCTGCATTCCCGGGCAATCTTTGCGATCAGAGCAGAGTATCGCTCATGATAGCGGTAGATGTGATCCTTGTCCCCGAGCCACTGCAGAATGTTGGCGGAGTTCAGACCGTCCCGGGAAATAAAGGAAAAATACCGCTCGGAAACGATGGGGGGCAGGGTGACCAGTACCGGCTCAATCCCCCCTTTGGTTGCTGCGCACACCATGCCCTTTAGCTTTTCCTCAAAGAGTGGGGCAGGGGTCTTCGGCAGGTGTTCGGCCTCTGGCTCGCGGCTGATAGCCGCCCAATCGAAGTCGCAGTCATTTCCGCCATATTCGATGATGGCCATGTCGGCGGTGAGTCCGCGGTCGAGGTCCCGCTGCATGATCTTCTCCCCTTCGAGGACAGTCGCTCCCATGCGGGAGTGGTTGATCAGGGTAAAGCCCAGTGCTTCCGCCGCAATGGACGCAGCTGTCTGCGATGCTAGGACATACCGTTGCCGCGCCTCGTCGTAAATCACGCCCTTTGTTACCGAGTCTCCCCATATGATCACCTTTTTTTCATTTTTGCTCATGGATATCATTCCTTTTGTTGCCTAATGTAGTTTTCAAAACTATTTTATCATGTAAAATTCACTTTGTCAAGCGTTGGTAATGAAAATAAATAAAGTTTTGAAAATATTCATATTGGCGAAAAATAAAAGCAGCCTTGCGGCTGCTTTTATTATTGACCCGAAAGACAGACTTTAAACGGTGAATAGCGTCTGGGAAGCGAATTACTTCAGCTCGACAGAAGCGCCGGCCTCTTCCAGCTTCTTCTTGATCTCTTCTGCCTCTTCCTTGGTAGCGCCTTCCTTGACAGGCTTCGGAGCACCCTCAACGAGGTCCTTAGCGTCCTTCAGGCCGAGACCGGTGATCTCGCGGACAACCTTGATAACGTCGAGCTTCTTAGCGCCGAAGTTAGCAAGAATAACGTCGAACTCGGTCTTCTCCTCAGCAGCGGGAGCAGCAGCGCCGCCAACAGCGACAGCAGCAACGGGAGCAGCGGATACGCCGAACTCCTCCTCCAGAGCCTTTACGAGGTCGGAGAGCTCAAGAATGGTAAGTTCCTTGATCTGATCAAGGATAGCAGTGGTCTTTTCAGTAGCCATGATAATATCCTCCTGTGTAAAACATATTGATGCCCGTGTGGGCGAGATGGATCGGCTTGCGCCGAGGGGCAGGGCTTACGCCTCTGCGGGAGCGGCCTCTTCTGCGCCGCCGTTTTCTTTGTCGATCTTGGCCTGGAGTACATAAGCAAGTCCGTAGAGAGAGGACTGCAGGCTTCCAAGCAGCTTGGCGATGAGCACTTCCTTAGCAGGAATGTCAGCCAGTTCGTTGACCGTCTTCTCGTCGACAACTGCGCCGTCGAGGAAGCCGGACAGAATCTTGAAGGATTCAACCTTCTCTGCGTACTGCTTGAGTACCTTCGCGGGCGCGATGGGATCCTCGGCACTGATTGCGATAGCAGTCATACCGCTGAGGTACTGCTTCATATCGCCGAAACCGACTTCGTCGCACGCACGACCGGTCAGGGTGTTCTTAACAACCATGTACTCAACGCCTGCTGCACGGAGTGCTGCACGCATCTTGGTGTCGTCCTCGACCGTGATGCCCTGGTAGTTGACGAGTACACCGGAAGCGGCATTTCTCATCTTCTCAGCCAGTTCTGCAACGGCCTTCTGCTTTTGTTCGAGTATAGCTTTGCTGGGCATGATTTCACCTCCCGATTGTGAAAATGAGCATAAAAAAATCTTTCTCCCGTGACGGCACACCGCCTCCGAGGAAAGACCACACATGATATACGTCATGAAAGAAGGTCGCACCTCGGCAGGAGAGCGTTGCCGCTTTTACGGGAACCTGCTGTCTTAGGATTAACACGGATATTATAGCACAGCCTCCCAGGCTTGTCAAGCCTTTTTTGAAAAATATTTCAGAAAGTTTTCGCAGGGAGGGGGTATGGGGGAGGGGGACCTTTTTCAAAAGGCCCCCCTCCCCCGAAATCATCCTTCTTTCTTAAATTTCAGCCATGTCCTGTGCGCCGCAATGCAGAGCAGACCGCTCACGGCGGCGGCGATTACCCAAATGAAGACCGTAGGCCCCCAGCCGAAGTGATCGGAAACGGCGGCGATGGCATAGGTGGAGAGCGCCGAGCCCACATAGGTGGCGCAGTTGAGCAGGCCGGACATTCCCGCCACACAGCCGTGGGAGGCAAAATGTGCGGGCAGACGGCAGATGAGCATCAGGTTGATGCCGTGCATACAGCCGGTGATGATGGCCATGCAGGCCACCAGCAGAAGGGCACTCTTGTCCAGCCAAATGAACATCACCAGTGCCGCTGCCGTACTGATCCCGAAGAGCAGAGCGGATTCGGTGGTTTCATGATGCATCCGTTTGAAGAGCCATGCAGAGATACGAACACAGACGATGGTGAAGATGGGCAGTACTACCGCCGATAGGATGGAGGAGGAGGTGTCCAGACCGCCCAGGTCAGCCACGCAGGAGGGAAGCCAGGTGGTAATACCGTCCCGCAGCAGACCCTGGAGCAGAACGGGGAGCAGAAGAATCCAGGCGCCCGAGCGCATGAGCAGAGGCAGGATGGGCTGTGCCTTGGGGGCGTCGGGATCGGGCGCAGTAGAGCGCTTAGTGGGGGTATTGAGGGAAAGACGGGGCAGAACCACCATCCACAGCACCATGAACAGCACCGCAAGGCCGGCGGGGAAGAAGAAGGCCATGCGCCAGTCGGCGATCCGCAGGAAGAGGGGCACGGTCAGGTAGGTGAGAATCACCGCCACCGAAGTCGCGGCGGACACCTCGGCGCAGGCGTCCACATAGTCGGATTCGTTGAGATTTTCGGCCAGGATGCGTACCAGCGGGGGCCACAGCATGGATTGGAAGAAGCCGTTGATGCACCAAATCCCGGCGATAAGCAGAGCTGAGGAGAAGAAGGGGAGAGTAACATTGCATACCACGGTGCCGAGCAGGCCGATGCAGATCAGATTCTTGGGGGAGATGCGGTCGCCCAGGATGCCGCTGACCAGCTGGCCGATGGCATAGGTGAAGAAGCTGCCGGTGACGGCAAGGCCGGCATCGGCGCGGGTGAGGGCGAGGTCCTCACAAATGGCCAGAATGGCGGCGGCATAATTGGAGCGGGTCATATAGCCCGCAAAATAAACCAGACAGCACATCAGCCGAAGGATGCGCTGCTGACGAAGCTCGGGAAGTTTCATGTAATTACCTCGCATTGCCAAAGTCCGCTACTATTAAAGCACAAACTTTCCCTTTTGTCAAGGGATAACGTTTTTTTTTTCAAAGATCGCGGGAGATGTTGCGTGGAAAAAGAAAAGGTGCCGCGCAGCCTGCGCGGCACCCGTGGATGCAGATTATTCCACCCGGCAGGGGGCAATCTGGGGAAGATTGCCGATCACTGCGGCCAGAACCGTGGTGACGATGATTTCAGGGATCATATACATACCGTTGTAGCAGATCGAGTAGACCACCGACAGGGAGGCCCCTGAGAAGGTGCCCAGGATCGACTCACCGAAGGCACCCATTTCCGAGAAGAACCACTCGGCCCAGGTGCCGAAGAAGATGGCACCCGAGATCACATGAGCCAGGTAGCGCAGGCTGAGTGCCACCACGCAGCCCAGGCAAAGGGCGGGAATCTTTTTCAGCCGATTCCGGAAAATACCGCCAGTTCCCAGCAGGGTGTAAGCGATGATGTAATCGATGAGCACAACGAGGACGGCGTGGCCGAAAACCATATAGCTGTCGCTGGAGGGCATGAAGAAGGCCGAGACAGTGCTGTAGCCCATGAGCATCTGCAGCACAGAATAGGCCAGGCCGCAGAACAGGCCCCATCTGGTGCCAAACATATAGGCGATGATCACAATGGGCAGCATACTGCCCACAGTGAAGCCCCCGCCGAAGGCGGCGTTGAGGAAGGGAATGACCTGACAGATCAGGGCAATGGCAGTGGCCACCGCCAGCATCATGGCGGTGAGAATAAGACGCTGTGTTTTGGTTTTTTTCACAAAAACACCTCCGATAAAAAGTATCGCACGGGAATATACCCGTGCGGTTGTATCGAAGTGATGCGTCCAACTCCATAAACTCCCTACGCCGGTATTATCCGAATCAGGTTAAAGGGTTCGGGCGTAGCCCATCTCAGCCGACCGTCGTCAGCACCCCTGTTTGCTATTCAATTCCTGTGCGACAGGATAATTATAGCACAGTGTCGGGCCGATGTCAACCCCTATTTTCCCTTTTTCCGGCAGGAGAAATCCGGGAGGTTGCGAAAAAGAGGTGCCGCGCAGATTGCGCGGCACCTCGGCAGTGCAAACAAATCATCCTACCAGCTTAGCGGCGGTTTCGTTGACGTTAATGGTAACCTTCTCAGCAAGAGCCTCATAAGCGGCAGTGTACTTCTCGTTCTTCAACGCATTTTCCACAGACAGCTTCCATACAGGCTCGCCCTCGCCGACGTAGTACATGATGTGTGCGCCGTGCTGAGCGGTTTCTACGATCTCAACGTCGCCAGCCTTGCGGGCATCGTCGAAGAGCCATGCATCGAATTCCTCGACCATATCGCCTGCATTCACGTTCTCGTACAGACCGCCGTTGGTGTTGGAGCCGGGATCCTCGGAGTACTTGTTTGCCAGCTCGGCAAATGCTTCCTCGGTCTTTGCACTTGCTTCCCACTCAGCCAGGATCTCTTCAGCCTTGGCCTTGGCGCCTGCAGCGTCGGTGTGGTTTGCGGACTGGAGGAGGATGTGACGGACATCGCGGGTGAGGGTTTCATCGCGGTACTCGGTGCGCTCCATCATATAGACGAGGCAGGCCATCTGCTCCTTATCTTCCACCACAAAGGTGTCGCCCACCTTGCGGCCATCTTCAAATGCCCACTTGCCCTGTTCGGTCTCGCGGGAATTGTAATTGGTGTACTTAGTGGATTCGATGTTGTTGGCGATGTTCTCGTCGGTGATTTCCTGACCCTCGGGAATGTTGCTCTTCATGTACTCGGTCAGATGAGCCTCGAACTCTGCAATGGTCTTGCAGGCAGCCAAAGCGTCTGCCTTTTCCTTCAGAGCGGCCATGATCTGAGTCTTTTCCTCGTCGGTTGCATTGGCGGTTTCTGCCTCGGATGCGGCGAAGCTGAACTGGCGCAGGTCAACGTAGGTGTAGGTTTCACGGTTTTCCTCAAAATAGGTGTTGATCTCGTCCTCGGAGACCTCGATGCCGTCGCTGATCTTCTGAGAGTACTTGCTTGCCAGAGAAGAGAGCTCCATGGCAGCGCGGACATCCTTTTCCTTAATGCCTGCACCGTACTGGGCGGCCAGGAAAGCGGATACGCTGGGATAGTTGTAGGAAGCTGCGGTGGAGGCGATGGAAGCCATGGTCTCATCGATACCGGCAATCTCGTCGGCAGAGAGCTCCATGCCCTCAGCGCGGGCAGCCTCGGCCAGCACCAGCATTTCCTCTACCTGAGAAACGGTGGAGTCGAGGAAATAATCGTGCCAGGTCATGTCCTCGGTATAGGCCTGGTTCTTGAGGGACTTGGACGCGTCAAGACCGAAGTAGGAGAGGTAGTCCCCCATCTGGTTGACAAAGCCGTAGTAGCTGGTTTTATAGAAGTAGTTCATCATTGCAGCATTGACCGAGTAGTTTTCACTGGTCATGGGCTTGAAGCTGTGCAGCAGGAGGCCGGAGCTTGTGATCATGTTGAAGCCGATCGCGGCGATGATGATAACGACAGTCGCAATCAGAAAGATTTTGATTCCCAGATCCTTGCCGGAAATCTTTTTCTTGGTTGTAGCCATGGTATGAATACCGCCTTTTCTTTGTTTTTCTTTTGTTTGGAATGCAAAATATGTTTACTCTTTATTATACCGATTCTTCGTGATGGATTTGTGAACGAAAGATGAATATTGCATAAATTTTATGTAACCGGTGCGGAAAAAGCCGCACCGTGCCGTTATACATTCATAATCACGGGAAGAACCATGGGCTTGCGCTTGGTCTTGGCGTAGAGGAACTTGGAGAGGTCGTCCTTGACCTTGCTCTTGATCTCCATGCGGTCCACCACGCCGGTGTCCATACAGTCGGTGAGGGCATCCAGGGCCAGGCTGCGGGCCTGATCCATCAGCTCTTCCGATTCTCTGACATAGACGAAGCCGCGGGAGATGATATCGGGACCCGAGAGAATCATGCCCTCGTCGATGTCCACGGTGGCCACCACCACGATCAGGCCGTCCTGAGCCAGATGGCGGCGGTCGCGGAGAACGATGTTGCCCACATCCCCCACGCCGTAGCCGTCCACCAGCACCTTGCCCGAGGGCACTGTGCCGTTGAAGCGAGCGCCGTGCTGGTCGATTTCCAGCACACGGCCAATGTCGGAGATGAAGATGTTGCGGTCCTCAATGCCCATGTAGCGCGCCAGCTCGCGGTTGGCGGCCAGATGGCGGAACTCGCCGTGGATGGGCATGAAGTACTTGGGCTTGGTCAGGGCCTGCATCAGCTTCAGCTCCTCCTGGCAGGCGTGGCCCGAAACGTGGACCTCCACCACCGAGTCGTGGAGAACACTGACGCCGTTCTTGGAGAGCTCGTTGATGACGCGGCCCACCAGCTTTTCATTGCCGGGAATTGCGCTGGAACTCAGCACCACCAGATCCTGGCGGCCGAGAGTTACCTTGTCATGCTCGCCCCAGGCCATGCGGTAGAGAGCGGACATGGGTTCGCCCTGGCTGCCTGTGGTGATGATGGTCAGCTCCTCAGGCTTATAGCGGCGGATATCGGCGATATCGATGAGCACACCGGAGGGAACCTTCATGTAGCCCAGCTCCACAGCGGCGCCCACAACATTGAGCATACTGCGCCCGGTGATGGCCACCTTGCGGCCATGGTTGGCCGAGGCGTCGATGATCTGCTGGACGCGGTGCACGTTGGAGGAGAAGGTGGCAATGACCAGCCGCTTGTCGGCGTTGCGGGTGAAGATATACTCCAGGGACTCGCCCACCTTGCGCTCGGAGGGGGTGAACCCGTGGCGCTCGGCGTTGGTGGACTCGCACATCAGCAGCAGAACGCCCTCCCGGCCAATCTCGCCCAGGCGGGTGACGTCCATCATTTCGCCGTCGATGGGGGAGATGTCCAGCTTGAAGTCGCCGGTGTGAACCAGGGTGCCAAGGGGCGTGCGAATGGCCAGACAGCAGGCGTCGGCAATGGAGTGGTTGACCCGAATGAACTCAGCACTCAGCCCTCCCAGCTTGACCACGTCTCCGGCGGAGACAACGTTCAGTTTGGGCTGGTGAGGAAGACGGTGCTCGGCCAGCTTGTTGCGCAGGATGCCCAGGGTCAGCTTGGTGCCGTAGATGGGCGGGTTGATGGTGCGCAGAATATAGGGAATGGCACCGATGTGGTCCTCGTGACCGTGGGTGAGCAGGAGGCCGCGGATGCGATCCTGATTTTTCTCAAGATAGGTGATGTCGGGGATCACCAGGTCAATGCCCAGCATTTCCTCGTCGGGGAAGCCCAGACCGCAGTCTACAATAATAATATCATTGCCGTGCTCGATGACAGTGATATTCTTGCCGACTTCGTTGAGGCCGCCCAGGGATATGATGCGAAGCTTGCCCAGATCCTTTTCTTTTTTTGCCATAGTTATACCTGTTCCCGCATGGGGCGGGATTCCTTTCTTGCAGAATATGTACCGTGTGCGTTGATGTTCCGGACCCAAAAACAGTGCGCAAAAAGACAGCCCCGCCGGCCGTGGGGATGCGGAGGTCTGCGGAAATGCGCAGAAAAAGGCACACAGAAAGTAACCCCATGCCATGGAAGACCACGCACATCAACCATAGCCTGAGGTGACGATTTTCAAATCAAACATTGTTCACGGTCACAAACATACATCCATTATACACGATTTTGGCAATTTTGTCAAGAGGGAGAAGCTGTCTTATCCCCAAAACAGCCAAAGGATGCCCAAAAAAGTACTGCCGGACAGCAGGCCGAGAAGAAAGAACAGCAGCCGCTCTCCGTGCCGTCTGCTGCGGAGATTGACCTGACGTTTTCCCCGCAGGGTGTTTTCCTCGATAATGCGGTTGGCTTCGGTAATCATCCGTGCCGGAGGCAGAGATGTTTTTTCCGGCTTAAGAATAAAATATGCCTCTTCAAACAGCTCGCTTCCCGTTCCCCGCAGCAGGACGATCTGCCGCTGACAGCCTTTTACCATGGTATGCCCATCCCTTCGATTCAATTTTTCTTAGTATTTGCCCGGGGCGGAAATTTTATGCAGTGAAGGGGGTGCGGAGCGCGGAGAGAAAGAGGCTTTTTTTCGGCGGGACTTGACAAAATTGCCCAAATGTGGTATACTGCTGACAGTACACGATGTGTGACTGAACCGATTTTTTTAAGGAGGTATTGCTTGATGAAGTCCACCGGTATTATCCGTCGAGTTGATCAGCTTGGCCGTATTGTTCTTCCTGCGGAGCTGCGGAAGACCATGAACATCAGTGACAGAGATGCGTTGGAGATCTTTGTCGATGATGACAAGATTATTCTCTCCAAGTACACCCCCGCCTGCATTTTCTGCGACAATGTAGACAATGTGGTGCATTTCAAGGGGAAGCGGATCTGCGCCGCCTGCCTGGAAAAGCTGAAGAACGAGGTCTGAGTCGGTTTTGCCGTACAGTCTGACCGAATGGATTGAACAAAAGGGCGTTGACTGGGCGACGGCCATGCCGTCAGCCGTCTGCGACCGACAGGGGCAGGTGCTTTTTGCACATTCTGCCCCTCTTTCGTTATGTGTGGGTGATTCCTTCTTGGCCCTGCTTTCCGCCGCTGACCGCCGTTTTTTCGCCGCAGAGGCAGAGGATGCCTTCTATGCGATTGGGCGGGGTAAGACGGTCGTGACGGCATGGGTGGGATGCCTCTTCGGTTTGCCTGCCCTCCGGGTCATCCTTGCCCCGGCCATCTCCCCGGCGGAAGCGTTGGGGGCAGTACGGGCAGGAATGTTCCCCGGTGTCCGTCTTTCCCCCGGCATGATCCGGTTTGCCGAGCACGCGGTGCTTCCCCGGGTGGGCGCCTCGGCCTGCCTGCACGCTCTGGTCAGTGCGGCTGCCCCGGATCAGCCCGTCACCGCCGAATCGGTGGCGCGGATCTTTACCTTGCCGCCCCTTTGCCTCTATCCGGTGCGGGTGTCCCTGCCCGAGTTCTTTACCTCGACCTTTTCAGACGGGCGTGCCGCCCTGTGGCAGGGCATGGTCTATTGCCTTGCCGCCTTCCTCCGCCGAAGGCAGACGGTGGGAGAGATCACCGTTTCGGCAGCGGGCAGCGGCGGCAGACGTACCCTGCTGATTACCGGTGCGGCACCCTCCGCAGTGCCGAAGGGAATTGCCTCTCTGTCGGTTTTGGCGGGCCATTTTCCCGAAGCCGATGAATTGGCGTTGGCAGAGCAGTTCGCACTTCGGTGCGGCCTGACCGTAGATGTATTTGTCACGGGGGACGGTCGGCTGGGCTTTGCGGCCGATGCTCACCCGGCGGATCCGTCACAGTTTGGGCTCAAGCAGCCCGATGCCGTGCTTACTTGCGAAGAAGCAGAAGCAAAAGCAGAAGAATGGTGTCGTCTTCTCCGCGCCGCTGTGCCAGAATGTAGATGATGCCCAAGAGCAGAAGTTCCTCCCGCCCGATGGCACCGAGGAGCCCTTCGCCGATTTTGGCGGGGGGATCGTCCGCCGGGGGCGGGGGGCATTTTTCTTCGGCGGCGGGTGGATCGGCGGGAAGAGCCGGCGTCGGGAGAGGGAGTCCATCGGCGCAGTGGGGGGGAGCTGCCGGTTCGTGCGCGGGTACCGGTGTGGGGGCAGGCTGGGAGAAGGCGACTCCGCTGTAGTGCTCGGGCAGCCGGGGACTTTCCCCTGCGCCCCGGCCGGCTTGTGTTCGGCTGTACATGGTTTTCCTCCCTTCAACGGTCGCCGGGCTTGCCCAGCAGGTCGCCCAGACGGCTGAGATTCACAATGGCATCGATCATTTCGCACCGCCCCTCGTTCAGATATGGCTTGAGAGCCAGAAGCAGAGCAGTGCGGTGATTGCCGCCCTTTCCTCCGGCGCGGTGCTCGCTGTTCTGTCCCCCTTGCCCGCCCGAGAGGGAGGTGAGCATCCCCAGCATGGCGGGAAGCTGTGCCATCAGGGCCGCGTTGGCCATCGCACTCTCCGCTTCCCCCGGGGCAGGCGGGGAGGGCGCGGCGTCGGAGGTGGGGACCTCTTTCTGCTCGGGCAGCGGGGAGGGATCGTTCTGTCCCATTCCCGCCAGCACACCCTGCAGCTGTGCCATGATGGAGGGGTTGCTCAGGACATTGCCCAGCATGGCGGAGAGCTGATCATTGTCCATGGTTTTTCCCTCCGTTCTGCTCCAGCTGTCCGGCCATCCTGCGCAGCTCCTCGTCCGACATTGACCCAACGGCGCGCCGAAGTGCCGCAAGATCAGCGGCGCTGACCTTCAGCGCGGCGGGATCAATCCCCGCATCCCGTGCAAGGCCTGCAATGAGCTGCCGCAGGCTGTCATCCTCCATGTTGAGCATACGGTCCACCGATTTTCGGTCAAACTGCATATCCGTAACCTCCCGAAAAAGAATTTGACTTCATGGGCAGGATATGCGGAGCGAGGGAAAAGGTGAGCGGGAATCCCCCGTGTTTGCGGCAAAATTGTGAATTCTTCCCCCCTTTGCTTGACAGGTGTGTCAAAACGCGGTAAAATAAGAAGAACGGCAGATTTTGACCGAATACGAGAACGAGGTGTTCCAATGAAACGAATTCTATGCCTTTTGATGGCGTTGATCCTGTGCCTTGGCCTGCTGGCGGGGTGTGCCGCGCCCGGCGAAGTGTTGATGGAACTGGATGGGCAGAAGATCACCGCCAATATGTATGCCTTCTGGCTTTCCCGGTACAAGGCATTCTTTGTGTATTCCTATATGAACAACAAAGAGAACCTCCAGATGTGGGATACCGTGATGGGGGATGAGGGGAAGACTGTCAACGAGATCTTCACCGGCTATGTGCTGGACAATGCCCGCACCTATGCGGCCGCCCTTGCCCTTTATGACGAGTACAAGCTTTCCCTGTCCGCAGAGGATAAGGCGAAGATCAAGACCGACCTGGAGGAGCTGGCTGATGCCGCCGGCGGGAAGACCGTGATGAATGGTGAGCTGGCCAACTATGGCGTCAACTACGATATGCTGGACGAGATCTATACCATCGAGGCAAAGGTGGCACAGCTGCAGGATCATCTGTTTGCCGATGGCGGCCCCGGTGCTCTCACCGATGCCGACCGTGACGCCTACTATACCGCCAACTATGCTCGTATTAAGCACATTTTTGTCAGTACCACCGGAAAATATGTGTACGATGCGGACGGAAACTTTACCTATGATGAAACCGGAAGTCCAATCATGGCCGATTTTACCGATGCTGAGCTGAAGGCTCAGCGAGAGAAGGCAGCCGAGGTGGTAAAGAAACTGGAGGAGGGGGCAGACTTCGAGGAAATGATGGCCGCCTATACGGAAGACACCGCAACCTCCATTTACCCCAACGGCTATTACTTCACACCTACCTCCAGCTATGTGGACGAGATCATCGATGCCGCCTTCGAGATGGAGGTGGGCGAATGGGATTATGTCCAGAGCGATCTGGGCTATCACATCATCAAGCGCCTGGAACTGGCCCCCAAGGCTTACGCTTCTTCCATGGATGCCGATTTCTTCACCGATTTTGAAGAAAATGTGGAGATGGAGGCCTTTACCCGGATTCTGGCTCCCTATGTGGAGCGGATCGAGGTCAATGAGGAAGTGGCCGCCAACTACTCCCTGAAGACCGTGATGGCAAATTATCAGTACTAACCGATTCCGCAGTCTGCGTTTGCCGGCGGACAGAGAAGGAGGAGGCTTTTATGGAAAGAAAGGTTTATAACAGCGCGATTTCGACGAAGTATATCGAGATTACTGCCCTCTATTATAACGCGATTGATCCCACAACGGTATGGTTCGAACAGGAAAAATTTTCTGTTTATGTGGATTCCCTCGGTCATATTGAATTTTTTGACGAGGCTGACGTTTCCCTCGGCTCTGCGGATTTTCCCGTTAGTGACGATCCGGCCAAATATGCGCATACGGCGCAATACGGAACGGTCCGCTGTTCTGCGGACGGGAAGAAAATTACTGTTTCGCTTCCGGTTTATTGGTGGAGCGACAGTTACCCCAACTGCGACGGAGAATCCGACCGCTGGACAAGACATACTGAACGATGGTTTGACATTGTTTTCGATTGCAAACAAAAAACAATTTCTGTGCTCAACCAATAAATCCGGCAGAGTGCTGACAAAGGAGCTGTTGCATATGCAACAGCTCCTTTGTGTTTTGCCGTTCTTTTTCGGCAAAAAGGGGTTAAGTCTCTTGTTTTTTGTTCTTTTTCCTGTCCTTGCCGAGGACGACTGCCAGAATGCCGCCGCAGATCAGAAGCAGAGCAATGAAGGCAGAGAGGATTACGATGATCCAAGTGGGCATTCCACTGTTGGAGGGCTCACCGGGGCTCTCGGGTTCCTCGGGATCGGTGGCAGGCGCTGTGGTTTCCGCCGGCTCGGTTGCAGGGGGCTCCTTGACCATGATGTAGCCGCAGTCATCGCAGTGATTGTCCTCGTTTTTGTCGCGGTGGCTGTCGGTGCCGCAGTCCTTCCACACAGGAGCAAGCTCAATGCTTTCGGTGATTTTGTCACCCTTCTTGACCGGCTCGCCGGTGGCTTTGTTTACCCAGCCGTCAAAGATGTTTCCGTCTTCGGTAGGCGGGAGGGTGGGCAGAGCGGGGACGGTGTTGTCATCACCCTTGGTCAGCAGCTCCTTCACGGCAGGCGTGGTGGACGCGCCGGGTGTCGTGGGTATCTCGGCGCTGCCGCCCGGGACCTCTCCGGAATCGGGGGTCTTACCGGTCTCAGGAGTCTTTTCGGTCTCAGGAGTCTTTCCGGTCTCAGGAGTCTTTCCGGTCTCAGGAGTCTTTCCGGTATCAGGAGTCTTTCCGGTATCGGGCGTACTTCCCGTATCAGGAACTTCAGTTCCGGGGTGAGTTTCAGGACGCTGTGTCTCACTGCCGCTGGGTGGTGTGGTGTCAGGTCCGGGAACGGAGGGAAGGATAATCACGACCTTGTCTTCGGGGACGGTCAGCATGGGAAGAATTTCGCTGAGGATGTAACCGCACTTACAGGTGCGCTGCTTTTCACCGGTGTAGGTGTATCCGGGTTTGAGGACCGTTTTCCACTCGCCCAGCTTGTGAGCCGCCTTTTCGGTAGATGCATGACAGTGAGAACATTCCTGCCAATGTGCCGTATCATCGAAGCGGTACTGATAATCGTGGTCGGTGGCAGGAGTTTCTCCGTCGGTCCAGGTGTGACCGCAGGAGCAGGCGTGTGTGGTGTATCCGCCCGTTGTGCAGGTGGGCGGAGTTACGGTTTCGGTGTATTCGTGGGTGTGCTGTCCGGACAGCTTGGGAATAGCCTCCTCCTTGCTGTAGTCGCATTCGGTACAGGTGATGGTCATTACACCGTCAGCCTTCTTGGTGGCTTCTTTGGTTACTACACCCTGACCGAAGGTGTGGGATTCAAGGTTCAGCTTTTTGTCGCAGCCGGCGCCGCAGATGAACCAGTGGTTTGTTTCGTCAAAGTCCACATCGTTGTTCTCGCCGGCGCAATGGCCGCCCTCGGCACAGTAGTGCTTCTTCCACTCTGCACTCTTCGGGCAGATGCCATGGTTACAGCCCAGGTCCGCTGCAGCGTCAGCACAGCAATCCTCGCAAAGCTCACAGTCGGGGCAGGTGTCGGCACAGTTCTCGCAGGTGCCGCATTCCGCACAGACATCGGCGCAGTCAGCGCAGTATTCACCGCATTCGCCGCAGAGATTATCGGCACAGTCGCCGCAGTAGTAACAGTCCCTGCACATGACATCGGCGCAATCGATGCAGATGCCGCATTCGGGGCAGATTTCATCCATACAGCCCGAGCATTTGCCGCAGTCAGGGCAAATGCTCTCGGCACAGTCGCGGCAGACGGTGCCGCAGTCCTCGCAGATCTCGGCGCAGTCGCCGCACTGGTAGCACTCCTCGCAGAAGATATCGTCTGCGCATTCCCGGCAGATGTCGCAGGATGCACAGAATTCATCCGAGCAGTTCGAGCAGACCTCGCCGCAGTCGGGGCAGAGGTCGGCGCAGTTCTCACATCCCTCACCGCAGGGGCAAACTGTACCGCAGTCGGAGCAGAGTCCGCAGGTGATACAGAAGCTGTCCGCACCTGCACAATCGACGCATTTGCCGCATTCCATGCACAGCTCTCCGTCGGAACAGTTGGAGCATTTTTCACCACACTCTATGCAGACAGTGGCGCAGTTGGCACATCCGCCGCCGCAGGAACAGACCAATTCCACACATGTACTGCAAAGTGCGCAGTCTGTACAGAAGTTGGATTCTCCCACGCAGTTCATACATAAGCCGCAATCCACGCAGATCTCACCGTCGGAACATTCCGAGCAATGCTCACCGCAGTCGGGACAAACGGCAGCGCAGGACGAGCATCCGCCGCCGCAGTAGCAAACGATTTCGGTGCAGTTCTCGCAAAGCTGGCAGTTGTCGCAGAAATGCCCTTCACCGCCGGCGCATTCACGGCAGATGCCGCATTCGATACAAAGCTCATCGGGGGAACAGTTCGAGCATTTTTCGCCGCATTCCTCGCAGATTACATCCACGCAGTTTGAGCAGCCCTCACCGCATCCCACGCAGATATAATCCACGCAGAATTTGCAGATCGAGCAGGAGTCGCAGAAGTCGTCTTCACCGCCAACACAATCCCGACAGGTGCCGCATTCGGTACACAGCTCATCCGGTGCGCAGTTGGAGCATTTTTCGCCGCATTCCTCGCAGATCACATCGGTGCATTGGTTGCAGCCGTTCCCGCAGGCGCACAGGACTTCCACACACTCGCTGCATTCGCCGCACTCTGCGCAGTATTCGCCGCCGGCACAGTCAAAACAGCGCTCGCACTCGCTGCAGAGCTCATCGTCGGCACAGTTTTCACATTTTTCACCGCAAGCCATACAGATAACAGAACAGTTGGAGCATCCGTTGCCGCAGTAGCAGACCTGCTCTACGCAGTTTTCGCACAGCAGGCATTCGGAGCAGTAGTTGCCCTCACCGCCGAGACAGTCAAAGCAAACATTGCACTCGATGCAAAACTCCAGCTCGGCGCAGTTAGTGCATTTTTCACCGCATTCCGGGCAGACGTAGGCACACTGTGAGCAGCCGTCGCCGTTGTAACAGACAAAATCCACGCAGTTTTTGCATATGCCGCATTCCTCGCAGTAGTTGCCGTCACCGCCGCGGCATTCGAAGCATACCCCGCAGTCGCCGCAGAGCTGATCGTCACCGCAATTTTCGCAGACCGCATTGCATTCGGGACAGATGACGGCGCATTCCGAGCAGCCTTCACTGCATCCGACGCAGACCTGATCCACGCAGAATTTGCATTTGTTGCAGTTCAGACAGTAGTTGCCCTCGCCGCCCACACAGTCATAGCAGGTTCCGCAGTCTTCGCAAATGCCGCCGTCTGCGCACTCTTCGCATTTTTCGCTGCATTGTTCGCAGATCAGAACACACGATGAGCAGCCCCTGCCGCATTCACATATGTATTCCGTGCAGAATTTGCATAGCTGACATTCTTCGCAGTAGTTGCCCTCGCCGCCCACACAGTCGAAGCAGGTATTGCAGTCCTTGCACATTTCGTCTTCGGCACAGTTGTAGCAGGCTTCGTAGCATTGATCGCAGCCAATGGTACATTGTCCGCAGCCTTCGCCGCAGTAGCAAATCCATTCGGCACAGTTGATACAGATGTCACAAATGGAGCAGTATGCCTCATTGCCTGCACAATCGGGACATTTTTCACAGTCATCGCAGATCCATTCGGCACATTCGGAGCATTTTTCGCCGCACTCCGAGCAGACCGTACCGGTGGTCTCGTAGCAGCCGCGGCACTTTTCGTCACATTCGCAGTGATCCTCCAAACAGTTGCCGCAGTCATCACACAATTCATGATCATCGTCGCAGGCACCGCAGTAGCCGCAGTGGTGCTCTTCATAGCAGCTGGTGCCCGAGCCTTCGCCGCAGTGATCGCCGTTGTCGCACTTCCAGTCATCATAGCGCCAGGCGCCGCAGTGATCGCACTCCACGCCGTCCTCATAGGCTGCGGAAACGGGAAGTGCGACGCAGGAGAGCACGAAATCGAAAACGCTTCCGCAGATTGACAGCAGATCCATGTCCTCGTGGCCTTCCCCGTGATCATGACCGTCGGTTTCCATGGACGCATGGTCATCGTGGAGATCGTTATGGATATGGAGCTCCATGCCCGGCATCCCGCCGAACAGGAGCAGGAGGCAGAGGAAGAAGCTCAGAAATTTTTGAAGTTGGTCTTTCATTGGTTACCTCTTTCACCACATGATTTTGCCGGACCGAATCCGGCATCCCCGGCTGTGGTCGGTGTTATGGCCGGGGTGTACCGCATTCCGCGCAGAATTTTCCTTCATTTTTGTTGCCGCATCGGGGACATTGCCAGTCCTTCTCAGGCTGCTTGGCCCCGCATTCCGGACAGAATTTGCCGCTGCTCTCGCTGCCGCAGAAGGCGCATTTCCATACGCCCTCCGCCGCACCGGTCTTCTGCCCGGCGTCATCGGCTCCGGAGGCTGGTTCACCTGCCGTTTCCTGCAGGCAGGGGTTCATTCCTCCGACCTTTGCCTGCTGTTCCAGGAACGTGTCGGAATAACCGGAAATCGGGCCCAGGATGATGTCCCGGACAGTGGGGATATGGTTCATGCGCGCGATGTGGGTCTTCAGCTCGGAGACACGCATCTGCCATTCCGCATACAGATCATCCTCTTTGCTTTCGGGGCGGCTCTCGGGGTTCAGATCCACCGTGATCTCATCAAACCACGGGGAATCGATCCGGAAGGTGATGCGGAATTCATACGCATAGCGGTATCGCGGCGGGGTGTAGCTTTTTTCGTTGCCCTGGCTGTCCTCAAAGAAGATTTCCTCTCTGTTGTCTTCAATGTCAGCCTCGCAGGCGATGATCTGTGCCACGTCAATGATGTCGGGATTTTCTTCCCGAAAATCGGAAGCCGACGTCACGATCATTTTTTTTGCATTCAGGTCGAGATAGATTTTTTCATCCTCGCCATAGACAAGGGTGGGGTGGAAGGATTCCAGTGCACTTTGGTTTTCCTCCCGGTATGCCAGCTGTGCACGGATTTCCTCCACGGTGGAGGAGCGGCGCTCACGGAAGAAGGGGGAGAGCTTGCGGGCGCAAGTTTTGCAGAGGTTCCCGTCCTCCAGCTTCCGGTTGCCGAGAAAACCGATCTTTTCTCCGCACACCGAGCAGAATTTTTTGTCAAACAGGCCCATGATTACGTCTCCTTTACATTTTGCTGGAACTCTCGGTTATTCGGGATACTTCAATCAGCGGCTGGGATCTCGCTCAGCAGCTGATTCAGCGCACGGACAAATTCGCGATATCCCGTGGGATAATTTGCCGAGCCCTTGGCACGGATTGCCTGACCGTCGTTCACGGATGCCTCCAAAACGAACACATCTCCGTCCAGTACATCCGCGGGCTGCCGGCCGTAAAATCCGTTCCAGCCCAGGACACCGCAGGAATTGAGCAGTTCAAGTACGGTTTCTCCGCTGCAGAAAATGCGCTTAACCAGGTTTCTTACCGCTTCGCCGTCCGGATAGGAGAACCGGTACAGGGAGATCCGGGCGGGATCTCCCCCTTCGATGACATATTCCTCGGTCACCCGCATACCGTTGATGTGGAGATTCACCTGCTCAACCGAAGTGATCTTCCGCGGAAGTTCGGGAAGAAGTAACGCAAACACAGCGTCAAGCAGCTCGTCGGAGAGCTCTTTCAGCTTTTCTTTTCCGTTGGCATAGGTCAATGTCAGCTTTTGCGCTGTACCGTCCGATACAGCAAATGCGGGAAATTGGGGGGCTTTGTTGTTTGGAAGGCCATCCAGCTTCATGCCGCGGAGATGCCGCACCGCTGCCTCGGACAGGACGGTCCCCGTCTCCGAGGCATATGCCGTTCCGTCCCGGTCGGTGCAGTAGCCTGTCAGAAGCATCTGCCCGTCATCATTGGGGAAAACATGGAAGTGGAAGCACTGCGCGGCATTCATGTGGCTTCGGCTGATGGTAAGCTGCTGCCACTCGCCCTCCGCTTTTTTCCCACATCCGAACAGTCCGAACAGAATCGAAATCGTCATCACAGCTGCCAGAAGTTTTGATTTTACGCCCACGGATTGTCGGACTTGGGTTCCCGGATGCCCACCAACAGGAACTGTTCCCACAGGTACCATTTGCCGTCAGAGGTCATGCGCAGAACAATCTCGCGGGGACTGTCGGCACCGCCGCTCCGGATGAACAGCTTCTTATAGCCCTCGTTGGCATCGGAATAGGCCCCTGTCTCCACGGTGATGGTGAAGGGGGTGTCGGGGGTGTAATCATTGGCGGGAACAGCACCCTTGAAGTAGGAGAAGGGAACATGGTGTCCCTCGCTGAAACGTTCATTGAGGAAGGAGATCTGGAAATTGTTCAGCGGGCGGGGGCCAAGCAGGAAGTTCATCATTTCCCGGCCGATCTCACGGTCGGCGGCGTAAGCGCAGAGGGCGCATACGGTCAGCGCGGCGGTGGCGAATGGGCTGGTGAGGGACGCTTCAGGCAAGGCCTGCAGCTCGGCAAGGCTTTCGGGAAGTGCGGTGAAAGTGAAGGTTTCCTTGTCGGCAAAAGTTTGTGCCGCTGCGGTTTTCACCGCAGTCTGTACGTTTTTCTTCAGCTTGTCGAAAATTGACATCACATAATCCTCCATTTTTATTTAGTTTCCGGTTGGGTTGCCGCGCCGAACAGCATAATCAGCGCCCGCTCGGCTTGGAGCGGCAGAAATCCGCTTTGATTATCATGAACATCAATGCGCTCGCCGCTGGCGTAGACGATGTGCAAGGTCTCACCGTACATATCCGGCAGACCGCTGACGGTGTGGTAGTAGCCATTGTACTGTGCGAAATCGTGCGCCGCAACGATCTCCTGCAGGCGTGCCATGAAATCCGTATCTGCTTTGTACTCGGCTTTGTCTGATTTTCCCTGCCGATCGCGCCAGTCATACGTCACCAGCACTTCTCCGTCCCGGACGACAGCGCCCAGACGGTAGACACGGTGTCCCAGTCCGTCGGTTTCGTACGATGCAAACAGGGAAATCTCCCCGTGAAATTCGGTGATTTCAGTAGATTCGATGACCTTTGGTGCATCGGCCCAGTGGCGTTTGACCACACCGCCGTCGATGTCGTCATTGCTTTGTGCCGACCGTCTGCAGCAGGCTGCAGTAATGCAGCCTGCCACAGCCGCAGCAGTGATTCCCAGGCCGAGCAGAATCCAATTCAGTTTAATCACCCCGGTCTTCCTCCTTGGGCTTATGCCTTTTTATTTTTCTTGATCAGCGCCACGGTGAGAACCACGATGCAGACAGCAGCAACGCCGAGTGCAGCTGCCATGATGATCCAAGGTGTGTTGTTTTCCTGTGCGGCAGGAGGCTCAGCAGCATTGGGAGCTGTAGTCTCGGGCACAGATGTGTCGGGGGCCTTCGTGGTATCATCGGGTTTCGCGGTGGTTTCGGGTGCGGCAGTATTGTCGGGCTTAGCGGTAGTTTCGGGCTTAGCGGTAGTTTCGGGCTTAGCGGTAGTTTCGGGTTTAGCGGTAGTTTCGGGTTTAGCGGTGGTGGCAGCAGCACGCTTGTAACTGCAGACATCGCACTTGTCATCGTCACCGAAAACGTGGCTTTCCTTGGTGTCGCTGATGATGGCACCGCAGTCCTTCACGGTGCATTCCTTCCAGTGGTTGTCAGCATCCTTCTTCCAGGAGGATTCCTTGTGGCCGGCGGCGGGAATAATCAGACTGTCTGCATCCTCGATGGGCTTGCTGCCCTTGCTGTCGCTGAAGATCGCGTCACAGCCGGCGCAGGTGTAATAAGCCTTTTTGCCTGCCTTGGTACAGGTGGCGTCCACCTCATCTACCTTGGTCAGCTTGTGCGTGTGGGAGAGCGTGGGGGTAATGACGAACTTGCAGGCGGTGCAGAGCTGAGGATCTTTCTCAGTGGCCTCGGGGCCGGGGGTATGTTTGACGGTGGAGTCATGCTCGTCACAACCTGGCACGGTGCACTTGTGCGCGTGGCCGGAAGACGAGGTGTAGTCCCAGGTCGTGCTCCACTTGTGGTCACCGGTCTTGCCGTACTCGGCGCCGCAGCCGGCGCATTTTGCTTTGTTCTGACAGTCAGCGGTCCCGCCGCTGTGGGGCTGAACGGTGTCATGGTCGCCGCAGACGGTGCACTTGTGGGCGTGCCCCTTGTTGTCGCTGTAGGTGTAGGTGCTGCTCCACTGGTGCTGCATGATCTCGCCGAACTCTGCCTTGCAGACGGAGCACTTGGAAGCCTCACCGCATTTGGCTGCGCCGGAGGCGGTATGGGGCTGGATGGTATCAGGGGCACCGCAGGTCTTACACTTGTGGGCGTGACCCATGGCATCTTTGTAGTCCCAACCGGTGCCGTAGTTATGTTCGACCGTCTCACCGTAGCCCAGTCCGCAGTTCTTGCACTTGGCCGGTTCGGTGCAGGTGGCCTTGCCGCCGGTGTGACCGGTAGCAGGGATCTTGCCCCAGGCATTGATGTCGGCAATTTCCTTGGTGCACTTGGCGTCCTCAAAAATTTTGCCGCACTCGGGGCAGAAGTAGTACGCCTGTTTACCTTCGGCGGTACAGGTTGCCTTGATCTCGTCGATTTTCTTGGGGGCGCATTTGTGCTCCGCGAGCTTGGGGAAGGTGTAGAAAAGGGTCACTTCCACGTCGCTGCGGGAGGACAAATCGGCAACATTGCCGTTGACCGTGCCGGTCACGTTGATCGCGCCGGATTTGTACCGGAATTCATATCCTTCATTTGTCCAAACCGTAATCAGCGCAGTATAGGTTTTCCCGGGTTCAAACTTATCAGAGGGGAACATATTCTTTTTATCGGTTTCGTTGTACCAGGAAATACCGTTTTTCGTGGTTGCATCATTGTAATTTGCAGGGCCGTAGTTAGCGCTTGCGTAGGTAACATTGTAGTCGGGCGTTTTTCCTGCTTCGGGTGCATCAACATCGGTAATGCCGGCTGTGTCGAGGATGAAGTTGCCCGTCTTGGGGAAGGTATATGTCACGATTGCCTCGCTGCGGTTGCTTTTGATCTCGGCGGGCTTGCCGTTAACCGTGGCGGTCATTTGCGTATTGCCGTTGGTATCAGCCTTGAACTCAATGCCGTCCTTCGCTTTGAGGTGAATGACGATCTGATAGGTCTCATTGGCGCCGAAGGTTCCGGTGCTGGTCTTCAGATAGGCACCGCCATCCACACGCCAGGCCACGCCGTTGTGGTATACCTCGTCATTCTGATCACCGCGCTGGTATCCGCTTGTGTCAAAGTTGACCAGGTAATTGATGGGGCCTCCTGCGATCGGCTCCTTGACACCGGAAATCTTGATGGAATCAATTGTGGTTTTCTGCTCGCATTTGTACAGTACAGATACCTTCAGGCAGCGCATGAAGGGGTTTCTGCCGTAGTCGGGCAGAACGGTGGTGGCGGGAATTCCGTCAACGGTAACCGTGACAGCGGGCATGGGTTGCTCCGGCGTTGACAGGACATGGTCGTAATCCTTGGCGAAGTCGGTGGAGTTGTCCACGATGAGGTAGAAGCTTGCCACATAAGTTTTGCCGTACTCAAACGTGCCGTTGAGGGGATTGCCGTCCTGATGGTTCCATTCTACCTTTTCCGCATGGACACGGATGTTGTTGGTCTCCACGGTGGTGTCGCCGACTTTGGCGTGGGTGGGTTTGTCAAGGCCGGTGATATGCACTTCGGTGATGACGTTTGCCGTTGCCGGAAATTGATACTTGATCCCGAACTCGGTGCTGTTGCTGCTGGGGCCCAGATCCACTGCGGTTGCGGGAAGGCCGTTCAGGGTAGCGGTGACCTCCGGTGCGCCGGTGGAACCGTTGAAGGCAACGTAATATGCGGACTTGGTTTTCAGCGAAACCAGAACATAGTATGCGGTGTTGGCTTTGAAGCTTTCATTTTCGGGTTTCAGCCGGTTGTTGGAAGTCTCATAATACTCGATTTTGGAAATGGTAAATAAGCCTGTGTTCACGACTGTTCCCGTATAGTCACCCTTTTGTCCGGCAGCAGGTGCATCAATATCGGTTACCCCTGCCTGGGTGATTTGCATGAACATCTCTTTCGCGGCAAATGCGGAGGTAGGCAGCAGGCCCATCAGCATGACCGTGCAGAGCAACAGAGCCATGGCGCGGCGGGTGTGTACAAAGTGTTTCATTTTCTGTTCTCCTTGTCTGTCTTGTTGTGAATGTCTGTTCCGGTTGCGGATTTTTTGCCGCAGTGGGGACAGAACCGGGTATCCTCAGCCAAAGGGGTCCCGCAGGCGGCACAGCAAAGATGCATCCTGCGGTATTGATCAAACAGGGTTTTCCCTGTCATGGGACGTCGGCAGTCGGGGCAGAAGAGAGCCCACCGCCCGGCGATTCTGCCGCAGTGGGGACAAACCTTGAGTTTCTTCATGGTGTAGGGGCCCATGCCGAGGGTTTCCAGGTAACTGTATTTTTCGCTTTTTTTGTGTTCAATCATCGAAGCTGCCTCCGTAGATCATCTGCTTGCCGCACTTGGGGCAAACGTTGTCGGCAGTGTGTACCTTGGTTCCGCAGAATTTGCAGAACTGAGGGATGTTCTCCCAGGGGGCGCAGGAGACACATTCCAGGGCATCGGCATTGAACATAGCGTCCATTACCCATTTGCCGCATTTGTGACAGCGGCTGAAATGGACCTTGCCTTCGGTATCCCAAGCTTGCGCCAGTTCCTCTTCGGGCGTATCGGCGCGATACATCCCGGTGGTGCAGAGCAGAGCCCCCGACAAGTCGCAGTAGAAGCGGTAACGGTTCCCCCCCGAATCGGAAATGATTTTGTAGCTTGCGGTCTTATTTTGTCGCATACCGTTTTTCTCCTCCTTTCCCCGGCTGTACGGTCTTCCTTCGCTGTTTTGCCGCAAAATGTGCATATTTCTTGACGGCCTCGCGGAAATGTGATACAATAAAATAATAGAAAAAGATGGGGCGGTCTCCGATCCCGTTGGCGCGCGCTCGGAGACATGACGGACCGATCCGTCACGGGGTACCCCATGCCTTTATCTGACACCGGCAAGGCCTATACCCTCCTTAAATGACGCTTGCAAGTAAAATTATACGGATTTTTTGTGTTTTGTCCCCCACCCAAAGGGGCAAAAGGTGGGGAAAAATAAAATTTTTCCACTTGAAAACTGCAAAAATCCGAAAAAAGAGTGGGCAAAACCGCTCAGGAGGAAGAAAAGATGAAAAAAACAGTAGCACTGATTTTGGCAGGGCTTTTTCTGCTTTTGCTGTTTGGCGGATGTGCAGATAAGACATTGCTGGATCCCCGGGAACCGGTTACCCTGACCATTTGGCACGTTTACGGTGAACAGGCCGATGCCCCTATGAATCTGCTGATCCGTGAGTTTAACGATACTGTGGGGAAAGAGAAGGGCATACAGATTCAGGTGACCAATGTTACGGGCACCTCCAAATTGTTGGCTCAGCTTCAGGACGCTCTGGCCGACAAGCCGGGTGCCGCTGAGGTCCCGGACATTTTTTCCTGTCATACGCAGAATGCCGTCACCCTTGGGTCCGATCGCCTGCTTGACTTCGGACGGTGGTTCACGGCGAAGGAACTGGAGGGGTATGTTCCCGAGTTCATTGAAAGCGGGATGATCGACGGCAAGCTGGCTGTTTTCCCCGTGTCGAAATCCACCTACGCCCTGTTTGTCAGCGGCGGGGAGTTTTCCCGTTTTTCGGCCGATACCGGCGTAACTTATGACAGCCTGTCCGATTGGGAGGGCTTTTTCGCCGCGGCGGAAAAGTATTACACCTGGTCCGGGGGCAAGCCCTTCTGCGCCTTCGACTATCTGATCCGCCATATGGAGCTGGATGTGCTGTCCCGCACCGGTGAGATGGAATATACCGCGGAAGGCTGGTATGACGAGAGTAATCCGGTGATTCGCGATTCTTTCCTCATGTTTGCCCGCGCCCTGGCACAGGGGCATGTTGTGGTATCCGATCTGTATGCCAACACACAGGTCATGACCGGTGACGTGCTCAGCGGCATCGGTTCTTCTGCCGCAGTGGGCTACTATAATGATGTAATCACTTATCCCGACAACACCACCGAACCCATGCAGCTGCAGGTTCTCCCGCTTCCCAGGTCGGGCGGCGAGAAGGAATATATGCCGCAGACGGGTGTCGGTCTTGCCGCTTTTTCCACCACCGAGCAAAAAGCCGAAGCGGCGTATGAATTTGTCAAGTGGTTCACCGAGAGTGAACGCAATCTGGATTTTGTCACCACGACCGGTTATATGCCTGTGACCGACGGCGCTTTTGATGCTATTGAACATTACAGCTTTGAGGATGAAGGTTATGCCAACCTCTACCGTGCCATCCGTACCATGCACGCAGACTACATTCCCGTGGTCCGTCCCGATTTTGACGGTTTCTACGACAAGACCAATGCCCTGTATGCAGCCATCCGCGAGATGCAGCCCGCCCTCGTCGGGCGGAACAAAAACGGGGAGAGCGCAGAGGCATTGGCCGAAGAACTCTGGGCGCTGTTCTGCAGCATCGGCTGATCTGAGGTGAGAATATGCGTGTGATTCCCGCTCTGCGCTATTCTGAATGGACCCTGAAGCGAAAACTGTTTATCTATATGCTTCTTTTGGCCGTGCTGATTCTGGGAGTTCTGCTGACCTGTTTGGTTCTGTTTGGCCGTACCAACAGTACAGCCGAAGTCTTTGCCGACTCGCTGAATATGCAAATGGCAGTTTTCGAGAAGGATGTCGCGGTGCATTTCGACCATCTTGCGGCATCGGCGATCTCCATGTCTGCTGAACTCAGCGCCGTAATGGAGGAGACTTTGTCCGATTTGGACATTTCTTTCCGGGCACTCAGCAATTCCGGAGAAGCGATTGCCAATGTCCAGGGGGCGCTGATGTCTGCCCTTCGCCAGCGGCTGTTTCAGGCCGATTGCTCCGGGGCGTTTGTTTTGCTGGACGCCACGGTGAACAGCACTTTGCCTGATGCCGCTGTTTCCAGAACCGGACTTTACCTTCAGCTCAACGGATATCATGTGTCTGACCGCGAAGTTCTGCTTTATCGGGGGCATCCTGCAGTCGCCAGGCAGCAAGGGATGACACTTCATCGGAAATGGCGGCTGGAATTCCGCACCGATATATTCCCGGATTATGCCAAGCTGGTGTCGCGTGCATCGCTTCCCCCTGAGTCTGCCTACCTGATTACCGATTTGTTTACCCTGCCGGGGACCTCCGAGCAGGTGCTTCTTCTGGCGGTTCCCCTTGTAGGCGCCGACGGAACCTTTTACGGGGTCTGCGGATATGAAATCAGCGCCAGTTATTTTGCGGTGTGCCACGCACAGCCCTCCAAGCTTGCCCACCTCAGCTGCTTGCTGACGAAACATCACGAGAACATCCTGCTCACCTCCGAGGCGATTGGCTGCGGAAGTGCGGACGGATACTTCCATGATCTGACCGCGGACTATGCGATGATCGGTACCCAAGGCGGACTTACCCATTTTAAGGATGAGCAGTTTTCCTACCTGGGCACAACCAAGCCCATCCGACTTTCTCCTGGAGATGAGCAGCACCTGCTGGCTGTGATGATCCCAAAGGGCGACTATGACCGGGCGATGTTCAGGAATATTCTTCAGTCAGTGCTGCTGACCGTGCTGCTGATTGTATTTACCGTCAGCTTCAGCCGTTATTTCAGCCGGCGTTTTCTGTCCCCGCTGCTGACGGCACTGGAACAGATCAAATCGGATAAGCGGAGCGAAACACAGTCGGACATCCCCGAAATTCTTGACCTGATTGAATACCTTCAGCGCCAGGAACGGGAGCACGGAGAGGCAATCCATGCACTGAAAATGCAGAATATTGAAAGCGAGGAGGAGCGTATGCGGCTGCAGGCGGAGTACGAAACCGCCCTGCTTGCTTTCCAACGGATAGAGGAGGAATATACCGCTGCCCGAGAGGATCTGCTTTGTGCACAAGCAAAAATGGACCGCCTGGCCTATTCCCGCAAAACTGAGATTGATCCTGATGATTATCAGACCTTTCTCGCCGGCCTGCAGACCCTGACCGAGTCTGAGCGAAACATATTTGAATATTATCTTGCCGGGAAGAGTGCAAAGGAGATTCTTGCCATCACCGGCATCAAGGAAAGCACCCTCAAGTATCACAACCATAATCTGTTGGGTAAGTTGGGGGTGCCCTCCCGCAAGCAGATGCTTCGCTATGCCGAGGTGATGCGGCACCAGGGGGGAGAGAAGAGAAATCAATAAAAAGGGCCCGCCGGACCGCACACGTTAGTGCGCGATCCGGCGGACTTTTTTGTGTTTTTATTCGGCGGAATAAATCCGCATTGCGGTGCCGTCGTCGGCCACCAGGATGTCCCGGGGAAGACGGCAGAATTTGACGGTGACGTAGAGATCTCCCGCGGCTCCCGAGAGGTTGGTGATCTGGATGAGATAGACCACCCAGAACCAGGGAAGGGGAACGAGAAAATTGATCAGCGCCAGCACTGCGCCCCACAGCACAACGGGGGCCAGGGCGATAACGATGTAGCTGAATTTGGGGAAAAAGTCGGCACAGCCGGCGTAGGCGTAGATCCCGGTGAAGCCGTATTTGATCTTCCCGGCACCAAAGAACTTCATGGTAATGCCGTGAACCAGCTCGTGCAGGATGATGTAGGCCACAGACCCAAAAGCCAGGACGGCGAAGCGAAGCGCGTAAGGGCCAAGCCCGTCTGACAGGTCAAAGAGGGAAGAGATGGGCACAAAGGGCAGCATGACGGCCGCCATGATCACGGCAATGACGGCGGCGATGCCGTTGACCAGAAGGGCGAGCTTTTTGTTTCCCTGCAGATCGACGGCAAATATTTCCCGATATCCCTCGGGCAGGACTGTGCGGGCGGATTTCTTCATGGTGTCACCTCCGGGACGTGATATCTACAGTATAGCATAAGGAGGGAAAAAATGCAAGAGGTGACGCGCATCTGCGCGTCACCTCTTCTCTGGTGATACTTCGCCTGTAAGCCGGGTTCTGTCGAGAACAATCATCTATCTGTGCGTCATGTCGCCATGCCGCTCCGCGGTTCCCTCTCGGTCGCCGCATGCCACCTGCGGAGATGTGCCGGGCAAGCCTCCGACTGCGGTGTTGCTTCGGATAGGGTTTACATTTGCACACAGTCGCCTGTCGTGCCGGTGAGCTCTTACCTCGCCTTTCCATCCTTACCTGCCCGGAGGCAGGCGGTCTATTTCTGTTGCACTTTCCCTGAAGTCGCCTTCGGCTGACGTTATCAGCTATCCTGCCCTGTGAAGCCCGGACTTTCCTCATGATGCTGCCTTTCGGCCTGACATCACGCGATTGTTCAGCGGAGTACCGAAGATATTATACGCCAATTTGGGACGAATGTCAAGGGGGAACGCAGAGGGGAAAATTACTGCGCGAACTGACTGCGGTAGAGATCGTAGTAGAAGCCTTTCTGCGCCAGGAGCGCGGCGTGGCTGCCCTGCTCAATGATGTTGCCGTCCTTCATCACCAGGATGATGTCGGCCTCGCGGATGGTGGAGAGCCGGTGGGCAACGATGAAGGAGGTGTGTCCCGCGGTGAGGGTGGCGAATGCCGCCTGGATCTTCTGTTCGGTGCGGGTGTCGATGGAGGAGGTGGCCTCGTCCAGGATCAGCATGGGGGGCAGGCAGAGCATGATCCGGGTGATGCAGAGCAGCTGCTTCTGTCCCTGGGACAGGCTGCCGCCGTCCTCGCCGATGACGGTGTCGTACCCGCCCGGCAGGCGGCGGATAAAGCTGTGGGCGTGGGCGGCCTTGGCGGCGGCGATCACTTCTTCGTCGGTGGCATCGGGACGACCCATGGTGATGTTGTCCCGAATGGTGCCCGATTTGAGCCAGGTCTCCTGCAGGACCATGCCGTAGCTCTGCCGCAGGGAGCGTCGGGTGACATTGCGGATGTCGTGCCCGTCCACGGAGATGCTTCCTCCGTTGACGTCGTAGAAACGCATGAGCAGGTTGATCAGCGTCGTCTTGCCGCAGCCGGTGGGGCCGACGATGGCCACCCGCTGTCCGGCGCACACCGAGAGGTTCACACCCTGGATCAGCGGACGGTCGGGGGTGTAGCTGAAGCTGATATTCTGCAGCTCCACCGCGCCTTCCGGTGCATCCAGCTGATGTGCATCCTCCGCATCGGGGACTTGGGGCTCGGCCTCAATGAGCTCCAGTACACGCCCGGCGCAGGTCAGGGCATTCTGCAGCTCGGTGACCACGCCGGAGATCTCGTTGAAGGGCTTGGTGTACTGGTTGGCGTAGCTGAGGAAGCAGGAGAGCTGGCCTACGCTCAATCCTCCCCCGATGGCCACCAGAGCACCCACTACCCCCACGGCGGCATAGACCATGGCGTTGACAAAACGGGTGCAGGGATTGGTCAGAGAGGAGAAGAAAATGGCCTTGAGCCCTGCGGAGCGGAGCTTTTCGTTGGCGGCATCGAAACGGGCCTGTACCTCATCCTCCATGCCGAAGGCGCGGACCACCTTCTGCCCGCCGATCATTTCGTCAATGAGAGCGGTCTGCTCGCCTCTGGCCTTGGCCTGGGCCAGGAAGAAGGTGTGGGTCCGCTTGGCAATGAAGGCGGCCACGAAGAGGGAGAGGGGGGTAATGAGTACGACGATGGCGGTGATGCCAAGGTCAATGGACAGCATAAATCCGATGGTGCCGGCAATGGTGATGGCACCGGTGAAGAACTGGGAGAGGGCCATGAGCAGGCCGTCGGCAAACTGATCGGCATCGGCAATGATGCGGCTGACCAGCTCCCCCGTGGGATGGCGGTCGAGGTAGGAGAGGGGCAGGATCTGAATGCGGCGGAAGGCATCCCGGCGCAGATCCTGTACCATGCGGTAGGTGACACGGTTGCAGCAGAGGTTCATCAGCCATTGCGCCAGCGCGGCGGCCCCGGTGAAGAGGGCAACCTCCAGCAGAATTTTTCCGATGGCGGCAAAATCCACCCGGCCGGGGCCAACGATGCAGTCAATGGCGCGGCCCACCAGGATGGGGACATAGAGGGTGGCCGCTACCTGCCCCGCCGCCAGCAGGAGCGCAAGCAGGATCAGCGGTGCGTGGGCACGAAGACGGCGAAGCACCGGGCGAAGGGGAAGAGAAGTGTTCTTTTTCATTTCAGTTGTCCTCCTCTTCGAATTGCGAGCGGTAGATCTCGGCGTAGACGGGACAGGTTTTCAGTAGCTCCTCGTGGGGGCCGATGCCCGCCACTTCCCCGTCTTCCAGCACCACGATCTGATCGGCATGGCGCAGGGAGGATGCCCGCTGGGAGATGATGAAGACGGTGGACTCCGGGGAGAGGGTGCCGAGGGATTTCCGCAGTGCGGCGTCGGTGGCATAGTCCAGCGCAGAGGCACTGTCATCCAGAATAATGATCTCCGGCCGTCCCACCAGGGCGCGGGCGATGGTCAGACGCTGGCGCTGACCGCCCGAGAGATTGCGGCCGTTCTGTTCAATGACAAAGTCCAGCCCGCCCTCCTTTTCGTCGATAAAGGCTTTCGCTTGGGCAAGGGAAAGTGCTTCGTTGAGTGCGGCGTCATCCGCGGGCTTTCCTTCGCGCTTGCCCCAAAGAAGATTGTCCCGGACGGTGCCGGCAAAAAGCATGGCCTTCTGGGGTACCATGCCGATCTTCTCCCGCAGGGCGGCGGGATCGTATTCCCGCACATCGGTGCCGTTTACCAGCACCTGTCCCTCGGTGGCATGGTAGAAGCCGGGGATCAGGTGACAGAGGGTGCTTTTCCCCGCACCGGTGGCACCGATAATGCCCACCGTTTCCCCGCGTCCCACCCGCAGAGTCAGATGGGAAAGGGAAGGCGCGGCAGCGCCGTCATAGGTGAAGGAAACATCGCGGAATTCCACCGCGGGAGCAGAGGGGTCCTCCGTGCTGCAGCCGTTCCCGCCCGCGGGGGCGGGGGAGACCGCGAAGACACGATCAATGCGCCCGGCACAGGCCAGGGACTTGTTGATGGTAATGATGAGGTTGGCCAGCTTGATCAGTTCCACCAGGATCTGACTCATGTAGTTGTAAAGTGCCACCACCTGCCCCTGGGTAAGTATGCCCTCGTTCACCTGTACTGCACCCGTCTGCACCAGGGCGATCACCGCCAGGTTAATGACGGCGTAGGTCAGGGGATTCATCAGGGCGGAGATGCGGCCTACATGAAGCTGAAGGGAGGTCAGCGCGCCGTTTCTGCCGTCAAAGTCGTCGTTTTCGGCGTCTTCCCGCCCGAAGGCGCGGATCACCCGTACGCCGGACAGATTTTCTCTCGTGATGCCGAGCACGCTGTCCAGCCTCGTCCCGATCTCGCGGAAACGGGGGATGCTCCAGCACATGATGCCGAACACGATAGCAGACAGCACCGGGATCACCACCACGAAGATCAGGGCAGCTGAGACGTCGATGGTAAAGGCCATGATCATGGCACCGAACACAATGAAGGGGGATCGCAGGAAAAGCCGCAGCACCAGATTGACCCCCGACTGCACCTGATTGACATCGGCAGTCATGCGGGTGATGAGTCCCGAGGTGCCGAGACGGTCAAGGTCGGTGTAGGAAAGGGACTGGATATGGGCAAAGAGGGCACTGCGCAGGCCCGCGGCACTGCCCACCGCCGCCCGTGCGGCAAAATATTGTGCGGTGACGGCGCAGATCAGGCCGATGACGCCCAACGCCGCCAGGAGCCCGCACATCTGCCACACCACAGGGCGGGAGCCCCCCTCAATGCCGCGGTCAATGATGGCGGCCACCACCAGGGGGACGAAGAGCTCGAAGATCGCTTCAAGCATTTTGAACAGAGGCGCCATCACGCAGTCGCGTCGGTAGGCGCGGAGATGAGTCAGCAGATGTTTCACAGCAGAAGTTCGCTCCATATCCGATAGATTGATTTTCCTTATTATAGCACGGATGCGAGGATAAATCAAGGGGAGGTGGGGGAGCTGTTTAAGGGGCAAAGCGGCCGGAGAAGGCTTCACCTTGACAAGCCTTTGTCTGCATGGTATAATAAATAGAATAATGTCTGTTTTTCGCGGGGTTCCCAAGGAAAACGGAATACGGCAGAGAAAGCAGGCTGCGTGTATGAAATATTTGTTTATTCTGAATCAGCAGGCAGGAAACGCCAGAGCGACCGCGAAGCTGGAAGCAGAGCTTCGTGCCCTGCGGGAAGCGCAGGGGCTGAACTACGAACTTTGCCCCACCTCTACTCCGGAAGAAGCGGCACATCTGATCCGCCGCACCTGTGGGAACGGCGGCGAGGTGTGCGTGGTGGCCTGCGGTGGGGACGGCACCTTCAGCGGCACGGTGAATGTTGCCGCGGAATTCCCCGGCGCGGCGGTCGCCTTGATGCCGGTGGGCACGGGCAATGATTTTGTCCGCAATTTTGCTTGCCGTGATGCTTTTCTTGACCCTTCTGCTCTGCCGGAGGGACGCATTGTGGAGTTTGATCTTCTGCGCTGCGGGGATCGGCTGTGTACCAACATGATCAACATCGGCTTTGACTGCGAGACTGCCAAGCAGGCGGCCAAGCTCCGCCGCAATCCTGTGATGGGCGAGAAGCTGGCCTACATCAGTGGTGTTGCCATTACCCTGGTTCGCAAACCCGGAGTGACGGTGACGGCTTCCATCGACGATGAGCCGCATGCCGAGCATCAGCTGCTGCTCATCGCAATCGCCAACGGTGCTTTTTGCGGCGGCGGCTTCCGCGCCGCACCGCGGAGCTGTCTTGATGACGGGCTGATGGATGTCTGCATGGTCAACAACGTCAGTCGTACCCGTTTCCTTACCCTGGCGAGTTGTTATCGGGACGGAAGTTATCTGGAAAAGAAAACCGCAGCCGATGTATTCAACTATAGGAAGTGCAGACGGCTGGATCTGCAGTTCCCGGGAATGCAGAGTATCTGTGTAGACGGGGATATCATCGAAGCCGAACAGCTGACTGTGGAAGTCCTTCCCCGTGCCATGCGATTTGTGCTGCCCCGGGGCGTGGAATGGAAGGAGGCCGCGGTCTGTGACCCTGCTTGTACTCTCTGATTCCCACGGCCGTGCCGACCGGGTGCGGGCGGCCATGGCCCTGAACCCCGATGCGGCAGCGATATTTTTCTTAGGGGACGGCCTGCGGGATCTCCCCGAGGACGACCGATGCCCCATCCTGCGGGTGAAGGGCAACTGCGACGTGTTCACCCTGTTCGACACTGAACCTGCCCCCGAGGAGCGGCTGGAATTCTTCGGCGGCAAGCGGATCCTGGCCATGCACGGACATACCCGAAGCGTGAAATCAGGGATCATGAGAGCTGTAGCTGCCGGCTTGGAGGTCGATGCGGACATTGTCCTGTTCGGACACACCCACAATCCGCTGGAGTACTGCATCCCCGCCGGGGAGCAGATGTTCGGCCGCGTGTTGGAGCGCCCTCTGTATCTGTTCAATCCCGGCAGTATCGGTGCGGGGGAGTTCGGGCTGATCACCCTGCAGGGCGGGGAAGTGCTGCTCTCCCACGGAAGGCTGGAAAAATAAAAAAATCCCCTACGGGGGATTCGCACCGCAGTCTTGCGGGGCAGAGCGGCGGCTGCCTCTCTGCCGGGCGGACTGCATTTTGCCGATCAGAGGACCTCGACTGCCTCTTCTTCGGGCTCGGTTTCTGCCGCTTCGGCGGCCTCGGTCAGCGCGGTTTCATAGGCACTGATGACAGCGGCTTCCAGTTCGCTGCGGAATGCCGCATTGATGGGATGCACGATGTCGCGGTAGGTATCGTCGGGGTTCTTGCGGCTGGGCATGACGATGAAAAACTTGTCCCGTGCGTTGATCACTTTGATGTCGTGTACCGCCAGCTGGCCATCAAAGGTGACCGAGACAATGGCCTTCATGGGGCCGTCGTCAAAGAGCTTTCTGACTTTTACATCTGTGATGTTCATTTTTTCTCCTCCGTAGATGATAATTTTCACATTTCTGAATATAGTATATAGTATCTTTGTGAAGATTATACAGCGAAAAAACAAGATTTTTATGAACTAAATGTCAATCTTTTTGCAAAATATCCATTAAATGTCACAATTCGGGTGACATTTCTCTAAATCTGAGTCAAAGGAAGAATTTTTATGTCTACGCCCAATACACACTTCGGTGCGGCCGAGATCGGCCGTATGCTGGCCGAGGTCAAGCAGATCTATTTCATCGGTGTCGGCGGCATCCATATGTCCTCGCTGGCCCATATCACCCATGTCCGCGGCTTCGGTGTCGGCGGCTATGACCGCAGTCCCTCCGCGCTGACCCGCCGCCTGGCCGAAGAGGGAATTCCGATCCGCTATACCCTGGAACCCGAGCAGCTGGAGGGCTACGGTGCTGTGGTTTATACTGTGGCCATTGCCCCAGACAATCCCCTCTATGTAAAGGCGGGGGAGATGGGCATTCCCCGTATCTCCCGCGCCGATTATCTCGGCTATATCATGGAGGCCTACGAGAACCGCGTGGGCATCTCGGGGATGCATGGGAAGAGCACCTGTACCTCCATGTGCGCCCATACCTTCCTGGCGGCGGGGGCAAATCCCACCGTGCTGTCCGGGGCGGAAATGGAGGAAATGGGGGGCGCATACCATGTGGGGGGGGAGAAGCATTTCCTTTTTGAAGCCTGCGAGTACATGGATTCCTTCCTGGACTTCTATCCCACCATTGCGGTGATCCTCAACATTGAGATGGACCATCCCGACTACTTCACCAGTCTGGAGCAGATCCGCACCTCCTATGCCGCCTTTGCTGCAAAGACCGGCTCTGAGGGCTGCGCCATTGCCAACTTTGACGATGCCAATGTGCGGGCCGCCCTGGAGTATTACAACGGTGAGCTGATTACCTTTGGTATGACCAATAAATCGGCCGACTATACCGCGGAGAATGTCCGCTATGTGGGCGGGAAGCCCGAGTTTGACATCCTCTGCCGGGGCAGCTTCCTCTGCCATGTTGCGCTGACGGTGCCGGGGGCACACAATATTCTCAATTCCCTCGCCTGTGCGGCGGCGGCACACCGCTGCGGAATCACCCCCGAGGATATCGGACGTGGGCTGTCCACCTTCCGCGGTGCCAAGCGCAGAATGGAGTTCAAGGGACGCTTGAACGGTGCCGATGTGTTTGACGATTATGGCCACCATCCCACTGAGGTGAGGGCGACCCTGGAGGGCCTTAGCCGAATGGGCTATGACCGGGTGTGGTGTGTCTTCCAGCCCCATACCTATTCCCGCACCGCCGAGCTGTTCGAGGATTTTGTCACCGCGTTTGACAGTGCCGACCGCATTCTCTTCGCCGATATTTATACCGCACGGGGGGATGAGGTTAATCCTACCCAGGTCAGCTCAGAGCTGTTGTCCAATCGCATTGGGGAAAAAGCTGATTATTACCGCGATCTTTCCGACATTGCCGCGGAATTGCGGGAGAATGTCTATGGCGGCGATGCCGTGGTGATCATGGGGGCGGGGGATATTTACCGCCTGTACGATATGCTTCCCCTTGAGGTGTGAACAATTTTTGATAAATTTTGCTAAAGCCCTTTACAAGAGTTGAAAAATAGAGTACAATATGTACAGGGAAAAGAGCGGCTACACGACTTCCGTCCCAATCGAAAGGAATGCAGTTATGATGAAAAGCAAAATTCGAGACGAAAAAATCGACTACCTTTTCCGCGGTATCCTGACCCTGGATTCCATGGAGGATTGCTACAATTTCTTTGAGGATCTGTGCACCGTGTCCGAGCTGAAGGAAATGTCCCGTCGGATGCTGGCAGCCAAGATGCTGAAAGAAAATTACATTTATTCCGAAATTGCTGCCCAGACCGGGTTGAGCACTGCCACCATCAGCCGCGTGAACCGCTGTCTCAAGTACGGCAGCGACGGCTACCTCAGCGTTCTTGAGCGGATTGAAAAGCGCCGCAACAGCTGATTATGCCCCAGTACGACGCCATTGCCCATATTTACGACCTGCTCAATGCTGAGCTGGATTATGCCGCCTGGGCGGAATTCGCCGAGGCGGCCTTTGATCGGTTTCTGCCGGCCCGTCCGGAGCTTGTGCTGGATCTGGCCTGCGGCACCGGGAGCATGACCCATGCCATGGCCGCCCGGGGCTACGATATGATCGGGGTGGACCGATCACCCGAAATGCTCAGCACCGCGCTCTCCCGTACCGACTATGACAGAGAGGGGCCGTCCCCTCTCTTTCTGTGTCAGGATATGCGCAGCTTTGAGCTTTACGGCACGGTGGGGGCCGTGCTCTGCTGCCTGGACAGCATCAATTATCTCACCGAGGATGGGGACCTGGATCGCTGCTTTGCCACCGTGCACAACTACCTCGATCCCGACGGCCTCTTTCTGTTTGATGTCAATACCCCCTATAAATTCAGCCATACCTATGCCGACAACGCCTATATCCTGGAAACCGATACCGAGGATGGGGCGGTTTTCTGCGGTTGGCAGAATGCCTATGACCCCGACAGTGGGATATGTGACTTCTACCTTACCCTCTTTGAGGAGAACGAGGATGGCAGCTATTCCCGCGCCGAAGAACACCAGCGGGAGCGGTGCTATTCCCACGAAGCCCTGCTGGATGCCCTGTCCCACAGCGGCTTTGCCTACCTTGGCACCTTTGCCGACTATCAGTTCGGCGCACCTGGGGAGACCACCGAGCGGTGGTATATCGCCGCCCGCGCCTGCAAAGGGTAAATTCTACGTTTGAAGGAAACCGATATGTCCAAATCCACTATTCTCCGCGCCATGACCCAGGACGGCAGTGCGCGGCTTCATGTGATCAACTCCACCGAGATCGTCAATACCGCTCTCCGTTACCATCAGCCCATGCCCACCGGTGCGGCGGCCCTTGGCCGTCTGCTTACCGCTACCTCTGTCATGGGCAGTATGCTGGGGGAGAAGACCGATACCATCACCGTCACCATTGAGGGCGACGGTCCTGTCGGCCGCCTGCTGGCGGTATCGGACTATATGGGCAACGTGCGAGGCTACGTTCAGCACCCCGAGGCCGACCTGCCTCTGAAATCCAACGGCAAGCTGGACGTGGGGGGCGTGATCGGCAACGGTATGCTCCGGGTGATCCGCGACTGCGGCGGGGAGGAGCCCTATGTGGGGTCTATTCCCCTGACCACGGGGGAGATCGCCGAGGATATCGCCGCCTACTATGCCCAAAGTGAGCAGGTGCCCACAGTTTGTGCCCTGGGCGTGCTCATCGATCGGGATTACAGCTGTAAGGGTGCCGGCGGTGTCTTTGTGCAGCTGCTGCCCTTTGCCGATGAAGCTATTATCGATCAGCTGGAGAAGAATGCCGCAGAGCTTCGCCGCCTGTCGTCCCTCATTGCTGAGGGGGCGAGCAACAAAGAGATCGCCGACATTGCCCTGGCGGGGATTCCCTATGATGTGTTTGACACGCTGGATGTGGAATACCGCTGTGCCTGCAGCCGCGAGCGCACCGCCGCCGCCCTGCGTTCCCTGGGACGCAAGGAACTGGAACGCCTGTTGGACGAAGCCCGCGAGGAAGACGGCGTGGAGCAGATCGAGGTCTGCTGCAGTTTCTGCGACCGCAAGGAGATCTTCCTCCGTCCCGATGTGGCCGCGCTGTTCGCAGGCGAATAATGTCGATATTTCCTCCCGCGGAAGAACTTCCGCGGGAGAGAAAATTTTTTCAAAAAAATTCAAAAAAGGGCTTGACAACATCTTCTCAATCTGCTATAATATTGCCTGTTCGATGGGGCATCGCCAAGCGGTAAGGCAACGGACTCTGACTCCGTCATTACCTAGGTTCGAATCCTAGTGCCCCAGCCAAATCCCCGAGGAATTGTCCTCGGGGATTCTTTTTGTTTTCAGGTGGAATTCGCGAAGCGGCAAGATTACAATGAAAGGTGACGGCAGAGTGAAAAAGCTAACCCTGACAAGGCAGGACATTCAAAAAGAACTCCTTGCCAAACTGAACAAAGCCAAAGGTGTTGCAATTCTTTTGACAGTTATCATCATTGTCAGCCTGATCATTTACCCTATACACCTGGTAAATTATTTGGATGGAACAATCCTGGATTATCCCCGGGGGAGTGAATTGTCGAATTATATTTCCCAAGTGGTGATATTTTTGATGCCGGTTTTGATATTGTTTTTTATCATCGTCGTTCTTCACATTTACTACATTGATCTGTACAACATAAAAAAGGGGAATTTTGGGGTTACGGAAGATAAGCTTTGCCAAAAAGAAAAGGAACTTCGGCGTTATTATAAACACACAGAAAACGAAAACGCTCTTTATTTCCAATGTGGCAGAGTGGCGGTTGAAAAAGCGGTTTATTCTTACTCCAATATCGGAGACGAATTTTTTGTTGTTATGCTGAAATTCAAGCGCAACCCGCAACTGGTTTATCATGGGAGATACTACGAAATATGTCCGGATTGATATATGTTGCCGAATGCCCATCAAGAACGGGGCCCAAATTCAAAGAAAACAGCCGCCCATCGGGCGGCTGTTTTCTTATACGACAGCAGAGCGGATCTGCACGGCCACGCTATTGACACCCCCTCGCTTTTATGCTATCATAAAAGCAGAAAGAAGGTGCATATATGAAAAAGTTTCTGCTTTGCCTCATCACCCTGTGTACGGCATTTTCGCTGACTTCGTGTCAGGTGAACTGGTTTGACCGCAGCTACGATGTGCCGTGGTATGTGGTGGCGGTGCCGGTGGCGTTGATTTTTGTGATAGGGTACCTTGCCATCATGACCCACACCTATGTCTGCCCCAAGTGCGGGACGGTATTCAAGCCCCGTTGGTATGAGCTCTCGGCCCTCACCCATTTAAATGGTCGTCGGGTTATGAAATGCCCGAACTGCGGCAGAAGAGGCTTCTGCAAGAGAATATAAATATTGAAAATAAAGGAGGCTCCCCATGAAGGTCTGTATCATCCAGCCCGCCTATTCCATCGATTATGCCAAGTCTGATGACTACTTTGCCGCGCAGCTGAAGCTCATCGATCAATGCGACGAGAGCATGGACCTCATTGTTCTGCCCGAATCCTGCGACGTGCCCTGTCTTGCCGGCTCCAAGGAGAATGGACGGCGATCCAGCGAAAAATACAACGGCATTCTGCTGGAGAAGGTTGCCGAGACTGCCAGACGGTGCAATGCCATGGTGTTTGTCAACGCCCGTTCCTATGCCGAAAGTCCCGCGGGTCGGAATACTACCTATGCCTTCAATCGCCGGGGGGAGATCGTGGGCAAGTACTTCAAGCAGCATCTGACCCCGGGTGAGGTGAGACGGACTCGCCTGGATAGCGACTATACCTACGAGCACTCCGAGCCCACTGTGATCGAGATGGAGGGCCTGCGCTTCGGCTTCCTTACCTGCTACGATTTCTATTTTTATGAAGCATTCGCCAACATGGCGCGGCAGAATCTGGACATCATCATCGGCTGCTCCCATCAGCGCAGTGATACTCACCTCGCTCTGGAGATCATGTCCCAAAACCTTGCCTACAACACCAACACCTATGTGATCCGCTCCTCGGTGTCCATGGACGAGAATTCCGACATTGGCGGCGGCTCCATGGTGGTTGCCCCCACGGGGAAAGTCCTGGTGAATATGTACAGCCGCGTGGGGCTGGAAACGGTGGAGATCGACCCGCACGAGAAGTACTACAAGCCGGCGGGCTTCCGCAATCCCCTCTCCGCCCACTACGAATACATCGAAAAGGGACGCCGCCCCTGGAAATACCGTCCCGGGGGAAGCGCCATCGTCCGTCACGACGAGGTGATGCCCTATCCCCGCACCTGTGCGCATCGGGGCTTCAATTCGGTCGCCCCCGAGAACAGTCTCCCCGCTTACGGTGCCGCCATCGCCATGGGTGCGGAGGAGATCGAATTTGACCTTTGGTTCACCCGGGATGGGGAAGTGGTGTCCATCCACGATTCCAAGCTGGATCGGGTGTCCAACGGCACGGGCAGGGTGAAGGATTACACCTTGGCCGAGCTGCGGGAGCTTGACTTCGGCAGTAAGCGGGGACCGGCTTTTGCGGGGATGAAGATCCCCACCTTTGAGGAAATTCTGCAGAAGTTTGCCTGCCACTGCATCATGAATATCCACCTCAAGACCCAGGGGGAGAAGCCCGAGTATTTGGACCGGGTGGTTCAGCTGATCAAAAAGTACGACTGCGAGAAATACGTCTACTTTATGAGCGGGCAGGACGAGTTCCTGGAGCGCCTGCAGCGGGAGTATCCCGAGATCCCGCGCTGCTGCGGCGGCGGAGATGGGAAGTGGGAGATCGTTGACCGCGCCATCAAGTACGGCTGCAGGAAGCTGCAGTTTGTCAAGGGCTACATCAACCGCGAGATGGTGGAGAAGGCACACGCCAATGGGATCATCTGCAATGTGTTCTGGTCGGACGATCCCGCCGAGACCGAAGAATTTTTGGATATGGGTGTGGATGTGATCCTCACCAACGATTTCCATACCATCGCCTCGGTGGTGAACCGGAGAGAAAAATATATCACTTATTGATCGGTCGAAAAATGTCAGCTCCGCGCTCTCCGATGTGAGGGAACGGGGTTGACTTTTTTTTGCAGAAGGATTATAATTAGATCGTATTTTGATCCGCGGAAGGAGAAATATCCATGGTACCAACCGAAACCAGAAAGAGATTCGACTACAAGTGGGTTATCGTTGCCGTGTGCTTTTTGATGGTAATGATCTCCCTCGGCTTTGGCAGCTCCACAAAATCCCTTTTCCCCGATGAGATCGCCGAGGCACTGGGGGTTGAGCGGAGTCTTGTTTCCATCGGCGAGAGCTGCCGCTTTATCGCCACGGCGGTGATCAATGTGTTTTTCAGCGTGCTGGTGGTGAAGTTTGGGCCGAAGAAGCTGATCTGTGCGGGCTATCTCTCGCTGATTGCGGCGACTTTTCTTTACTCCATTGCCGATAACCTGATTCTGATTTATCTTGCGGGTACGCTGCTGGGTGTGGGTTTTTCCTGGACCACAACCACCATGGTGGGATATGTGGTGGGAATTTGGTGCTCGGAAAACAAGGGGACCATCATGGGTCTCATCCTTGCCTCCAACGGCCTGGGCGGCGCAATCGCCATTCGTTTGGTGGGCGCGCTCATTGACCCTAACGTAACGGGCAGCTACCGCAATGGCTACCGCCTGATCTCAGCAGTGATGGCGGTGACTCTGGTCATTCTCATGATTTTCTTCCGCAACCGCCCAAAGGATTCGGATAAACCCCTGCCCAAGCCCGGCGGAAAGAAGAAAAAGCGTGGCCGCGACTGGGTGGGCATTCCCTTCTCTGAAGCGGTGAAGAAGTTCTACTTCTGGGGTGCACTGATTTGTATCTTTTGTACCGGTCTCATTCTGCAAGGCTCCCACGGCATTGCTGCTATGCATTTCAAGGATGTGGGCATCGACTACGGCGCAGTAAAGTCTTTGCTTTCTTTCGGTTCGCTGATCCTGGCCGGCTCAAAGTTCCTGACCGGTGTGATCTATGACCGCTTCGGTCTGCGGGTGGCGGCTTCCTCCTGTACGCTTTTGGCGATTATTTCTACCTTTCTTTTGGTGTTTATCCGCGGTAATGATGCCGGGGTTGTGTTGGCGTCGATTTACGTGGTGTGCGGTCAATGTTCGTTGCCGTTGGAGACCATTATGCTTCCCATCTATGCTGCCGATCTCTTCGGTGAGCAGTCCTTTGCCAAGGTAATGGGACTGTTCGTTTCGGTGAATACGGCAGGCTATGCCGTGGGCGCACCGCTGATGAACCTTTGCTACGATATATCCGGCAGTTATGTTCCCGCGCTGATCGCGGTGGGGATAGTGATGAGTGTTGTTTTTGTGCTGCTGCAGATCGTGATCACGCAGGCACATCGGGAACAGAAGCGCGTGGAGAGCGAGATCTCAGCCGCATAATGGCATCCCGATGAAACATCCGCTGCCGGCTGCGCAGAGTGAAGAAGGGAAGTATGGATGAAGGAAAAGTTTTGTGTTGGGTGCTGCAAAAAAATCATTACGCCGCCCCTGGGGACGCCGCTGTACGGCTATCCCGATTATGAAAATCGCAAGGCGGAATCGGTGCACGACGATCTTTACGCCAATGCGGCGGTGTTCGGTGCAGAGGTGCCCGAGGCGGTTTTGGTCAGCCTGGACCTGTGTACCATGCAGGCCGCCTTGGCAGACCGTATCCGTGCCGCCGTGGGAGAGAAGGCAGGGATTCCGGCGGAGCAGGTGATCATCTGCCTGATCCATACTCATTCCGGCCCCTGTACCGCCGTCTCCGGGATCTGCGACCCGGCAACCGATCCATACATCAACGAAACGCTTATCCCTGCTATCCTGAAGGCTGTGGGTGAAGCGGCGGCGGATATGCACCCCACAAAGCTTGGGATCGGTACGACCCAAAGCCTGGTGGGGATCAACCGCAGACAGATTCTCGCTGATGGAAGAACAGTGCTGGGACAGAACCCCTACGGCTGCTTTGATCCCGAAATGACGGTGCTGGCTTTTGTGGGAGAGGATGACAAGCCTCTTTTGAACATCATCCACTACGGCGCTCACGCCACTGCCTCGGGAAAGGTTCCCGCCATTACCCGGGATTGGCCGGGCTATATGGTGGATCGCATGGAGGCACTGACCGGAGCCATGACCTTCTTTATCAACGGCGCAGAGGGGGACGTTGGTCCCAGACTGTCCAGCGGAAGGACAACCGGCGATCTGACCCATGCGGCCGAAATTGGTGGAGTGGCGGCCGTGGATGCCATACGGGCATACCGGGCTATCCCGGGCTATCGGGCGGTGCATTTCCGAACGGTGACGGGGCAAGTGACCCTCCCCTATCGCCCCTTCCCGCGTCGGGAAGAAATTACCGCAGAGATGGCGGAGATGGAAGGCAAACCCATGGCCGGCTTGGATCTGCGGAAATACCAGGTGCTGAAGCAGCGGCTGGCGGTGCTGGATTCCGGCGGGGAGATCCCCGTGTCCCGGACGCTCGGGCAGGTACTGTTTGCCTTCAACGAGGCGGTTCTGGTGCCGTTCCCCTTTGAGATGTTCTCGGAGATTACCGTGCGCCTGCGACAGTACAGCCCCTTCGGCCATACCCTTGGCCTATCTAACGCCAATGGAACACTGGCCTATCTTCCTTCCAAAGAGCAAATCCCCCGAGGGGGCTATGAGGTGAGAAAATTCACCGAAAGCCACATTTTCCCCATGGCGGACAATACCGATGATGTGATCATCGGAGAAAACCTGCGGCTCATTGAGGAAATTTTTGCCCAGTGACGTTGAGTCTATGCTCTGTAAGAAAAAGCGGGTCGGAACTCAGGTTGAGTTCCGACCCGCTTTTGGACAGTGATTTAGATTCTCTTTGTTTTCATCTTTTTGGCGATCAGCGTGAGAACGAGCATGATGACATACAGGCATCCGATGGTGATGAAGATTGCAGGCCAGCCAAAGGTGTCCTTGACAAAGCCAAACACCATAGCCTGAACCGCAGCGCCCATATAGACCGCCCAGTCAAGCACACCAACGATGGTAGAGGAGAACGCGCGGCCGCCCATATCTCCCGCAACTGCCCAGATAACGCCCGTGACCATTCCCGAAATCCCAAGAACAAACAGCATGATGGATGCCGTCATCTGTTGGGTAATGAAGGGGAAGATGCACATACCGGCGAAGGTGACAACGGAAGCGAGGGCAAGCATCGGTTCGCGTTTGCCCTTGAACACCTTATCGGTGATGAGCGGGAAAACAAACATTGCACAGGCCTGGCCGAGCGGCAGAAGGATTGAGCTGAAGATTCCGTCCTTGATGGACAGCCCCATTACTTCACCGAAGTATGTAGGGACCCAAGTGAGAAGACCGTATCGGCCCACACCGGCGATGGCGGAAATCAGACAGAAGATCAGAATTTTGGGCTCTCTGAAAAGCACCGCATAGGGATACAGATATCCCTTTTCCTCGATGCTGCGGATAAGCTCCGCGTCACGCTTTTCTGTTTCTGCGTCTTCCTCGACAAACGGAGCAAGTCCCACGTCTTCCGGCTTTTCTTTGAAGAAGAAGTAGAAGGCAATGAGCATCAGTACCATGGGGATCATGGGGTATCTGAACGCAGCGCGCCAGCCCCACTCGGGGTTGAGCTCAAGGCAAAGGAGAATGGTAAGGTAGGTGATGACCTGGGCAAGCCCCGAGAATGCCGTGGTAAGACCCGAAGCGAAACCTCGCTTGCTCTTGGGCCACCATTTGTTGAGAACGCCGAGGCCGTTTGCCCAAACCATCGACTGGAAGAAACCGTTGAGCCCCCACAGAATGGCAATCATTGGAATGGAATGCTGAAAAGAGATGATGACGTTGATGGCAGCAGAACCGATGATGCCTACCATCATAAAGCGTTTATATCCGAAAAATGCACCGAGACGGCCGTTAATGAGCTGTCCAAATGCGTAGCACCAGAAAAGTGCCGATGTGACAATGCCGAGTGCGGTAGTGGTAGAGCCGAGTCCCTCCGCCATCAGAGAAAGCACAAGATTAATATTCTGCCTTCCGTTATAAAAGAAAAGGTAGGTAATGCCAAAGCTGAGCAGCATCAGCCAGCCCCAGCGGGTAAATTTCCTATAATCTGACGACGAATAGCCATAGGTACTGGTTTTTCTCGGATGCATTACGATATTCCTCCTTGAGTCGAATACACAATTTCATTATAGCATAGCCGTCGGAAAACTGTCAATACAGCAACGAACCGAATTATATGGAAAAGCGTTGTGGCCCCTTTGGCTATTTATGCTGATTTTTGCGTTATTTATCACTTCCTGTTGCGGTAAAACGGAAAAATGGGAAAATTTGCAGTTGCGTAGCTATAGGGAAGATACAGAAAGGGAAATTTTGACGGGAATCCTGTCAGATTTTTGGGAACGTACTCTTGCCAAAGAAAAAAATATATGCTATACTGAGCTTACCAAGGGCGCGTTCCAATTCACTATAATGAGGTGTATGATGATTTTTTCTGTTGACCAATCCTATCTGACCGAGGCGTTCTGTCGAATTGTGTCGGTCCCCAGCCCTGTGGGCTATTCCCGGGAGCTCAATCCAGTGCTGATTGCGGTGGGGATAGTGATGAGTGTTGTTTTTGTGCTGCTGCAGATCGTGATCACGCAGGCACATCGGGAACAGAAGCGCGTGGAGAGCGAGATCTCAGCCGCGTAAGCCCGTGATTTTTCATAGTTCACTTTGGAGAGAGTGCAGAATTGCACTCTCTCTTTTAGCTTTTTCTCACACCTTTTTCCACGGATAATGCGCAAACGCCTTGTGAACAAGGTAAGGGATGAAATTTTTGAAAAAACCTTGACAGATGGAGGGAATGTGTGTATAATTACAATTGTATATATCTATTACATTTGTAAAGGATTTGCGATGGACAGAAATTTGAAAACAAAAATTGCCTTTTTTTATCACACCTGCGGTATGACCCAGGAGGAGATTGCGGCAAGGCTGTCGCTAACCAGGCAAAAAGTCAATGCCGTGATCGGAATGTTGAAAGAGGAGGGGATCGTTTCCATTACCATCTGCGGCAATGACGATGGCTGTGTTGAACTGGAATGTGCGCTGGAGCAAAAGTTCGGGTTGCCCCGCGCGTTGGTTGCACCTTCTTATGATGATCCTGCTGTGACATTGCTGAAGGTGGCCAACACAGCGGCGCAGTATCTGGAACAGGTGATTGGCAGCGGCGATCGGGTGGGCGTTTCCTGGGGGCGCACTCTGCGCACGGTCGTGAGGGAAATGAGGTTCCGGAAAAAGAAGAATTGTCTGGTGGTTCAGCTGATGGGGGCGCAGTCGATGGAGGGGCACGGGACGAAGTCTGATGATATCGTTCGCTCACTGGCGGAGAAGCTGGATTGTCCCAATTATCTGCTATATGCTCCGGTTTTGGTGTCCCGCAGGGAAACCCGGGCACTGCTGGCGGAAGAAAAACCGATCCGCCACGCCTTTGCCATGATGCGAGAATGCAATATCGGCGTCTTCGGTATTGGAGCTGTTTGCGAGGATGCACCGATGCATCGGTTGGGCTATCTTTCGGATGGTGATATCGCACAGCTTCGACGGGATGGCTTTGTTGCCGATATCGGGCTCAACCCTGTTCGGGCGGATGGATCCATGGACGGCTGTTTCCTTAGCGAACGGCTGATTAATGCTGATGCAGAGACTATTCGCGGGATGGAAAACGCGATCGGTATTGCCTCGGGAATCGAAAAAGCCGAGGCAGTAGCTGCAGTACTGCGCTCAGGACTGCTGAATACGCTGATCATTGACCGTGCCTTGGCTGAGGCGGTTCTTGCCAATCAATGATAAGGAGAATGGAAAACTATGAAGATTTTTTTTACCGCAGAATATGATCCCGCTGAGCTTGAACCCCTGTATGCGTTCGGCGAGGTGCTCATGGATGGCTGGGCAAAGGGGCTGCCAAATCTCACGGAAGAGGAGCTTTTGGCAAAAACGGCGGATGCAGATATGATCATCACAACTTTTGATGAGATTACCCGTGCCGTGATTGAAAACGCCAAAAATCTCAAGCTGATCGCCTGCACCCGGGCAACGCCGGTGAATATCGATACCGCGGCTGCCCGGGAGAGGGGGATTCCCGTCCTGTTCACCCCCGGACGGAATTCGGATGCCACCGCTGAGCTGACTATTGGGCTGATGCTGTCCATTGCCCGGAAGATTCCCATGGCGTATGCCGCATTGAAGGCAGGGCAATACACAGCAGCTTCTGCTCACGAAAAAAAGACGAAGGAAGGCCTGCGCAAGGATGTGTTCTGGGGTGTGGGAGAGGATTCTCCCTATGCGGTGTTCAAGGGCTGTGAATTGAAAAATAAAACCCTGAGTATCATTGGCTATGGCAGTATTGGCAGACGGGTGGGCAGAATCGCTCGTGCATTTGGCATGGAGCTGCTGGTTTGTGATCCGTATGTCGGGGAAATTGATGTGGAGGAGATCGGTGTCAGAAAGGCGCTCAGCTTGAAGCAGGCCATGACAGAGGGGGATTTTGTGACCTGTCACCTCAAAGTGACACCGGAAACCGAAGGATGCATCAGCCGGGAGATGATTGCCTGCATGAAGCCCACCGCCTATCTGATCAACGCCTCCAGAAGTGCGATTCTGGATGAAGGAGCGCTGGTAGAGGCTCTGCGGGAGAAGCGCATCGCAGGCGCCGCATTGGATGTGTACGAAAAAGAGCCGATCCCCGCGGATCACCCTTATCTCACCGAGCTGGACAATGTGGTGGTGACACCCCATATTGCAGGTGCCAGCATTGAGGTGCTGACCAACCACACCCGTATGATCGTGGGCGAGGTGCGCCGCTTCCTGCAGGGGGAGCAGCTGCTTTACCGATATTGCTGAATGATGACAGGGAGAGAAAAGATGATGGATATGCAATACGCAAAACAAATTCAGGCGGAAGTTTGCCGCACGGCCAAGGAGATGGCCGATGCAGGGCTGACCGCCGGAACGTGGGGGAATATCTCGGGCAGAATCGATGACAGCCACATGGCAATCACCCCCTCGGGAATGGACTATTCCCGCCTTGTGCCCGAGCAGATGGTTGTTGTCAATCTGCATACGCTGGCTTATGAAGGAGATCTGAAGCCTTCAATTGAAGCACCGATTCATGCCAGAATTCTGCTGAGTAAGCCTCACATCGGGGGGATCGTGCACGTTCATTCCTCCAAGGCGTTAGCCGTTGCTGTGACAAGAAAGGGGATTCCTCCCATTTGCGATGATCAGGTACAGATCCTTGGTGGGGATATCCGCTGTGCAGCTTATACCTATCCCGGAACGGAGGAAATGGCAGAGAGTGTACTGGCGGCATTGAATGAACGGAACGGCGCGCTGATTGCTAATCACGGTTCCATTGCCATTGGCAGAAATCTCAAGGAGGCGCTGGTAGGCGTCACGGTGTTGGAGAAAACGGCGCAGATTTGGATCGACGTGCAGGCGTTGGGGGGCGCGGTGGAGATTTCAGCAGAGGATTGTGCATATTACCACGACTTTTTTATGAATAAATACGGCCAGGGGAAGTAAACCTCGTTGCGGATAAAAAGGAAATGCGGCCGGAATCGTTGTTTTTCTCTTGCCAAAGGAAAAAATATATGCTATACTGAGTTTACTGAGGCGCGTCCCAATTCACTATAATGAGGTGTATGATGATTTTTTCTGTTGACCAATCCTATCTGACCGAGGCTTTCCGCCGCATTGTGTCGGTCCCCAGCCCTGTGGGCTATTCCCGGGAGCTCAATCCAGTGCTGGCCGAGATGGCGGCCGAGTTGGGGCTTGCGGTGACTGCGGTGACTTACGATAACAAATCCACGGCGTACATCACCATCGACGGCGAGGATAACAGCAAAACGGTGCTCATCGGTGCCCATGCCGACACCATCGGTCTGATGGTGCGCTCTATTGAGGCCAACGGGATGCTCAAGATCAGACGGTTGGGCGGTGTCAGCTTCACCAGCATGGAAGGCGAGACGGTGACGGTGCACACCCGTGACGGCAGAGCATACACGGGCCTGGTGATCTGTCGGGCGCACTCCGTCCATGTCTTTGAGGAGGCACGCACCCTGGAGCGCGATGAAGAATCCATTCGCATTCTGTTGGATGAGGATGTGCATTGTGCCGAAGATGTTCGTGCCCTGGGCATTCGCAACGGCGACGTGATTTCCGTTGATCCCCGGTGTCAGATTACCGAAAAGGGTTATGTCAAGTCTCGGTTTATCGATGACAAAGGCGCCATTGCCTGCTGCTATACCGCGCTGAAATACCTGGCTGAGCATGGGCTTCGCCCCAGGCACAGAACTGTTTTTGCCTTCCCCTACTGCGAAGAGGTGGGGTTGGGCGGTGCTTATGTACCTGAAGGCGTGTCCGAGTATCTTGCGGTGGACATCGGTCTGATCGGCCCGGAACTGGAGGGCAATGAGCGCTCGGTGAGCATTTGCGCAAGAGATGCGAGCATTCCCTATGACTACGATCTGATTACCCGGCTGATCGAATGTGCCGAGCGGGCGGAATGCAGCTATGCGGTGGATCTGTACTATCGTTACGGCAGTGATGCCGGTGCAGCAGTGCGGGGCGGCAACAATCTGCGCCACGCAGTCTTCGGCATGGCGGTCTACTGCAGCCACGGCATGGAGCGCACCCATATTGACGGTCTGGTGAATACCACGGGCCTTCTGCTGGCCTATCTGCTGGAGAAGTAAAAGGAAAAGCGGTGCCACGCTGATGCGCGGCACCGCTTTTCCTTACGGGAGCAGTTCGTGCAGAATAAATTCCGCCGTGTCACCGCACAGGCAGAGTGCATATCCTTCATCGAAGGGGATATGCACCATGGCACAGGCCGGGGGCGGAGGGGTAAATTCCCCGCAGGAGATCACCGAAACCCGGGAGAATCCGGCGGCAACACCCTGTCCGGTGAGCTTGACATAGCTTTCCTTCGCCGTCCAAAGGGCGAAAAATGCATCAGGGTGCGCGTCAAGGTAGGCAATCTCTTCGGGATGGAAGAAGCGCCGGGCGATGCCGCCTTCCCGGATGGGTTTGATCTGCTGAAGGTCGATGCCCACGGGCGCGGCAGAAAAGGCGCAGACCCAGATCCCCCCGCTGTGGCTGACGGAAAAGTGCAGCTCGGGGGCGTGGAGGAAGCATGGTTTCCCCCCTTCAGCGCGGTCAAGGGTGAGGTCGGGCAGGGAACGGCCGATCCCGGCGCAGTGGGCCTCCGCGGCTTTCTGCAGAAGCCGGTGTGACTCACCAGCCGTTTTCTCGGAAAAACCGCGGCAGATGTAAAGATGAATTGCCGGCATCGTATCCCTCCTTCCTTGCTTTTCTTCAGTATATCACAGATCTGCCTTTCCCGCAAGAGCAAAAAATGCGGAAAATTTCACTTTCCCCCTTGTCAGACGGGAGCGTTTGTGCTATACTATAGAAAACTACACAGAGTAGGCGAATGCGCGTTTAGTGCCGAGCGGACGGGGAGTTGCCGCACGGACGAAGATCGGATCGGGGAACCGGTCCCGCGGTGCATTCCCCGCATCCCGCTGTATCATAACGGAGCCATCCTCCCGAATGCTGCACAGGATACCTGTCTGAATTTTGGGAGGTATTTTGATGAAGAAAAACAAACGCGATCTCACCCTGTTCCGCACGCCCCTGACACCCTCTTATTGGCGGCTGGCCTTCGGTGAGTGCCGCTCACTGAAAATGATCACCCTGACGGCTATTCTGGTGGCTATCTGCGGGATACTGGACATTTTCTTCATCCCCATTGTCAACGCCAACGTACTGCAGATCAAGTTTTCCTTCTTTGCCATTGCCCTGTGCGCCATGGTGTGCGGGCCTGTGCTGGCTGTTCCCGCAGGCTTTCTCATTGATACTATCGGCTTTCTGTTGGGGGGCAACCTGGCAGGAGGCTACTTCTTCGGCTATGCCATTTCCTCCATTTGTTCCTGCGTGATTTTTGCCCTCTTCTTCTACCGGGCGAAGCGGATTACCGTTCTGCGGACGGCGCTGGCAAAGCTGGCGGTGAGCACGGCGGTCAATGTCTTCCTGGGCTCGGTGTGGCGGCAGATCATGGTGGGGAAGGGGTATTGGTATTACGTTGGTCTTGCTGCAGTCAAAAATGCCGCCCTGCTGCCCCTTGAGGTGGCGGTGCTGATCATTTTCCTCGGGCGGATGATGCCCCTGCTCAAGCGGGCGAAGATCATCTCCCCCGAGGCGGAATTCTCCATGACCCGGCGGGATGTGATCACCACGGTGATCATCGGCGTGGTGGGCATTGCTGCCCTGGTCGCCTATGTGGTATGGAAGCTGCAGAAATGATCGAACCGGTTTGACGATTTGTCACAGAGAAGACAGCCAAAACCGTTTTTGAAGATACAAAGCGTAAAAGGGTATTGCGTGAATCGGCGCAATGCCCTTTTTTCGCCTGTCATGATATCTCCGGTCCGGACATACATTGGCAGGGGAGGGATGAGGATGGAGATCAAAATCAATGGAGAAGTGCGCCGGTTTGTGGGGGGCGAAGTGATCCTTTATGCCGAAACTGCGGTGCCCGCACTCCCGGAGGAGGGCAGGGGAGCGGTGCGTTTCAACCGCTTCTATCGGCAGGCAGCGGAGGCTTGGTTTACCCGCTGTGAAGGCATGACGGAAGAATTGTCCCCGGGGCGGTATTATGCCTCCCTTTGCTGCACTGCTGAGGACGGAGAGAAGGAGATCGGCGTGGGGGTGCATTTGCGCCTGTGTTTTCGCGGACGGATCTTAGCTGAGGAGAGCTGGGAACAGCGGTGGAAAATGCCGGGTGGACAGCTTCTGCCTCGGAAGCGGCAAAAACCGACAAAATCAAAAAGGCGGCAAGATTTGCCTTGACAATGCTGGCTTTTTGCGCTATAATAATGTGTGAATAATTTTCGACCTCAAAAGGATCGGAACAAAACAGGAGGATATTCATGGAACAGGCTAAAATCAAAGCCCTGAAGCAGACCGCCGCCAAGGTGCGTCTCGGTGTGCTTGAGGCGGTTTTCAGCGCCAGCTCCGGCCATCCCGGCGGCTCGCTCTCGATTACCGATATTCTGACCTATCTCTATTTTGAAGAGATGAACATCAACCCCGCAGAACCCAAGATGGAGGGACGCGACCGTCTCGTTCTGTCCAAGGGTCACACCGCTCCCGCACTTTATTCTGTGCTGGCAAACCGCGGCTACTTCGACGTAGATCTGCTCAAGACCTTCCGTCAGGTAGACAGCATTCTGCAGGGCCATCCCGATATGAAGCACATCCCCGGCGTTGAGATGACCACCGGTTCTCTCGGCCTGGGCATTTCCGCTGCCTGCGGTATGGCACTGGCTGCCAAGATCGACGGCAAGGATTACCGCACCTACGCTATGCTGGGTGACGGTGAGACCCAGGAGGGTCAGGTTTGGGAGGCACTGATGTTCGGTGCGCACTACAAGCTGGACAACCTCTGCATCGTCATCGACTGGAACGGCCTGCAGATCGACGGCCGCATCACCGATGTTATGAATCCCACCCCCTATGACAAGAAGCTCGAGGCCTTCGGCTGGAATGTGATTTCCATCGACGGTCACGATTTTGAGCAGATCGCCGCTGCATTTGATGCTGCCAAGGCCTGCAAGGGTAAGCCCACCGCCATCATCGCCACTACCACCAAGGGTAAGGGCGTCTCCTTCATGGAGGATCAGGCTTCCTGGCACGGTACCGCACCCAATGCTGAGCAGTATGCACAGGCTGTTGCCGAGATCAAGGCAGCAGTCGCAGAGTGATCACGAAAGGAAGGTATTTGACAATGGCTGAAAAGATTGCAACCAGAGAGGCCTACGGCAACGCGCTGGCAGAGTTTGGCGAAAAATATCCGAATTTTGTGGTGCTTGATGCTGACCTCGCCGCCGCTACCAAGACCGGCGTTTTCAAGAAAAAGTTCCCCGAGCGTTTCTTCGACTGCGGTATTGCCGAGGGCAATATGATGTCCGTGGCAGCAGGCCTTGCCGCTGCAGGCAAGATTCCCTTCGCTTCCACCTTCGCCATGTTTGCTGCGGGCCGTGCTTTCGAGCAGATCCGTAACTCCATCGGTTACCCTCACCTCAACGTAAAGATCGGCGCTACCCACGCCGGCATCACCGTTGGTGAGGACGGTGCTACCCACCAGTGCAACGAGGACCTGGCTACCATGCGTTCCATCCCCGGCATGACCATCATCAACCCCGCCGACGCCGTTGAAGCTCGCGCTGTAGTTGAGGCTGCCATCAACTATGTCGGCCCCGTTTACCTGCGCTTCGGCCGTTTGGCTATTCCGGTATTCAACGATGCCGCTACCTACAAGTTTGAGTGGGGCAAGGGCGTTCAGCTGGCTGAGGGTAAGGATGTGACCATCATCGCCACCGGCGTGATGGTTGACATGGCGCTCTCCGCTCGCGCAACCCTCGCTGCTGAGGGCATCGATGCCCGTGTGATCAACATTCACACCATCAAGCCCCTTGACCGCGAGATCGTTCTGGCCGCCGCCCGCGATACCGGTGCGCTGGTTGTCGCTGAGGAGCACAACATCATCGGCGGTTTGGGCTCCGCTGTGGCTGAGTGCCTCTGCGAGGCTTGCCCCGTGCCCATGATGCGCGTCGGTGTTGAGGATACCTTCGGCCGTTCTGGCAAGGTTCCCGCACTTCTTGAGTACTACGGCCTGACCCCCGCAAACATTGTGGCAAAGGCTAAGGCTGCCATTGCAATGAAGAAATAATTTACACAGATGGGCCGCGGAGGAGTTTTTCTCCGCGGCCTTTTTGGAGGCAATGATGGAGAAAAAAGCGTTTTCATCGGGCCTGCGGGTGGCATCCTACAACATCCGCCACGGGGCCGATGTGCAGATGAATATGCAGATCCTGGCCGATGATATCACGGGGCTGGGGATCGATGTTGTGGGGCTGCAGGAGGTGGATATCGGTGCCGCCCGGTCGGGTTGTATTGATACCATGGCAGAGCTGTCGGCGGCGTCAGGGATGCCTGCCCATGCCTTTGCCCGGGGAATCCCCCTGGGTGAGGGGGAGTACGGCACGGGAATTCTCTCCCGCCTGCCCATGGAGTCCTTTACCGCAACGCAGCTTTTTTCCGGGGAGAAAGAACAGCGTGCCATCGGTCACGCGGTGATGATGCTGGGGGAGCGGCCGATCCATTTCTTCAACACCCACCTTTCCTTTGAGGAGAAGTCGCTGCGGGACGTGCAGTTTGTGCAGGTGGCAGAGATGCTGCCGAAGGACGAGCCCTGGATTCTGACCGGGGATTTCAATACCGATGATTTTGCAGAGTTTTCCCCTCTCGGCGCAGCTGTCATGCTGAACCGGGCCGACAACTATCTCCCATCCTTCCGCGGCAGGAAGGCCATCGACAACATCGTGCTGTCGGCCGATTGGGCGGTGGGCGAGTGGGGAATGCTTTCGGTAAACCACTCGGACCATGAGATGATCTGGTGCGATATTGTGCTCCGGTAAAGCGGATTACAAATCGGGGTGCCCGAGGTAATGCGGGCACCCCGATTTTGGGTTGAGCGCAGATGCTTTTTCTTCATTCCCGCGGGGAAAATATCAAAATATCTTGCAAAATATCCATTGAAGTGATATAATAGATAAAATACAAAAAAGCGAGGCAGCTGCAATGCATTTTTTTCAGCGTGACATAGAAACAATGCCGCGTCGGGAGATCGAGGCGATCCAGCTCGAGCGGCTTCGCCACCTGGTCGATTACGTCGACCGCAATGTGCCGTTTTACCATAAACGCTTGGCTGAGGCCGGTGTGACGGCGGACAAGATCAAGACCCTGTCAGACATTCAGTACATTCCTTATACCACCAAGGCGGATATCCGCGATACCTATCCCTTTGGCCTGTTTGCCGTTGACCGCAAGAAGATCGTGCGCATTCACGCGTCGTCGGGTACCACCGGCAAGCCCACGGTGGTGGGCTACACCAAGCAGGACCTGGAGACCTGGAGCGAGTGCGTTGCCCGCCTGACCATGGCGGCGGGGGCAACCGAGGATGATATCGTGCAGATCTGCTTTGGCTACGGTCTCTTCACCGGTGCGCTTGGCCTGCACTACGGGCTGGAGAAGATCGGTGCCACTGTGGTGCCCTCTTCCTCGGGCAACACCGAGAAACAGATCATGCTCATGAAGGACTTTGGTACCTCGGCGCTGGTTTCTACTCCTTCTTACGCTTACTACATCTCCGAGGTCGCCCGGGACATTGGAATTGATCCCCGTACCCTGAACGTGCGTCTTGGCCTGTTCGGCTCGGAGGGATGCACCGTTGAGCTGCGGGAGAAGATCGAGCAGGCGTGGAACCTCTTTGCCACCGACAACTACGGTATGAGCGAGCTCATGGGGCCCGGTGTGTCGGGTGAATGCCGCGAGCGCTGCGGTATGCACTTCGCTGAGGATCATTTTCTGCCTGAGATTATTGACCCCGAGTCGGGCGCGGTTCTGCCCCGGGGCGAGCAGGGGGAGCTGGTGGTCACCACCCTTACCAAGGAGGGCATTCCTCTCCTGCGCTACCGCACCAAGGACATTACCCGCATCCATTACGACACCTGCGCCTGCGGTCGCACCCATGCGCGGATGGAGAAGCCCACGGGACGGAGCGACGATATGCTCAAGATCAAGGGTGTCAACGTGTTCCCCAGCCAGATTGAGAGTGTGCTGATCGCCATTCCCCAGGTGGGGGCAAACTATCAGATCGTGCTGGGTACCAAGAACTATATGGACACCTTCGAGATCAACATTGAGGTGACCGATGCGGCACTGCTGGATCACTTCGGCGAGCTGGAGAAGCTGCAGAAGCTGGTGCACCACAAGCTGCAGACGGTGCTGGGGTTGGATGCGAAGATCAACCTGGTTCAGCCCCGTTCTCTGGAGCGCTTCCAGGGCAAGGCGAAGCGCGTGATTGACAACCGCGTGCGGTGATGGTTGGGGCGCTGCCCCAAACCCCGCACGAGAAACTTTTTGAAAAAAGTTTCTCGTGGCTCTTCAAAAACTTTATACCAACTATCTTACATAAGGAAGTACAGATGATGAAACAATTGATGTTGGGCAACGAGGCGGTGGCCCGCGGTCTGTGGGAGGCGGGGGTACGTTTGGTATCCAGCTATCCCGGGACGCCGAGCACCGAGATTACTGAGTTTGCCGCAAAGTATGAGAACGATATTTACGCTGAGTGGGCGCCCAATGAGAAGGTGGCGCTTGAGGTTGCCCTGGGCGCGGCCATCGGCGGCGGCAGATCCTTCTGTGCCATGAAGCACGTTGGTCTGAATGTGGCCGCTGACCCCCTGTTTGTGTCGGCATATACCGGCATCAACGGCGGTATGCTGATCGGCGTTGCCGATGACCCCGGGATGCATTCCTCCCAGAACGAGCAGGACAGCCGTCACTATGCCATCGCGGCAAAGATTCCCATGCTGGAGCCCTCCGACTCGGCTGACTGTCTGAATTTCACCAAGGCAGCTTATGTGATCTCCGAGCAGTTTGACACGCCGGTGCTTCTGCGCACCTCCACCCGTGTGGCACACTCCCAGAGTGTGGTGGAACTGTCGGACAGAGAAGATGTTCCCCTGCGTGACTATGTGAAGGATCCCTCCAAGTACGTCATGATGCCCGCCTATGCCCGCGGCCGTCATGTCACGGTGGAAAAGCGGCTTGCCGCTCTGCGCGAGTTCGCCGAGACCACCGAGCTCAACCGCATCGAGCGGGGCACCGACAACAAGATCGGTATCATCACTGCCGGTACCTGTTACAACTATGCCCGTGAGTGCTTCGGGGACAGCGTTTCCTACCTGAAGCTCGGCCTGATCAACCCCATGCCCGCCAAGAAGATCCTTGACTTTGCCGCGTCTGTTGAGCGGGTGATCGTCATTGAGGAGCTGGATGAAGTCATCGAGTCCTACTGCCGTGCCCTTGGCATTGCGGTGGACGGACACAACATCCTCCCCAACATCGGCGAGTATTCCACCGAGCTGCTGGCGGAGAAGCTGCTGGGCAAGCTGCCCGAGTTTGACGTGCTGGAGGATGCCATTCCTCTCCGTCCCCCCGTGCTCTGCCCCGGATGCCCCCACCGCGGCGTGTTCTATGTGCTCTCCAAGCTGAAGCTGTATGTCAGCGGCGATATCGGCTGCTATACCCTGGGCGCCGGTCAGCCCCTCTGCGCTATGGATACCACCCTTTGCATGGGTGCTTCCATCTCTGCCCTCCACGGCTTCAACAAGGTACGCGGGGAAGAGAACAAGTCGGTTGCCATCATCGGTGACTCCACCTTTATGCACTCCGGTATGACCGGCTTGGTGGATATCACCTACAACCAGGGTAAGTCCACGGTGATTGTGGTGGACAACTCCATTACCGGTATGACCGGCCACCAGCAGAACCCCTGCACCGGTCTGACTCTGCAGAACAAGCCCACTTACGCCGTATCCATCGAGGCAGTCTGCGCCGCCGCCGGCATTGCCGACGAGCACATCCGTGTGGTGGATCCTTACGATCTGGGTGAGGTTGAGCGTGTGCTCAAGGAGGAGCTGGCGTCCGAGTGCCCCTCGGTCATCATCTGCCGCCGCCCCTGCGCACTGCTCAAGTATGTCAAGGCACAGCCTGCCCTGACGGTGAAGGCAGATAAGTGCCGCAGCTGCCGCGCCTGCATGAAGATCGGCTGCCCCTGCATTTCCATGCAGGACGGCAAGGCACACATTGACGGTGCGCTTTGCGTGGGCTGCGGTGTATGCGAACAGCTGTGCAAATTTGATGCCATCGGAGGTGCTGACGCATGAATATTATGATCGTAGGCGTCGGCGGACAGGGCTCGCTCCTGGCCAGCCGCATTCTCGGCCGCGCAGCACTGGATGCCGGCTATGCAGTGAAAGTTTCCGAGGTCCACGGGATGTCCCAGCGCGGCGGTTCTGTGGTCACCTATGTCAAATACGGCGAGACGGTGGATGCTCCCCTGATTTGCCGGGGTGAGGCAGACGTGATCCTCAGCTTCGAGCAGCTGGAGGCCGCCCGCTGGCTCCCCTATCTGCGCCGCGGCGGTACGGTGGTGACCTCCACCCAGTCCATCAATCCCATGCCTGTGGTGACGGGCGCGGCAGTTTATCCCGATGCCCTGGTGGAAAAGATCGCAGCCAAGGGTGTGAAAATCATTGCCGCCGATACTCTGGCTATCGCTCGTGAGGCCGGCAGTGAGAAGGCCGCCAATGTGGCCCTCATCGGTCTGGCCGGAGAGGTGCTGGGCTTTGGTGACGAGGCACTTCGCGCCGCCATCACCGCCTGTGTGCCGCCGAAGTTCACCGAGGTCAATCTGAAGGCGTACTCTCTCGGTGCCCAGCAGGCTTCTGCACAGTAAATCCGCAAAATTTCCGTCCCTGAGCAAATTGTTATCTTCAAAATCCAAGGATCCCGGGCTTCATCCGACGATCCACCAAATTCAGGAGGAACAGTATGACGACGAAACAAATTTCGATTTTTATTGAAAACAGACGCGGCCGCCTGTCCGAGGTGACCGACATTATCGCCCGAAACGGCATCAATATTCGTGCGCTGTCGGTGGCGGATACCACCAGCTTCGGCATTCTGCGCCTGATCGTGGACGATCCCGAGCGTCTGGAGGCCATCCTGCGGGAGAACCGCATTACCGCATCCATTACCTCGGTGCTTGCTGTCTGCATTAACAACCAGCCCGGCGGACTGGTCGCCCTTCTCCGCCTGCTGGAGGACATTCAGATCGAGTATATGTATACATACGTTTCCCAGGAGGGGGACGACGCCTGCATCATCCTCCGGGTTGACCGCAACGAGGAAGCGGTGGAGCGTCTGACTGCCGCGGGTTATCACGGCCCTCACGCATAAATCAAAGGGATGCCATGCACTTGCAGGGCATCCCTTTGTCGTTTTTTGCACAGTTGTTCAAATGACACTCAACGCGGGTACGGTTTCTTCTCCTGCGTTAGCCCAAGTAGGTAGTCTACCGAGGTGCCGTACAGCTTTGCCAAGCGGATAAGCACGTCCGAGGGGGTATCGCGGTGTCCGCGCTCGTATCGGCTGTACTGCGCCTGCTGCATGCCCAAATGCGCAGCAACTTGAACCTGTGTCATGTCGTGATCTTCCCGCATATCGCGAATTCGAGGATAGTAGTTGTTCATATTCTCCTCCGGTTTATAACTGTTTGGTATTGACATTGTATTATATATTTGATATAATTAATCAAGAATAATACCATATGGTTATAAAACGATGCGGAAATGAAAACTCGATCACAAAAAAACGGATAAATCGGAACAAATTCGCATTTTCTTCGTCTAATATGATAAAGCCCTGGAAAAGGAGGATTTTCTCAATGCGTCGATGGATTTCCCTTTGTTTGGTGATGCTTTTGCTGGCCGCCTGCGCGCCGAATGTGCAGACGCCCCCCGCGGATGTGGAAAGCACACCACCCGTTACCACCGAACCTGTCACAACCCCGCCGGAAACCGAACCGGCTCCCATGACCACCACCGACTCCCTGACCATTACCCCCGTCACCACCGCTGTCCCCGAGACCACCGCGCCCATTAACTGGGACAAAACGCTGGAGAAATTCTTTGCGGAACAGTTTGAGGAGGACCGTGCAGAACCCAAAGCGGTGGAGATTCCCCGTGATGTTCTGTGGGATGGCTCCTTCTATACGCCGGGGAATTGCACCGGATTCACGGTGGAGGAGGGCAACACCGCCTTCTGTGCTGTGGACGGCGTGCTCTATTCCGCGGATATGTCCCGCCTGGTGGCCTATCCCTCCGCTTCTGCGGCAACCTCCTTTACCGTCCCCGACTCGGTGAAGTATATTTCCCAGGGTGCATTTGCCGGCAGCCGCCATCTGACCCGGGTGGAGCTGCCCGATGGGCTGGAGCGCATCGGCACCTTTGCCTTCGGATACTGCCAGGCCCTCACCGATATCCGTCTGCCCAACAGTCTCACCGAGATTGAACCCATGGCCTTCAAGGACTGCGACGCTCTGACCATGGTGGCGGTTCCCGGCAGTGTCACTCATCTTGGTGCGGCGGCTTTCTACTGCTGTGACAGCCTGACTACCGCCATTATCGGCGAAGGTGTCACTACCATAGAGCATAATGCCTTTTCCGACTGCCCATCCCTCACTACGCTGATGATCCCCGGCACGGTGGAGCGGATCCACGGCTACTACTATGGCCACGAACCCTTCAAGGATTCCCCCTGGTTTGCCGCCCAAACCGATGAGTTTGTCATCGTGGGGGACGGCGTGCTGATCGCCTATAACGGCACCGCCACCGACGTGGTGCTTCCCGCCGAAGTCAAATCCATCGCCGGCGGCATCATTTGGCCCGACACGGTGAAGTTCATCACCATGCCCAAAGCCATGTACGATCAGCTCCCTACCATGCCCCACTGCATCAATAAAGCCGAGATCACCATCATCCCGGTGGGACTATCGGCCAAGAATGAAGATGCTATGCCGACGCCGGACGAGGTGATGGAAGCATACCGCAAAGCCACCGAAGCCGCTTCGTGGTTCCGTATCGCCAGCTTACTGGAGCAGGGGGATCCGTCGGAACCGCTGGATATGTCCGATCAGGTGGTTGAACGCGATATCACCTATTTCCGCGTGCGGCAGTTTGACTCGTATTCTGCATTTTGTGAGTACCTTTCCACACTGTTCAGCGATGCGCTGGTCCAATCTTTTCTTTCCGGCAACGGCCCTATGTACATCGAACACAATGGGGACCTGTACGGAAAGTTTGGCATGCGCGGTACCAATGTTTTCATGGGACAAGAGTCATATAAGATTGAACAGGTCAACAGTGAGCAGATCAACCTGCTGGTCGAAGTCGAAGTCATGGAAGAAGACCTGATGACCGTAAAAGAATATCAAACGTTTGAATTCCTCTACATCCAAATGAACGGGAAATGGGTATTTGCCACTTTCCCCGAAATACGCTGACCGATCCACATGGTTGATAAAAAGGATCGGGTGCCGTACTCTCGTATAGCACCCGATCCTTTTTTATGAAAGTTTTCGCAGGGATAGGGGTGTGGGGGAAGGGACGCCTTTTTCAAAAGGCGTCCCTTCCCCCGCGAAATTTCACAATTAAATATCCGCTTCCAGCATATACTCGCTGCCGTGCTCGGCGATGAAGGCCTTGCGGGCGGGGAGGTTGTCCCCCAGCAGGGTGTCGAAGATCTCTTCAGTGGCCCGTGCGTCAGCGGGGGTGACGGCGATGAGCCGGCGGGTAGCGGGGTTCATGGTGGTCTGGGACATCATGTCGGGGGTGTTCTCACCCAAACCTTTGGAGCGCTGAAGGGTGTACTTCGCATTCCCCAACTTGCGCAGGATCTCGGCCTTCTCGGGCTCGTTGTAGGCGAAGTAGGTGTCATCCTTTACGGTGATCTCAAAGAGGGGGGACTCAGCAATGAACACCTTGCCCTCGGCCAGCAGGGTGGGGAGAAGACGGTAGAAGAAGGTCAGCAGCAGGGTACGGATCTGGAATCCGTCCTCATCAGCATCGGTACAGATGATGATCTTGGACCAGCGCAGGGCATTGAGATCAAAGGGCACAATGTCACCCTTTACCTTTCCCTTCAGCTCCACACCGCAGCCAATGACCCGCAGCAGATCAAGGATAATGTCACTCTTGAAGATCTTGTCGTAGCTGGCCTTGAGGCAGTTGAGCGTCTTGCCGCGGACGGGGATTACCGCCTGGAATTCGGCGTTCCGCGCCAGCTTGACCGAAGTCAGCGCAGAGTCGCCCTCCACGATGTACAGCTCGCGCTGATCGGGATCCTTGGAGCGGCAGTTGACGAACTTCTCCACGCGGTTGGCAATGTCCATGTTGGAGGAGAGCTTTTTCTTGATGTCAAGACGGGTGGTCTCGGCGCGCTCACGGCTGCGCTTGTTTACCAGCACCTGATTGGCAAAAACCTCGGCGGCGGTGGGATTTTCCACCAAATACAGTTCAAGATTTTCCTTGAGGAAAGCGGTCAGCGCTTCGGCGATGAAGCGGTTGTTGATGGCCTTCTTGGTCTGATTTTCGTAGGAGGTCTGGGTGGAAACTGAGTTAATCACCAGCACCAGGCAGTCTTCCACGTCGCTGAAGGTGATCTTGGACTCGTTTTTGTTGTACTTGCCGTGGGCCTTCATATACTTGTCCAGGGCGTACACAAAGGCCGAGCGCACCGCCTTGTCGGGAGATCCGCCGTGCTCCAGGTAGGAGGAGCAGTGGTAGTATTCCAGCACATTCACGGTGTTGGACACGCAGAAGGAGATCTCGGCGCGCAGTTTATAGGGCTCCTTGTCCTCGCGGTCCCGCCCCTGGGCTTCCATCTTCCAAAGGACAGGGGCGGTCATGGAAGCCTCGCCTGCCAGCTCGGTGATATAGTCCGAGATGCCGTTGGGATAGCAGAAGCTCTGCTCGGTAAAGCTGCCGTCGGCTTGTTCCAAACGGAGCACAAAATTCAGCCCCGCGGTAGTCACCGACTGACGGCGGAGGGTGTCGGAAAAGAACTCGTGGGGAATGGCAATGTCGGTGAACACCTCAAGGTCAGGCTTCCAGCGGATCACGGTGCCGGTTCGGCGCTCATTTTTGGCCAGGGGAATTGTCTCCAGTTCACCCATCGGCTCGCCCTTAGCAAAGCTGATCTTGTGTACATTTTCTCCGTCGTAGGAGCGGACCTCCATCCACTCGGAGCTGTACTGGGTGGCACAGGCACCCAGGCCGTTGAGACCCAGGGAATACTCGTAGGCGGCGTCCTCGTCGTTGTTGTTGTACTTGCCGCCGGCGTAAAGCTCGCAGTAGACCAGCTCCCAGTTGAATTTTCCCTCTGCTTCGTTCCATCCCAGGGGAACGCCGCGGCCCCGGTCGTCCACCTCCAGGGAGTGGTCGGCATAGGCGGTGACCCGGATGGTGGTACCGTAGCCTTCGCGGGCCTCGTCCACCGAGTTGGAGAGAATCTCAAAGAAGGAGTGCTCACAGCCCTCAAGCCCGTCCGAGCCGAAAATCACGGCGGGACGCTTGCGGACGCGGTCGGCACCCTTGAGCATGGTGATGGATTGGTTGTTATATTGCGGTTTCTTGGCTTCTGTGGCTTTGGTGGCCATATTTACCTCCGAAAAACGTAATGTGCGCATCGGCGCAGGGAAGGGAAGCGGGGATTTATGCTTCGGTATCGTTCCAGCCGCGGCAGACATCCACCCAGCCCCGTGCTCCCGACACGCGGAAAAGGGTCTCGCAGTCCATGGGAATGGCACTGTTGGAGGAGCCGCAGGCGGGGTAAACGGTGTCAAAGCGGCGCAGAGAAATGTCCAGCCATACCTCGACCCCGCTCTCGGGCAGGGCAAAGGGGCAGACACCGCCCACCGCGTGACCGGTGGCGGCGATCACTTCCTCGGGGGAGAGCATTTTCGCCTTGCAACCGAACTGCGCTTTGAATTTTGCGTTATCAATTCTTGCATCTCCCGCTGCCACCAACAGAACGGTATTTTCGGTACCGTGGAAGGTCAGGGACTTGGCAATGTGTGCTCCGTCGCAGCCGAGCGCCTCGGCTGCCAGGGCCACCGTGGCGGAAGAGACCGAAAATTCAATGATCCGGTCTGCCAGGCCATGGGCCTGCAGGGCATTGCGTACCAGTTCAATCGACATAATACGAACCTCCGAGAAAAATGCTATCATTCTATTTATTATAACACAAAATCCAACAAAGTGCAAGGGATTTTTGCCATGCATTTCCGTAAAGATGCCGAAGATGTTAACACGGTGTAAAAAGCGAGGAAAATGCATTTTGGCTCTTGCAATTCTGCAAAATATAGTGTATAATCATAATGGGTAACAAGGGGCTCACTCGTCCCTGTTTGCATGAAAAAATATTAATTTCAAGGAGATAGAACATGGAAATCAAAAACACTTATGTTCGCAGCTGGGTTGAAGAAATGGCTCTTCTCACCCGTCCCGATCAGATCGTCTGGATTGACGGCAGCGAGACTCAGGCTGAGGAACTGCGCAAGCAGGCCATGGCTACCGGTGAGATGATCAAACTCAACCAGGATAAGCTTCCCGGCTGCTACCTGCACAGAACTGCAGTGAACGACGTTGCCCGCGTTGAAGGCAGAACCTTCATCTGCACTACCAACAAGGAAGATGCAGGCAACATCAACAACTGGATGGATCCCTATGAGTGCTACTACAAGCTCTCCAAGCTCTACCGCGGCTCCATGAAGGGCAGAACCATGTACGTTATCCCCTACTCCATGGGTATTGTCGGTTCTGACTTCGCCAAGTACGGCATTGAGCTCACCGACTCCATCTATGTTGTGCTGAATATGCTCATCATGACCCGCGTCGGCACCGAGGTGCTGGAGGCTATGGGCAACGATGCAGGCTTCATCAAGGGTCTGCACGCCAAGGCGGACATCGACGAGGAGAACCGCTATATCTGCCACTTCCCTCAGGACAACACCATCTGGTCCATCAACTCGGGCTACGGCGGAAACGTTCTGCTGGGCAAGAAGTGCTTTGCACTCCGCATTGCGTCCTACCTCGGCCGCAAGGAAGGCTGGATGGCTGAGCATATGCTCATCCTCGGCGTTGAGTATCCGAACGGCGAGACCAAGTATATCTGCGCCGCATTCCCCTCTGCCTGCGGTAAGACCAACCTCGCCATGCTGATTCCCCCCGCAGTCTATGCCCAGAAGGGCTACAAGGTATGGTGTGTCGGTGACGATATCGCTTGGCTGCGTGTCGGCGAGGACGGCCGCCTGTGGGCAATGAACCCCGAGAACGGCTTCTTCGGCGTGGCACCCGGTACCAACGAGAAGTCCAACCCCAACGCACTTCACACCACCATGAAGGACACCATCTTCACCAACGTGGTGCATGATCTGGACAACAATACCGTTTGGTGGGAAGGCCTGGACAACAATCCTCCTACGAATGCCATCGACTGGAAGGGCAACAAGTGGGATTGCACCAAGTATGACAAGAAGGATAAGTCCACCTGCGGCGCACATCCCAACAGCCGCTTCACCGCAAAGGCTGTCAACTGCCCCTGCCTCTCCGCTGAGTTTGAGAACGCACACGGCGTTCCTGTTTCCGCTATCGTCTTCGGCGGCCGCCGCGCAAAGACCGCTCCCCTGGTTTACCAGTCCTTTAACTGGCAGCACGGTTCCTTCGTGGGCTCCATCATGGCTTCCGAGACCACTGCAGCTGCTGCAGGTGCTGTCGGCGTCGTTCGCCGCGACCCCATGGCAATGCGTCCCTTCGTGGGCTACGATATGGGTGACTACTGGCAGCACTGGATCGATATGGGCAAGAAGATTCCCAACGCACCCAAGATCTTCCACGTCAACTGGTTCCGTACCGATGACGAGGGTCACTTCATCTGGCCCGGCTTCGGCGACAATATGCGCGTCCTGATGTGGATACTCGCGCGCTGCGAGGGCAAGGTTGATGCCGTTGAGACCGCGATCGGTTATGTGCCGAAGGCTGAGGACATCAACATTGAGGGCCTTGAGGATGTTACCCTGGACACCATCCGCGAGCTGGTTTCCATCGATACCGCTTCCTGGAAGGAAGACCTGGCCAACATCAAGGAGTTCTACGCTCTGGTGGGCGACCGCGTTCCTGCAGAGATGAAGGAAGAGCTGGCCGCACTGGAGAAGAGACTCGGCTGATTGCAATTTGCTTTTTGACAACAGGGAGGGACTACGGTCTCTCCCTGTGCTTGTATTTCGGCGAAATGCTTGCATTTTGCCGGAGAATGTGCTATACTGAAAACAGAAATCAGAGGAGAAGGAACCTCCGTCTAATTGGGTGTTAGATGGATGATGAAAACGAATCAAAAACCAAAATCTCAATTCGACGAATATCTAATGGAGGTGTGGTATGGGTCCTGAAGGAATGGTTGGCTTCGGTATTGTTTTTCTTGTGGTGTATCTGATTGTTTTGCTGGTGGTGCTGGCGCTGTCGGTGACGATGTATGTGCTCAACGGCCTGGCGATCAAGCGGATGTCGGAGAGCTGCGGCCTGGCTCACGGCTGGATGGGCTTTGTTCCCTATGCTTCTACCTTCCGGCTGGGACAGCTGGCCGAATGCGCGGATAAATCTGGAGGAAAGCGGATTCCCTGGCGGCATCTTGCCCTTGGCGGGCATATTGCTGTTGCACTGGGAACGATTGTTTTCTACATTATATATATACGCGACTTTACCGCGCTTATCATGGCGACGGAGGGGGAGATATCGGTTGGGGATATGCTTGCCTTCTACGCGGGAATTGGGTCGGGAAGCACGGTAATGAGCATCTTCTCCCTGGTGGTGAATGTGATTCTCTACATTGTGTACTGGAAGATTTTCTGCCTCTTCGATCGCGATCATGCGGTGCTCTTCCTTTTGCTGAGTATCTTCTTCTCTGCGGCGATCCCGTTTTTGCTGTTTGCTATCCGTCGTCGCACGCCCTACATTCCCGGCAACGACGTGCCGCCCACAGCCGGCGGCCCTGCCGATTGGACATAATTCCGCACAAAACACCGCTGAACTGTACGTTTGGCGGTGTTTTTTTGACATTTTTAATATTAAACACGGTTTAGTATTACACGTCCGTTACAAATGCAAAATATCTCTTGCAAAATATTCCTTGATAGGGTATCATATGCTCACAGGGAAATCTCTGTGGGATGCTGTGCATCCGAGGATCGGGTAGATACCCGATACTGGCTACATCGGGTATGAGCGAACTGCTCGGACCCCGGAGGTGCAGTTGAACGCAGAGCAGTTTCACCTGAAAAAATAATTATTTTTGAAGGAGAAAACCAACCATGAGAAATTTCAAGAAATTTCTTGCACTCGTCCTCGCCATGATGATGGTCGTGGGCGGCATGGTCACGGTATCTGCTGCAGAAGAGACTGTTGCTGCTGAGTATGATTATACCGCAGCTGCAGAGGCTCTTGCCGATCTCGGTATCGTCAAGGGTACTTCTGACGACGTAATCGACTTTGCTCTTGAGGACAAGGTTGTTCGTTATCAGATGGCTCTTCTTGTTGCTCGTATCATGACCGGTGAAGTAGACGACACTTATTGGAATAAGGTCGTTGAGAACACCACTCCCTTCGACGACGTTACCAAGTACTACGGTGCTATCGCATACGTAGCTGATAACGAGATCGTTGAGGGTAAGGGCTGGATCCCCGGCGTTGGCGACAACTGCTTCGATCCTGAAGGCGCTATCACTTATGAGCAGGCTCTGACCATGGCAGTTCGCGCCCTGGGCTACAAGCAGCTCGTATACCCCACCGGCTTTGTTAACACCGCTAAGGAGCTCGGCCTGACCGACGGTCTCGAGGAGCTCGCTGGTGATACTCAGCTGACCCGTGGCCAGATGTTCCAGATCATCTACAACCTGTTCTTCACTGCAGGCAAGGATGGCAAGGACTTCGCAACCAAGGCTTTCGGTCTCGAGACCAAGTCTTACGTTGTAGTTGCTACTGAGAACCAGGCTCTTGCCGGTGCTGATCGCGTTTACCGCGTTGACTACGAAGGCAAGACCGAGTGGGACAAGTACGTTGCTCTGGCTCCCATCAACGCTGACGGTACCTACGATCTGAAGTCCATCATCCACCTCACCGAGGGTGAGTTGGGCATGAGCTTCAGAGAGTCTGAGTACAGAATCGGTTATTCTTACACCGTTCTGTCCTTCGACGGCTTCAAGACCGCTTACGATGCATTCCAGAACGACACCAAGACCTTCCAGAACTACGGTGATGTGAAGACTGAGATCGCTGCTGGTAACAAGTACCATGGCCAGGCTGATAACCTCATCCTGCTTGATGGCGTTACCTACAAGATGGTCAACACCTACACCGACCTGAACAACAAGGACTCTTACGCAAACCGCCAGCCTGAGCTCATCATTCACTCGATGTTCTCTAAGAGCGCTGTGGTTGAGTCCGGCGCACTCTACTATGACATCCTCGGCAACATCGTTGATCCCACTAAGACCACCGATAACATTCTGATTTACTATGTTAACGGCGGCTACTATGTAAAGGGTGACAACGGTTACTTCCGCGTAGCTACCGATGCTGACTTCGCAGCAGCTGCTCAGAAGGTCAGCACCACCACCGTTCAGTACGGTATCACCACTTCCGCTTCCGACCTCGTCAACGATATCGCATTCTGCGAGATCACTCTGTTTGACGACAACAACGACGGCGCTTGGGATCGTGGTCTGTACATTCCCTACTCCATGGGTAAGTACTCCACCATCACCACCAGTGCCTTCAGCGTATCCTCCAGCTCGGTTGTGAAAGACCAGACTGTCGCTACCGTTAACGGCAGCGCTGTTGGCGCAACCGTTCAGTGGGCAGATCAGCACTGGGGCGCTACCACTGCTGTCCGTCAGTCTGACATCCACTTCATCGGCGCAGGCCGTCCCTCTAAGGACACCTACATTGTTTACTACTACAATCCCGAAGGCCGCGTCTTCAACGTAATTGAGAAGGCTGCCGTTAAGACCGCTAAGGTTACCGCTGTTAACCAGGGTACCTACAGCTACGATGCTAAGATCAACAACGAGCTTGGCACCACCGGCGCTTACTTCTGGAAGAACGCTACCGTAACTCTCGAGGGCGAGGCTGCTCCTCTGGTTATGGGCTACCGCGACTACCAGACCAAGAAGCAGATCGGTACCGACCTGCTCTACATTGATGCTCAGATCGCACGCTACGGCTACGATCAGGCTGCATACAATGCTCTGCTCAACAGCAGCTTCATGAACCTCCAGTATGTGGTTCTTGCTAACCGCATCGTTTATGCAGCTGAGAAGGATACCCGTACCGTTGCAGGCCAGTGGCTCGCATTCGACTACGGTACCGAGAGCACCAACGCAAATACCGGCACATACGGCTACACTACCTACGGCTACGAGGGTGACATCATCGGCGTTGATGCTGATGGAAACATCCTGGTAAATGCTTACGTCCAGGGTAAGAAGGAGCAGATCGTTGCTGCTATCGGCAGCATCAACGGCTTCGATACCTTCGGCGAGCTGGTTGCTGATTATGCAGCCCTCAACTTCAACTTCTCCGGTATCGGTATTCTCGGCAACGAGCAGTACGAGACCATGCAGAAGATCGTAATCCGCCGCTTCTTCGACACCCTCACCAAGGACCTTGGCGTGGATGCTGAAGGCAAGGAGCTCCGTCAGATGATGTACACCGTCACCGACTATGAGGATGGCGTATACGGCATCTATACTGACATCGATCTGTACTGGGGTGCTGATGGTAACCAGTGGCGTCAGCCCAAGGCTCTGTACAAGAACCTGACCTCCGTCATCACTATTCACAATGGCGTTGCAGACGGCTACTTCGGTACCTCTTCCAGCGTTACTGCTTATAACTACCTCAAGTTCAACAAGGATAGCAAGATCATCGTTATCGGTAAGGACGGCATCAAGACCGCTACCGGTATTCCCACCGCTAAGGAAGGCAATCCTCAGATCAAGTTCAGCGCAGCTTCTGTAAACGCTCTCTACGCTTACAGCGCTGATCTGGTTGTAATCGCAGCTCCCTACGCAAACTGCGCTGATGTTTACACTGGCGTGTTTGACGATCAGAGCTCTGCAGGCGGCTACACCTACTACCTCGTAACCGGTTCTACCGCTGTTGACAAGCTTGATGACTACTCCAAGGGTACTGTTGTTTGGGATGCAAACGGTGTGGCTACCTACACCTACTTCCTGTGGAACATTACCAAGGGTACTTCTGAGACTGTAACCGTTACCGGTGGTCTGCCCAAGTTCCAGGCTGAGTCCATCTTCAACTTCAACGTAGCAGTTCCTGTTGGTGCAATCTACGCTGAGAAGAATGGTAAGTGGGCTCTGGTTAACGACGTTGTTGAAGGCTCTGTTGCTACCGGCAACGTTATCACCAAGGTTAAGTATGCTCCTGAGGCTCGTCAGGATCTGATCGACATCATGTACAACGGCAAGCCCGGCTACGCTCCTGTATTTGCTAACCGCGGCATTTCCCAGGGTGGTCAGTATAACAGCGGTTCCATCTGGAACAACTACCTCTGGAAGTACAAGAACGACGAGGGTAAGATCGTTGAGATCCGTGAGTACGATCTCGCAATCGGCAAGCAGCTCGACCAGTACATGGTTAAGTACGATGCAAACAATATGCTGGTTTCTGTAACTGTCTCCGACAGCTCCACTGCAATTCAGCACTCTGCATTCGTAAACAAGACCGGTTCTAACGGCCTGCCTTGCTACACCTACTTCAACTATGTTCCCGGCACCAGCTTCCTGGCTGCTTACGTTTACAACGATGGCAACGACACTGGTTACTGCTCTCCCGCAGAGCAGGCTATCAAGAATGCCGCAGCTCTGGCTGCTGCTAAGACCGCTGCAATCGCAGAGGTTGATGCTCTGACTCCTGTTGTTGCTGACGCTCTTGCAACCGCTAAGACCGCTATCGAGGCTGCTGCAAATGCTGACGCAATCAAGGCTGCTGTTGACACCTACAAGGCTGCTGTTGAGGCTGCTAAGGGTACAGCTGATCTCGCAACCTACAAGACTGACAAGAAGGCTGAAGTAAAGGCTTACCTCTTCGCTTACACTACCGTTGCTAAGTATGAGGCTGCTTGGGCTGCTATCGACGCTGCTGCTGACAAGGCTGCAGTTGACACTATCGTTGCTGCATACAAGGCTGACCTCGACGCTGCCAAGGCTGCTGCTGACGCTATCGCTAACAACGACGTTGTTGTTGAAGGTGCTAAGGCTACCATGCTGGGTGGCGCAACCAAGATTGGTATTGCACTCGGTTCTTCTGCTGGCTCTACCATGTTTGCAATTGAGATCTTCGAGAAGGTTGACGGCAAGTACGTTACCATCGCTGCTACTGAGAGCAGATACATGATTAACGCTGCTTCCACCACTCTGAGCCTCACCAACAACTACAAGGTTCTGGTTGAGAAGGCTGACGGCAACCTCTCTGTTACTCCTTACAGCGTTGATGACGCTAATTTCGAGTACAACCTCTTCGACGAGGTTGGTGAGTATCTTGTTCGTATCGTTGTCAGCGCTATGGCTGACAAGAACAACAAGGTCAACATCGACTTCGCAGTTGCTGTTGTCGCTGAGTAATCTTTGATTACCCATAATAAAAAAGGGGCCCCCGCAAGGGGGCTTCTTTTTTTGCGGTTTGGGGCTCTGCCCCAAGCCCCGCTGGGGCGCTTTTTGAATAAAGCACCCCAGACCCCGCAAAAAACTTTCATCCGGGCGCACATTCTATGGCTTCTGCCCAGCCCAAAACTTCTACTGTTTTTTTGGGGGCGCGGGGGGACTTTTTTGCAAAAAAGTCCCCCCGCATATTCTTTTCTTCCTTCGCATATCTTGTACCACAAATACATCTGCCCACGAAAGGAATGCGCCATGGAAAGAAACGCCGCCAATTTCACCCTCTCGCCTCCCGCCGCCATTTGCCCTACCTTGCTCTTCGACCGTTCGGTGCCCACCGAGATTACCGCGGATATCTCCCTCCCCGATTATCTTCCCGAGATTAAACGCCTGCTTCGGGTGACTGCCACCCCCTACCACGAGTCCCGCTTCCTCTCGGCCAATGCCGCTGCCTTTGACGGGCGGGCGGATCTGCTGATCTGTTACGCCGGGGGGGACGGAGGGCTGTACTCCGCCCGTTTGAGTCGGGATTTCACCGTGAACCTCCCCATCGATCCAGAGCTGATGGCCACGGGGATCGATCCCGCTGCCGATACCCGGGTGGAGTCGGTGGCGGCCCGGGCCACCGCCCCCCGCAGGATCAACCTTCGCCTGCGCCTGCGCACCCGCATTCGTGCCTGGGGGGAGGAGGATCTTACCCCCACCGTGGAGGGCGCACCTCTGCGCACCGAGCGGCTGATCAAGCGTGGCCGCACTGTCACCCTGCATCGCACCGACGACCAGCCCATGGATCTGGCCGAGGACATCCCCCTGGCCGATGTAGAGGGGGATGTGCGGCTCATCAGCGCCGATGGCGCGGTGGCGGTGACTGAGGTGGTTGCCGAAGGGGATGCGGTGAATTGCCGTGGGGAGCTGGTGCTGACCTTGCTTACCTGCGCGGAATTGCCTGAGGGGCAGGGAAGTCCTGAACGGCGAGTTTGCCGCATTCCCTTTACCCGATCGGTTCCTCTGCCGGGCGCGCGGAGCGGAATGCAGGCCCGGGCCTGGGGCAGCTGCTGTGACCTTACGGTGACGGTGGAGGATGATCGATTGCTCTGCGATGCCGCTATCCGCCTCTCGGTCGAGGCGGTGGAGGAGACCGAGATCGCCCCCGTATCCGACCTCTTTGCTCCCGGCGGGACGGTGGAAAACGCCGCCTATCGGGATGTGGAGACCGAGCGGAACCTGCTCTGCGGCAATTATGCCGTGCCCCTGAGCGGTAGGATCTCCGTTGCCCAGGCGGGGCTTGATCCTGCGGCGAAAATTGAGGATGTAGCGGGGACTGCCCAGCTGGAGGAAATGACCTTTGAGGGGGGACGGCTTACCCTCGCCGGTACCTGCCGCCTTTCTCTGATCCGTCGGGAGGAGGGAGAGTACGGCGCGGTGGAGGTAACCCTCCCTTGGCAGAAGATACTGGAGTGCGCAGAGGAGCCTACCCGCAGGGAGGCTGAGTTGGCGGTGATCCGCGCTGATGCCCGCGTTGAGGGGGAAGGGGAGAGCACACAGCTGGCGGTGGAGGCCGAGATTTGTGCCGCCCTGCGCATGAGCCGTGGGGAGAGCCGCCGAGTGTTGTCTCGTGCCATCTATCGTCCGAATGAGGGGCGGCGGGGTGCCGCGGTTACAGTCTGCTACCCCGAGGAGGGAGAATCTCTGTGGTCGGTGGCCCGCCGGTACGGGGTGGGTCTGTCGTCGCTTGCGGCCATGAACGACCTGCAGGCTGACGAAAACTGCGATTTACCTGCATCTCTTGGTGGGCGACGGTTCCTTCTGTTGGCGGAATAGGGGGTTTTTCGGGGAAAAGCGGCCTCCGCCTTGCATATTTCCGCGGTTTGTGGTATAATGGGCGCAGAATTTATGATTACACAAACGAGGGAATTATGGAAAATCAGCTGATGCCGCCCACGGCGGTGTTTACCGTAACCGAAAAGGCCGAGCGATCCCTGCGGGGGGGACACCCCTGGGTCTTTGCCGAGGAAATCACCGGCGAGGAAGGGGAATATGCCAATGGGGGGCTGGTGCAGGTTCGGTCCCGTAAGGGGAGATTTCTTGGCACGGGATTTGTCTGCCTGCAGTCGAAGATCCGGGTGCGCATCATCTCCACCAACGCCAACGACCGTTTTGACGAGGCCTTTTGGGCCCGTCGCATCAAGTATGCTATCGACTACCGCCGCACCGTCATGGCCACCGATGCCGATTTTGCCTGCTGTCGGCTGATTTTTGGGGAGGCGGACAGCTTCCCCGGGCTGACGGTGGACCGCTTTGGCCCGGTGCTGGTTACCCAGTGCCTGTCCCGGGGGATTGAGGGGATCAAATCCACACTCTACCGTCTGTTGGTGGAGGATCTGCGGAGTCGTGGTGAGCAGATCGACGTACTCTACGAGCGCAACGATGTGAAGATTCGCGAGCTGGAGGGGATGGAGCAGTACACCGGCTTCTGGCCGGGAGAAGGGCTCCTCACCGATACCGATGGCAGCGTGGAGATCGTGGAGAACGGGATCCGCTACGCCGTGGACTACTTCGGCGGGCAGAAGACCGGCTTTTTCCTGGATCAGAAGTACAACCGCGCCGCAGTTGCCCGCCTGGCACGTGGCCGTCGGGTACTGGATTGCTTCACCCATACCGGGGCCTTCGCTCTCAACGCCGCCGCAGGGGGCGCGGCTCATGTGACAGCCGTGGACGTGTCCCAACACGCCATCGACTGCGCTCGGGCCAATGCCCGCCGCAACGGCCTGGAGGAACGGATGGACTTCCTCTGCACCGATGTGTTTGCCCTTCTCACCGACATGGGGGAGCGCAAACAGTGCGACTATAATATGATCATCCTGGATCCCCCGGCCTTCACCAAGAGCCGCGACACGGTGAAAAGTGCCATCCGCGGGTACCGTGAGATCAACCGTCGGGCCATGCAGCTGCTGCCCCGCGGGGGATACCTGGCCACCTGCTCCTGCTCTCACTTTATGCGGGACGATTATTTCCGCGCCATGCTCCGCGAGGCGGCGGCCGATGCACAGGTGACCCTCCGTCAAATTGAGGCCCGCCAGCAGGCCCCCGATCACCCTATCCTTCCTACTGTGCCCGAGACCGATTACCTCAAGTTTTACACTTTTCAGGTGGTATGAGGGCGCGATTCTGCGCGATAACTTCAATCAAAAATGCACCTGCGGCGATTTGCCGCAGGTGCATTTTGATTCGTTTGGGATGATCAGCCCTGCATACCCAGCAGAGCCGCGCCGATAATGCCGGCATCATTGCCCAGCTGCGCGATGCGGAGCTGGGTTTGCGGTACCACACCGCCGCCGTACTGCTCTTTTTGGATGATAGGCAGCAGGGGATTGAGAAGATTTTCTCGCTCGTTGGATACGCCGCCGCCCAGGGAGATTACCTCAGGCTGAAAAATGTTGATGATATTGGTCAGACCGCAGGCCAAATAGTGGATGTAGGTGTCCACCACCTCGCGGGCGGCCTCGTCTCCCTCCCGCATGGCGTTGAAGGAAGTGCGGCCCGAAACTTTACCGTCTGCAGCCAACATTTCGATCATCAAGCTCTTACGGCCGATGCGGCGGCATTCCTCGATCTTTTCTCGGGTGAGATTGACCAAACCGGTGGCTGAGCTGTAGGTTTCCCAGCAGCCCCGACGCCCGCAAGCGCAGGGACGTCCGCCCTGTTCAATGACGATATGACCCAGCTCGCCCCCTGCGGCGTTGAAGCCCGAAATAATGCGGTGGTTGATGATGATTCCGCCGCCCACACCGGTGCCCAGGGTGATCATCACCGAGTCGGCGGTGCCTTTGGCCGCGCCGGCGACGGCCTCGCCCCAGGCCGCGGCGTTGGCATCGTTGTCCAAATATACTCGGGGGATGCCCATTTGCTCGGCCAGCATGGCGCAGATGGGGGTCTTGCGGAAGGGAAGGTTGCAGGAGTACATCACCATGCCGGTCCTGCCGTCGGCAATGCCGGGGGCAGCGATGCCCGCGGCCTGCACATCCCGGGGATCCAGCCCTTTTTCCTTCAGCAGGCGAAGGGAAACTGCCGCGATATCGGCAATAATCGCTTCGCTCGTGCGCTCTGCCAGGGTGGGGGTGCTCATCTTCGCCAACATATTATGGGATTGGTCTACCAGACCGACGGCGATGTTGGTGCCGCCCAGGTCAATGCCAAGATAATATTCAGCCATTGTGATGTCCTCCGTCAAAATTAAATGAATATACGAGACTATTATAAAAAAAACACAGGAATTTGTCAAGAGAATCTGCCGTATTTGCCCGAAAAAGAGGGGGATGGAAGGGGACAAACGGAGAGATATGAAGAGAGAGAATGAAAAAGATGTCGGGAAAATCAGCGATGGAAAAAAATATTCCAAATGGTAAAATAAGGATAAATCGTCCCAGTAATTTCAAAAATCGAAGGGAATGATTTCATTTTTGCGCCTCAAAAAAACAATTTGTCTATTTTGTACAGGTGTAGAAAATTCGAGGCTGAATTTGTGCAGAATGACTATCGTTTGAAAGTTTTTGGGATTACCTAACCTGTAGTGGGGCGAGTTTCGACGGGTAAATGTAATTGACAACCTAAATTTTCTTCTTTGCCAAAGCGAGAAAAACGGAAAAAAACAGGCGAAATAACGCCGATTTATGGGGGAGTGTTTGCAAAATAACGTAAATAAAACTTACTTCTCGCAAAATTAAGATTAGCGCCGTTTTTTTGCGCACTTTTCGTGAAAATTCGGTCTGCACGGTCGATTGGATTGAAGACGCTGAGACGGCCAAGTGAAGGAAAAATGTACGATCTGTGTATATTTTGCCGCCCTTGACATTTTTGTGAGGCTGTGCTATCATATTTGTATGAAAAATTTAGGGTAGAGGGTATGTATTGCCGATACCGTGCCGAAAACCCTGATTTTTCTTTCTGTTCTGGACGGGGTTTCTGCCCTTCCCGACAGAAAATTGCATACCAATAATGCTGTGCGCTTTGGCATCTCAGGGCGTATAGGTAATGTTTGTTTGGCTTTTTTGCTGTGCGCTTGATTGCGGCTGCTATGGGGAATCTGCGCTCTGTACAGCTGCAGCGGAAAAGTACAAATAACACGGCTTATTCTTTCATATAAATAGTTTACGCGGCGGACAGCCCTTCGGGGTCTTGGCGGTGCAGACTGTTTATAGGGAGGTGGAAATGCCCGGTTTCGGTTTCCGCGCGAAAGAATAAACAGAAGACCGGTGCGGAAAACCGCAGGGCATTGTTGATGGCAAGTTGTATCCCTCATTCGCAGGCTGCCTGCAAGGCAGAGCTGCGGAAAAATCTTGGTAGGAGGAAAAGTGAATGATGAAAGCGAAATTCAGAAAATTAACAGCTCTTCTTCTGGCGATCCTCACGGTTTTGAGCGGTTCTATGCTCGGTGTCAGCGCAGCTGATGACGGGCAGTCGGTTACCGATCAGACCATTGATGAGATCAGAGAGCTGCTTAATGCGATTTCGTATGAGGAGTACTTGGAAGAAAACGCAGATGTTCCAAGGGCTGCAAAGGATATCGTGATCAATGCCCTTGATTACGATAAGGGTAATACCGATGCTGCAGTAGAGGTGAAGGAGTGGGCCGGCGAAAAGGGTCTGCACCTGCCCAGCGTCGGAACCGCTTCGTGGAAGGTGAATATCCCCTCCACCGCGAAGTACAGCATTGTGCTGGAGTATTATCCCGATGAAGGTAAGGTTGCTTCCGCTGAGCGTATCTTTATGATCAACGGTAAGGTTCCCTTTGCCGAAGCCCGTTATCTGACCATGACGAAGGTTTGGAAGAACCAGTATGAGGAGCCGGATGAAGAGGGCCGCCTCTTCCGTGCCGATATCGACCGCAACGAGCTCCGTCCTACGATGAACCAGACCCCCGAGTGGCGTACTTATGAACTCCATGATGCCGACGGTTTCTACACCGAGAGCTTTGAGTTCGTTCTGGAAAAGGGCGAGAATATTCTGTCTCTTGAGGCAGTTAATGAGCCCATCACCGTAAAGAGCATCCATCTGGTTGCACATGAGGACCTGGTTCCCTATGCTGAGATCAAGGCAGAGTATGATGCCAAGGGCTACAAGCCCGCATCTGCTGAGAGCGTGGTCAGCTTTGAGGCTGAGTACCCCGTTGCTACCTCTTCTCAGACCATCTATCCCATCGAGGACAGAACTTCTGCTGCCACCGTTCCTCAGGATGCTTCCCGCAGCCTGCTGAACACCATCGGCGGTGATAAGTGGCAGAATGCAGGCCAGTGGATCCGTTACGAGTTCACGGTTCCCGAGAGCGGTCTGTATCAGATCGTTCCCCGCTTCAAGCAGGAGCTGCTTGACGGTATGTTTGTTTCCCGTACTCTCCGTATCAACGGCGAGGTTCCTTTCAAGGAAGCAACCAGTCTGCGCTTCAACTACTCTACCGATTGGCAGACCGCTCCCCTCAATGACGGCACCACTGAGTTTGAGTTCTACTTCGAGGCCGGTAAGACCTACACCATTGAGTTTGAGGTTGCCCTGGGTGAGATGGGCGAAGTCATCCGCGACATCGACAACGCACTGAGCCATATCAATGCCGACTACCTGGAGATTCTGAAGCTCACCGGCGCAACCCCTGACGAGTACCGTGACTACGGCTTCTCCCGCATCATGCCCGATACCATCATCGACATGATCATCCAGTCCGAGACCATCGAGGGCGTTTCCGCGATGCTGTCTGACCTGGCCGGCACCAAGGGTTCCAACACCGCTACCCTGGATAAGGTCGCATTCCTGCTTGACCGTATGGGCAGCGATGAGGACGAGGTGGCCAAGAACCTGGAGCAGATGAAGTCCTACATCGGTTCGCTTGGTACCTGGGTCGGTGACATGAAGTCCCAGCCCCTGCGTCTCGACTACATCGTGATCCAGCCCGCGGGCAATAAGCTGCCCAAGGCAGAGGCTGGCTTCTTCTCGGCCCTCGGCTTTGAGATCCAGTCCTTCTTCCAGTCCTTCTTCCGTAACTACAACCGTATGGGTGCGATTACCGATACCTCCACGGATGAGAATGCGGTTGAGGTTTGGCTGGCTTACGGCCGTGACCAGACTCAGGTTATCCGTAACCTGATCAACAACGACTTCACTCCCAAGACCGGTATTCCCGTCAACCTGAAGCTGGTTGCGGGCGGTACGCTGCTTCCTTCCGTTCTGGCAAACATGGGTCCCGATGTTTACATCGGTCTCGGCCAGGGCGACGTAATCAACTACGCAATCCGAAGCGCCATCAAGCCCATTGAGGATTTCGAGGGCTTTGAAGAGACCCTGGTTGACTTTAATGAGGCAGCGATGCTTCCTCTGGGTATCGAGGACGCTGAGGGCGTCTTCCACTACTACGGTCTGCCCGAGACCCAGAGCTTCCCCATGATGTTCTACCGCAAGGATATCCTGGCTGAGCTGGGTATCGACATTCCCAAGACCTGGGACGATATCCTCGCTGCTGTGCCGATCCTTCAGGCGAACAACATGACCATCGGTCTTTCCAAGGACTACAAGATGTTCCTGTACCAGATGGGCGGCGAGCTCTTCGCTGACAACGGTATGCGCATCAACCTCGACTCCAACGTTGCGCTTGAGTCCTTTGAGATGATGTGTAATATGTTCACCATGTATTCCTTCCCCTATAAGTACGACTTTGCAAACCGCTTCCGTACCGGCGAGATGCCCATCGGTATCGCCGCCTACAACGGAACCTACAACCAGCTCATCGTCTTCGCCACCGAGATCCGTGGTCTGTGGGAGTTCGTCCCGCTGCCCGGTATCGTGGATAAGGACGGCAACATCAACAACGTATCGGTTTCTACGGTTTCCGCAATCGTTATGATGAACGGCTGTGACAACGAAGAGGGTGCCTGGGAGTTCATGAAGTGGCACGTCGGTGCTGAATGCCAGCGCGACTACTCCAATGAAATGGTTGCAATCCTCGGTCCTTCGGCTAAGCACGCAACGGCCAACGAGAAGGCACTTGAGTCGCTGCCCTGGACCACCTCGGAATACGAGAACCTTGCACTTCAGTTCAACAATCTTGCTTCTATCCCGAACTATCCCGGCTCTTACATCCTTGACCGTTACACCAACTTCGCTTTCCTGGCTGCCTACAACAGCAAGGCGGATCCTGTAGAACAGCTCCTGTCCTACATCCCCACGATCAATAAGGAGATTACCCGTAAGAGAAACGAGTTCGGCCTGCCCGTGCTTGAGCTTGGTCAGACCCTGGCCGACCTTGAGGCTGCCCAGAACGGCGGCGCGGCAGAATAAGCAGCTGATCTAACGAATAAAGAAATTTAGAATAAGGAGAGAGCGCAAATGTCACAAAAAACGGCAGCACCGAAAGCGGTTTCCCGCAAGGACATGACGCGCGCGCAGTGGACGTGGAAGGAGATCAAGCGCAATAAGGTCGCGTACTTCATGGTTGCACCTTATGTTATCCTCTTTACGATCTTCACCGTTGTGCCCGTCGTCTTCTCAATGTTCTTGAGTCTGACCGAATTTAACCTCCTCGAGCCCCCGCGTTTTCTGTTCTTGGATAACTACATCCGCCTGTTCCTGGATGATGATATCTTCATCCTGGCTTGCTCGAACACCTTCGTGTTCGCCTGCATCGTCGGTCCCGCATCTTACCTGATGTCCCTGATGGTTGCATGGTTCATCAATGAGCTTTCGCCGAGAATCCGTGCGGTGGTAACGCTGATCTTCTATGCCCCCTCTATTTCCGGTCAGGTTTACCTGATTTGGGGTACCCTTTTCTCGGGTGACGCATACGGCTGGGTCAACGGTACTCTGCTCAAGCTTGGTCTGATCACCAAGGAGATTCAGTTCTTCGAGTCGGCACAGTGGGTTATGCCTCTGTGTATCGTGGTCGCACTTTGGACCTCCCTTGGTACCTCCTTCCTGTCCTTCATCGCCGGTCTTCAGGGTATCGACCGCTCCATGTATGAGGCAGGCGCGGTTGACGGTATCCGCAACCGTTGGCAGGAGCTTTGGTATGTCACCCTCCCGTCCATGAAGCCTCAGCTGATGTTCGGTGCAATCATGTCCATCACCAGCACCTTCGGCTTCGGCGGCGTCGTTACCGCACTCTGCGGCTTCCCGTCTGTTGACTATGCCGCACACACCATCATGCACTGTCTGGAAGACTACGGCAGCCAGCGTTTCGAGGTTGGTTATGCGTCGGCCATCGCAGTCGTACTCTTCGCTATCATGATCGGTGCCAATATGCTGGTAAAGAAAATTCTCTCAAAGGTGGGACAATGATATGGCAAAACTGAGAACAAGAAAACATAAAGTTGTCCTGAACCGCTCGGCCGGCGGTGACGCAGGTATCGTCTTCATGCTCGTTATCCTGGGTGCATTCATGTTCCTGCCCATGCTTTATGTGGTGATGCAGTCGCTGAAGCCCCTTGACGAGCTGTGGATGTTCCCCCCTCGCTTCTACGTGGTTAAGCCCACCTTCAAGAACTTCAAGGATCTGTTCACCCTGATGAACGACTCCTGGGTTCCCTTCTCCCGCTACATCTTCAACACCGTGTTTATCTCGGTTGTTGGTACCGCAGGACACCTGTTCTTCGCATCCCTGGCTGCATACGCCTTCGCGAAGATTAAGTTCCCCGGCGGCAAGTTTATGTTCACCACCATCCGTACCTCGCTGATGTTCCACGCCACCGTTACTTCGCTGGTTAACTTCATCGTTATGTCTTGGTTCGGTTGGGTTGATACTTATGCAGCGGTGATTATCCCCGGTTTTGCATCCACCCTTGGTCTGTACCTGATGAAGCAGTTCATGGATACCAACGTATCCGGCGCGGTTCTTGAGTCTTCCCGACTGGACGGCGCAAGTGAGCTTAAGACCTTCTGGGTTATCGCAATGCCCATGGTTAAGCCCGCTTGGCTTACCCTCATCATCTACCGTTTCAAGGATCTGTGGAATGAAGGTGCATCGATCTATATCCACTCTGAGCAGCTGAAAACCTTTAACTACGCTATCCAGCAGATCATGGCCGGTGGTATCAAGCGTGCGGGTGCTTCCGCAGCTTCCACGGTGGTCATGATGATGGTCCCGATTCTCGTCTTCATTATCTCGCAGTCGAACATCATCGAGACCATGGGCTCCAGCGGTATGAAGGATTAAGGAGGAAACCAATGAATAAAATCGTTCGTGTAATTGCATTGGTTTTCGCTGCAATCATGCTCTTTGCAGTGCCGGTCAGTGCAGCAAAGCCTTATCAGACCTATACCTACTCCATCGACGGTATGCCCCTGAACTCTCCCGATGCGTACACCCCTGTTATGACGGTCAACTCCGCATACATGGGGCTGGCCAAGGCTTTTGACGATCCCCGCGACCTGTTCGTGGACAAGGATCTCAATGTGTATCTGGTCGATGCCAAGAACAACATGGTTCATGTGCTTGACCGTTACTACAAGCTGAAGTTCAGCATCGGCGCCAAGAAGTTCATCAATGACCAGGGCGTTCCCGATGAGCTTACCGCTCCCTCCGGTGTTTTCGTTAACGATGACACCATCTTCGTGGCCGACACCGATGCCAACCGTATCGTGACCTTCGACCTCGAGGGTAACTTTAAGAAGATTATTCCCCAGCCTGAGTCTGACCTCTTTGCTGAGGGTGCCGTTTACAAGCCCGTCGCCCTTGCCGTTGACCAGTACGGCCGTCTCTACGTGGTATCCTCCACCACCTACCAGGGTATCATCGTGATGACTGAAGAGGGCGAGTTCACCGGCTTTATCGGTGCACAGAAGGTTTACGCTAACATCCTGGACATCATCTGGAGACGCTTCCAGACCAAGGCACAGCGTGAACTGACTCAGTCCTATATCCCTACCGAGTTTAACAATATCACCATTAATGACGAAGGCTTCATTTATGTCACCACTTCGTCCATTGAGGAAAGCAAGCAGCAGTCCGCCATCAGAACCAAGGCCGGTGACTATGCGCCGGTTAAGATGCTGAACGCGGCCGGTTCCGAGATCATGCGTCGTAACGGCTTCTTCGCTCCCTCCGGTGAGGTTCAGGTGGATAGCAGCGTGACTGCCGACATCAGGGGCGCATCCCGCATCATCGACGTTGCGGTTGGCCCCGAGGGTACCTGGTCCATCATCGATGAGAAGCGTCAGAAGGTCTTCACCTACGACTTCGACGGTAACCTCCTTTTCGCCTTCGGTGACAAGGGGCAGCAGCTGGGTAACCTCTCCTCCATCGAGGCTGTGGTTTACCAGGGCGACACCATGCTTCTGCTGGACAAGACGGCGGATAACTTCACCGTTTTCAAGCGCACCGAGTACGGTGATACCCTGATCCGTGCTCTCGAGCACCAGAACAACCGTCAGTATGAGCTGGCAGTTGATGACTGGACCGAGATTCTGAAGCGTAACTCCAACTTCGATACTGCTTATATTGGTATCGGTCAGGCACTCTACCGTGATGCCAACTACGAGGAAGCGCTTGAGTACTACAAGTCCGCTTACGACGTAGCCAACTACTCCTCTGCGTACAAGGAACTGCGCAAGGGCTGGATCGAGAAGTACATCCTGCTGATTCCTGTGATCGCGGCTGTGGTGATCACCGCTCTCGTCCTCTTCCTCCGTTACGCCGGCAAGATTAACCTCCGCGCAGCTACCAAGGGCGGCAAGCGTACCTTCAAGGAAGAGCTGCTCTTCGGCTTCCATTTGATGATGCATCCCTTTGACGGTTTCTGGGATTTGAAGCATGAGAAACGCGGTTCGGTTCGCGCGGCGATTGTATATCTTGTCGTCGTTATTCTCACCTTCTTCTACCAGGCAATCGGTACCGGTTATATCATGAATCCCCGCGGCATTTATACCACCGTCTTTGCCCAGGCAATCTCGGTGCTGGTGCCCTTCTTCCTGTGGGTCGTTGCTAACTGGTGTCTGACCACCCTGTTCGACGGTGAAGGCAGCCTCAAGGATATCTTCATTGCAACCAGCTACTCTCTGATTCCTCTGCCTCTGCTGATCATCCCCTCCACCATCGCATCCAACTTTGTTACCACCAGTGAAGTTACGCTGGTTAACCTGCTGGCAGACTTCGCCTTCATTTGGGCGATCCTTCTGATCTTCTTCGGTATGATGGTAACACACGACTACACGCTGACCAAGAACCTGGTGATCTGCCTGTGCACCATCGTGGGCATGGTCTTCATCATGTTCGTGGGCATCCTGTTCTCGACTCTGTTGGGTAAGATCGTCAGCTTCATTTCGAACATCATCATCGAGATCAACTACCGACTCTAACGAACAGATAGGAGAAAGATTTAATGAAAAAGTTTAGAATTATATCGGCCCTCTTAGCTGCGTTGATGCTGGTCGGTTCGCTCACGGTGTTTGAAGTGAGCGCGGTTACGATGGTTGATGAGGACACCTACCTGGGTAAGGGCGGTGTCGAACACGAAGTCATCAACTATATTCTCCAGACCCATGTAACCGACGCAGATAAGCTGAAAACCATGGATATCATGGTCGATAATCTCCACGGGTACCGCCTCTATGCGGACTACTACTCCGGTGAGGTTGCATGCACCAACCTGGCCACCGGTCAGACGGTGTTCACCAACCCCTACAACATCGGCGACTCCAACGGTTCTAACTCCATCAAGGAGCAGCTGATGTCCCAGGTCATTATCCGCTACACCGATAACGACCAGGAAAAGTACTTCTACAGCTATAAGGAATCTGCACTCCGTGGTCAGATCAACGTGGAGAGCATCAAGAACGGTGTGCGCGTTGAGTACACCATCGGTCGCGAAGAGACCCGCGTTCTGGTTCCCCGTCTCATCCGCAAGGAGCGCTTTGAGAATGAGATCCTGGCGCTGATCGATGACGATTGGGCACTTTCCAAAATGACTTCGTTCTATCAGCTCCTTGACCTGAAGGAACAGACCTCTGAGCGTGCAGCTCAGGAGCTGCAGAACAAGTTCCCCATCACCAAGAAGATGGCAGTTTACTGCATCGAGTCCACCATTTCCAGCAACGACCTCCGCCTGCTGGAGAACTACATCAAGGAATGGTGTCCTCTCTTCACCTACGAGGTGCTGGAGGAGGTTCACGCAGAGACCGAGTACGAAGGCACCAGCCGTGCCCCCGCACTCTTCCGTCTTGCCATCGAGTACACCCTCGATGAGTGGGGCCTGCAGATCCGCGTTCCCTTCAACGGCCTGCGTTTCGATGAGTCTGAGTATCAGCTCACCGACGTGCAGATCCTCCCCTACCTGGGCGCAGGTGCCAGCCCCAACAAGGGCTTCACCTACTTCCCCGACGGTTCGGGCGCAACCATCCGCTTTGAGGACATCGCCAAGGTTTCCTCTACTACCCTGACCAATAAGCTCTACGGTCTGGACTATGCATACCACAACATCTCCGGTGCTCATTTCGAGCCCATGACGCTTCCCGTCTACGGTATCGTGGAGAACATCGAGAAGACCATCTCCAAGAAGGTGGACAACATCGAGGAGACCGTTGATCCTGTTACCGGCGAGACCATTCAGACCGTCAACGGTACCAAGACTGTCCGCGAGGAGTACAAGGAAGACCGCGGTATCGCCGTTCTCATTGAAGAGGGCGAGTCGCTGGCTGAGATTTCCTCCATCCACGGTGGTTCTCTCCATATGTACCACTCGGTTACCACCCGTATCGTTCCCCGTCCGAAGGACTCCTATAACCTGCGCGACGCAATCTCGGTCGGTTCCAACGCAACCTGGACCGTTGTTTCCGAGCGTAAGTTCGTCGGCAACTTCAGACTCCGCGTCTTCATGCTGACCGATGAGACCATCGCAGCAGAGAAGGGCCTGGGTGCATCCGACTACTATCCCGCTACCGATGACGGTATCATTCGCGCTGTCCGTGACTATTGGTTCGACAAGGGCGTTCTTACCCGTCTCACCGCGGAAGATGTAAAGGAAGATATCCCGCTCTATATCGAATCCTTCGGTACTCTCGAAACCCTGGAGAAGATCATGTCTGTTCCTGTGAACGTCATGACTCCTCTCACCACCTTCGAGAATGTCAAGACCATGTATGATGAACTCGCAGCAGAGGGTATCACCAACATCAACTTCCGACTTACCGGCTTCGCCAACGGCGGTCTCTACAGTGAGCTGCCTGCCAACCTGAAGTGGGAAAAGTCGGTCGGCGGCAACAAGGGCTTTGAGGAGCTGGTTGCTTATGCAAACGAGAAGGATTTCGGTCTCTTCCCTGAGTTCGATTTCTCCTACTCCTCCAGCAACGGCCTCTTCGATGCGCTGAACCTCAAGAAGCACGCTGTTAAGACCATCAACAACCAGTACACCATGAAGCGTTACTACAGTGCAACCTTCCAGTCCTTCGAGGCGTACGGTGAGATGGCAATCTCTCCCGCATACTTCGACTACTTCTACACTAAGTTCAACGAGAAGTATCAGAAGTACGGCAACACCGGTATCTCGGTTTCTACGCTTGCATCTGACTTGAACTCCGACTTCGACGAAGATGAGCCTTACAACCGTGAGGACGACAAGGAGTTCACCGTTGACCTGCTCAAGAAGATCAGCACCGATTACGCTGAGGTTATGGCTGATGTGGGTAACGCATACGCGCTGCCTTATGTTGACCACTTGCTCAATGTACCGCTGGATTCCAGCCGCTTCCTGAAGGCAAGCCGCGCATTCCCCGGTAACGGTATGCTGTACCACGGTTCCATCAATTTCGCAGGCGCGCCGATCAATATGGCCGGTGATATCCGCTACGATATGCTGAAGGCCATCGAGAACGGTGCAACCCTGTACTTCACCCTGTCCTATGACAACACCAACAAGCTCAAGGAAGACTTCCAGTTCAGTAAGTACTACTCCATCCGCTATGACATCTGGTTCGAGGAGCTGGTAGAGCTGTACAATGAGCTCAACGGTGCTACCCGTGACTTGCAGACCAAGCTGATCATGGCCCACGATTACATGATCGGTGAGCGCGTACCTGATCCCGATGAGATCGAGGCCGACCGCCTGGCCGCTCTCGAGGCTGAGGCCGAGGCCAAGGCTAAGGAAGAGGAAGAGGCTCGCAAGGCTGCAATGAAGGAAGAGCGCGAGAAGCGCAAGGCCGAGGAGCTGGGTGAGGAATATGTTCCTTCTCTGCCCGAGGAAGAAATCCCTGAAGAGCCCACCGATTCCAAGGAGGAAGAGGGCTACCAGTACACCAAGTACACCTCCGACGATGGCAGCATCGTGAAGGTTACCTACGAGGGTGGCGTGGTCTTCTACCTCAACTACAATAACTTTGCTGTAACCGTCGAGGACGAGGGGCAGACTTACACCCTGGATGCCTATGGTTACGTTAGAGTCAACTAAGAAAGAGAGGTGTGAATATGACGAATACAAAATCTGCGGTTAAGCCCGCAAAGAAGAGAAAGCGCTACGCTTCTCTGGATAAGCGCAAGTCCCGTGCGGGATGGTTCTTTGTCCTCCCCTTCGTGCTTAGCTTCCTTATCCTGTATGTCCCGATTATCTTCGAGTCAATTCGCCTCAGCTTTTATCGCATGAGACCTATCATCGGCGGCGGCTTCGAGCTGGAACCGGTTGGTTTTCTGAACTACCAGGAAGCGCTCTTCGTTGACCCTGACTTCGTCAGAACCCTGACCAGCGGTCTGCAGCAGCTCGCCTTCGATATTCCCGCAATCGTTATCTTCTCGCTCTTTATGGCAGTGCTGCTCAACCAGAAGATGGTTGGCCGTGCCGCATTCCGCGCAATCTTCTTTATCCCTGTTATCCTGTCCACCGGTCTGATGGAGTCCATCGATGCGCAGAACACCCTGAACGAGTACATGGATTCTGCCAGCGGTATCAACGACGGTTCGGGAGAAAGCGTGGCTACCGACCTTGTATCAGCGTTGGACGTTGAACGATTGTTCGCCAACATGAAGGTCGGTACAGAGCTGGTAACCTACGTTACTACCATGATTAACAATATCTACAATATTGTTAACCGTTCCGGCGTACAGATGCTGATCTTCCTCGCCGGTCTGCAGTCTATTTCTACCGCGATCTATGAGTCCTGTCAGATCGACGGTGCAAGCGCATGGGAAACCTTCTGGAAGATTACTTTCCCGATGATCAGTCCCATGATCCTGGTAAACGGCATTTATACCATCATCGACTCCTTCACCACCGAGTCCAACCAAGTCATGACCTTCATTTCCGGAATTTACAATACCACCGACGGTAACGTAATTTCTTCGGCAATGTCCTGGATGTACTTCCTGATTGTCATGCTGATCATCGCTGTGGTGGCAGGTATCATGTCGGCATATGTCTTCTACCAGAGAAGGGATTAAGGAGGGGAAACAATGGACGCACAAAATATGCAAAAAGCCCCCGCGGTCATGAAAGAAACCAAGAACAAGATCAAGGTTGAGTTTGAGAGAACTCCCCTTAAGGAAAGACTGAAGGCGAAGTTCATCTCCACCTTCTTCCTGCAGAAGTTCGTTTGGTTCATCTTCCGCTTTGTTCTTCTTCTCGGTATCTCTTACGTTATCCTCTTCCCCTTCTTCTCGAAGATTGCAGGTTCCTTCATGGCGCCTGAGGATTTCGTAGACGTTACGGTTCGACTGATCCCCAAGCACTTCACCCTGGATATGTACAAGGCAGTTGTTACTGAGCTGGGCTATCTGGAAGCTTTCTGGAACACCCTTCTTCTCTCGGTTTCCACCGCGCTGATCCAGACCTTCGTCTGCTGCCTGGTTGCTTACGGTCTTGCAAAGTTTAAGTTCAAGGGTAATGCACTGGTCTTCCTTGCAGTGATCCTGACCATGGTCGTGCCGCACCAGACCCTGCAGCTCTCCCTGTTCATGAAGTTCCGTTATTTTGACATTTTCGGTATCTTCAAACTCCTGGGTGGCGGCGTTACTGAGTCGATCAGCCTTCTCCCCTTCACCGATCTGAACCTGACCAACACCTTCTGGCCTCTGATTATCATGTCTATCGGTGCGCTGGGCTTTAAGAACGGTCTGTACATCTTCATGCTGCGTCAGTTCTTCCGCGGCGTGCCGGATGAACTTGAGGAGTCGGCCTACATCGACGGTTCGGGTACTCTCCGTACCTTCATCCAGATCATCCTTCCCCTGTCGGTGCCCATGATGATCACGGTATTCCTGTTCGCCTTCTCCTGGCAGTGGACTGACGACTTCTATACCACGCTCTTCTTTACCACCACTAAGACCACGCTGATGCCCGACATTATCAGCATTCCGAAATCCCTGCAGACCAACTACGCAGGCCAGAACCTGTATTACGCTGCAATTCGTAATACCTGCGGTATCATGATCATCCTTCCTTTGGTGGTTATGTACCTCTTCTGCCAGCGTTACCTCATTCAGGGTATCGAGCGCTCGGGTATCACCGGCTAATCGTAAACCTTCGCAGAATTTGTTCTGCACCCCACAGGGCGGACTTCGGTCCGCCCTGTTTTTTGATTGCTTGATTTTTGTTTGGCTGTGTGATATAATGGAAAAAATGAAAAAGCAGAAAAGGGGAAATTCCTGTGAAAAAAATATTTGCCGTGATGTTGATTGCATGTGTTTTGGTTCATTTGTTTGGCGCTTGCAGCGGCAAATTGGATGGTTCTGTCGCCACAACTGCCGAGCCGACCGTCGCCACAACAGCTGAACCTGCCGCCACAACAGCTGAACCTACCGCCACAACAGCCGAACCTGCCGCCACAACAGCCGAACCTGCCGCCACAACAGCTGAACCTGCCGCCACAACAGCTGAACCTGCCGCCACAACTGCCGAACCTGCCGCCACAACAGCTGAACTTGCCGCCACAACAGCCGAACCTGCCGCCACAACAGCCGAACCGGCCGCTACGACAGCCGAACCTGCCGCCACAACAGCTGAACCTGCCGCCACAACAGCCGAACCTGCCGCCACAACAGCTGAACCTGCCGCCACAACAGCCGAACCTGCCGCCACAACAGCCGAACCGGTCGCTACGACAGCCGAACCTGCCGCCACAACTGCTGAGTTGGATCCTGACACAGAGGTTTTTCTCGCTGAACAGGGGAAGACGGATTACATGATTGTGTGTCCGAAAAAATCTCAGGCTTTTGTCAAAGATGCGGGGAAAACGCTTTGCGACGCAATCAGTAAAAAATATAATGTGGATTTTGTGCTGCGGGATGATACGGCAGAAGAATCCGGTGACGGTGTCTGCGAAATTCTGATCGGTGCAACCAACAGAAAAGAAAGCCGAGAAGTCCTTGAAACGCTTGAGCCTGGTGAATACAAAGTGTGTCTCATGGGGAATAAGCTGGTTATGATCGGCTCCAATGATTACCTCACCTCCATTGCGGTTGAATCTTTTATTCACTCCGTTGTTGACCCCGCCGACAATACACACCTTGCAATATCCGCCGACTATTTTCTTCACCAAACACAAGCAGATTTTTACAGTGTTTTGGACGGCATTACCTTGTATGCCATGGGGGACAGTTATTTCGGTGGTTCAATCATAGGGAAGCGGAACACATGGGTAAATCTGCTGGGCGAAAAATATGCGATGCATTATGTAAATTACGGCATTGGCGGAAGTACCATGGCCAATTATATAACCTCGAACTACCCAATGGTTGAGCGCTTCACCACGATGGAGAAGGGGGATGCCGATGTGATTCTTCTTGAGGGAGGGCGAAATGATCGCACGTTTGCGACTCCTCTTGGCAGGATTGATTCGCGAGAACCTCAAACTTTCAGGGGTGCGATCAATATCATGCTTGACAGCATGCTGGATACCTATCCCAATGCGTTGATTATCCTGATTACACCTTGGAATTCGGCTGGAAGGGTCGCAGAGACCGGACTTGGTAATGTGGATTATGCAAACGCGATGCGAAGTATCGTGAAGTACCGCAATGATGACAGGATTGTATGTCTCTATGCGGCAGATCCGAAAGTCACAGGTGTCAATATGATCGATAAAAATTTTCGGGCGCAGTACTGTATTGGGCCAAGTGATGAAAGTCATCTCAACGAAGAGGGCATGAGGCTGGTTCTGCCTTATATGGAGCGTTTTATTGCCGCAGAACTTGCAAAATTCAAAGGTGTTTCTCTTGATGGCTGATCAATAAAAAAACATTTCCGTTGAATTCTCAACGGAAATGTTTTTTATTTAGATTAAAAATTCTGGAAATTACTTCAGCAGCTTCTCCAGCTCGGCGGGAACAGCCTCAAGTGCTGCATTCACCAGGCTAACATCCTTACCGCCGGACATGGCGTTGTCGGGGCGGCCGCCGCCCTTGCCGCCGGTCACAGCAGCAGCGGCAGATGCCAGCTTGCCTGCGTGAGCGCCGGCTGCCACAGCATCCTTGCCGCAGCCCGCGATGAAGTTGATCTTACCGTCATTGACGATACCGATAACGATGACCGCGTCGGCAGCCTTAGCCTTGATGGCATCGCTGAGGGTGCGTGCGCTGTCCACATTCATGCCGTCGAAGCGGGCGGAAACCAGGCGAACCGCACCGATCTGTGCAGCGCCGTTCAGCAGATCGTCCACACGGGAAGCGGCCAACTTGCCGTTGAGGGCATCGATCTCGTGGTGTGCAGACTTCAGCTCATCCTGGAGCTGACCTGCGCGCATGACCACGTCGTTGACATTCTGGGCCTTCAGTGCCTTCGCGGTGTCGTGAAGAAGAGCATCCTTCTGGGCGATCAGTTCCAGCACGCCGCAGCCGGTAACGGCCTCAACGCGGCGCACGCCTGCGGCTACAGAGGACTCGGAGACGATCTTGAACAGACCGATCTCACCGGTGTTTGCACAGTGGGTACCGCCGCAGAGCTCGATGGACTTGCTGCCCATGCGAACCACGCGAACCACATCGCCGTACTTCTCACCGAACAGGGCCATAGCGCCCATCTTCTTTGCCTCTTCAATGGGCATCTCGGTCATGGAGCCGATACCGGCAGCCATGATTTCAGCGTTGACCAGCAGCTCGACCTTGGCAATTTCCTCAGCAGTCATGGCGCTGAAGTGGGTGAAGTCAAAGCGGCAAACGGTATCCGAAACATAGGAACCTGCCTGCTCAACGTGGTCGCCCAGGACCTCGCGGAGTGCATTCTGCAGCAGATGTGCGGCAGAGTGGTTACGCATGATGGAACGGCGGCGCTGGCAGTCGATTTGTGCCATGACAGTGTCGCCCACGCGGATGCTTCCCGTAACGACAGAGCAGATGTGCAGGTAAATGCCGTCGGTCTTCTTGGTGTCAAGTACCTTGGCCATGACGTCGGAAGCGCAGATTGCACCTTCATCGCCCACCTGGCCGCCGCCTTCACCGTAGAAGGGCGTTTTGTCCAGAATCAGGGTGAACTCGCCCTCGGAGACCTCGTCCACCATACCCTCGTCCACCAGGATGGCAAGAACCTTGGCATCGCAGTGATCTTCGGTATAGCCCACAAACTCGGTCTTGGGAAGGCCGGAGAGCAGATCCTTGGAGGAATCCGACCAGCCGCTGATGCTGCCCCGTGCGGCTCTTGCGCGGTCGCGCTGCTCCTGCATGAGGGCCTTGAACTTATCATCGTCAATGGCAAGCCCTGCCTCGCCTGCGATCTCACGGGTGAGGTCGATGGGGAAGCCGAAGGTATCGTAAAGCTTGAAGGCGTCGTCGCCGGAAAGGGTGTCAGCTCCTGCGGCCTTTGCCTTCTCGATGAGCTCGGAGAGGATGGCCAGACCTGCGTCGACCGTTGCATCGAACTTTTCTTCCTCGATGGCGATGACCTTCAGGATTTTTTCCTTCTTCTCGGACAGCTCGGGATAAGCACCACAGCTCTCGCCGATGGAAACATTCACGGTGTCCACCAGGAAGGGATGGTTGATACCCAGCAGTTTGCCGTGACGGCAGGCGCGGCGGATGATGCGGCGGAGGACATAGCCGCGGCCCTCGTTGGAGGGAAGGACGCCATCGGAGATCATGAACATGGCACTTCTGGAGTGGTCGGTGATGACGCGGATGGAAATATCATCCTCTGCATCGTCGCCATAGGATTTGCCCGAGATCTCGCAGGTCTTGTCGATGACACGGCGGATGGTGTCTACCTCGAACATATTGTCCACGCCCTGCATGACGCAGGCGAGACGCTCAAGACCCATACCGGTGTCAATGTTCTTCTGTGCCAGCTCGGTGTAGTTGCCGTTGCCGTCATTGTTGAACTGGGAGAAGACGTTGTTCCAGATCTCCATGAAGCGGTCGCAGTCGCAGCCGGGCTTGCAATCGGGGGAACCGCAGCCGTACTTTTCGCCGCGGTCGAAATAGATCTCAGAGCAGGGGCCGCAGGGGCCGGTGCCGTGCTCCCAGAAGTTGTCGGCCTTGCCCAGGCGCACGATGTGCGCGGGGTTAACGCCGATCTTGTTGGCCCAGATGTCATATGCCTCATCATCATTCTCGTAAATGGAGGGCCAGAGGAGCTCGCCGGGAATCTCCAGCCATTCGGTCAGGAATTCCCAGGACCAGGCGATTGCCTCTTCCTTGAAATAATCACCGAAGGAGAAGTTGCCCAGCATCTCGAAGAAGGTGCCGTGACGTGCAGTGTGTCCCACGCGCTCAAGGTCGGGGGTGCGGATGCACTTCTGGCAGGTGGTGACACGGTTGCGGGGAGGCACAACCTCACCCGTGAAGAATTTCTTCATGGGTGCCATGCCCGAGTTGATGAGCAGAAGCGACTTGTCGCCCTGGGGAACCAGCGGGTAAGAAGGGAGGCGAAGATGCCCCTTGCTCTCGAAGAAGGAGAGATATTTCTCCCGCAGATCGTTGAGAGAAGTCCATTGCATAGTTGTATACCATAACCTTTCTGGTTGATTTCCATAGATATTTTATTATATCATTCCTGCCGAAAAAAGTCAAGTAATTGCGGGAAATATCCCTTTTACCTTTTGTGCTGATAAAATAATCTTCGTCGATTTCACCAACACCTTGAAATATTCATAACTATATTGTATAATAGATAATAGATTTAATATAGAATTTTTTGAAAGTTTTTGCGTCTAAATATACACAGTCACGATAAAAAACTGGCATCCTTATGATATTCTGAATATGTAAAAGAGTTCGTAAAACTTGAATTTGACGGAGGAATCATTATGGAAATATCTATTTGTAAACTGACTATTGAATTATTGGATGATTGGTTATCTTATTTTGATAACGATGCCTTTTCGGACAATGATGAATGGTGTGGATGTTATTGTATGTGCTATCATTGGGATAGCGAGTTGGAAAAGAAAC